>NZ_JBVJND010000014.1:0-263962 GCF_055583825.1 Streptomyces sp. NPDC104367 | reverse complement strand
GAACTCGTACCAGGAACCGAACAGCGCCCGCTCGCGCTCCACGAGCAGCGGCAGCGGCTCGGAGGCGGTCACCAGCTCCCGCAGCGGATACCGGGCCAGTACCCGGTCCACGGCGGGGGTGAGGGCGGCGGCGAGCCGCCAGGGGGCGGGCCGCTCCTCGTCGCGCAGGGCCGCGGCGGCGTCCAGCAGGATCTCCCGCTTCCCGCGCTTCGGCACTCCGGCGGCGGCGCGTTCGTACAGATGTGCGCCCTCCGTCAGGACGAGTTCGGTGTCGATGCCCGCCGGGATCTTGATCCGGGCGTGGTGGCGCCAGGTGGCGACCGGATCTCCCCACGCCTCGACCTGGTAGGTCCAGCGGCCCGGTTTCCCGTCGACGGTGACGGTGGCGCCCCAGCGGTCCGTGCCGGGCGCGAGTTCCCGCATCGGGGACCAGGGACCCTGACGGCCCTTCGGATCCCTCAGTACGACGTTGGCGGCGACGGCGTCGTGGCCCTCGCGGAAGACGGTGGCACTGACCTCGAACGACTCCCCGGTGACCGCTTTCGCGGGCCGGCGCCCCTGCTGCACCAGGGGACGGACGTCGAGGACGGGTATGCGGCCGACGGCGGTGGCCGCGTCGGCGGGGGGCGCTGTGCCGGGCGACTCGCTCGGTGACGGGGGTGCTGGCGAAAGGTGGTGCGTGGCGGGCATGACCGCTCCTGTCCGCGTCAACGTGGTGGTGGGCGGATGATGGTGGGGAGGTCGGTACTGCGGAGGTGTCCGAGGGCGGACCAGTGGTGCGTTCGTGGGGTGTACCGGAGGAGCCTTCCCACCCTATTCGGGTGGGCAATCCGGCACTTTGTTAACTACTCAGCCGTCCGTCTACGCACAAGACCGGCCTTGTTCAGGACACGCGACCGCCGGTATACGGTCGTCATACGGTCGTAAGTATGTCTCGATCTCACCCTCCCCCTCCTGGAGTGAGACGGGCAGCTTCTCGTGCGGCGTGGGACGCGACAAGAAGGCGTGACGCGCCGAAGACCGGTCCGAGCCATGTCCCGGCCCGAAGCCGCCCCTTTCGCCGGTACCGTCTGAGGGACGCCGAGCCGCACACCGCCGTACGGCTCTCACCGCGAACGCGTGGAGTGGAATGTGAAGGCGATCCGTCGGTTCACCGTCCGTCCCGTCCTCCCCGAGCCCCTACGTCCCCTCAGCGACCTGGCGCGCAACCTGCGCTGGTCCTGGCACACCGAGACCCGTGACCTCTTTCGGACCGTCGACCCCGAGCGCTGGGCCGCCTGCGAGGGCGACCCGGTGCGGCTGCTCGGCAGCGTGCCCCCGGCGCGGCTCGCGGAGCTGGCCGGCGACCGCCGCTTCCTGCGCCGTCTGACCGCGGCCGCCGACGACCTGAACGACTACGTGAGCGGCGACCGCTGGTACCAGTCCGGGCAGCGGTCCGCCGAACTCCCTGCCGCCGTCGCCTACTTCTCGCCCGAGTTCGGCATCACGGCCGCGCTGCCGCAGTACTCCGGCGGCCTCGGCATACTGGCCGGCGACCACCTCAAGTCGGCGAGCGACCTCGGCGTCCCGCTGATCGGGGTCGGCCTGCTGTACCGGCACGGCTACTTCCGGCAGACCCTGTCCCGGGACGGCTGGCAGCAGGAGCACTATCCCGTCCTGGACCCCAACGAACTCCCGGTGGCGCCGCTCAGGGAGGCCGACGGCACCCCGGCGCACGTCTCCCTCGCGCTGCCCGGCGGCCGGCTGCTGCGGGCCCGCGTCTGGCACGCCCAGGTCGGCAGGGTGCCGCTGCTGATGCTGGACTCGGACGTGGAGGAGAACGACCTCGGCGAACGCGGGGTCACCGACCGGCTCTACGGCGGCGGCAGCGAGCACCGGCTGCTCCAGGAGATGCTGCTCGGCATAGGGGGTGTGCGCGCCGTGCGGACGTACTGCCGGCTGACCGGCCACCCGGAGCCGGAGGTCTTCCACACCAACGAGGGGCACGCCGGGTTCCTCGGCCTGGAGCGGATCGCCGAACTGGCCGCCGCCGGACTCGACTTCGGCGCGGCGCTGGAGGCGGTGCGGGCCGGGACCGTGTTCACCACCCACACCCCGGTCCCGGCCGGCATCGACCGCTTCGACCGGGAGCTGGTCGCCCACCACTTCGGGCCGGGCGCCGAACTCCCGGGCATCGACGTCGAGCACATCCTGCGGCTCGGCATGGAGACCTACCCGGGCGGCGAACCCAACCTCTTCAACATGGCGGTGATGGGGCTGCGGCTCGCCCAGCGCGCCAACGGGGTCTCGCTGCTGCACGGCGCGGTCAGCCGGGAGATGTTCGCCGGACTGTGGCCGGGATTCGACCCCGAGGAGGTGCCGATCACCTCGGTGACCAACGGGGTGCACGCGCCGACCTGGGTGGCGCCGGAGGTGGTGCGGCTGGGCGCCCGGCAGCTCGGCGACCGCCGTACCGAGGAGGCGCTGACCGTCGGCGGCCCGGAACGCTGGGACGCCGTCGCCTCCGTCGGCGACCAGGAGATCTGGGACCTGCGCCGCGGGCTGCGGGAGCAGCTGGTGGTGGAGGTCCGCGACCGGCTGCGGGCGTCCTGGCGGCAGCGGGGCGCGGGGACGGCCGAGCTGGGCTGGATCGACGGCGTCCTGGACCCCGACGTCCTGACCATCGGATTCGCCCGGCGCGTCCCGTCGTACAAGCGGCTCACGCTCATGCTGCGCGACCGCGACCGTCTGATGGACCTCCTCCTGCACCCCGACCGCCCGGTCCAGGTCGTGGTGGCCGGCAAGGCGCACCCGGCGGACGACGGCGGCAAGCGGCTGGTGCAGGAGCTGGTCCGGTTCGCCGACGACCCGCGGGTCCGGCACCGGATCGTCTTCCTGCCCGACTACGGCATGGCGATGGCCCAGAAGATCGTGCCCGGCTGTGACATCTGGCTGAACAACCCGCTGCGCCCGCTGGAGGCGTGCGGGACCAGCGGGATGAAGGCGGCGCTGAACGGCGGCCTCAACCTGTCCGTCCTGGACGGCTGGTGGGACGAGTGGTTCCAGCCGGACTTCGGCTGGGCGATCCCGACCGCGGACGGCGCCGGCACCGATCCGGAGCACCGGGACGACATCGAGGCGGCCGCCCTCTACGACCTGCTCGAACAGCGGGTCACCCCCCGCTTCTACGAGCGCGGCCGGACCGGGCTGCCCGACCGCTGGATCGAGATGGTCCGCCAGACCCTGACCCTGCTGGGCCCCAAGGTGCTGGCGGGCCGCATGGTCCGCGAGTACGTCGAACGGCTCTACACCCCCGCGGCGCACGCGCACCGCGCCATGACCGGGGACGCGGCGCGCGACCTGGCCGCGTGGAAGGGTCGGGTGCGGGCCGCCTGGCACGGGGTGTCGGTCGACCATGTCGCGACCACCGCCGCTCCGGCCACCGCGGAGCTGGGCAGCACCCTCGCGCTGCGCGTGCGCGTCCGGCTGGGTGAACTCGGCCCCGACGACGTGGAGGTCCAGGCGGTCTCCGGCCGGGTCGACGCGGAGGACCGCATCACCGACGCGACGACGGTGCCGCTGAAGCCGACGGCCGGCCCGGACCTGGAGGGCCACTGGACCTACGAGGGCCCCCTGGCCCTGGACCGCACCGGCCCCTACGGCTACACGGTCCGCGTCCTGCCCACCCACCGCCTCCTGGCCTCCGCCACCGAACTCGGCCTCCTCACGGCCCCTCCGGAAAACGCGACGGAGGGGGCGGGCCTGCTGATGCGCTGACCCCGATGCCCCGTCCCGCCAACGGCGGACGACCTTCGTCCGCCCTTGGCGGGGTCATTGCCTGCCCTTACGTTCACGAGCAGCACGTACACGAAGTGACATTCGCGGGGCGGAGCTTTCATGAGCGATCTGAGGGCCGACGCCAAGCGCATCCGCGAGTGCTCGCGCGCTGCAGCGGATCCACGACAACTTCGCGACCGTTCCAATCCGGCAGAGGAATTCTCCGCGGCGGAACTCGGTGCCTGTCTGACGCTCAGTCCTCCGAGACGTCCGCGCACAAGCGGCGCAGGAGGGTGCCGCAGCGGTGGGCGTAGGCCTGTTGGAGGGCTCGGGTGGCCGGGCCGGCCGCGCGGGCGTACCACTTGGCGGCCTTGCTGAACGCGGCGACCGTGAGCCAGACGGTGCCGTCGCCGGTGCGGGTGACCAGGAAGGCCTCCTCACCGCACTCGGGGTGGCCGGCGAGGGTGCCGTAGGCCCAGCCCGCGCGGCGGGACTCCTCGACCGTCCAGACCACCCGGCAGGGGGCCCTGACCAGGCCGGCCAGGGTGACCGTGACGTCCACGCCGGGGGCGGCACGCTCCGCGGCGGTGTCGATGCCCACGCCCAGGGCGCGGTGGAGTTCCCAGGTCAGGACCGTCTCGGCGGCCCGGTGGAAGACCGCCTGGCCCTCGCCTATGCGCGTGCGCACGTGCAGGGGGTGGAAGCCCGGCGGGCAGGCGGCGAGGTTCTCGCGGGTCGCGCCGACCGCCTCGTACGTGAAGGACATGGAGAGAGGGTAGGACGGGCCCCCGGGGTGTGGTCGCCCCGGGGGCCCGTCCTACCGCTGCGCTAGCGCGTCACGAGGTGACGTTGACCGCGGTCCACGCGGCCTTCACCGCCGCGTACTCGGTGCTGCTGGAGCCGTACAGCGCCGAGGCCGCCGACAGGGTGCCGCTGCGGGCGCCCGAGTAGTTGGTGGTGGAGGTGAAGTACTCGGTCAGCGCCTTGTACCAGATCTGCAGCGCCTTGTCCCGGCCGATGCCGGTGAGCGTGGAGCTGTTGTACGTCGGGGAGTTGTACGACACCCCGTTGATGGTCTTGCTGCCGCTGCCCTCGCTCAGCAGGTAGAAGAAGTGGTTGGCGACGCCGGACGAGTAGTGCACGTCCAGGTTCTTCACCGACGAGGACCAGTAGTTGGCGGAGGCGCCGTCCTTGCTGGGCTGGTCCATGTAGCGCAGCGGGGTGCCGTCGCCGTTGATGTCGATCTTCTCGCCGATGAGGTAGTCGCCGACGTCGGAGGAGTTGGCGGCGTAGAACTCCACGCCGGTGCCGAAGATGTCGGAGGTCGCCTCGTTGAGACCGCCGGACTCGCCGCTGTAGTTGAGGCCCGCGGTGTTGGCGGTGACGCCGTGGCTCATCTCGTGGCCGGCCACGTCCAGCGAGGTCAGCGGGTGGGTGTTGCTGGAGCCGTCGCCGTACGTCATGCAGAAGCAGCTGTCGTCCCAGAACGCGTTCACGTACGAGCTGCCGTAGTGGACGCGGGAGTAGGCGCCGACGCCGTTGTTCTTGATGCCGCTGCGGCCGAAGGTGCTGAGGTAGAAGTCCCAGGTCTCCTGCGCGCCGTAGGCCGCGTCCGCGGCCGCGGTCTCGTCGGTCGTGGAGCTGGAGGCCGTGCCGGTGCCCCACGTGTTCGTGGTGTTGGTGAACAGGGTGCCGGTGCCGGAGCTGGTGGTGTGCTTCAGGTTGTACGTCTTGTGGCTGCCGCGGGAGGCGTCGGTCAGCGAGTACGTCGAGCCCGACAGCGAGGTGGTGAGGCTCACGGTGCCGGAGTACAGCGTCTTGCCGGTGCCCGTCGCGTTCTCGATGCCCTGGTACTCGTAGAGCTTCTTGCCGGTGGCGGCGTCGGTGACGACGTGCAGCTGGTTGGGGGTGCCGTCGTCCTGGAAGCCGCCGACGACCGTCTCGTAGGCGAGGACGGGGGTGCCGGAGCCGGCCCAGATCACCTTGCGGGCGCCGTCGGCGGCCGACTTGGTGGAGCCGAGGGTCTTGGCGGCGGACAGCGCCGACTTCTCCGCCTTGGCGGCGGTGACCTGCGGCTTGAGGGAAGCGACCTTGATGGTGGCCTTGGTCGCCTTGGTGACGCCCTCGGTCGTGCCGCCCTTGGTGGTGTGCACGACGATGTCGCCGCCGAGCACCGGGAGGCCCGCGTAGGTGCGCTCGTAGCGCGTGTGGACCGTGCCGTCGACGTCCTTCACGACGTCCTTGACGACCAGCTTCTCCTTGGCGCCCAGGCCTATCTCCTGCGCGGTCTCGGCGACGTTCGCCTGCGCCTTCTGGACGAGGGCGACCCGGGCGGAGTTGGAGAGCAGGGTCGGGGCCCCGGCCAGCGGCGCCTTGGGGGCGGCGGCGGCGTTCGAGGTCAGACCCGTGGTCAGCAGGGCACCGGCGGCGACAGCGGTGGCGATGGCGAGCGTGGTGCGCTTGTGACGCGCGTAGAGGGGGCTCACTCAAGCTCCTTCATGATGTGGGGAGTCCGGGCTGAGTGGGGTTACCGGCCCGGCTGTGGGGATGTGAAGTTGCTGTGCTGTGCGACGGGTGAGGGAAGAGTGACATCAAGGTCGCGTACATGTCAGGACCCTGAAGTGATGTTGGCTGAAAAGCAGGTGTCCGGTGAACGTTGCGCGCATGTAAAAAGGGCGCCGTCCAGGGGGAGTCGCCCCCTGGACGGCGCCCGTCGCGCGCCCCCGTGTCCTGCGGTTTACGGGAAGGTCAGCTTCCACCCGTTGATCGTGCCGACGTCCTGTGCGGCCTGGTCCTGGACCTTGAGCTTCCAGGTCCCATTGGCCGATTCCGAGGAGGCGTTCACCGTGTAGGTGTCGGTCACGTTGTCCGCGGAGTCGGACGAGCTGAAGCTCTTCAGGCGGTACGACGTCCCGGACGGGCCGACGAGGTCGACCACCAGGTCACCACGCCACGTGTGGCTGATATTCGGCGTCACCTGGAGGTTGCTCGGCGCGTTCCCGGTCCGCCCCGAGACCGTGATCGACGAGGTGACGGCGGGCCCGTTGTCCGGGATCGACACGGCCGTGCCGCTCTCGTACGACGTGCCGGTCCCGCCACCGCCCCCGCCGGAGCGCGCGCCGACCGCGACGGCCGCCCAGGCGTCCTGCACCGCCTTGTACTCGGCGCTCGTGGTGCCGTACAGCTCGCCCGCCGCCGCGAGGGTGCCGGTGCGGGCGGCCGCGTAGTTGGTGGTCGAGGTGAACTTGGTGGTGAGCGCCCGGTACCAGATCTGCAGCGCCTTGTCCCGGCCGATGCCGGTGACCAAAAGCCCGTCCGAGGTGGGCGAGTTGTAGCTGACGCCGTTGATGGTCTTGGCGCCGCTGCCCTCGCTCAGCAGGTAGAAGAAGTGGTTGGCGGGCCCGGACGAGTAGTGCACGTCGACCGAGCCGATCCCCGAGTACCAGCTGTCCTTGGACGAGCCGTCCTTGCTGGGCTTGTCCATGTAGCGCAGCGGCGTCCCGTTGCCGTTGATGTCGATCTTCTCGCCGATGAGGTAGTCGCCGACGTCGGAGGAGTTGGCGGCGTAGAACTCCACGCCGGTGCCGAAGATGTCGGAGGTCGCCTCGTTCAGGCCGCCGGACTCGCCGCTGTAGTTGAGGCCCGCGGTGTTGGCGGTGACGCCGTGGCTCATCTCGTGGCCGGCCACGTCGAGGGCGGTGAGCGGGTCCGCGTTGCCGGAGCCGTCGCCGTAGGTCATGCAGAAGCAGCTGTCGTCCCAGAACGCGTTCACGTACGCATTGCCGTAGTGGACGCGGGAGTAGGCGCCGACGCCGTTGTTCTTGATGCCGCTGCGGCCGAACGTGTTCTTGTAGAAGTCCCAGGTCTCGGCGGCCCCGTAGTGCGCGTCGGCGCCCGCGGTGGCGGCGTTCGACGTGGTGCCGTTGCCCCAGGTGTTGCTCGACTGCGAGAACAGCGTGCCCGTCCCCGAGGTGCCGTGGTTCAGGTTGTACGTCCTGTGGCCCCCGCGGTCGCCGTCGGTCAGGTTGTACGTCGAACCCGACTGGGTCGTGGTCAGCGACACCGTCCCGCTGTACTGGGTGTTGCCGGTGCCGGTCGCGGTGTCGATGCCCTGGTACTCGTAGAGCTTCTTGCCGGTGGTGGCGTCGGTGACGACGTGCAGCTGGTTGGGGGTGCCGTCGTCCTGGAAGCCGCCGACGACCGTCTCGTAGGCGAGGACGGGGGTGCCGGAGCCGGCCCAGATCACCTTGCGGGCGCCGTCGGCGGCCGGCCTGGTGGAGCCGAGGGCCTTGGCGCGGGCCACCGCGGACCTCTCGGCGCTCGCCGTGCTCACCGCCGGGGTGAGGCCGGCGACCTTGAGCGTGGCGCGGTTCGCCTTGACGACCCGCTCGGTGGCGCCCGACTTCGCGGTGTCCACGATCAGGTCGCCGCCGAGCACCGGGAGGCCGGCGTAGGTGCGCTCGTAGCGGGTGTGCAGGGTGCCGTCGGCATCCTTGACGACGTCCTTGACGACCAGCTTCTCCCGGGTGCCGAGGCCTATCGCCCGGGCGGTGGCGGCCCGCTGCGAGGTCGCGTCGCGGAGCAGTTCCGCGCGCTGCGAGGGGGAGAGCCGCACGGCCGCGTGGGCCGGGTCCGGGTGGCCGGCGCGCGGGGTGGCCGGGGCGGCACCGGCGGCGCCCGACTGGACGGCGGCGGCGATCAGGGCGGCGATGCCGGTGAGGGCCACGACTGCTGTGCGGTGGGGGGTGCGTCCGCGAGAGGAACTGCTTCTCAACACTGACTCCTTCTGCGTGGCCGCGGGTCGCGCGGCCAGGGGAGATCCGGACCGCGGGTGGGCGGTCCGGGCAGAACGGGGCGAAACGCGGAACCATGTGCGTGTGCGGGGCCGGACTCGCGGCAGCGATGGGGCGAACCTGTGGGGTTGCTGTGAGCCGGCCGTGGGAAGAGTGGCACCAGAAAACGCGATCTGTCAGGACCGCGTCATAAACTTGGCCGGAAACGGTTCGTTGACCGGATGTCCGTGTTCGGTATCCGGACGGCCGGGAGAGGGAGAGAGCCGGAGGGGCGGGAGAGGGTGGGGAGGGCAGGGGAGGCTACGGTGCCTGGCCGTGTCTCCCGTCTAGGCCAGGCTGTCCCGCCAGGCTCGGTGCAGATCGGCGAACCGGCCCGTACCGGCGATCAGTTCGGCCGGGCGGCCGTCCTCGACGATGCGGCCGTGCTCCATCACCAGGACCCGGTCGGCGATCTCCACGGTCGACAGCCGGTGCGCGATCACCACCGCCGTACGGCCCTTGAGCACCGTCGACATGGCACGCTGCACCGCCCGTTCGCCGGGGACGTCCAGCGAACTGGTCGCCTCGTCGAGGATCAGCACCGCGGGATCGGCGAGCAAGGCGCGTGCGAAGGCGACCAGTTGGCGCTGGCCCGCCGAAATGCGCCCCCCGCGCTTGCGGACGTCCGTGTCGTACCCGTCGGGCAGCCCGGTGATGAACTCGTGCGCGCCGATCGCCTTGGCCGCCTGCTCGATCTCCGCCCGGGTGGCGTCCGGCCGGCCGATGGCGATGTTCTCGGCGACCGTGCCGGAGAACAGGAACGCCTCCTGGGTGACCATGACCACCCCGCGCCGCAGTTCGGGCACGGCCAGCTCGCGCAGGTCCACGCCGTCCAGCAGGACGCGGCCCTCGGACGGGTCGTAGAAACGGGCCAGGAGCTTGGCGAGGGTCGACTTGCCGGCGCCCGTGGTGCCGACGACCGCGACGGTCTGCCCGGCCGGGAGGGCGAGGTCGAAGCGGGGGAGGACCTCGCCGCCGGTGCGGTAGGCGAAGCGGACCCCGTCGAAGACGACCTCGCGGCCGGGCAGTTCGGACGCCGGGGCGGGCAGCTCGGTGGGGACCCGGGGCTCGGGCACGGACGGGGTCTGGGCGAGCAGGCCCGCGATCTTCTCCAGCGAGGCGGCCGCCGACTGGTAGGAGTTCAGGAACATGCCGAGACGGTCGATCGGGTCGTACAGCCGGCGCAGGTAGAGCACGGCCGCCGCCAGGACGCCCAGCTCCAGCGAGCCGGACGCCACCCGGTACGCGCCCCACAGCACGATCACCGCGACCGAGGCGTTGGCGACCAGCCGGGAACCGACCACGTACCGCGCCATCTCCAGCAGCGCGTCCCCGTTGGTGCGCTCGTGCCGGCGGTTCAGCACGGCGAACTCGGCGTCGTTGGCGGCCTCCCGGCGGAACGCGCGCACCGGGCGGATGCCGTTCATCGTCTCCACGAACTTCACGATCACCGCCGCGATCGCCGTGGACCGCGCCTTGTACACCCGTACCGCCCGCCGCTGGTACACCCGCACCAGCAGGTACAGCGGCACGAACGAGGCCACCGCGACCGCGCCGAGGCCCAGGTCCAGCCAGAGCAGCATCGCCGAGATGCAGAGGAAGGAGAGGATGACCGTCACCAGCTCCTGGAGGCCCTCGTTGAGGAGCTCGCGCAGTGACTCGACGTCCGTGGTGGAGCGGGAGATGAGCCGGCCGGACGTGTACCGCTCGTGGAAGTCGACGCTGAGCGCCTGCGCGTGCCGGAAGATACGGCCGCGCAGGTCGAGCAGCACGTCCTGGTTCACCCGCGCGGACACCTCGATGAACGCGAACTGGAGGCCGCCGGCGAGCAGCGCGCACAGCCCGTAGCCGGCCGCGACCGCGATCAGCGGGCCGGTGTCGTGCTGCCGGAACGCCGGTACGGCCCGGTCGATGGCGTACGCCACGATCAGCGGGCCCGCCTGGACGGCCGCCTGCTGGAGCAGCAGGAGCAGCGTGGTGAGGGCGACCCGCGGCCGCATCGGCGCCAGCAGGGACCGCAGCAGGTCGGCGGTGGCGCCGGGCGGGGTGGGCAGGACGTCCTGGTCGAAGGGGTCGCCGCCGGTGCCGCCGGAGTCGTCGGTCGGCTTCGGACCGGGGAGTTCGGCGTCCTCGTCGGGAGCGGGCAGGGAGGTGGCGGCGGTCATCGGCGGTGATCCTCCCCGGACATCAGACGGGCGTACTCGGCGTTGGTGCGCAGCAGTTCGTGGTGGGTGCCGACGGCGGTGATACGGCCGTCGGAGAGCAGGGCGACCCGGTCGGCGAGCAGCACGGTGGAGGGGCGGTGGGCGACGATCAGGGCCGTGGTGTCGGCGAGCACGTCGCGCAGGGCCGCCTCCACGGCGGCCTCCGTGTGCACGTCCAGGGCGGACAGAGGGTCGTCCAGGACGAGGAAGCGGGGTCTGCCGACGACCGCCCGCGCGAGCGCGAGGCGCTGGCGCTGGCCGCCGGAGAGGCTGAGGCCCTGCTCGCCGACCTGGGTGGCGGTGCCCTGGGGGAGGGCGTGCGCGAAGTCGGCCTGGGCGACGGCGAGGGCGCGGTCCAGCTCCTCCTCGCCGGCCGCCCCGGAGGCCCCCATCAGGACGTTCTCGCCGACGGAGGCGGAGAACAGGGTGGGTTCCTCGAAGGCCACGGCCACGAGGGTGCGCAGTTCCTCGCGGGGCATGGCGGTGATGTCCCTGCCGTCGAGGGTGATGTGCCCGGAGGTCGTCTCGTGCAGGCGGGGGACGAGGGCGGTGAGCGTGGTCTTCCCGCTGCCGGTGGCACCGACCAGGGCCATGGACTCGCCGGGACGCACATGGAGGGTGATCTCCTCCAGGGTGGGCGCCGAGTCGGCCGAGGCGTCCGGATAGCGGAAGGAGACGGCGTGGAAGCGGATGCCGCCGTCGTCGGCCGAGGGCCGCCCCCGCTCCGCCGGACCCGGCCGCGCGTCCTCCCGCAGGGCGTCCCGTGCCTCGAAGTACCGCTCGGTCGCGGTCGCCGCCTCCTGGCTCATCGCCAGCAGGAAGCCGATCGACTCCACCGGCCAGCGCAGGGCCAGTGCCGTGGAGAGGAACGCCACCAGCGTCCCCGCGCTCAGCGCGCCCTCGGCGACCTGCACCGAGCCCCAGAACACGGCCGCCCCGATGGCCAGTTCCGGCAGCGTGACGATGACGGCCCAGATCGCGGCCAGCATGCGGGCCTTGCGGAGCTCCGTGCCGCGCAGGGTGCGGACCAGGTCGCGGAAGGCGCGGGCCTGGCTGCGGTGGCGGCCGAAGCCCTTGATGATGCGGATGCCGAGCACGCTCTCCTCGACCACCGTGGTCAGGTCGCCGACCTGGTCCTGGGCGAGCCGGGCCACGCCCGCGTACCGCCGCTCGAAGACGACACAGGTGCACATCACCGGGATCGCGGGCGCCAGGATGACCAGGCCGAGGGTCCAGTCCTGGGCCAGCATGATCACCACGCCGACCAGGATCGTGACCGCGTTGACCAGCAGGAAGGTCAGCGGGAAGGCGAGGAACATGCGCAGCAGCATCAGGTCGGTGGTGGCCCGGGAGAGCAGCTGCCCGGAGGCCCAGCGGTCGTGGAAGGCGACCGGCAGGCGCTGGAGATGCCCGTAGAGACCCGCCCGCATCTCCGCCTCGACGTGGGAGAGGGGTCTGGCGACCAGCCAGCGGCGCAGGCCGAACAGCAGCGCCTCCGCGATCCCGAGCAGCAGCAGGTACAGCGCGCCGAGCCAGACCCCGCCGGGGTCGCGGTCGGCGACCGGGCCGTCCACCATCCACTTCAGGACGAGGGGGATGACGAGCCCCGTGCAGGAGGCGACTATCGCCACGGACGCCGCGGTGAACAGCCGCAGCCGTACCGGCCGTACGAACGGCCACAGGCGCAGCAGGGTACGGACGGTGGAGCGTTCCTCGGTGGTTGCACGTGTCGCAGGCATCAGGGGCGAGCCTACGGATCGGCACTGACATCGCCCACCGAGTTTTGGCCGGACCGGAAACGGCGGCCGGTGCCACGACCAGCGTGTTCGAGGGGTCGTACGGTCGGCTCCGCCCGTATCAGCCGATCGGCTGATGCCGGTTCGAGCGGTCCGGCCGATGCGGCGGCCGCGGCCCGGCCGGGACCCTCGTCGTATGCCATCCGTCATCGAAGTGACAGACCTGCGCAAGTCCTACGGCGGCCGGGCCGTCGTGGACGGGGTGAGTCTCGCCGTCGAGGAGGGGGAGATCTTCGGGATCCTCGGCCCGAACGGCGCCGGCAAGACCACCACCGTCGAGTGCGTGGAAGGGCTGCGGGTGCCCGACGCGGGGCGGGTCAGGGTCGCCGGGCTCGACCCCGTCACCGAGCACGCCGAGGTCTCCCTGGTCCTCGGCGCCCAGCTCCAGCAGAGCGAGCTCCAGCCCAGGCTCACCGTCCGCGAGGCGCTGGAGCTGTACGCCTCCTTCTACCCGGAGCCGCTCGACTGGGCGCCGCTCGCCGAACGCCTCGCCCTCACCGGCCGGCTCGCCACCCGGTTCGGCAGGCTCTCCGGCGGACAGCGGCAACGCCTGTTCATCGCCCTGGCGTTGATCGGGAACCCGCGGGTGGTCGTGCTCGACGAGCTGACCACCGGGCTCGACCCGCGGGCGCGGCGGGACACCTGGGAGCTGATCGAGGACGTCCGGGACCGCGGGGTGACCGTGCTGCTCGTCACCCACTTCATGGAGGAGGCGCAGCGGCTCTGCGACCGGATCGCGGTGATCGACAAGGGGCGGGTGGCCGCCCTGGACACCCCGGCCGGGCTGATCCGCCGGTCGGCGGGGGCGACCGTCATCAGCTTCACCCCGTCCGCGCCGCTCGACGACGGCGACCTGAACGCGCTCCCCGCGCTCGCGTCCGTCGCGCACAAGGACGGCCGCGTCACGCTGTCCGGCACCGACGAGACCGTCAACGCGGTGATCACCCTGCTCGCCCGCCACCGGGTCACCGCCCACCAGCTGCGCGTCACCGACGCCACCCTCGACGACGCGTTCCTCGACCTCACCCAGGAGGCCCCGGCATGAACACCGGCATGAACACCGGCATGAGCCCCGGCACGAACACCGGCATCAACACCGCCGTGCTGCGGACCGAGTTCCGGCTCTTCGGACGTGAACCCGGCGCCGTCTTCTGGGTCCTTCTGTTCCCCACCCTGCTCCTAGTGATCCTCGGCTCGATCCCGTCCTTCCGCAAGGCGGACCCGTCCCTGGGCGGGCTGCGTCCGGTGGACGTCTACGTGCCCGTCGCCGTGCTCGTCGCCCTGATCATGTCCGGTGTGCAGACCCTGCCGCAGGCGCTGACCGGGCACCGGGAGCGGGGCGTCCTGCGCCGGATGCGGCTCACCCCGGTACGGCCCGCCGCCCTGCTGTCCGCGCAGATGGCCGTGCAGGGCACGGTCGCGCTGGCCTCGGCGCTGCTCGTCCTCGCCGTCGGACGCCTCGCCTTCGCCGTACGGCTGCCCCGGCAGCCCGGCGGCTACCTGCTGGCGCTGCTGCTGGCGGCCGCGGTGGCGCTCGCCCTCGGCTCCGTGGTCTCGGCGCTGTCCCGGACCACGAAGATCGCGGGCGCCGTCGGGTCGGCGGTGTTCTTCCCGATGATGTTCTGCGCGGGCGTGTGGATCCCGGTCCGGTCGATGCCGCACTCGCTGGCCCGCGTGGTGCAGCTGACCCCGTTCGGCGCGGCGGCCCGCGCCCTGGACCGGGCCGCCGCCGGCCACTGGCCCGGCTGGGACCACCTGGGCGTCCTCGCGGTCTGGACGGTCCTGCTGACCGCCGGTGCCGCCCGCTGGTTCCGCTGGGAGTAGGCGGCCGCCCGTGCAGACTGGGGACATGACGGTGGCGGACAGCCGGATCGAGCGGCGCTGGGAGCAGTTCCACACCTGGGGGCCGTTCGGGCTGCTCGGCGTCAGCGTGGTCGCCGCGCTCGTCACCGCCGACCCGCGCGCGGCCGCGGCCGAGTGGTACACCGGCTGGGCCCTGCTCGGCGCCGCGGTCGCGCTCCAGCTGTGGTGGTACGGCACCCGCCCCGGCGGGCCCGACCACCGCCGCGCCCCGTCCCGGGCCGGAGCCGTCTACTACACCGTCCGCTGGGCCCTCGCCTTCGCCCTGACCTGGCTCAACCCGTTCTTCGCGTTCTACGCCGCCGCCGGCTACCTGGACGCCGACGAGACCCTGCCCGGAAGGTGGCACCGGCTCGGACTGCTCGCCAGCGCGGTCACCGTGGCCGCCGCGCAGACCGGCGGGATGCCGTTCGCCGACGCGCTCCAGTGGACCGTCTTCGCCGTCCTGCTGGCGTTCAACTCCGTTCTCCAGATGGCGGTCGCCCACCTCACCGAGCAGGAGAAACGGCGGGCGGCCGAGCGCACCGAGACCATCGCGGCGCTCCGCCGGGCCCTCGACGAGAACGAGGCCCTGCACGCCCAGCTCCTCGTCCAGGCCCGGGAGGCCGGGGTCGCCGACGAGCGGAGGCGGCTGGCCGCCGAGATCCACGACACCATCGCCCAGGGGCTGGCCGGGATCATCGCCCAGCTCCAGGTCGTCGTCAACACCCCCGACCCGGGCCAGGGCAGGGACCACGTGGACCGCGCCCTGGCGCTGGCCCGGCACAGCCTGGGCGAGGCCCGCCGCTCCGTGCACAACCTGGCCCCGGTCGCGCTGGAGCACGACGGACTGCCCGAGGCGCTGACGAAGACGGTCGCGGAGTGGGGCGAACGGACCGGCATACGCGCCGAGTTCACCGTCACCGGCACCGCCGAGCAGCTGCACGGGGAGGTCGCGGCGACCCTGCTGCGGATCGTCCAGGAGGCGCTGTCCAACGCGGCCCGGCACGCCCGGGCCACCCGGGTCGGTGTCACCCTCTCCTTCCTGGGCGGCTTCCCGGGCGGCGAGGTCATCCTCGACATCCGCGACGACGGCACCGGCTTCGACCCGCTCGCCGTCCCCGTCCGCACCGGCGCCGGCGGCTTCGGCCTGGACGGCATGCGCGCCCGCGCCGAACGCATCGCGGGCTCCCTGACGGTGGAGTCGGAACCGGGGCACGGCACGGCCCTGTCCGCTCGCGTACCGTTGGTGCCCCATGACAGCTGACGCCCCGGTCTCCCTGCTGATCGTCGACGACCACCCCGTCGTACGCGACGGGCTGCGCGGCATGTTCGAGTCCGCGCCCGGGTTCGAGGTCCTCGGCGAGGCGGCGGACGGCGCCACGGCCGTCGCGCTGGCCACCGCCCTCGACCCGGACGTGATCCTGATGGACCTGCGCATGCCGGGCGGCGGCGGGGTCGACGCCATCCGCGCGCTGACCGGGCAGGGCGCCCGCGCCAGGGTGCTGGTTCTCACCACGTACGACACCGACTCCGACACCCTGCCCGCGATCGAGGCGGGCGCCACGGGCTACCTGCTCAAGGACGCCCCGCGCGAGGAGCTCTTCACCGCCGTGCGCGCCGCCGCCCAGGGCCGTACGGTCCTCTCCCCGGCCGTCGCCTCCCGTCTGGTCTCCGCCGTCCGCACGCCCGGCGCCCCCGGCAACGAGCCGCTCTCCGCGCGCGAACGCGAAGTGCTGGCCCTGGTCGCCAGGGGCACCTCGAACCGTGAGATCGCCCGTGAACTCTTCATCAGCGAGGCCACGGTGAAGACCCATCTCACCCACCTGTACGCCAAGCTGGGCGTCAACGACCGGGCGGCCGCGGTGGCCACGGCGTACCAGCGGGGAATCCTCGGCTAGCCCGGATACGGCAGCAGGGTCGCCGCGGTCCGCTCCCAGGACGCCTTGAGGTCGGCCAGCAACTCCGGTCTGTCCGGGGCGAGATCGGCCTGCTCGCGCTGGTCGGCGCCGAGATCGTAGAGGTGGTCCGCGCCGGCCGCGTCCCGGTAGTACTTCCAGTTGCCCCGCCGCAGCGCCCGGTTGGCCCTCACCCGCCAGAACAGGTCGCGTTCCGGGAGCCGTTCGCCGCGCAGCAGGTAACCGGCCAGGCTGGTGCCGTCCAGCGGGTAGGCCGGGTCGGCGCGGGCGCCGGCCAGCTCCAGCAGGGTCGCCGTCCAGTCGGGGGTGAACAGCGGCTCGTGGCTGACCTGGTGGCCGTCGATCCGGGCCGGCCAGCGCACGATGGTCGGCACCCGGATGCCGCCCTCCTGGAGCACGAACTTCTCACCGCTGAGCGGCCACAGGTACGACCAGCGCTCGCCGCCGTTGTCGCTGGCGAACACGACGACCGTGTTCTCCTCCTGCCCGGAGCGGCGCAGCGCGTCCAGCACCTCGCCGACGGCCGCGTCCAGGTTCTCCACCATCTCCGTGTACTTGGCGACCGAGCCGCCGTCGTAGTGGTTGAGCGCGGCCGTGATGTCCGACTGGCTCTTCGCCGCCCGGATCCTCGCGGCGATCACGGCGCCGGTCTCCTCGTCGCCCTCGGCCAGCCAGGGCCAGTGCGGGGTGGTGAAGTTGAGGTTGAGCAGCCACGGGTCGGAGTGCTCCCGGCCCAGGAACTCCACGGCCCGCTCGGTCAGCACGGTCGTGTAGTAGCGCAGGTCCTTGTACTCGGCGTCGCCCTCGTAGAGGTCGTAGTCGCCCAGCTGCCCCAGCTTGGAGAAGTACTCCAGGACACCGCCGAAGTTGCCGAAGAACTCGTCCCAGCCGGACTTGGTCGGGCTGTAGTCGGGCAGCCAGCCGCAGTGCCACTTGCCGATCAGCGCGGTCGCGTACCCGGCCTGCTTCAGCAGCGAGGCCAGGGTGGGGTGACGGGGGTCCAGGCCCTGGGTCCGGCTGCCGACGGGCTCGGCGAGACCGCCGGGCGTACGGCCCGGGTAGCGGCCGGTGTAGAGGCTGAACCGGGTGGGGGAGCAGGTCGCCGAGCCGGAGTAGGCGTCGGTGAAGCGCACGCCCTGCCGGGCCAGCCGGTCCAGGTTCGGCGTTCTGATGTGGGGTGCGCCGTAGCAGGAGAGGTCGGCCCAGCCGAGGTCGTCGCCGAGGACGAACAGGAAGTTGGGGCGCCTGCCGGAGGCGGCGGGACGGGCCTCGAAGGGGCGCTCGGCGGCCTCGGCCGCGGGGGCCGGGCCGGCGACTGCGGTGGCCGCGCCACCGCCGATGAGACCACCGAACGTACGACGGGATATCTCAGGCATGGGCTTCAGTGGATCAGCGCGTCCCACGCCCTGGCCAGGAGGCGGACGCCGATTTCACGGGCCTGCAACGTTGCCCCCGGCCCCCCGCCCCCCGGCCCCCCGGCCCCCGCTCCCCGGCCCCCCGCCCCCTCCCGGTGCCCCGCCTCAGCCCGCCACCCTGAGCAGCAGCACCGCCCGGGCCGGCACCGTGACCGCCGCCCCGGCGGTGTGCACCGTCCCCGGCGCCGCGCCCTGCTCCTCCAGCGAGGTGTCCACCACCACCTCGTAGCTTCCGGCCCACGGCGGGCCCGGCAGCACGAACTCCACCGGGCGGTCCCCGGCGTGCAGGACGGTCAGGAAGCTGTCGTCCAGGACGGGGTCGCCGCGCTCGTCGCGGCCGGGGATGTCCCGCCCGGAGAGGTACATCCCGAGGGTCGCCGCGGGCGCGTACCAGTCGCCCTCGGTCATCTCCTCCCCGCGCGCGGTGAACCAGGCCAGGTCGCGCAGCCCGTCCGCCGAGTGCGCGCGGCCCGAGAAGAAGGCGCGGCGGCGCAGCACCGGGTGCCGGTGGCGCAGCGCGATCAGCCGGGCGGCGAGGTCGAACAGCGGCCGCCAGGCCGGGTCGTCCAGCAGGCCCCAGTCCAGCCAGCTGATCTCGTTGTCCTGGCAGTAGGCGTTGTTGTTGCCGCGCTGGGTGCGGCCCAGCTCGTCCCCCGCGACCAGCATCGGGACGCCCGTCGACAGCAGCAGCGTGGTGAGCAGGTTCCGCAACTGCCGCCGCCGCAGCGCCCGTACGTCCTCGTCGCCGGTCTCGCCCTCCGCCCCGCAGTTCCAGGACCGGTTGTCGCCCGAGCCGTCACGGTTGTTCTCGCCGTTGGCCTCGTTGTGCTTCGCCTGGTACGACACCAGGTCGCGCAGCGTGTAACCGTCGTGCGCGGTGACGAAGTTGACGGATGCGTAGGGGCGCCGGCCGCCCCAGGCGTAGAGGTCGCTGGAGCCCGAGAGCCGGTAGCCGAGGTCGCGGACGTCCGGGAGGGCGCCGCGCCAGAAGTCCCGGACCGCGTCGCGGTAGCGGTCGTTCCACTCCGTCCACAGCGGCGGGAAGGCGCCCACCTGGTAGCCGCCCGAACCGACGTCCCACGGTTCGGCGATGAGCTTCACCCGGCGCAGCACCGGGTCCTGGGCGATGACCGCGAGGAAGGGGGAGAGCATGTCGACGTCGTGCATCGAGCGGGCCAGCGCGGCCGCCAGGTCGAACCGGAAGCCGTCCACGCCCATCTCCGTCACCCAGTACCGCAGCGAGTCCGTGATCAGCCGCAGCACGTGCGGGCGGACCACGTGCAGGGTGTTGCCGCAGCCGGTGTAGTCGGCGAAGCGGCGGGCGTCGTCCTGGAGCCGGTAGTAGCCCCGGTTGTCGATGCCCTTCAGGGAGAGCGTGGGGCCCAGCTCCCCGGCCTCGGCCGTGTGGTTGTAGACCACGTCGAGGATCACCTCGATGCCGGCCGCGTGCAGCGCGCGCACCATCCGCTTGAACTCGCCGACCTGCTGCCCCGTCGTACCGGAGGCCGCGTAGGCCGCGTGCGGGGCGAAGTAGCCGATGGAGTTGTAGCCCCAGTAGTTCCTGAGGCCGCGCCGCAGCAGGTGGTCCTCGTGGGCGAACTGGTGGACGGGGAGCAGCTCCACGGCCGTCACGCCCAGGGCGACCAGGTGCTCGACCGCGGCCGGGTGGGCCAGCCCCGCGTAGGTGCCGCGCAGTTCCTCCGGTATCCCGGGATGCAGCCGGGTGAAGCCCCGTACGTGCAGCTCGTAGATGACCGAGTCCGCCCAGGGCGTCTTCGGGCGGTGGTCGTCGGCCCAGTCGTCGTCATCGTGGACCACCACGCCCTTGGGGACGTACGGCGCCGAGTCCCGGTCGTCGCGCACGGTGTCGGCGACCGGCTGGTCCGGCCAGTCCCGGACGTGCCCGTACACCTCGGGCGGCAGCCCGAACTCTCCGTCCACCGCACGCGCGTACGGGTCGAGGAGCAGTTTCGCCGGGTTCCAGCGGGCGCCGGTCCACGGGTCCCAGCGGCCGTCGACCCGGTAGCCGTAACGCTGCCCCGGCAGCACACCGGGCACGAAGCCGTGCCAGATCTCGTGCGTGAGTTCGGTCAGCGGGATCCGGGTCTCCCGCCCCCGCTCGTCGAAGAGGCAGAGCCGGACCGCCTCCGCGCCGGCCGCCCACAGCGCGAAGTTGGTCCCCGCCACGCCGTCCGGGCCGACCCGGAACCGGGCGCCCAGCGGGGTCGGCGCCCCCGGCCACGCCGACGGGACGGGGAGGGGCGTCCCGTTCACCGCCGGGGCGTCCGCCCTCGGGGCCCGCGCCCGTGCCCCCTGCTGCTCGGCTGCGCTCGTCACCTGTCGGCCCCTTTTGTATTGGCGGCTCGCCGACCTCCGGGGCGCACCCGACCCGCGTCCGAGCAGCCGGCCGCACCCGGGCTCCCGGTCCCGGGCACGGCCGGCGGCCCGCTGCGGACGCGCCCGCGACGGCTCTCGCGCGGGCGCGGCGGCTCACCGGCTCGTCGTCCTTCCCTCTGTTCTGCCCAGCGTCGGCGTCGCACTCACGTTTCCCCGGGGCGGGCCCGGTCGTTGAGTCCCACGTGAGGCATGCACAAGGGCGCGCACGGCGCGCGGGGGCCGCACTGGCCGCCGTACTGACATGGGCGGGGCTCCTGGCGGGAGCCACCGGCTGCTCCTCGGACGGGACCGGAGGGCCGGTCGTCGACCATGTCCTCGGGGGCGGCGGACCCCCGGCTCCCCAGGACGTCATCCGCATCTCCCCGGACGACGGCACCCGGGCCGTCCGGCAGAACCAGCCGCTCACGGTGCGGGTGCCCGGCGGCCGCCTGGAGTCCGTCACCGTCGTCAGGTCGCAGGACGCCCAGGACTCCCCGGTCCCCGGGCACATCACCCAGGACGGCATGAGCTGGCGGCCCGACGAGCCCGGACTCGCGCTGGCCGCCAAGTACACCGTCGACGCGGTCGCCCTCGACGGGCGGGGCCGCCGCTCCGCCCGCCACACCACCTTCACCACGCTCGTCCCCGGCGAGCGCTTCATCGGGTACGTCACCCCCGAGAACCGGGCCACCGTCGGCACCGGGATGATCGTCTCCCTCTCCTTCAGCCGTGAGATCCGGAACCGGGCCGCCGTCGAACGCGCCGTCCGGGTCACCGCCAGGCCGGCGGTCGAGGTCCGCCCGCACTGGTTCGGCACGTCCCGCCTCGACTTCCGCCCCGAGCACTACTGGCAGCCCGGCACCGTCGTCACCGTCGACCTGGGACTGCGGGACGTCGAGGGCGCGCCCGGCGCCTACGGCCTCCAGTCCAAGTCGTTCACCTTCACCGTCGGCCGCAGCCAGGTCTCCCTCGTCGACGCGGCCAGGCACACCATGGAGGTCCGCCGCGACGGCGACCTGCTCGCCACCGTCCCGATCACCGCGGGCGCGCCCGCCCACACCACCTACAACGGGAAGATGGTGATGATGGAGATGCACGAGGTCACCCGCATGAACAGCCGCACGGTCGGCTTCGGCGGGGAGTACGACATCCCGGACGTCCCGCACGCCATCAAACTCACCGACTCCGGCACCTTCCTGCACGGCAACTACTGGGCGCCGGACGCCCCCGGACACGTCAACGTCAGCCACGGCTGCGTGGGTCTGCGCGACGTGAAGGGCGGCGGTTCGGACACGCCGGCCGGCTGGTTCTACGACCGCAGCCTCGTCGGGGACGTGGTCGAGGTCGTCAACAGCAACGACCGGACGGTGGCTCCCGACAACGGCCTCGGCGGGTGGAACATGGGCTGGCGGGAGTGGAAGGCGGGCGGCGCCACCGGCTAACAGGTCGGGGCGGTGCCCGGCGGGCGGCTCGGCCAAGTTGCTACTGAACGGTGACATTCGCCGAACGCCAAGCTCAAAACCCTGCGGTTAATATGCGCCAATGTGTGCGCGGGACGCGCCGGGGCGGGGCCCGACCAGGCCCCTGGGAGGGGAGAACGACTTGAACGTGCGGCCGATATCGGGGGCATCGGTTCGGACTCGGAGGACCGGGGGGAAGGGGCTGGCCGTCATGGCCGGAATCCTGCTCATGGCCGTCACCGCCTGCGGCGGGGGCGGCTCCTCCGCCAAGGGTGCGGGCGACGGCGGCGACGGCAAGGGCAAGAGCTCCACCACCCAGGCGAGCAAGCAGTCCGTGGCCACCGTCAGCATCAGCCCGAAGTCCGGTGCCACCGGAGTGGACACCAGCGGGGCGCTCAAGGTCACCGCGGCGAAGGGCAGGCTGACCGACGTCGAGGTCAAGGACGCCAAGGGCCGCAGCGTCGACGGCTCGATCGCGGCGGGCGGTGCCAGCTGGACGCCGGCGACCCATCTCGCCAGCGCCACGAAGTACACGGTGCACGCGGTGGCCAAGGACGCCGACGGCCGTGAGTCGGCGGAGGACTCCACCTTCACCACCCTCACCCCGAAGAACACGTTCGTCGGCTACTTCACGCCGGAGGACGGTTCCACGGTCGGTGTCGGCATGCCGTTCTCCGTCCGCTTCACCCGGGGCATCACCGACCCGGCCGCCGTCGAGAAGGCGATCACGATCAAGACCGAGCCGGCCGTCGACGTCGAGGGCCACTGGTTCGGCAACGACCGCCTCGACTTCCGCCCCGAGCACTACTGGAAGTCCGGCACGAAGGTCTCCGTCAGCCTCAACCTCGACGGCGTCGAGGGACGTGACGGGGTGTACGGCAAGCAGGCCAAGACCGTGAAGTTCACGATCGGCCGCAACCAGGTGTCCGTCGTCGACGCCAAGAAGCACACCATGAAGATCACGCAGGACGGCAAGGTCGTGAAGACCCTCGCGGTCACCACCGGCAAGCCCGGCTACGACACGTGGAACGGCCAGATGGTCATCAGCGAGAAGCTGCGGGTCACCCGGATGAACGGCGAGACCGTCGGCTACGGCGGCGAGTACGACATCAAGGACGTGCCGGACGCGATGCGTCTGACGACGTCCGGCACCTTCATCCACGGCAACTACTGGGGCGGCGACGCGTTCGGCAACTACAACGCGAGCCACGGGTGCGTCGGCCTCCGGGACATCCGGGGCGGCGGCGACCGGAGCCTGCCGGCGGGCTGGTTCTTCGACCACTCCATCATCGGGGACGTGGTGACGGTGAAGAACTCGAACGACAAGACCGTCTCGCCCGACAACGGCCTCAACGGCTGGAACATGTCCTGGGCGGACTGGACCAAGTAGCCGGTCCGCGCCGATCCGCGCCCGTCCGCGCCCGGTCCGCCGCAGGGGCGCGGATGAACCGGCGTTAACCTGCTGGGCATGACTGTGACCCTCGAAGTCGCCGAAGGTGTGGGGACGCTCCGTCTGGAGCGGCCGCCCATGAACGCCCTGGACGTCGCCACCCAGGACCGGATCAGGGAGCTGGCCGAGGAGGCCACCCGTCGCGAGGACGTCCGAGCCGTCGTGATCTACGGCGGTGAGAAGGTCTTCGCGGCGGGGGCCGACATCAAGGAAATGCAGAACATGGACCACACCGCCATGGTGCTGCGCGCCCGTGGCCTCCAGGACTCCTTCACCGCCGTCGCCCGCATCCCCAAGCCGGTGGTCGCCGCCGTCACCGGGTACGCGCTCGGCGGCGGCTGCGAGCTCGCGCTCTGCGCCGACCACCGCATCGCCGCCGACAACGCCAAACTGGGCCAGCCCGAGATCCTGCTCGGGCTCATCCCGGGGGCCGGCGGCACCCAGCGGCTGCCCCGGCTGGTCGGGCCGTCCCGGGCCAAGGACCTGATCTTCACGGGCCGGATGGTGAAGGCGGACGAGGCGCTCGCCATCGGCCTGGTCGACCGGGTCGTGCCGGCCGCCGACGTCTACACCGAGGCGCACGCCTGGGCCGCCCGGCTCGCCCGGGGGCCGGCGATCGCGCTGCGCGCCGCCAAGGAGGCGATCGACACCGGCGTCGAGACCGACCTGGAGACGGGTCTCGCGGTCGAACGGAACTGGTTCGCCGGGCTGTTCGCCACCGAGGACCGTGAGCGCGGTATGCGCAGCTTCGTCGAGGAAGGGCCTGGCAAGGCCAAGTTCCTGTGATCTTCACCTTGTTGTGAAACCGCGGAACCACTTGCAATTGACGCGATGTCTGATTCCGGGTCCCTCGATGGGGCGGTTTATGGGAGCCTTAAGGCACCCTTAAGTCTGCCTTGTCGAGGGAGTCTGTCGATTGCCCGGAGATGAGTCGTCGCCGCAGGTGAGACAGGCTGCCAAAGCCATTGGAATGCCGACGGCATATGCCGATCGACTGCCGTCGGGCGGGAGCTTCACGGGGGCGTATTCCGTCGGAACGGCCCCGGAGGGCGCTTTCGGCGGCCATGATGGGGGCATGGCGGGGCTGGAGGGCATCGAACAGCCGCGGGGACACGGCCGTGCGACCGCGGCGCGCTGGTCGCCTGCGGTCGAGGACGAACGGGCGCTCAAGGCCATCGAGCTGTTCGGCAACCCGACCGAGGCGGAGGTCCCGCTGCCGTCCCGCCCCGAGTCCGCCGCCACCGCCCGCCGGCTCGCCCAGGTCGTGGTCCTGCGCCAGTGGCGGCTCAGCCCCAAGATGACCGAGGACGCGGTCCTGCTCGTCTCGGAACTGGTGGGGAACGCGGTACGGCACACCGGGGCCCGGGTGTTCGGCCTGCGCATGCGCCGCCGCCCCGGGTGGATCAGGGTCGAGGTCCGGGACCCGTCCAGGGGGCTGCCCTGTCTGATGCCGGTCCAGGAGCTCGACGTGAGCGGCCGGGGGCTGTTCCTGGTCGACAAGCTGTCCGACCGGTGGGGGGTCGATCTGCTCCCGCGGGGCAAGACGACCTGGTTCGAGATGCGCGTCGCCGATCGATAGCACCCGAAGCATCCGAACATAACCCTAATCAGGTCAATCGCCGATTTTCTTACCCGATCCCCCTTAAATGGGGCGGGTGACCCCATCCAACCGACGCGACGTCCTGCGAGCGGGCGCCGGGCTCATCGCCTCAGGCGCCCTCGCCGCCGGTTGCGGCGACGCCGGTACCGGCAGCCCACCGTCGCACCCCGTCGCCGACCTCGCGTCCACCTCCCCCACGCCGGCCGCGTCCGCCTCGCCCGCCGCGTCCGCCGCCAAGGCACCGCTCCCCGTACAGATCACCCACGGACCCCGCACCACCGCGTCCGTCGCCCTCACCTTCCACGGCCAGGGCGACCCCGCCCTCGCCACCCAGCTCCTCACCACCGCCGAGAAACACGGCGCCCGCCTCACCGTCCTCGCCGTGGGCAGCTGGCTCGACGCGCAGCCCGCCATGGCCCGCCGTGTCCTCGACGGCGGCCACGACCTCGGCAACCACACCCAGCGGCACGTCTCCATCAACGCCATGGCCCAGGCCGACGCCCGCAAGGAGATCGCCGACTGCGCCGAGCGCCTCAAGCGCCTCACCGGCTCGATCGGCAGCTGGTTCCGCCCGTCCAGGGCCCCCACCGCGTCGCCGCTCGTCACCCGGCTCGCCGCCGACGTCGGCTACCCGCACGTGCTGTCGTACGACGTCGACTCGCTCGACTACACCCGGCCCGGCCCGGCCGCCATCACCCGCAAGGTGCTCGCCGAGGTCACCGCCGGCTCGATCGTGAGCATGCACTTCGGGTACCCGGACACGGTCGCCGCCCTCCCCGCCGTCCTCCAAGAACTCCACCGGCGCGGACTGCGCGCGGTCACCACCACGGAGCTGCTGAGCTGATGCGAACCAAGAACGCCGCCCGCCTGCTGGCCTCCGGTGCCGCCCTCGCCGCCCTGGCGCTGCTGTCCGCGTGCGGTGGCGGCTCCTCCGGTCCCCGGACCGCCGCCGGCACCGCGCCCGCGGTCCCGGAGGCCAAGAAGGAGGTGCAGGTCGACGGGTTGCCGGGGATGCCCCCGGTGCTCGACCCGAACGACGTGTACGCCGCCGACCGGCCGGGCCGGCTCTCACCCGTCGTCAAGGACTTCCCCTCCCTGGTCTACGTCCCCAACACCAACTCCGACACCGTCTCGGTCATCGACCCGAAGACCTACCGGGTCGTCAGGACCATCCGGGTCGGCCGGCAGCCGCAGCACGTCGTGCCGTCCTGGGACCTGAAGACCCTGTGGGTCAACAACGACCTGGGCAACAGCCTCACCCCCATCGACCCGAGAACCGGCAAGGCCGGCGAGCCGGTCGCCGTGCACGACCCGTACAACCTGTACTTCACGCCCAACGGCAAGTACGCGATCGTGATGGCCTCCATGGACCGCGCGCTGGTGTTCCGGGACGCGCACACCATGAAGACCGTCAAGTCCGTCCCGGTCAGCTGCTACGGCGTCAACCACGCCGACTTCTCCCTGGACGGCCGGTACTTCATCGTCTCCTGCGAGTTCAGCGGCGAACTGCTCAAGGTCGACACCGAGAAGATGCAGGTGCTCCGGCAGGAGAAGCTGCCCTTCCACGGCGCGATGCCCCAGGACGTGAAGGTCTCACCCGACGGCAAGCGGTTCTACATCGCCGACATGATGGCCGACGGCGTGTGGATCCTGGACGGCGACACCTTCGGCAAGCCGGCCTTCCTGCACACCGGCAAGGGCGCGCACGGGCTGTACGTCAGCCGGGACTCCCACGAGATGTACATCTCCAACCGGGGCGAGGGCACCGTCTCCGTCTTCGACTTCACCCAGAACCGGCTGACCAGGAAGTGGCGCCTGCCCGGCGGCGGCAGCCCGGACATGGGCGGGGTGTCGGCGGACGGCAAGGTGCTGTGGCTGTCCGGCCGCTACAACTCCGAGGTGTACGCCATCGACACCGGCACCGGCGCCCAGCTGGCCCGCATCCACGTGGGCAGCGGACCCCACGGCCTCGCCGTCTACCCGCAGCCGGGCCGGTACTCGCTGGGGCACACCGGCATCTTCCGCTGACCGGCGGCCGGCCGGCCGCGCCCCGGCCGCCCACCGGGTGCTCAGTTCCCGAGCAGCAGCGCCTCGGCGCCGACCGGGGTGTAGCCGGCCGCCTGGAACGCCCGTACGCTGCGGGCGTTCCCCGGGGCGACCTGGGCCCACAGCGGCTCGTCGGCGAGCCGGCGGGCGGCGGTGACCAGGGCCCGGCCCAGCCCCCGCTGCCGTACCCCCTCGTCCACCTCCACCGAGACCTCCAGGCGTCCCGCCACGCCCCGGCCCAGGACGACCACCCCGCCGTCCGTCGCCCAGGCCCGCACCTCGTCGCGGCGGCCCCGGGCGTAGGCCACCCGGGAGTGGCCGGGGCCGGTCAGCTCGGTCAGCGGGAGGTCCGGGCGGCCGGGGAGCGGGGCCGCCACCAGCAGCGCGTCGATGGTCTCGTGCTCGTGACCCGTGCGGTCCATCAGGGCGGTGAGGAAACGGGCGTTCATGGTCGCGCACAGCGGGTCGCAGGGGACGGCGCGCAGGGTCTCGTACACCCACTCGGGGTCCTCGTCGACGAAGACCACCGAGTGCGCGGTGAAGGAGAGCACCCCGGCGTCGCGCGGGGACGGCTGGGGGACGACGGTCGTACGGCCGTCCGGGGGCGGGAGGACACCGCGGGCCGCCGCGTCGAGAATGTCCCGCAGTGTCTCAGTCACCGTGCTCCTCGAGTCTCCGTCCACCGGAAGGCCCACCCTGGCATGCGAGGCGCCGAGGGTCCGCGGCGACCGTTAATCTGACCTGCGACAGTCCGTCAGCATGACGGTGGAAACAATGATCAAAGGGGCGGATCGGTGGCGGACATCGACGAGGCACGCGGGCAGTTCCAGCGGATCGACGCGGACGGTGACGGTTTCATCACCGCCGCCGAGTTCAAGACCGCGCTCGCGCAGGGGGGCGACTGGAACGTCACCGAGACGGTCGCCCAGGCGATCATCAACAACCGTGACCTGAACGGCGACCAGGTGCTGTCGTTCGACGAGTTCTGGGCCCACCTGAGCAAGTGAGCCGCGGGAAAAGGGGGCGCCGCCCGGCCCGGTGCCGGGCGGCGCCCCCTTTTTTTCTCACGCCCGGGGCTCCACCCGGACCGTCCAGCGGCCGCCGTGCCGCTCCAGGGTCAGCGGCAGGTCGAAGCACTTGCCGACCTGGTCGCCGGTGAGGACCTCGGCCGCCGGACCCTGCGTCAGCGCCCGGCCGTCGCGCAGCAGCAGGGCGTGCGTGGTGCCCGCGGGCAGTTCCTCCAGGTGGTGGGTGACCAGCACGGTCGCCAGTTCCGGGTGGTCCCGGCGCAGCGCGTCCAGCGCGGTGAGCAGATGCTCCCGGCCCGGCAGGTCCAGGCCGGTGGCCGGCTCGTCGAGCAGCAGCAGCCGGGGCCGTGGCATCAGCGCGCGGGCGATCAGCGTCCGGCCGCGCTGCCCCTGGGAGAGCGTCGGCCAGCGGGCGTCCCGGCGCGCGGCCAGCCCGAGCGTCTCGATCAGCCGGTCGGCACGCTCCTCCTGCTCCGGCGTCGGACGCCACCGGGGCAGCCGCGCCACGGAGTTGGTCAGCCCGGTCAGCACGACGTCCCGCACCCGCAGCGGCTCGGTCAGCGGGTGCCGGGGGTCGACATGGCCCACCCGCGTCCGCAGTTCGCGCAGGTCGACGCGGCCCAGCCGGCTGCCGAGCACCTCCACCGTGCCCCGCGTCGGATGGACCAGCGCCCCGAGCAGGCCGAGCAGGGTGGACTTCCCGGCCCCGTTGGCCCCGAGCAGCGCCCAGTGCTCACCGGCCCGGACGGTCAGCGACACCTCCTGGAGGATCGGCCGCCCGTCCCGCACCACGTGCACGTCGTCCGCGCGCAGGACGACGCTCATCGCACCGCCGCCCGGTTCACCGCGGACAGCACCGCGCCGACGGAGGCCGCCCGCGCCGAGGGGTCCTCGGCCGCGCCCCAGACCGGCGTGCCGTCCACCCGGCACTCCGCGAAGGCGTACGTCCCGTTCACCGTGACCTCCAGAATCTCCGTGGGGTGGCCGGCGCCGGTCAGCGCGTCGGCCAGGGCCGTCAGCATGCCGGAGCCGGTGCCCTCGTGGTCGCCGGTCCGGTCGCCCGTGCGCAGCGTACAGACGAAGCGGTGCCGGCCCGGCGCCTCCTCCTGGACCGACCACGAGTCCAGCCGGACCTCGCCGTCGGCCAGGTAGGCGGCGCGGAAGAGGTCGTACAGCTCCTTCGGCGTGGCCTCCCGGCCGCTGGTGTCCGTCACCTCCTGGACCAGCCGCGCGAACCCGGGACGCATCCGCTCGGGCAGGTCGACGCCGTGCCCGGTGCGCAGGAGGTACGCCGATCCGCCCTTCCCGGACTGGGAGTTGACGCGGATCACCGCCTCGTAGGTGCGGCCCAGGTCGGCCGGGTCGACCGGCAGGTACGGGACGGACCACGGCGCCCTGGACTCCGGCACCCCCAACTCGGCGGCCCGGCGGGCGTGTTCCTCGAACCCCTTGCTGATCGCGTCCTGGTGGGTGCCGGAGAACGCGGTGTGGACCAGCTCTCCCGCGTACGGGTGCCGCGGATGCACCGGGAGCCGGTTGCACTCCTCGACCGTCTCCCGCACCGCGTCGATGTCGCCGAAGTCGACCATCGGGTCCACCCCTTGGGCGAACAGGTTGAGGGCCAGGGTGACCAGGTCGACGTTGCCGGTGCGCTCGCCGTTGCCGAACAGGCAGCCCTCCACCCGCTGGGCGCCGGCCAGCACGGCGAGTTCGGCGCAGGCGACGCCGGTGCCCCGGTCGTTGTGCGGGTGGACGGAGAGGATCACCGCGTCGCGGCGGGCGAGGTTGCGGTGGGCGTACTCGATCTGGTCGGCGTAGACGTTCGGGGTGGCGATCTCCACGGTCGCCGGCAGGTTGTGGGTGACCGGCCGGTCCCGGCTCGCGTCCCACAGCTCGCTCAGCCCGTCGCAGAGTTCCAGGACGAAGTCGGGCTCGGTGAGGTTGTAGGTCTCCGGCGAGAACTGGAAGCGGACACCGGGGGCGTCCCCGGCCCGGCGCGCCATGTGCTCGGCCGCCTCGCGCACGGTCCGCCACACCTCGGCGCGGTCCCGGCGCAGCACCACCTCACGCCAGACCGGGGAGGTCGCGATGTAGAGGTGGACGACGGCCCGCGGCATCCCCTCGATCGCCTCGAAGGTCCGGTCGATCAGGTCCCGCCTGGCCGGCGTGAACACCACCGGGGTCACGTCGTCCGGCACGGCCCCGCTGGTCACCAGGTGCCGTACGAAGTCGAAGTCGGTCCGGCTCGCGGACGGGTAGCCGACCTCGATCTCCTTGAAGCCGGTGCGGACCATCAGGTCGAAGAAGCGGCGCTTGCGCGGGGTGTCCATCGGTTCGGCGAGCGCCTGGTTGCCGTCGCGCAGGTCGACGGGCACCCACAGCGGGGCCCGCTCGATGCGGGCGGCGGGCCAGCTCCGGTCGCCGGCCACCGGGACGGCGACCCGTTCCTCGAAGGGGCGGTAGCGCTCGTACGGCATCGGGCTGGGGCGCTGGGGGTTCCACGGGATCGTCATCGGTGCTGCTGCCTCTCGGCTCGGTCGGAATCGGACCGGCAGCACGGCGACCCGCGGCGGGGTGCCGGTCGCGTCAGGCCCCGCCGCGGCAGCCGAGAAGAAGACCGCGGAACGTCATGCCAGGTAGGCTAACCACTCCTCAGGTCCTCAGACAAGTGAGAATTCCTGTGACACGTGCCGCGGACCGCGGCACGGCCCCCCGAGGAGTTGGTGACACCGCATGGCGCTAGGCCCCGTCCGCCCGAGCCCCCTGGTCGAGCAGGCCACCGCCCGGCTCCGCGCGCAGATCAGCGGCGGCGCCTGGCCGGTCGGCACCCGGCTGCCCGGTGAGACGACCCTGGCGAAGGAGCTCGGCGTGGGCCGCTCCACCGTCCGCGAGGCGCTGCGCGCGCTCGCCGGCGCCGGGCTGGTGCGGCCCCGGCAGGGCTCCGGGGTCTTCGTGATCGCCACCGAGGCGGCCGAGGACTGGCCGACGCGGCTGCGCCGGGCGGCGGTGACCGACGTCTACGAGGTCCGGATGGCCGTCGAGGTGCACGCGGCCCGGCTCGCCGCTGACCGCCGTACACCCGAGGACGTCGCGGCCGTCGAGGCGGCGCTCGCCGGGCGCCGGGCGGCGGCGCGGGCCGACGACGCCGCCTTCGTGGACGCCGACATCGCCTTCCACGCGGCGGTGGTCGCGGCGGCCCACAACCCCGTCCTCGCCGACCTGTTCACCGAGTTCGTCCCGGTGCTCCGCGAGGGGCTGATCGACATGCTGGCCCTCACCGGCCTGCGCGCGGCCGACCCGATCACCGGCGACGCGGCCCACGAGGCGCTGGTGCGCGCGGTCGCCGCGGGTGACGCGGAGGCGGCGGCCGACGTGCTGCGGGCGGAGCTGGCGGACCCGTTCGAGGGCGGCCGAGCGGTCTGAGCCGCCCGGATGCCGTAACGGCCGGAATGATCGGGGCGGGGCGCGGGTTGACGCCGACAGCGGTAATGCATGCATGTGCATCGACATGCGTGGACGCATCGGCATTCGGAAGGTGTCCCATGAAGATCGGCATCATCGGCGCGGGCAACATCGGCGGCAACCTCACCCGGCGGCTCACCGCGCTCGGCCACGAGGTGCACGTGGCGAACTCGCGCGGTCCCGAGACGCTCGCCGCGCTGGTCGAGGAGACGGGGGCGACGGCGGTACGGGCCGAGGAGGCGGCGCGGGACGCGAAGGTCGTGGTCGTCACGGTCCCGCTGAAGGCGGTCCCGGACCTCCCCGCCGGCCTCCTGGACGGGGCGGCCGAGGACGTGGCCGTGATCGACACCGGCAACTACTACCCGCAGCAGCGCGACGGCCGCATCGCCGGGATCGAGGACGAGGGCCTCACCGAGAGCCGCTGGACCGAGCGGCAGATCGGCCACCCGGTGGTCAAGGCGTTCAACGGCACCTACGCCCAGGACATCCTCGACCGCCACCGCCCCGCCGGGGACCCCGGCCGCCATGCCCTCCCGGTCTCCGGCGACGACGAGCGCGCCAAGCGGACCGTCCGCGCCCTGATCGACGAACTCGGATTCGACACGGTCGACAACGGCGGCATCGACGACTCCTGGCGCCAGCAGCCGGGCACCCCGGTCTACGGCCTCAGGGACGGCTCCGAGGCCGTCCGCAAGGCCCTCGCGGAGGCGTCCCCGGAACGGCCGGCGGACTTCCGGGGCTGACGGCGACTGGTGGCGGCCGAGGGTGGTGGGCAGTGGCCGAGGGCGGTCGGCGGCGGCCGACCGCTTCCGCCGATGCGCCGCGCGGAGGGCTGCACCGGGCCGGGACGGACCGGGCCGGGCCGGGCGGGAGCCCTGCGTGCCTGCGGTATCGGGACCCTGTGCGCCAGTTGGCGTAGACGCCGGCGCGGGGAGGTTCTATCCAGGTGTACGTACGCGGGGCGTACCACGGGTCCCGCGTCGGCGCACATGCCGGGTGCGGACCACCGTGCCCGGCGTCCGGCGCCACCCGGACTCCCCGCGGACTCGGGGGAACCGCCACGTGAGAGAGCGACACCGGGGGACGCTCCCGGCACGTGCGGATCCGCGGGGGCGGCCGGCGGCGGGATCGACCTGGGGAGCCCGGTCCCGCCGCCCCTGCCGCACCGGGGGCGGGACCCGGCGGCCGGTCAGCCGCCGAACGCCTGCCCCTTCAACTGGTCGACCGCGCGCACCGCGAGGGTCTGACGTCCCGTCACTATCCATCCCTGGGAGCGCCATTGTTCGAGCACCCGGCTCACCGTGCGCCGGGAGGTGAGCAGCAGGCCGGCCAGGTCGTCCTGGGAGAGGGTGAGGCCGATACGGCGGCCGGGCCCGTCGGACTCGGGCAGGCCGCAGCGCTCGACCAGGTCGAGGAGGAGCGCGGCGAGGCGGGCCGGGACCGGTTCGGTGATGCCGGCCCGCTGGACGTCGGCCTCGCGCAGGCGGCGCACCAGGGTCTGCTCCAGGGCCGCGGCGATGCCGGGGCGGGAGCGGGCCAGCACGTGGAAGCGGGTGGCCGGGAGGTGCAGGAGGTCGGCGGCGGTGGCCGTCACCAGGGTGGCGGAGCGGCGCCCGTTCTCCACCGAGGCCTGCTCGCCGAGGAGTTCACCCGGGCCGCGCAGGGCGAGCAGGGCGCGGTAGCCGGCGTGCGACTGGGCGACGACCTTGACCCAGCCGTGCAGCAGCACGACGAGATGGTCCGAGCCCTCTCCCTGGGTGAGGAACTGCCGGTCGGCGGCGAGCGGGATCCGTGTCGCCGCCCGCAGCAGCGCCGCCCGGTCGCCGGTGTCGAGGGCCTCCCAGAAGGGGGCGGGGCTGGTCACCACGTCACACAGTGTGGCCCCGGCATCCCGCCCCGAAACCTGTGGGACCGGCCACAACCGCTCAACTCTCTTTCTTCGCCCATGCCTTGAGGGAGGCCTTGGTGGCGAAGTCCGCCACGTTCTTGTCGTGCGGGTCGCTCGTGTACTGGTGGAAACGCCACGTGGCCTTGACGCGCGGGTGCCCGGCGGAGACGTAGTCGGCGATCCACAGGCCGTCTCCCGCGTAGGAGGTGGTGTCGACGTTCAGCCAGAAGTCGCGGTTGGTGTAGAGCACCACCCGGTGGCCGGGCCGCAGTTCCTTCACCCTGCGGATGAAGCGGTCCTTCTCGGCGTTGCTCGCGCGGGTGCCGGAACCGGTGGTCTCCCAGTCGACGGCGAGGAGCTCGCCGGCCTTCTCGGGGGCGTGCTCGACGAAGTGCTCGGCCTGGGCGGTGAGATCGCCGGGCCACAGGAAGTGGTAGAAGCCGACGACCAGTCCGGCGTCCCGCCCCGTCCTGGCCTGGGCGGCGAGCCGGGGATTGACGTACGAGTGCCCCTCCGTCGCCTTGACGAAGACGAAGGAGAGACCGTCCGTGTCGTACCCGGAGGACTGGTACGCGCTCACGTCGATACCGTGCAGCATGTGGGGGCTCCCTGAGTGCCGGTGGGGGAGGGGGCGTTGCCTTCGCCCATCCCGTGTTCCCCGACCGGCCCGGAAGATCCGCACGGACATGTGAACGGCCGAGCGGCCAGGCCGGGGCCTGACCCCTCAGCACTCGATGATGTTCACCGCCAGCCCGCCGCGGGCCGTCTCCTTGTACTTGACGCTCATGTCGGCGCCGGTGTCCTTCATGGTCTTGATGACCTTGTCGAGGGACACCTTGTGGGAGCCGTCGCCGCGCATGGCCATGCGGGCCGCGGTGACCGCCTTGACCGCGGCCATGCCGTTGCGCTCGATGCAGGGGATCTGGACCAGGCCGCCGACCGGGTCGCAGGTGAGGCCGAGGTTGTGCTCCATGCCGATCTCGGCCGCGTTCTCGACCTGCTCCGGGGAGCCGCCGAGGACCTCGGCGAGCGCGCCCGCCGCCATCGAGCACGCGGAGCCGACCTCGCCCTGGCAGCCGACCTCGGCGCCGGAGATGGACGCGTTCTCCTTGAAGAGCATGCCGATCGCGCCGGCGGCGAGCAGGAAGCGGACCACGCCGTCCTCGTCGGCACCGGGGACGAAGTTGACGTAGTAGTGGAGGACTGCCGGGATGATGCCGGCCGCGCCGTTGGTGGGGGCGGTGACGACCCGCCCGCCCGCCGCGTTCTCCTCGTTCACGGCCATCGCGTAGAGCGTGATCCACTCCATCGCGTGGGCCAGCGGATCGCCCTCGGCGCGCAGCTGCCGCGCGGTCACCGCCGCCCTGCGTTTGACCCGGAGCCCGCCCGGCAGGATGCCCTCGCGGGACATGCCGCGCGACACGCACGCCTGCATCACCCGCCAGATGCCCAGCAGGCCCTCCCGGATCTCCTCCTCGGTGCGCCAGGCCCGCTCGTTCTCCAGCAGCAGCGCGGAGATCGACAGGCCCGTCTCCCGGGTCAGCCGCAGCAGCTCGTCACCGGTGCGGAAGGGGTACTTCAGGACCGTGTCGTCCAGCTTGATGCGGTCCGCGCCGACCGCGTCCTCGTCCACGACGAACCCGCCGCCGACCGAGTAGTACGTCTTGGAGAGCAGCTCGGCGCCCCCGGCGTCGTACGCCCACAGGGTCATGCCGTTCGCGTGGTAGGGGAGCGCCTTGCGGCGGTGGAGCACGAGGTCGTCGTCGAAGGAGAAGCCGATCTCGTGCTCGCCGAGCAGTCGCAGCCGCCTCGACGCCTTGATCGCCTCGACCCGGGCGTCCGCCGTCTCCACGTCGACCGTGCGCGGCGAGGCGCCCTCCAGGCCGAGCAGCACCGCCTTGGGGGTGCCGTGGCCGTGGCCGGTCGCGCCCAGGGAGCCGTACAGCTCGGAGCGTACCGACGCGACGGACTCCAGGAGCCCCTCGTTGCGCAGGCGGCGGGCGAAGATGCGGGCCGCGCGCATCGGGCCGACGGTGTGGGAGCTCGACGGGCCGATGCCGATCGAGAACAGGTCGAAGACCGAGATGGCCACGGGGAACTCCTTGGAAAAGGGCGGGGGCACACGCCGTCGGGTGCCCCCACCAGGGAACTACTTGTTCAGACCGGGGTAAAGCGGGTGCTTCGCGGTGAGCGCCTCGACCCGGGCCCTCAGGGCCGCCGCGTCGTAGGACGGCTTCAGCGTCTCGGCGATCACGTCCGCCACCTCCGCGAAGTCCTCGGCCGCGAAGCCGCGGGTGGCCAGCGCCGGGGTGCCGATCCGCAGCCCCGAGGTGACCATCGGCGGGCGCGGGTCGTTCGGGACGGCGTTGCGGTTGACCGTGATGCCGACCTCGTGCAGCCGGTCCTCGGCCTGCTGCCCGTCCAGCTCCGATTCCCGCAGGTCGACGAGGATCAGGTGGACGTCCGTGCCGCCGGAGAGGACGTTCACACCGGCCGCGCGGGCGTCGGCGGCGGTCAGCCGCTCCGCCAGGACACGCGCCCCCTCCACCGTACGGCGCTGGCGCTCCTTGAACTCCTCCGAGGCGGCGACCTTGAAGGAGACCGCCTTCGCCGCGATCACGTGCTCCAGGGGACCGCCCTGGAAGCCCGGGAAGACGGACGAGTTCAGCTTCTTCGCGAAGGCCTGGCGCGCGAGGATGATGCCGCCGCGCGGGCCGCCGAGGGTCTTGTGGGTGGTGGAGGTGACCACGTCGGCGTACGGCACCGGGTTCGGGTGCAGCCCCGCCGCCACCAGGCCGGCGAAGTGCGCCATGTCGACCCACAGGTACGCCTCGACCGCGTCGGCGATCCGGCGGAACTCCGCGAAGTCCAGCTGCCGCGGGTACGCCGACCAGCCCGCGATGATCACCTTCGGCCGGTGCTCCTTGGCGAGCCGCTCGACCTCGGCCATGTCGACCAGGCCGGCGTCGTCGACGTGGTAGGCGACCACGTCGAACTGCTTGCCGGAGAAGTTCAGGCGCATGCCGTGGGTCAGGTGGCCGCCGTGCGCCAGGTCCAGGCCGAGGATGGTGTCCCCGGGCCGGGCCAGCGCGAACAGGGCCGCCTGGTTGGCGGAGGCGCCCGAGTGCGGCTGCACGTTGGCGTACTCGGCGCCGAACAGCTCCTTCACCCGGTCGATGGCGATCTGCTCGGTGACGTCGACGTGCTCGCAGCCGCCGTAGTAGCGGCGGCCCGGGTAGCCCTCGGCGTACTTGTTGGTGAGGACCGAACCCTGCGCCTCCATGACCCCGACCGGCGCGAAGTTCTCGGAGGCGATCATCTCCAGGGTGGACTGCTGGCGTGTCAGCTCGGCGTCGACCGCCGCGGCGACCTCCGGGTCGAGCTCGTGCAGGGGCGTGTTCAGGACGGACATCTGTTTCTACGACTCCTAGGCCGGGGCCCGGCGGTTCTCAGCCGGTGGTGAAGGCGGTGTACTCGTCGGCGGAGAGCAGTTCGGCAGGCTCGTCCGCGACGCGCAGCCTGAACAGCCAGCCGCCCTCGAAGGGGGCCGAGTTCACCAGCGAGGGGTCGTCCACGACGTCCTCGTTGACCTCGGTGATCTCACCCGTCACCGGCGAGTACAGGTCGGACACCGACTTGGTCGACTCCAGCTCGCCGCAGGACTCGCCCGCGGTCACCGTGGCGCCGACCTCCGGGAGCTGGACGAAGACGACGTCACCGAGGGCGTTGGCCGCGTGCTCGGTGATGCCCACCGTCGCCACGCCCTCCTCGGTGGCCGACAGCCACTCGTGCTCCTTGCTGTAACGCAGCTGCTGGGGGTTGCTCATGGCCTGAATTCTCCTGTACGCGTGGGAGTGCTGGTGAATGGGGGACTGCGGAAGGCGTGCGTGAGCAGCGACGATGCGCTCGGCACGGCCGGCGGACGGCTGCTTCGGCTACTTCTGCCGCTTGTAGAAGGGCAGCGCCACGACCTCGTAGGGCTCGTGGCTGCCCCGGATGTCCACGCCGACGCCCGCCGTGCCCGGCGCCGAGAACGCCGCGTCGACGTACGCCATCGCGATCGGCCTGCCCAGGGTCGGGGAGGGCGCGCCGGAGGTGACCTCGCCGATCACCGCGCCGCCGGCGACCACCGGGTACCCGGCGCGCGGGACGCGGCGGCCCTCGGCGACCAGGCCGACGAGCACCCGCGGCGGGGCGGCCTCCGCGCGGGCGGCGGCCGCGGTGAGCGCCTCGCGGCCCACGAAGTCGCCCTCCTTCTCGAACTTCACCACCCGGCCGAGCCCGGCGTCGAAGGGGGTCAGGCCGGTGGTCAGCTCGTGCCCGTACAGCGGCATGCCCGCCTCCAGGCGCAGGGTGTCCCGGCAGGACAGCCCGCAGGGCACCAGGCCGACGCCCTCGCCCGCCTCGGTCAGCGCCTCCCAGAGCCGCACCGCGTGCTCGGGCCGCACGAACAGCTCGAAGCCGTCCTCGCCGGTGTAGCCGGTGCGGGCGATCAGGGCCGGCACGCCGGCGACGGTGCCGGGCAGCCCGGCGTAGTACTTCAGGCCGTCCAGGTCGGCGTCGGTCAGCGATTTCAGGATGCCGGGCGACTCGGGACCCTGGACGGCGATCAGGGCGTACGCGTCCCGGTCGTCCCGCACCTCGGCGTCGAACCCGGCGGACCGCCCGGCGAGGGCGTCGAGGACCACCTGGGCGTTGGAGGCGTTGGCCACGACCAGGTACTCGGTCTCGGCCCGCCGGTAGACGATCAGGTCGTCCAGGATGCCGCCGTCGGCCCGGCAGATCATGGTGTAGCGGGCCCGGCCGACACCGACGGAGGCGATGTTCCCGACGAGGGCGTGGTCCAGCAGGGCGGCGGCCCGGGGGCCGGTCACGGTGATCTCGCCCATGTGGGAGAGGTCGAAGAGGCCGGCCCTGGTCCGCACCGCGACGTGCTCGTCGCGCTCGGAGCCGTAGCGCAGGGGCATGTCCCAGCCGGCGAAGTCGGTCATGGTCGCGCCGAGCGAGCGATGCAGGGCATCGAGCGCGGTACGGCGGGGTCCGGAGAGTGGGGTGCTGCTCACGGTCGGTTGTCTCCCAAAGGCATGACAGGCGAGGTCTTTCCTCCCCATCTGTCATCGGAACCTGAGAGGTTCGCCCTGACCACGACGACGGTCAGCGGCTTGCACCTTGGGTGGGACCGCCGTCATGGCGGCCCGCTTTTCAGATGTGCCTCGCCCGCGCGGTAACGGGGCCTGAGAGATTCAAGGGAGGGACTTGCTCCTTCGGCGTCCCAGCGAGACTGCTGGGAACTCTCCCGCGCGGATTCAAGCGGCCGGTATGCAGTTGGCGCGCACATCATTGCACGGCACCCGGGCGCACCGCAGTCCGGACCGGGTACCGCCGTCTGTGACAGGGCTGTGGCCGGAAGCGGACGGAACCGCGAGACATCGTGCATTACCTTCTCTTTACATTAAGTGGGGAGAACCTTTCCTGAACCCCCGGGGAGGACGGACACGGTGACAAGGACCACGGCGTACGCGACGACGACGGGCATCGCCCTGCCCCAGCAGCCGGCGGCCCCGGCCCGCGAGCGGTGCGGCGAACTCCGGGCACCGGTCGTCCGCGACCTGCGCGAGCGGGCCGGCCGCAGTCCGCACGGCCTGCTCTTCGGCCCCCGGGACCTGGTCGTGGTCACCGGCCTGCCGGGGAGCGGCAAGTCCACCCTGATGCACCGCACGGTCCAGGGCATCCGCATCGACTCCCAGGACACCCGCGACCGTTGGGACGCCCGCCTGGGCCGCCTCCTGCCCTACGCCGTCTACCGCCCGCTGGTCCGGCTCGCCCACTACACCGGGCTCCGCCGCGCCCTGCGCTCCGGCGACGGCGTGGTCGTGCACGACTGCGGCACCCAGGCCTGGGTCCGCGACTGGCTGGCCCGGGAGGCCCGCCGCCGCGGCGGCACCCTGCACCTGCTCCTGCTCGACGTCACCCCGGACACCGCGCTGGGCGGCCAGCGCGAGCGCGGCCGGGGCGTCTCCCGGTACGCCTTCCTGCGCCACCGTCACGCGGCCGCCCGGCTGCTGCGCTCGGTGGCGGAGGGCAGGCTGCCCGAGGGCGTCGGTTCGGCGGTGCTGCTCGACCGGGACGCGGCGGACGGACTGCGCCGGATCGCCTTCGCGCGCCGCATCGGCTGATGGACTTGTCCGTGCCACCCGCTAGCCTTTTCCCTCTCAGCAGCGGTTCCCAGCAGGCGGTAGGCAGATGGACTTCCCGGCGGACATTCCCGCGGACTTCCCGGCACAGACACACCCCCACCCGCACGGCGGTTGGCCCGGCAACGAGTTGGAGGAGGTCCTCTCGGCCTCCCTCGGCGTGCCCGCGGCGGCGGCCCGGCTCATCGAGGTACTGGGCCGGGGCTTTTTGTGGATCCCGCTGCCCGAGGGCGGCGGCCCGCACAGCGGTCCGCTGGACCTGCCCACCACGGAGATCGACGGCCAGGTGTACGTCCCGGTCTTCAGCTCCGAGGAGCAGTTCCGGCTGGTGGTCGGCTCCCATCTGTCGTTCGCCGTCGCCCCCGCCGTCGAGTTCGCCCGCGGTCTGCCGCCGCAGGTCGGCATCGCCGTGAACCCCGGGGGAGTGGTCGGCCTGCCGCTGCCGCCGGAGGCGGTCGCCGAGCTGTGCCGGTCCGGTCGCAGCCACCCGGACGGCCCGGCCTCGGGCGGCCGGGTCCGGCTCTTCGAGCCCGACTGGCAGGACGACCCGATGGACTTCCTGGCCGCGGCCTCGGCGGAGTTCGCGGCGGTCGGTGTGGTCGCCACGGCCCGCCGCTGCCTCGCCGCGATCGAGACCGCCGACCCGGTGATGTTCGTGGGCGTCGAACTCTCCCACTGGGAGGGCGAGGACCTGCGGGCGGTGCCGCTGGAGGCACTGGGCAAGGCGCTCGGCCGGGTCCCGGTCGGCTGGCCGGTGAACCTGGTCCTGCTCGACGTGGCGGACGACCCGGTGGCCCACTGGATGCGGGAGAACGTCCGCCCCTTCTACCAGTACGGCCACTGAGGCGCCCCGCCCGGGGCGCGGGGAACTGCGCGACCAGCCATGACGAAACCCGCACTCGCGCACGACCAATCGGCTCCCGCCCCCCGGGCGCTTAAGCTGTCACCACACGCGGGGCAACTCTTCGAAGGGGCGGTACGACAGGTGAGCGCGAGCCTCAGCGGCAGCGTCGAGCACATGCTGCGCCAGGTCACGCCCGGGCGCTACGACGCCTACGAGGCACTCCTTCGCGCACTCGCCACGCCGTCCTCCGGCCAGGTCTGGATGCTGCTCTGGCACGGCCAGGCCGGTTCCCCCGACGCCCAGTACGGGAACATGCAGGTCGACGGCCACGGCTACGCCCCCTGCGTGACCTCGGCCCAGGAACTCTCCGCGAGCGGCTGGAACCGCTCGTACGAGGTGGTCGAGGGCGTCGACGTGGCCCGCACGCTCTACCCCGACCACTACGGTCTCTGGCTCAACCCGCACGCCCCCGGCGGCGGCGTCGGCATCCCCTGGCTCGACCTGCGCCGCATCGCGACCGGCCTGGACCGCCAGCCGGCCGGGCCGCTGCGGCTGTCCGAACCGGCGATCGAGGTGCCGCAGTTCTACGCGGTGCTCTCGCAGAACGCCCACCGCACGCCCGCGGTGCGCTCGCTGCGCCGGGCCTGGGTGCAGCCGGCCCTCGGGGCGCCGTATCTCGCGATCGGCCTCGACGTGTACGACACCTCGCCGCCCGCCGTCGACTCGGTGCGCGGGATGATGCAGCAGTCGATCGGGGCGGTGCCGGACGGGCTGCCGGTGTCGACGGTGGCGATGACCGACGAGAACGATCCCGTGGTGATGTGGATGCGGGCGGCCGCGCGGCCGTTCTACGACCGGGAGGCGCACGCGGCCCTGCCGCCGGCGCCGGTGGCCGGTTACGGGTACCCGCCTGTCCAGGGCGGCTACTGAGCCCTCTAGGCTGCGGGGCGGCCGAGACTGTTCACAGGCTTTACGTGACGAACACATTTCTCCGCGCGTAGATGGCGGCGAAAGGTGCGCCGTTGGGTTCGATGTCCCCTTGTGTCCCAACTGGGTCGCGTCCGGGGGGCGTTACCCCCTGTTCGGATAACGGAATCCCCCGGACTGCATCACGGTTGCGCATACTTTCCCCGCGAGATCTGGCGGGTGATCGCGGCGAAGCTGAAGACTCGCCCATCAGACATGAGGTTTAAACCTCGTGATCGAGCAAGTCGACAAAGCCGCAATCCGCGGCTGGCGTAGGCCGGTTACCACCGGCGAGAGGGGTCGGGTCACTGTGACCGCACCGATCGAGACCACCGGAGCGGCATCCGCGGCACAGCCGGAGGCCGTGCTGGAGGGTGCCGGAAAGGGGCAGATCGAGGGCCGCTCCCTCGGGCAGATCGCCTGGACCCGGTTCAAGAAGGACAGGGTCGCCGTGGCCGGCGGCGTCATCGTCGTCCTGCTGATTCTCGTCGCGGTGCTCTCCCGCCCCCTCCAGGCCCTGTTCGGACTCGACCCCAACGCCTTCCACCAGGACCTGATCGACGCCAACACCTCGCTGCCGAACGGCGGCTGGGGCGGCATGAGCCTCGATCACCCCCTCGGCGTGGACCCGAAGTTCGGCCGTGACATCGCCACCCGCGTCCTGGAGGGCTCCTGGGTGTCGCTGGTGGTCGCCTTCGGCTCCACCATCCTCTCCAACGTGATCGGCGCCATCCTCGGCGTCGTCGCGGGCTACTACGGCGGGCGCGTCGACTCGGTCATCAGCCGGCTGATGGACACCTTCCTCGCCTTCCCCCTCCTGCTGTTCGCCATCGCCATCTCCGCCACGCTCCAGGGCGGCGCGTTCGGCCTGAACGGACTGCCGCTGCACCTCAGCGTCCTGATCTTCGTCATCGGCTTCTTCAACTGGCCCTACCTGGGCCGGATCGTGCGCGGCCAGACCCTCGCCCTGCGGGAGCGCGAGTTCGTCGACGCGTCCCGCGGCATGGGTGCCAAGGGCCCGTACATCCTGTTCCGGGAGCTGATGCCCAACCTGGTCGGCCCGATCATCGTCTACTCGACGCTGCTGATCCCGACCAACATCCTCTTCGAGGCGTCCCTCAGCTTCCTCGGCGTCGGCATCCAGCCCCCGCAGGCGTCCTGGGGCGGCATGCTCCGCGAAGCGGTGACGTACTACCAGGTCGATCCCCAGTACATGATCGTTCCCGGTCTCGCCATCTTCATCACCGTCCTGGCGTTCAACCTGCTCGGTGATGGTCTCCGCGACGCTCTCGACCCGCGCAGCCGCTGACGCCTGTCGCATCGAGAGCCCGAAAAGTTTCCGACAATGGAGGGGAAAGCACCCATCATGCGAAGGTCAGCGCTGGCCGCGATCGCGGCCATCGGCTCCGCCACCCTGCTGGTTGCAGGGTGCAGCAAGGCCGATGACAACAAGGACGACAACGGCGGTGGCAGCTCCGCCGCGGCCAACGCGGCTACCAAGGGTGTCGTCAACGCGTCGGACAAGAAGGGCGGGACGGTCACCTACGAACTGTCCGACGTCCCGGACTCGTTCGACCCCGGTAACACGTACTACGCGTACATGTACAACTTCAGCCGGCTGTACGCCCGCCCGCTGATGACGTTCGAGCCGGCCGCCGGTTCCAAGGGCAACACCCTGGTCCCGGACCTCGCCTCGGGCAAGGGCGTCCCCAGCGACGGCGGCAAGACCTGGACGTACAAGCTGCGTTCGGGCGTGAAGTACCAGGACGGCACGGCGATCACGTCCAAGGACGTCAAGTACGCCGTGGAGCGCTCCAACTTCGCGCGTGACGTGCTCTCGCTCGGCCCCAACTACTTCCAGCAGCTGCTCGTCGGCGGCGACAAGTACAAGGGCCCCTACAAGGACAAGAGCGCCAAGGGCCTGTCGTCCATCGAGACCCCGGACGACACCACGATCGTCTTCCACCTGAAGCAGGCCTTCCAGGAGTTCGACTACCTGGTCGCCGCCCCGCAGACGGCCCCGGTCCCGCAGGCCAAGGACAACGGCGTCGACTACGTCAAGAACATCGTGTCCTCGGGCTCGTACCAGTTCCAGAGCTACCAGGACGGCAAGCAGGCCGTGCTGGTCCGCAACAAGAACTGGGACGCGAAGACCGACCCGCTGCGCAAGCAGCTGCCGGACAAGATCGTCGTCAACCTGAAGGTCAACGCCGAGACGATCGACAAGGACGTCCTGGCCGGCGACGCGATCGACCTCGGTGGTACGGGTGTCCAGGCCGCCACGCAGGCCCAGGTGCTCACCGACGCCAGCAAGAAGGCCAACACGGACAACACCTACGGTGGCCGTCTGGTCTACATGGCGATCAACACCAAGGTGAAGCCGTTCGACAACGTGGCCTGCCGCAAGGCCGTCGAGTACGCGATCGACAAGGTCTCGGTGCAGACCGCCGAGGGCGGTCCGATCCGCGGCGACGTCGCCTCCACCGTGCTGCCGCCGGACATCCCGGGCTACGAGAAGGCGGACGTCTACGCCAGCACCGGCAACAAGGGTGACGTCACCAAGGCGAAGGCCCAGCTGAAGGCGTGCGGCAAGTCCTCCGTCAGCACCAACATCACGGCCCGTTCGGACCGTCCGCAGGAGATCGACGCCGCCACGGCGATCATCAACTCGCTGAAGGCCGTCGGCATCAACGCCACCCTCAAGCAGTACCCGTCGGGCAAGTACTTCACCGACTACGCGGGTGTCCCGAAGTTCACCGAGAAGCAGAACGTCGGCCTGATCATGATGCAGTGGGGTGCCGACTGGCCGTCCGGCTACGGCTTCCTGCAGCAGATCCTGAACGGTGAGGCCATCGGCGCCTCGGGCAACACCAACCTGTCGCAGTACGACAACAAGACGGTCAACGACCTGCTGTCCAAGGCGATCGCCACCCAGGACGACACCGAGCGCAACAGCATCTACACGCAGATCGACAAGCAGACCATGGACGACGCCGTCATCGTGCCGCTGACCTACTTCAAGGTCCTGCTGGCCCGTCCGACCGGTTACACCAACCTGGTCTCCTCGGCTGCCTGGAGCGGTCAGTACGACTACCTCAACATCGGCGTAGCGTCGAAGTAGCAGCCCCGGAAGGCAGGTGAAGGCATTGGTGCCCGCGGGCTCTACGGCCCGCGGGCACCAGCGCCGATCCCCGTGATCTCGTACATCCTCCGTCGGACGCTCGCAGCGGTGATCCTGCTGCTGGTCGTCTCCGCGGTCACCTTCGCCATCTTCTTCGTGCTGCCACGGCTGGCCGGGCAGACCGCCGACCAGTTGGCACAGCAGTACATCGGCAAGAGCCCGTCGAAGGCGGACATCGCCGCGGTCAAGCACAACCTCGGTCTGGACCAGCCTGTCTACGTCCAGTACTGGCACTTCATCAAGGGGATCGTCTCCGGCGCCACCTACGACCTCGGCCCCACCACGGTGCACTGCGACGCACCGTGCTTCGGCTACTCCTTCAAGACCCACCAGGCGGTCTGGCCCCAGCTGACCTCCCGGATGCCCGTGACCCTCTCGCTCGCCGCCGGCGCGGCCGTGCTGTGGCTGGTCTCGGGTGTGGTGATCGGCGTGATCTCCGCGCTGAAGCCGCGTTCCTTCTTCGACCGCGCCTTCATGGGCGTGGCCCTCGCCGGTGTCTCGCTGCCCATGTTCTTCACGGGCAACCTGGCGATCCTGCTCTTCACCTACCAGTGGCCCATCTTCGGCCGCACGTACGTCCCGCTCACCGAGAACCCGGCGCAGTGGGCCAACACCCTGATTCCCGCCTGGTGTTCGCTCGCGCTCCTGTACTCCGCCATCTACGCGCGGCTCACCCGCTCGGGCATGCTGGAGACGATGAACGAGGACTACATCCGCACGGCCCGCGCCAAGGGCCTGCGCGAGCGCAAGGTCGTCGTCCGGCACGGACTGCGCGCCGCGCTCACCCCGATCATCACCGTCTTCGGCATGGACCTCGGTCTGCTGCTGGGCGGCGCGGTGATCACCGAGACCGTGTTCTCGCTGCACGGTGTCGGGCAGTACGCGGTGCAGGCCATCGACGACAACGACCTGCCCCCGATCCTCGGCGTGACCCTGCTCGCCGCCTTCTTCGTCGTGATCGCAAATCTCCTGGTGGACCTGCTCTACGCGGCCGCCGACCCGCGGGTGAGGCTCTCGTGACCGAACTCTCCAAGACCGGCGCGGCCGTGGGCGAGCCCACCCCGTCCGACGTGCCCGACGCCTTCCTCGAAGTCCGCGACCTCAAGGTGCACTTCCCGACCGACGACGGCATCGTCAAGTCGGTCGACGGCCTCAGCTTCTCCCTGGAGAAGGGCAAGACCCTCTCCATCGTCGGCGAGTCCGGCTCCGGCAAGTCCGTCACCTCGCTGGCCGTCATGGGCCTGCACCGGCTCGGCGCCCGCGGCAAGAACGTCCGCATGTCCGGCGAGATCTGGCTGGGCGGCAAGGAGCTGGTGAGCGCGTCCCCGGACGAGGTGCGCCGGCTGCGCGGCCGCGAGATGGCGATGATCTTCCAGGACCCGCTGTCCGCGATGCACCCGTACTACAAGATCGGCGACCAGATCGTCGAGGCGTACCGGGTGCACCACAAGGTCAGCAAGAAGGTCGCCCGCACCCGCGCCATCGAGATGCTCGACCGGGTCGGCATCCCCGAGCCCGCCAAGCGCGTCGACGGATACCCGCACGAGTTCTCCGGCGGTATGCGCCAGCGCGCCATGATCGCCATGGCCCTGGTCAACAACCCCGAGCTGCTCATCGCGGACGAGCCGACCACCGCCCTCGACGTCACCGTCCAGGCGCAGATCCTCGACCTGATCCGCGACCTCCAGAAGGAGTTCGGCTCCGCGGTCGTCCTCATCACCCACGACCTGGGTGTGGTGGCCGAGATCGCCGACGACGTCCTGGTGATGTACGGCGGCCGGTGCGTGGAGCGCGGTCCGGTCGACGAGATCTTCGAGAAGCCGCAGCACCCCTACACCTGGGGTCTGCTGGGTTCGATGCCGCGCATCGACCGCGAGACCTCCGACCGGCTCATCCCGGTCAAGGGACAGCCGCCGAGCCTCATCAACGTCCCCTCGGGCTGCGCCTTCCACCCGCGCTGCCCGTACGCGGACCTCCCCAAGGGGAACGTCACCCGCACGGTCCGCCCCGAGCTTCAGCAGGTCGACGGCGGCCACTGGTCCGCCTGCCACCTCTCGCCCGAGGACCGGACGCGGATCTGGACCGAAGAGATTGCGCCGAAGCTGTGAGCGACACGAAGAAACCCGATGACGCCGTCATCCCGCAGCAGGCGTCGGCCCCCGCGTCCGAGGAGCGGGAGGTGCTGCTGAAGGTCGAGGGCCTCCAGAAGCACTTCCCGATCAAGAAGGGCATCCTCCAGCGGCAGGTGGCCGCGGTGAAGGCCGTCGACGGCATCGACTTCGAGGTGCGCAAGGGCGAGACCCTGGGCGTCGTCGGCGAGTCGGGCTGCGGCAAGTCGACCATGGGCCGGGTCATCACCCGTCTCCAGGACCCGACCGGCGGCAGGGTCACCTTCGAGGGCCAGGACATCACGCACCTGTCCACCGCGAAGATGCGCCCGCTGCGCCGCGACATCCAGATGATCTTCCAGGACCCGTACGGCTCCCTGAACCCGCGCCACACCATCGGCTCCATCGTCTCCGCGCCGTTCCGGCTGCAGGGCGTCGAGCCGGAGGGCGGGGTCAAGAAGGAGGTCCAGCGCCTCCTGGAGCTGGTGGGTCTGAGCCCCGAGCACTACAACCGCTACCCGCACGAGTTCTCCGGCGGCCAGCGCCAGCGCATCGGCATCGCCCGCGCGCTCGCCCTGAAGCCGAAGCTGGTCGTCGCGGACGAGCCGGTCTCCGCCCTGGACGTCTCGATCCAGGCGCAGGTGGTCAACCTCATGGACGACCTCCAGGAGGAGCTGGGCCTCACCTACGTGATCATCGCCCACGACCTCTCCGTCGTCCGGCACGTCTCGGACCGGGTCGCGGTGATGTACCTGGGCAAGATCGTCGAACTCGCCGACAGCACCAAGCTGTACGAGACGCCGATGCACCCGTACACCAAGGCCCTGATGTCGGCCGTGCCGGTGCCGGACCCCAAGCGCCGGGGCCACAAGAGCGAGCGCATCCTGCTCCGCGGTGACGTCCCGTCGCCGATCGCCCCGCCGTCCGGCTGCCGTTTCCACACGCGGTGCTGGAAGGCGACGGAGATCTGCCGGACGACCGAGCCGGCGCTCGTCGAACTCCGTCCGGGCCAGCGGGTCGCCTGCCACCACCCGGAGAACTTCGCCGACCAGGCCCCGCAGGACACGGTCCTGCTGACCGCGGCGAAGGCGGCCTCGGAACTCGTGGGCGACTCGGTCCTGGAGGAGTCGGCGGAGACGTCGGCGGCGGTCGCGGCCGAGGTCGGGGCGCAGTCCGAGGACTCCACAGCCACGTCACAGGAGTCACAGGAGTCAACCGACAAGTAGCCCATGACCCAACTGGGCAAAGTCATGTACATGCCTTAGCGGGAGAGCGCAGAGTCGGGCGTGTCCGTCCGTCGACCGGCACGTTCGAAAGGGACGACCCATGCGCCTCTCCCGTTCGGCACGTCTGGCGGCCGTCGCCACCGCGGCGGCCGCCTCCTTCGTCATCGCGGCCGCACCCGCCCCCGCCCCGGGCGCCGACGGCGTGGGCGACCCGTACTTCCCGCAGCTGGGCAACGGCGGCTTCGACGCCCGCCACTACGACCTCGACATCGCCTACGCCCCGGACACCGGCCGCCTGGACGGCCGTACGACGCTCACCGCGCGTGCCACCCAGAACCTCTCCTCCGACAAGGCCACCTACGACATCCGGATCAAGGCGCCCGAGGGGCTGACCGGCGTCTCCAACGGCCGGCTGGTGTCGACGCACGACCGGGGCGGTTCGACGTACACCCACTGGCGCGAGTCGAAGCCCATGGCGACCTACCTCGCCACCGCCACCATCGGGAAGTTCGACGTGCGGACCGGCAGGACCCCCTCTGGCATACCGGTCTACGTGGCCGTCGACCCGGTCCTCGCGAGCAGCAACAGCGTCGACGCGTACGCCGTGACGGCCGCCGCGACCGACTACTGGGCGTCGCTCTTCGGGCCGTACCCCTTCGAGGAGACCGGCGCGATCGTCGACGACATGCCGGAGGCCGGGTTCTCGCTGGAGGTGCAGAGCAAACCGGTCTACTCCGCGGTGCGCACCGAGTCGACGATCGTGCACGAACTGGCCCACCAGTGGTTCGGCGACTCGGTGAGCGTGGCGCAGTGGAAGGACGTCTGGCTCAACGAGGGCTTCGCCACCTACGCCCAGTGGCTGTGGGCCGAGCACCAGGGCACCAGGTCGGCCCACGACTCCTTCCCGGCCGCCTACGACGCGCGGGCCGCCGACAACCCCTTCTGGCAGACCACCGTCGCCGACCCGCGGCGCGACACGATGTTCGCCTCGGCGGTCTACCGGCGCGGCGCGATGACCCTCCAGACGCTGCGCGAACGCATCGGGGACGAGGCCTTCTTCCGGCTGCTGCCCGCCTGGACGAAGCTGCACCGCCACGGCAACGCGGACACCGCCGACTTCGTCCGCCTCGCCGAGCGGGTGAGCGGACGGCAGCTCGACGACCTCTTCCGGACCTGGCTGTTCACCACAGGGAAACCCGCCTTGTGAGCCTGGCTTTGTAAGGTTCGCACTTCCTGACGGGTCACAATGTCAGGGTGCAGCTCCAGCAACTCTTCTCACCCTCCGTCCAGCACACGCTCGATGTCATCGGCATCTTCGTGTTCGCGATCTCCGGCGCGCTGCTGGCCGTCCGCAAGAACTTCGACGTCTTCGGTATCGCCGTGCTCGCCGAGGTCACCGCGCTGGGCGGAGGGATCTTCCGGGACGTGATGATCGGGGCGGTACCCCCGGCCGCCTTCACGGACCTGGGGTACTTCCTCACCCCGCTCATCGCCGCCCTGGTGGTGTTCTTCCTGCATCCGCACGTCGAGCGGATCCAGTCGGCGGTCCTGGTCTTCGACGCGGCGGGCCTCGGCCTGTTCGCCGTCAGCGGCACCACCAAGGCGTACTCCTACGGTCTCAACCTGACCGCCTCCGCGGCCCTGGGGCTCGCCACCGCGGTCGGCGGCGGCGTGCTCCGGGACGTGCTCGCCAACGAGGTTCCCTCGCTGCTGCGCTGGGACCGCGACCTGTACGCGGTCCCGGCGATCGTCGGGGCGACGACGGTGGTGCTGTGCATCCGCTACGACGCGCTGACCCCGTTCACCAGCGGGCTCGCGGTCGTCACCGCTTTCGCCCTGCGCCTGCTCGCGATGCGGTACCACTGGCGAGCGCCGCGTGCGTGGAACCGCCGCTCGACGGTGCGCGAGGAGTAGTGCCGCCCCGGGGCCGGCTCCGGCCCAGGTTGACCGTGAGCCACTCGAACACGGTCGGCACCTGGGGCCGCCACAGCGCCATGTTGTGACCGCCGTCGCTGCGCGGCAGGAACACCACGTGCACGGTGGTCGGCGCCTTGGCGACCTGTTCGAGCGCCACGCCGGCCTGGTAGCCGTCACCGGACTCCCCGGAGAGGTACAGGGCGATCCGGGGCGGGGTGGCCGCCTTCCTCAGCAGCAGGTAGGGGTTGTTCCGCTCGCGCAGGGTGAGGTTCTGCGCGGCGAGCGAACTCCGCTCGCCGATCGGGTCGTTGTAGCCGGACATGCTGATCGCCGCCCGGTAGCGGTCCGGATGGGCGACGGCCAGCTTGACCGCGCAGTGCGCGCCCGCCGAGTAGCCGGCGACCGCCCAGTTCGCGGGGGAGGGGGCGGCCCGGAAGTTGTCGTCCACCATCTTCGGCACGTCGATGCTGAGCCAGCTGTCGGCGTTGACCGTGCCCGGGATGTTGGCGCAGCCGGTGTCCACGCCGGCCAGCAGGTTGGTGCGCGGCGCGACCAGGATGAACGGCGCGACCCTGCCGCTCCTCATCAGCGGCGCCAGTTGCTGAGTCACCCGCATCGAGCCGAACCACGCCTTGGCCGAGCCCGGGTAGCCCGGCAGCAGCTCCACGACCGGGAACCGGTGGTCGCGGTACTCCGGTTGGCCGTACTGCGGCGGCAGCCAGACGTAGACCTCGGCGTCGACACCCGAGACCCGCCCCTTGAGCTGGGTGACCTCCACCCCGCGCATGCCCGGTCCGTCGGCCGCCGTGAAGGCCTGCTTCACCTTGGGCAACCGTTTCAGCGCTATTCCGCCGGTCCCGTCCTGGCCGAGGTCGGCGGCCTGCTGGACATGGTCGCCGGTACCGAGCAGATCGGCCCAGTTGTCGTACAGGTTGTTCTGGTTGTTGACCAGTACGAAGATCAGCGTCACCGCCGTCGTCTGCGCGAACAGCAGCATCAGGACCCGGGCCGCGACCCGTACGGACCTGGGGCCCCGCATCCTCGACCACAGGACGAGCGGCAGTATGAGGGCGACCACCGACAGCACGACGGTCGTGTAGAGGAACGGAGTCCCGGTGAGGCTCATGTCCCCATAGAGGGGAATTCCCGGCTCCGAGTTACGGACGTCTCCGGACACTTACCTAGAAATTGCCGGAACCTCACCCGGTGGAGGGATCTCTTACCGCCCGGTCGGATGGTGTGTGGATCACAAAAGCAACCGCTTAGTAATGGATTATTGTACGGTTCAGCCATGCCAGAAGCAGCTTCCACGCGGGCCGTGATCGGCGACAGCGAGTTCGACCGCGACACCGCGGTCACCCGGCGCGCTCCCGGCGTCTACGACACCGACCTCTCGGCCGGCTGGACCATCCTCGACGCCGTCAACGGCGGCTATCTGCTCGCCGTGCTCGGCCGGGCCCTCGCGGACGCGCTGCCGCACCCGGACCCGTTCAGCGTCTCCGCGCACTACCTGACCGCATCCCGGCCGGGCCCCGCCGTGATCCGCACGGACACCGTCCGCACCGGCCGCACCCTCTCCACCGGCCAGGCCTCCCTCTTCCAGTACGACGAACAGGGCGACGAGGTCGAGCGCATCCGCGTCCTCGCCTCCTACGGCGACCTCGCCGCCCTCCCCGACGACGTCCGTACCTCGGCGACCCCGCCCGCGTTCCCGCCCATGGAGCGGTGCTTCGGCTCCGAGGACGGACCGGCGCCGATGGAGAAGGGCGGCTCCGCCATCGCCGACCGCCTGACGCTCAGGCTGGACCCGGCCACCCTGGGCTGGGCCCTCGGCACCCCCTCGGGCAGGGGCGAGATGCGCTCCTGGTTCGGCCTCGCCGACGGCCGCGACGCCGACCCGCTCTCCCTGCTGCTGGCGGTCGACGCGCTGCCGCCCACCGCCTTCGAACTCGGCCTCAAGGGCTGGGTCCCCACGGTCGAACTGACCGTCCACGTACGCCACAGCCCGGCCCCCGGTCCGCTCCGGGTCTCCGTCACCACCCGCAACCTGGCGGGCGGCTTCCTGGAGGAGGACGCCGAGGTCTGGGACAGCGCGGACCGGCTGGTCGCCCAGTCCCGCCAGCTGGCCCGGGTGCGCCTCTGAGCCGCAACTCCACTGTTGTGTCACGGACTTGTACCAGCGAGTAGAACGGACCCGTCCGTGAACGCGCAGGTCGGCGAGGTGTCTTGAGGCGCTCTTTACCCGAATCACAGGCTGGGGACAGTACGGGCCCAAGAACGGCCTAAGCGGCGTTGGTTGAGTGCCACCCCTCAGGACTCCCTCATCCTTTATGGAGTTGTCTCTCATGAAGCGTGTCCGTCTCGTCCCCGCCGTGGCTCTGCTCGCCGTGTCCCCGCTGCTGCTGACCGCGTGCGGCTCGGACGACTCGTCGTCCACCGGCAGCGGCAACTCCGGTACGTCGCAGTCCTGTCAGGCGCCGTCCGGGATGCCGAGCGGCAACCCCTCGGGCATGCCGAGCGGCTTCCCCTCCGGAATGCCGAGCGGCAACTCCACCGCCAGGCCGACCGGTACCCCCACCGGCATGCCGAGCGGCGGCCCCGGCGGCGGCGGTCAGGGCGGCCCCGGCGGCGGCTGCGGCGGTGGCCAGGGCGGCTTCGGCGGCGCTGCCCCCAGCGGCGCCCCGACCGCGCAGGCCACCAAGAGCTGACCGCGCCCGCCCGGCGACAGGGGCGGCGCGTCCGGAGCACCGGACGCGCCGCCCCTTCGTGCTGTCCGCCCGCGGTGCCTAGTCGAGCCAGTGCTGCCGGCCGAGGCTGATCAGCCGCATCTGGCGGGCGGCGATCCGGGCGACCCGGTCCCGCTCCGCCTCCGAGGACTCCGGCGGCTCCAGGGTCTCCAGGAACAGCGAGGCGGTGATGAGCATCTGGTCCACGTAGAGGTGGGCGAGCATCAGGAGGTCGTCGTCGTTCCACCCCTCGGCCTCGGGGTCCTTGGCCAGTTCGGCCTTGACCTCCTCGGCGAACCGGGCCAGTTGGTCCCGGATCGCCTCCCGCACCGGCTGCACCCCGCCGTGCCGCTCCCGGGCGATGAACCGGACGTGCGCCGGGTGCGCGGCCACGTAGTCGGCGATCAGCCGCACGGCCCGGTTGATGCGCTCCGCGCCGGGGGTGGAGACCGTCGTGCGGACCATGGGGTGCAGGCTGCCCAGGGCCTCGTCGACCAGGGCGACACCGAGGTCGGCGGTGGAGCGGAAGTGCCGGTAGAAGGCGGTCGGGGCGACCCCCACGGCCCGGGTGACCTCGCGCAGGCCCAGGCTGCTCAGGCTCTGCTCCTCCAGCAGCCCGAGCGCCGCGTCCAGGAAGGCCTGGCGGGTCTTCTGCTTCTGGGCCTGTCGGATGCCGAGGGTGTGACTCATGTCATCCAGTTAACAACTGTTCTCTGGAATTGGAAAGCCGTGCGGCTTGCTAGACTCAAAGTCAGTGAACAACTGTTACTACAACCGTTCACTCAAATGTAACGGACCCACACGCAACGGAGGGGGGATCGAATCCCATGCTGTTCCTCGTCGCCGCACTCATGCTGTTCGGCGTGGTGCTGGGCACCGTGGCCCATGCCCCGGCCGACGTCACCGCCGCACTCGCCACCGTGATCGTCGTCTGGCTGGCCGCCTTCGCGCTCCGCGAGCGCATCGCCCGCCGGCGCGGCACCTCGGCCGACTGACCGTCCACCACGACCTCCAGGAGCTGAGCATGCTGCACCTCACCGCCCCGGCCGCCGGCCGCCCCGAACCCCGCGACCGCACCCGCGACGCCGACGGCATGGCCGTCGCGTCCTTCATCCTCGGCCTGTCGGGCCTGCTCGTCCTCAACCTCTTCCTCGGTCCGATCGCGGTCGTCCTCGCCCTGGTGTCGCTGTGGCGCGGTACGCGGCGCAGGGTCCGCGCCGGCCTGGGGCTGGCCCTGGGCGTGGCGGACCTCGCGGTCCTGGCGATCGCGATGGACGCCTCGAACACGATCTCCTGGAGCCTGTGAGCGGGACCTGGCCGTGACGCCCCTCGGTCCTGCGGCGGAGCCCCCGTAGAATCGACCCCACCATGGCTTACCTCGACCACGCAGCCACGACTCCGATGCTCCCGGAGGCGGTAGAAGCACTCGCCGCCGCCCTGGGCGTCACCGGCAACGCGTCCTCCCTGCACGCCTCCGGCCGCAAGGCCCGCCGCACGGTCGAGGAATCCAGGGAGACCCTCGCGGAGGCGCTCGGCGCCCGCCCCAGCGAGGTCGTCCTCACCTCCGGCGGCACCGAGGCCGACAACCTCGCGGTCAAGGGCCTCTACTGGTCCCGCCGCGACGCCGACCCGGCCCGCACCCGGGTCCTCGCGAGCCCCGTCGAACACCACGCGGTCCTCGACGCGGTGCACTGGCTCGGCGAGCACGAGGGCGCGACCGTGGAGTACCTCCCGGTCGACAGCCACGGCCGGGTCCACCCCGAGGCGCTGCGCGAGGCGGTCGCCCGCAACCCCGACGACGTGGCCCTCGCCACCGTCATGTGGGCCAACAACGAGATCGGCACCGTCATGCCGGTCCGTGAACTCGCCGACGTGACGGGTGAGTTCGGTATCCCTCTGCACGCCGACGCGGTTCAGGCCTTCGGTCAGGTCCCCGTCGACTTCGACGCCTCGGGCCTCGCCGCGATGACCGTCTCCGGCCACAAGGTGGGCGGCCCGTACGGCATCGGCGCGCTGCTGCTCGGCCGCGAGTACACCCCCGTACCGGTGCTGCACGGCGGCGGCCAGGAGCGGCATGTGCGCTCCGGCACCCTGGACGTCCCCGCCGTCGCCTCCTTCGCGGTCGCCGCGCGCCTCGCGGCCGAGCGGCGGGAGTGGTTCGCCCGCGAGATCGGCGCCCTGCGCGACCGCCTGGCCGACGCCGTGCTCGAGGCCGTACCCGACGCGATCCTCGGCGGCGACCCGGTGGACCGGCTCCCGGCCAACGCGCACTTCACCTTCCCGGGCTGCGAGGGCGACTCGCTGCTCCTGCTGCTCGACGCCCAGGGCATCGAGTGCTCCACGGGATCCGCCTGCACCGCCGGGGTGGCCCAGCCGAGTCATGTCCTGCTGGCCACCGGCACCGCCCCGGACCTGGCCCGCGGCACCCTGCGCTTCTCCCTCGGCCACACCTCCACCCGGTCCGACGTGGACGCGGTCGCCAAGGCCATCGGGCCGGCGGTGGAGCGGGCCCGGGCGGCCGGACTGTCGTAGCGGCACCGCGCCCGCGGTGCCCCCTGTCCGGGGCGTCTTGCCCCGACACGCGGAACAGATCACAACTCCGCGTCCAATAAGGTGAGTTGACGGGTTCTTCCCCAGCGACTTCACAGTGCGTGGCCATGGTCTGCCTCAGGTCGTTCTTTAAGTTCTCATGACATGACAGACAACACCCCTGCCTCCGAGCAGACCCCCGAACCCGTCTCCGGCCCGTCGGGCCGCCACCGGACGGACACCACCATGAAGCGGCGTCGCGTGCTGATCGGCGGCGCCACCATCGCCGCGGCCGGCGGCCTGATGGCGGCCGGACTCGCCTCCGCCGACACCACCACCGCGGAGGCCGACTCCGACGCCGCCACCACCGTCACCGGCGACGCCTCCTCCGGCGTCTGCTCCCTCAACGCCGAGGTCACCGAAGGTCCCTACTCGCTCGAGGGTGCGCTCGTGCGAGAGGACGTCCGGGAGGACAAGGAGGGCGTCGAGGTCCAGTACACCTTCACCGTGGTGGACGAGGCCGACGACTGCGCTCCGCTGGCGAACGCGCTGGTCGAGATCTGGCACTGCGACGCGCTCGGCGAGTACTCCGGCTTCGTCGGCAAGAACGGCCACACCGAGACCGACGACGGCACCTTCCTGCGCGGCGGTCAGCTGACCGACTCCGACGGGCAGGTGAGCCTGATCTCGATCTGGCCGGGCCACTACGTCTCGCGGGCCGTCCACGTCCACATGCGGGTGCACACCGACGTCACGCTCACCGACGACTCGTACACCGGCGGCTCGATCATCCACACCGGTCAGCTGTTCTTCGACGCGGACGTCAACACCGAGGTCCAGGCGTCCTCGCCGTACTCCGACAACACCACCAAGGAGACCCAGCTCGACGACGACACCATCTACGACGGCGGCGGTGCCTCCTCCGGCCTGCTGACCCTGACCGCACTGGGTGACAGCGTCTCCGACGGGTACAAGGCGACGCTCACCGTGGGCGTCAGCACCTCCTGAGGCCGACGGGCCCGGAGCTCCTGACGCCGCCGGCCCGGTGACCGCCCGTCACGGTCACCGGGCCGGCCTGTCCGTGTGCCGGCCGCGAGAGCGCCGACGATCCACCGATCACCGAATAGTGTCGGCAGAGCTGCCTGATATTTGGCTGTCGCATCTCTTGAAGGCGGAAAGTGTCGACAGTAGGGTCCCGAGTGAACGCGTGAGAAGACGGCGCCGGGTCGGGTACGGCCGTGACGGCCCGTTCCGCATCCGCACGACCCCCGCCGAATCCAGCACCGCCCTCGGCGTCGGCCGCGCCCCGCTCACCACCCGTGCCGGCCCGCGACCGGGCCCGCACCGCGCCCTGCCCGAAGACCACTGGAAGACAAAGGAGTTCACAGTGCTGCCCACCAACAGGCCGGAGACCCCCGAGTCCCCGTCCGGCACCGGCTTACTGGACCGCCCCGTCGCCAACCGCGCCCGGCCCCGCGCCCTCCTCGTCGCGGTGGCCGCCGCCCTCGCCCCGGCCCTGGCCGCCCCGACGGCCGCGCACGCGGCCACGCAGAAGGCCGGCAAGCGCATCACCGTCGGCGCCGACGAGACCCTCACGCTCACCGAGACCACCACCGCGACCCGGCTGGTGATCGAGGAGGGCGGCACCATCGCCGTCCCGGACGGCTACAGCCTCACCCTCACCGTCAACGGAGTGGAGACCGGCAGCGAACTCGCCGCGCTCACCGACGGCAACGGGGGAGTGGCCACCGCGATCGCCGCCGGCACCTACAGCGGCACGATCGTCCTGAACGTCGCCGAGGCCACCGACGTCGCCTACTCCACCCTGACCTTCCCGTTCCGCCAGGCGATCTACGTCGACTCCGACGGCGTGGACGAGTCCAGGTCGGTGCCCTCCGCCGTCATCGGCGGCACGGTCACCGACAGCGCCGCCACCGGCATCACGCTCACCTCCGACGGCGAGGCGTTCAACGGCGTGTACGTCGCCGACGGCGCCACCTACACCCTCACCGACCCCACGATCGCCTTCGCCGGCAACGGCCGCTGCGACTTCGTCGGCTACGGCGCCGCCGTCGTGGGCACCGGCTCCGGCACCACGCTCGTCGTGGACGGCGCCACCATCGGCAACGAGGGCGTCGTCCGCACGGCGGTGATCGCCGACGCCACCGCCAACGTCGTCGTCAAGAACTCCACCATCCACTGCGCCGACGGCACCGTGCCCGCCGAGTACCCGGCCAGCGGCACCGGCGACACCCGCTACATGATCACCGTGCCCTGGATGCTGGGCATCTCCGGCAACGTCCGGGCCACCAACCTCCTGGGCGCCGGCACCAAGGCGTCGTACATCAACTCCAGCATCTCCTCGGAGAAGTGGGGCGCCCTGTCGGTCGACGGCGGCAGCTACTGCACCCTCACCGCCATCAACAGCACGATCGCCAACACCGGCGGCCAGGGCTACGGCAGTTACGCCATCGGCAACGTCACCGAGCACTTCCTCGGCTGCACCTTCGACGTCGGCGACTACGCCCTGATCCACTGGGGTGCCTCGGCGCACTACGGCGACAGCACCGCCGCCGCGGTCTCCGCGCTCAACGACTCCCTCGGCATCGGCCTCACCGGCGCCGAACTGAGCGCGCTGCCGGAGCGGTCCACCACCATCGACGCCGGCCGCTTCATGGTGCTCTGGTACGCGGCCGGATCCGTCGCCATCGACGGCGGCACCCAGGTCACCACCGGTGAGACCACGTTCATGTGCAAGGCGGTGGCGGGCACCGTCACGGTCGACGGCTCCGACGGCGCGACCATCACCAGCGGCAACGGCGTCCTCTTCCAGCTGATGGACACCGACCGGCCGAGCAGCGTCACGGTGTCCGGCGAGCCGTGGAGCAGCGAGACCACCGGCACCTACACCGAGCCGACCGGCTCCCCGAGCAGGTCCTCCAGCTGGGTGACCACGTCCTCCCAGTCCACCGACGCGAAGGGCACCTTCACCGACATCGCCCTGACCGGCGACTTCTACAACTCGGTCCGGGGCGGCGGCAACGCGAGCCTCCAGGGCCAGAACCTCAGCCTCTCCTTCACCGGCAGCACGGTCGAGGGAGTCATCTCGGCCAGCACCGCCCAGCACGGCGTCTCCACCATCACCTCGGCGGAGTACCGCCAGATCAGCGAGGTCACCAACACCCCGAGCGCGGTGGTGAACAACGGCGTCCTGGTGACGCTGGGCGCCGGCTCGACGTGGACGGTCACCGGCACCTCGTACCTGAGCGCGCTCACCCTGGCGTCCAGCGCGTCGGTGGCGGCGCCCAGCGGCAGCACGGTCACCCTGACCGTCGACGGCACGGCGACCACCCTCACGCCCGGCCGGAGCTACACCGGTGCCCTCACCCTGACGGTGTCGTAACCGGGACGACGCGAGAGGCCGGCCCCCGGGGATGGATGCGAACCGGATCCCGGGGGCCGGAGTCTTACCCCCCGCTTACTTCGGAAGGTAGGCCACCGCACCGCCCAATGTCCACACTTGAGCGGGCAGTTGCGGACAGGCGTGCCCCAGTACGCCGTCGGATGTCGACAGTTCAGGGAGGTCGTGGCGAGCGGCTCGGAGGGCTGAGCGGTGCGTCCCGGGGGCTGTCCGTTGTCGACAGAGAGCGGATGAGCGGGGTACTGGGCGGTAGAAGAGTGCGATAGTGTCGACACCGTTGGTTCCGCTGTGAACCCGGAAACGGCTCCGGGTACGGGCAGGGAGGCCGCCGGATGACCGATCAGGACACGCATGTCGTGCTCGCCCGTCTGCTGCGGCTGCGTGACCGGCGGGAGCCGTTGGTCGCGCAGATCGCCGAGTGGGTGGGCGCCGGGATCATCGAGGGCAGGCTGGCGGCCGGCCAGGACCTCAACAGCGTCGACCTGTCACGGCGGTTCGACACCAGCCGCACCCCCGTGCGCGAGGCCCTGATGGTCCTCGAACAGGAGGGCCTGGTCGAGATGAAGGCGCGCCGCAGGCCCCGGGTGGCCGCGCCCTCCCTCCAGGACATCCGGGACATCTACCAGGTCCGGCGCCAGCTCCTGTCGATGCTCGCCGCACTGCTGGTCGAGCGGGCGGGCGACGACGAGATCGCCGAGCTGCGCGGCCGGGTCGAGAAGATGCGCGCACTCGCCGACGAGGGCGACGTGGACGCCTACTTCTGGGGCCATGTGCAGCTCCAGGAGCGGATGACCGAGATCGTCGGCAACGCCACCCTCAAGCAGATCCTCGACTCCCTGGCGCTGCGCACGCTCATGCTCCGCCACCTCAGCCTGACCCGCCCCGGCCGGCTCGCCTACAGCGTGGACGACCAGGAGCGGCTGATGCAGGCCTGCGAGGAGCGCGACGGCGAACTGGCCGCCGCGCTGATCGCGGGTGCGACGGTCCGGGCGCTGCGCTCGGTGGAGGAGCAGATCCAGGAGCAGGAGGCGGGCCGCAAGCCGGCACGCCGACGGCGCACCTCGTCGACGTGACGGCCCGCGGGGAAGACCTTCCACTTCCTGTCTAGTGTCGACAGTAAGCCTTGGTCAAGGGGTTCTGATTCATTTATAGCGCAAGGTGTCGACACTGTGCGCTTCTTCGGGCAGACTGCGGGCTCAACGGGAAAGGCCGCGCCCCGGGCGCGGGACCTGTGTGCGCGTGTCCAGGGAAGTCACAGGCCGGCAAAGGCCGCGGCAAAGGCGCGCACTTTACGTTCCGTTGAACAGCCGGTCATGCGGCGCGCTGCCCCGCCTGGAAGCCGCATGACCGGTCTCCCCCAGCCATCGAGTCGACGGAGGGCCGCCCCATGACCGTCGTACCACCGAACCGACAGCCTCTCGGAAGAAGGAAGTTGTTCCGGATCGCCGGTGCCGGAGCCGCCGCCTCGCTGATCGGCGCACCCCCGGCGCACGCGGCACCCGCGGCACCCGCGACGGACATCGCGGACGCCGCGGACGCCGTCTCCGTCGCCGGGCAGACCCTGGTGCCGGCCCCCGCCGACCCGGACTTCGCGTTCACGGCCGACCTGTCCAACACCACCACGGGCGAGGCCTCGCCGATCGGCTCGGCGTACTGGCTGGGGGCCTACCAGGTCACCAACGCCCAGTACGCGGCCTTCCTCGCCACGGACGCGGGGGCGGGCCACACCGTGCCGTCGTTCTGGGACGACGGGACCGTCCCCGCCGGGAAGGAGCAGCACCCGGTGCTCCAGGTCGCGCTGGCGGACGCCGAGGCCTACTGCGACTGGCTCACCGGACAGGCGGACGGCTGGACCTTCCGGCTGCCGACCGAGGCCGAGTGGGAGAGCGCGGCCCGCGGCCCCGACTCCTACGCCTACCCCTGGGGAACCGCGGCCGGTACGGCCTACACGGACTCCGTGCTGACCAGCAGGTACAACTACAACGCGGTCTGTGCCGTCTACTACCTGGTCAACTACGGCTCCACCGAGGCGACCTACGACGAGGCGGACTCCACCCGGTACGGCGAGAGCGAGCCGATCTCCGAGATCCTCACCGTCAGCGCGACCGGCGGGGTGACCGGCTGGATCTACCACGACACCTGGACCGGGTTCGTCTACACCGACGTCTTCGACGCGCTGATGGCGACCGGCGGACTCACCTCGGCCGTGGGCGCGTACCCGGACGGCGTGAGCGTGTACGGCGCCTACGACATGGCGGGCAACTGCTTCGAGTGGACCTCCAGCGTCGTCACCGCCACCAACGGGGCGGAGGCCGGCCAGGACGTCAACGCCGTACGCGGCGGCTCCTGGTACGCGACCCTGCGCAGCTGCACCACCCACTACCGCGGCGAGGGCCGGGACGGCGGCGGCGGTTATCCGACCGTGGGCTTCCGGGTCGCCGCCGACCAGGGCTGAGCGACGGGGATCCCGGTGACCGCAACCCACAGAACGGCTGCCGCCGGCACTTCCACTGCCGGCGGCAGCCTGCTCGGGGGGTCCGGGCGGCGGCTAGCTGTCCGTGACCATGAGGGACGCCATCATGCCCTCGTCCTCGTGCTGGAGCAGATGGCAGTGAAGCATGTACATGTACGTGTCGTCGGAGAAGTCGGTGAACTCCATGGCGATCTCGATGGTGCCGCCGCCGACCACCTCGTACGTGTCGTACCAGCCGAGCTCGACGCCGGTCGGATCATCACCGTTGATGGAGACCAACTGGTAGGGCACGTCGTGCAGATGGAACGAGTGCTCCAGCTGGGTGCTGTTCTTGATGGTCCAGATCTCCTTGGACCCCAGCGTGGTGCTGATCATGGCCATGGAGGACATGCTCGTGCCCGCCGAGCCGTTGATCAGCATGGTCGCGCCGGACTGGCCGAGCGTGATGGTGCGCGCGGTGAAGTCGCTGGTGTCGTAGCGGTCGATGGTCCGCAGCGAGCTGGGCAGGTCGTCCGGGGTGTCGGTGCCGCTCGCGGTGACCGCCAGGAAGTCGTACGTGCCGCTGCCGCCGCGGACCCAGCCGGTGGTGACGACGGCCTGGAGGGTGACGTCGTCGGACAGGTCCATGACCATCTCGGCGCGGGCGCCGGCCACCAGGCGGATCTCGGTCACGTCCGCCGCCTCGGCCAGGTAGCCCTGGTCGGTGGCGATCTGGGTCATCGTGCCGCCGTCGCTGCGCTGGACGGTGATGATGTCCGACGGCGAGGCGTTGAGCAGCCGGAACCGGGTCCGGGTCTTGGTCGCGGTGAAGGTGAGGGTGGTGTCGTCGACGTTGGTGCCGTTCACCAGCAGCGGGAAGTTCAGGCCGTTGGTGAGGTAGCCGGTCAGGTCGTACTTGATGTCACCGTCGTCGTCGACCGCCAGGCACTGGAAGATCAGCGGGATGTCGTCGGTGCCGTAGGTGCTGGGCAGGTCGGCGCTGGTGTCGTCGTCGGCCTCGACGATGATCATGCCGGCCAGTCCGTGCACCGCCTGCTTCGCCGTGGTGCCCAGCGCGTGCGGGTGGTACCAGAGGGTCATGGCGTCGTCCTTGACCGTGAAGGTCGGCGACCAGGTGTCCCCGTCGGAGAAGGCGACCTGCGGGCCGCCGTCCATCTTGGCCGGGACGTGCGCGCCGTGGAAGTGGACGGTGGTGTCCTCGCCCAGGCTGTTGGTGATGTTGAGTACGTTGGTGTTGCCCTGGGTCCACTTCATGGTGGGGCCGAGGAAGGACTGGTTGTAGCCGGCGGTGGTGCTGGTGACGCCGCTGACGACCTCGGCGGTCCCGGTCTTCGCCTCCAGGGTGAAGGTGGTGGTGCTGTCGGAGGTGGTGCCCTCCAGCAGGTCGGGGACGGAGAGGGTCGCGGTGTTGGTCGCCGCGCCCGCCTTGTTGCCGCGCGCGTCGGTCAGCAGGGCGAAGGAGGCACCCGCCGCGCCGACCGCGCCCAGGCCGACCCCCGCCATGCCGCCGAGGAACCTCCGCCGGTGAACCCCCTTGCCGCGCTTGGCCGTCGACTCCTTGGAGTGCTCGGCCTTCGTCACCCGCCCGGCCTTGCCGTGCTCCGTGCCCCCGGCCCGCCGTCGCCGGCCGCGGGCTTCCGTGTCTTCGCTGTCGTCCGCCTCGAAGGCGGGATCCGTGGTGTGGGTCATGGCCCCGGATGTTTGACCTGGGGACTGTGCGAAATCTGAGGCGAAGTTAGGAGCGAACCCGGGGGACTGTGAGGTGGCTGTGGATGCTGATAATGCTTAACTCCCTTGAAAACAAGGGGAGTTGATCAGGCGCAGTTGGCGACACGGGTGCGGGACGCAACGGACACAGGAAGGGTACGGACCGCACACAGGATAACGATTTCATCACGGACGGAACCCGGTGTCAGGCCTGTCCGACGCGCCGAACAAGCCCCATGTAGCGGCCCCAGTCCCAGTGCTTCCCCGGGTCGGTGTGATCCGTCCCCGGCACCTCCACATGTCCGATCACATGCTCCCGGTCCAGGGCCATCCCGTACCGCCGGCATATCGCGGCCGTCAGCCGAGCCGAGGCCGCGTACATCGCGTCGGTGAAGTCCTCCGGCCGGTCCACGAACCCCTCGTGCTCGATGCCCACACTGCGCTCGTTGTAGGACCGGTTGCCCGCGTGGAACGCCACGTCCAGCTCGCGGACCAGCTGGGTGATCCGCCCGTCCTTGCGCACGATGTAGTGCGCCGCCGCCTGGTGCCCCGGGTCCTGGAACACCTTCACCGCGCTCGCGTAACCGCCCTGGGTGACATGGACGACCACCCGGTCGATCACGTAGTCGTCCGGCCGGTTCGCCGTCCGGTAGTTCCCCGCGGACGCCGCCACCCAGCGCGCCCCCTCGAAGTCCACCGCGCCCGCCACCCGCGCCTTGTGCACCCCGGGCAGCCGCCAGTACAGCCGCGTCAGCTCCTGCCTGGTCAGCACCGCCGTGCCGGCCGCGGCCGCCGCCCCGCCGACCAGCAGCGCCCGCCGCCCGATCCGCCGGTCCCGATCACCCGTTCTCTCCCCCATGTGATCTCCAACGGATACTCGCGGGCCCCGGTTCCCGCGCCCCCTTACCCTGGAGGGGCTATGACTGACACCCCGCAGCGCACCCGCCCCCTCCGCGTCCTCGCCGCCATGTCGGGCGGCGTGGACTCCGCCGTCGCCGCCGCCCGCGCGGCCGAGGCGGGCCACGACGTGACCGGCGTCCACCTCGCGCTCTCCGCGAACCCCCAGTCGTTCCGCACCGGCGCGCGGGGCTGCTGCACCATCGAGGACTCCCGCGACGCCCGCCGCGCCGCCGACGTCATCGGCATCCCGTTCTACGTCTGGGACCTCGCCGACCGCTTCCGCGAGGACGTCGTCGAGGACTTCGTCGCCGAGTACGAGGCCGGCCGCACCCCCAACCCGTGCCTGCGCTGCAACGAGAAGATCAAGTTCGCCGCGCTGCTCGACAAGGCCCTCGCCCTCGGCTTCGACGCGGTGTGCACGGGCCACTACGCGCAGATCGTGACGCTGCCCGACGGCGGCCGCGAACTGCACCGCGCCTCCGACATGGCCAAGGACCAGTCCTACGTCCTCGGCGTCCTGGACGAGTGCCAGCTCGCCCACGCCCTCTTCCCGCTCGGCGACACCCTGACGACCAAGGACGAGATCCGTGCCGAGGCCGGGCGCCGGGGCCTCGCCGTCGCGAAGAAGCCCGACTCGCACGACATCTGCTTCATCGCCGACGGCGACACCCAGGGCTTCCTCGCCCAGCGGCTCGGCAGGGCCGAGGGCGACATCGTCGACGAGTCCGGCACCCGGATCGGCACCCACGAGGGCGCGTACGGCTTCACCATCGGCCAGCGCAAGGGCCTGCGCATCGGCCACCCCGCCGCGGACGGCAAGCCGCGCTACGTCCTCGACATCTCCCCGGTGGACAACACGGTGACGGTCGGCCCGGCCGCCTCCCTCGACGTGACCGGCCTGACCGCGATCAGGCCCCGCTGGTGCGGCACCGCCCCCACCGGTCCCGGCGTCTACACCGCCCAGCTCCGCGCCCACGGCGGCGAGACCGAGGTGAGCGCGGAACCGGTCGACGGCGGGCTGCGCGTCACGTTCACCGAGCCGGTCCGCGGCGTCGCCCCCGGCCAGGCGATCGTCCTCTACGACGGCACCCGCGTGGTCGGCTCGGCGACGATCGCCACGACGGTACGGCGTCAGCCGGTGAGCTCCACCTCGTAGAAGCAGAGGTGGTCCTTGATCCGGGCGACGTCGGACCTGGGCTCGGGGTAGGCCCAGACGAGGTCCGCCGCGTCCGGCAGGGACCAGTAGGACGCGGTGCCCTTGAACGGGCAGACGGTGTGGGATCCGGACGGCGTCAGCAGGTCGAGCCGCACGTCGTCGGCGGGGATGTAGTAGCGCGGGGGACAACCGGTCTCGTGCAGGACGAGAGCCCGGTCGCTCTCGGCGAGGACCAGCTCGCCGTGCGTCACGCGCACGTGCCGGTCGCTGTTCTCGATGGTGATCGTGTGTCCAGCGGTCATATGGGGATGACGCCCGCGGACGCCCGCTTGTTCCCCACGGCAGGGATCTCACCCGGCAGTGCATACCCTGACGGCATGCGAATCTGTGTCTTCCTCTCCGCCGCCGACCTCGACGACCGCTACACCCGTCCCGCCCGGGACTTCGGCAGACTGATCGGCAAGGGCGGCCACTCCCTGGTCTGGGGAGGCTCCGACACCGGCCTGATGAAGGTCGTCGCCGACGCGGTCCAGGAAGCCGGCGGCCGTCTCGTCGGCGTCTCCGTCGGCTTCCTCGCGAACAAGGCCCGTCCCGGCGCCGACGAGATGGTCGTCGCCGCCGACCTCGCGGAGCGCAAGCGGCTCCTCCTGGAGAAGGCCGACGCCGTGGTCATCATGGTCGGCGGCACCGGCACCCTCGACGAGGCCACCGAGATCCTGGAGCTGAAGAAGCACGGCCGCACCGACAAGCCCGTCGTCCTGCTCAACACCGCCGGCTTCTACGACGGCCTCGAAGAGCAGTTCCGCCGCATGGAGGCGGAGGGCTTCCTGCCCCGCCCCCTCGCGGAGCTGATGCACTTCGCCGACGAGCCCGCCGCCGCGCTCGCCCACCTGGAGGCGCACCGGCCGGCCGGCTGATGCGAGCATGGCCGCATGGCAACTCATGTGATCACCGGCGCCGGTTCCGGAATCGGCGCCGCGGTGGCCCGCCGGCTGCACGCGCGCGGGGACGAACTCGTCCTGCACGCGCGCGACGCCGGCCGCGCGAAGGAACTGGCCGCGGAGTTCCCCGGCGCCCGCACCCTCGTCGGCGACCTGGCGGACCCGGACCGGCTGTCCTGGGCGTTCTCCCACCAGACGCTGCCCGACCGCGTCGACTCGCTGCTGCACATCGCGGGCGTGGTCGACCTGGGCGAGGTCGGCGAGCTGACTCCGAAGTCCTGGCGCCACCAGCTCAACGTCAACCTGATCGCACCGGCCGAGCTCACCCGGCACTTCCTGCCCCAGCTGCGCACCGCCCGCGGCCACGTGCTGTTCGTCAACTCCGGCGCCGGCCTCAACGCCCACGCGGGCTGGTCGGCGTACGCGGCGTCCAAGCACGGCCTGAAGGCACTGGCCGACTCGCTGCGCCACGAGGAACACGGCAACGGCGTCCGGGTCACCTCGGTCTACCCCGGCCGCACCGCCAGTCCCATGCAGGCCAAGGTCCACCAGCAGGAGGGCAAGGAGTACGACGCCTCCCGCTGGATCGACCCGGAGTCGGTGGCCACCACCATCCTCACGGCGCTCGATCTGCCCGGGGACGCCGAGATCAACGACCTCAGCGTCCGTCCCGGCCCGCTTCCCGGCTAGTACCGCGCAGCGTGAGCCGGCCGCGGAAGTTCTCCGGCACCGGCGCGAACCGCAGCGCCATCGTGGCCTCCTGCGGCCGCTCCACGGTGAGCCGGTAACGCGTGCACAGCAGGTGGCACAGGCCCATCAGCTGGACGACGGCGATGTTCGCGCCGACGCACTTCTTCGGCGCCCAGCCGAACGGCACGTAACAGGTGCGGTCCGCCGGCCCGTGCGGCGCGCCCGGCAGGAAGCGGTCCGGGTCGAAGACGTCGGGCCGCTGCCAGACCCGCTCGTCGCGGTGGATCAGATGCGGGCTCAGCAGGTACCACTGCCCCGGCTCCAGCCGGGCCGCGCCCAGGTCGAACGCGAACGTGGAGCGGCGCACCAGCAGCAGCGGCGGGCTCCACATCCGCAGCGTCTCCTTCACGAACCGGTGCGTCTGCGGGGCCGCCCTGGCGGGTGCCGTGCGGAACTCCACCGGGTCCACCGCGCCCAGTTCGGCCTCCATCCGGCGCTGCCACTCGGGGTGTCGTACGAACTCGTACAGCAGGCTCGCGGCGGCGGTGCCCGGCGGGCCGCCGATGGCCGTGAGGACGGTGGTCACCACGTCCAGCGCGCGGTCCATGCCGAGTTCGGGCAGCAGGTCCACGAACGGGTCGGCGAGGTCCGGCTCGCGCTCGCGCCGGCCGTCGGCGCGCTGCCGCAGCACCCGGCGCACCACCAGCCCGGCCCGCACCTGGACGGCGAGGTGACGCAGGTGGTGCAGCGGGCCGCCCGGCGTGGGGGACACCAGCCGCGCCAGCTTCATCTCCAGGTCCCGGCGCACCAGTTCCGCCTCCGCGCCGGTGAGCCCGGCGAGCGCTACGGGCAGCAGCGAGCGCAGCGACACGTCCTGCATCAGCATCGTCAGGTCGGTGTCCGCGCCGGCGCTCGCGTCCATCACCCGCGCCATGCGGTCGATCAGCAGGCCGTGCTGCTCGGCCGTCGCCAGCGTGTGCAGCCGGGTCAGCCAGGTGGAGCGGATCAGGCTCCACCGCACCTCGGGGCTGTGCCGCCGCCGCACCAGGTCGACCAGACGGTCCTGGAGGACGAACCGGTGCCAGTTGGCGGCGCTGACCCGGCGGGCCGCCTCCGGCTCGAAGACCCCGAGCCGTCGGTCGTCGACCCAGAAGATCCCGTCCTCCGCGGCGCTGCGCAGCCGCAGGGCGCTGAGGAAGTCCTCGGGGTGCTGCGGGGTGGTCATCGTGGGTGTTCCCCTCCTGGGGGCGCGGGGAGCCGGCGGACGCCTCCCCGCGCCGGGCCGGTCAGATGTGGTGGTACACGTACCAGAACAGCCCGTACGTGCGACGGACGTTGAGGACCGACATCGTCTTGAGGTACAGCGCGCGCATGCTGGTTCACCTCCTCTCGGGACAGCCGTCGGGACGGCTCAGCACCGCGGTGAACCGCGGCGGAGCCAGCGCCGGACCCACCTGGGGCCCGTCGCCGTCAGGGGTGGCCGACGGGGCGAGCGACACCCGCCAGTCACGGGTCAGGAGGCCGACCAGGTCCTCCAGCAGCCGTACGGTGACGGTCGCGCCGGCGCAGGTGTGCGGGCCGTGCCCGAACGGCAGGTAGGCGGCGTCGGGCGGGCCCTCGGCCCAGCGCTCGGGGAGGAACTCGTCGGGCCGCTCCCAGTGGCCGGGGTGCCGGTGCACCAGGTAGCTGCACACCATGAGCCGGTCCCGGGGCGTGACCGGGACCCCGCCCAGCTGCTGCGCCCGGCTCGGGGTACGGGCGAACAGCCACGCCACCGGCCACAGCCGCAGCGCCTCGCGCACGATCCAGGCCGGTTCCGCCGCCGCCCGCTCCGGGTGGGTGCCGAGCAGCCGCACCGACCAGCCCAGCGCGAACCCGATCGACCCGGCCGTGGCGAACAGGAAGGACAGGTAGACCTCGACCAGGTCGCGCGGGTCCGCGTCCGGGCCGCCTCCGCCGACGACGACGTCCACGAGGTCGCGCGGTCCGGCCGGGTGGTCGAGGGGCCGGGCGGCCCGCTGCCGGGCACGCATCTCCGCGCGCAGGACGGCCAGCGCCCGGTGGCGGAACAGCAGCCGGGACGGGGCCGGGTGGCGGCGCCGGGCGTCCGCCGGCACCGCGCGGGAGACGATCGCCGCCACGGTCGCGTGCAGGTGGGGCGGCGCCCCGGGACGCAGCAGCACATCGCGCAGATGGTCCAGCACGAGCAGGTTCCCGGCGTCCGGCCAGTCGCTGCGCGGCGCGAGCCGCCCGGCCACCAGACCGGGCAACTCGGCCCGGTGCTCGCTTAGGTGACGTTGTATCAGCTGCCGGGCGGCGCGGCCGATGGCGACCTGCGCGGAGCGCGGCCCGAAGACGCCGTGCCGGTGGTGGTAGAAGTCGGAGGTGTCCGCGACGACGCCGTCCCGGTTGCCCATCACCGCGCGGGCGGCCTCGGGACCGGCCACGCACACGCCGCCGTCCAGCGCCGAGCGCCACACGTCGGCCCCGGCGCCGAACTCCGAGGTCAGCAGGGACAGCGCGTCGCCGGGCCGGGCGGCCGGGCCGGTGTCCCCGCCGGTCGCGGGGTGTGCGGGCGACGAGGCCATGGGTGTCCTCCCTGAGCGGTCGGTGGTCAGCGGTGAGCGGTGAGTGGTGACGGGGCGGTGGTACGCGGGGAGCCGAGGGGAGCACCGGCCCGTACCGTGGTGCGGACTCCGTGGCCGACGGACCCAGCCTGGGCGGCCGGCGGCGCCCTGTCGCTCCCTGTGCCGTTGAGCGGAACGGCCGGGCGGCGCGCCGGGTCTGGCGTCACCGGCGGCGGCCGAGCCCCGCCGTGACGGCCGACGCCGCGCGGCGGGCCGTGTCGGCGAGCCGCTCCAGACGGTGGTCGGGCCCGGTCAGCACGCTCAGCGCCGCCACCGGCACACCGTCCGCCCCGTACACCGGCACGGCGGCGCAGCACACCCCCGCCAGCACCTCCTGGTGGTCGTAGGCGGCCCCGGACTCCCGGATCCGCCGGGCCCGGGCCGGCCAGGCCGGGGGCGGCGGACCGGGTGCCGGACCGGAACGCGCCCAGGCGGCCAGGACCTGGCCCGCCGCCGTGTGCCAGGGCCACACCGGACGGTCGTCGGGCAGCGGGCACGCCAGGTCCGCGCCGGTCGCCCGGTCCAGGACCAGCGTCTGCCCCAGGTGCAGCACCGAGAGCTCGGCCGTCATCCCGGTGACGGCGGTCAGCCGCCGCAGCGGCCGCAGCGCGGCCCGCCGCAGCCCCGGGTACGGCTGCCAGGCCTGGCCCAGCCGGAACATGCCCGGTCCGATGCGGTACCGGCCCGCACTGCGTTCCACGGCGCCCAGTTCCGCGAGCTGGTCGAGCAGCCGGTACGCGGTCGTCTTGGGCAGACCGGACGCCGCGGCCAACTCGGTGACCCCGGCGTCCTGTTCCTGGCGCAGGGCGTTCAGCAGCGCGAAGGCGCCCTCCAGCACCCCGCGTCCGGCCGTCGCGGACAGCGCTCCGCCGCCTGGCGGTGCCGTGGCGGTCGCGGTCGCCCTCTCCGATCGATGCACGTGTCAACCCCCGTGGTCACGTGTGAGCCCCGTCGGTCAGCCGGTGCGGGGCGTGGTCGCGGGTGCCGTCGGCCGACGTGCCGGCACGAAAGCGCCCGCACCAGGGTGGAGGCCGCGCATGGGCCGAATTTTTGTCGAAAGCTTGTCGCCCGGCCGAGAACCACGGAAGGCGCGGGGCGGGCGGGCCCGTCCGCCCCGCCCACCGGCGCACACCGTGCCGTCCGCCCCGCTTAGGCTCCTCACGTGAACGAAACCCCCTTCTTCGGCCCGGCCACCGGCGTCGGCTCGCTCCCCGGTGGCGACGCCCGCGAGGCCGCCAAGACCGCGACCGGCAGTTTCGAGGACTTTCCCTTCCTCCCCGAACTGCCCGCCCGCGGCCCCGGCGCCGACATGATCGGCCGCACCGCCGGCCTGCTCGTCGAGCTGTACGCGCGCGTGGAGCCCAGCGGCTGGCGGCTCGGCGACCGGCCGGGCCGGGACACCCGGCGCGCCTGGTCCTGGCTGGGGGAGGACCTGGACGCGCTGGAGGAGTTCACCCAGGGCCACGAGGGACAGGTCAAGGTGCAGGCGGTCGGGCCCTGGACGCTCGCCGCCGCCCTGGAGCTGAGGAACGGCGAGTCGGCGCTCTCCGACCCCGGCGCCTGCCGTGACCTGGCCGCCTCCCTCGCCGAGGGCCTGCGGCTGCACCTCGCCGAGGTGCGGCGCCGCATCCCCGGTGCCCGGCTCGTGCTCCAGCTCGACGAGCCCTCCCTCACCGCCGTGCTGCGCGGCCGGGTGAAGACCGCCAGCGGCTACCGCACCCACCGGGCGGTCGACCGCCAGGTCGTCGAGGCGACCCTGCGGGACGTGATCGGCGTGCACGGCGACGGCGGCGTCGTGGTCCACTCCTGCGCTCCCGAGGTCCCCTTCGCCCTCCTGCGCAGGGCCGGTGCCGCCGCCGTCTCCTTCGACTTCTCCCTCCTCACCGAACGTGACGAGGAGGCGATCGGCGAGGCCGTGGAGGGCGGCACCCGGCTGTTCGCGGGTGTCGTGCCGGGGACGGACACGGCATTGTCGGACCCTGCCGGTAGCGTCATGGGTGTCAGGACGCTGTGGCGCAGGCTGGGGCTGTCTCCGGGGCTTCTCCCGGAGGTGGTCACGGTGACCCCGTCGTGCGGGCTCGCGGGCGCTTCCCCCGCGTACGCCCGGCAGGCGCTCGCCCACTGCGTCCGGGCGGCGAGATCACTCGCGGACAACCCTGAGTAACGGGAGGACCACACGGTGGCCGGCGACAAGCAAGCGGAGACGACGGTGCCCGCCGAGACGCGGGAGCGGCACGCGCAGCTCGCTGAGCAGATCGAGGAGCACCGCTTCCGGTACTACGTGAAGGACGCTCCGGTCGTCAGCGACGCGGAGTTCGACAGACTCCTGCGCGCCCTGGAGGCGTTGGAGGAGGAGTACACCGAACTGCGCACGCCCGACTCGCCGACCCAGAAGGTCGCCGGGGCGTACCAGACGGAGTTCACCTCGGTCGAGCACCGCGAGCGCATGCTCTCCCTCGACAACGCCTTCGACGACCTGGAACTGGCGGCCTGGGGCGAGCGCGTCCACAAGGACGTCGGCACCTCCGACTACCACTACCTGTGCGAGCTGAAGGTCGACGGCCTCGCCGTGAACCTCACCTACGAGCACGGCCGTCTCACCCGCGCGGCGACCCGCGGCGACGGCCGTACCGGCGAGGACATCACGCCCAACGTCCGTACGATCGCCGAGATCCCGGACCGGCTGGACGGCGAGCACGTCCCCGACCTCGTGGAGATCCGCGGCGAGGTCTACTTCCCGATGGAGAAGTTCGCCGAGCTCAACGAGCGGCTGGTCGGGGCCGGTGACAAGCCGTTCGCCAACCCGCGCAACGCGGCGGCCGGTTCGCTGCGCCAGAAGGACCCGCGGGTCACCGCCTCCCGCCCGCTGCACATGGTCGTCCACGGCATCGGCGCCCTGGAGGGCTTCGAGGCCCTGGGCCGCCTCTTTGAGGCCTACGAACTGCTGAAGTCCTGGGGGCTGCCCACCTCCACGCACAACCGGGTGGTCGACGACCTCGACGGCGTACGGGCGTTCATCGCGTACTACGGCGAGAACCGGCACTCCGTGGAGCACGAGATCGACGGGGTCGTCGTCAAGCTCGACGAGATCCGGCTCCAGGGGCGGCTCGGCTCGACCGCGCGGGCGCCGCGCTGGGCGATCGCCTACAAGTACGCGCCGGAAGAGGTCAACACCAGGCTGATCGACATCAAGGTGGGCGTCGGCCGCACCGGTCGGGTCACGCCCTACGCCCAGGTCGAGCCGGTCACCGTGGCCGGCAGCGAGGTGGAGTTCGCGACCCTGCACAACCAGGAGGTCGTCAAGGCCAAGGGCGTGCTGATCGGCGACACCGTGGTGCTGCGCAAGGCCGGTGACGTCATCCCGGAGATCCTCGGCCCGGTCGCCGACCTCAGGGACGGCACCGAGCGGGAGTTCGTGATGCCGGCCGAGTGCCCCGAGTGCGGGACGCCCCTGCGGGCCATGAAGGAGGGCGACATCGACCTCCGCTGCCCCAACGCCCGTACCTGCCCGGCCCAGTTGAGAGAGCGGGTGTCCTACCTCGCGGGCCGCGAGTGCCTGGACATCGAGCACTTCGGCGCGGTGGCCGCGGCCGCCCTCACCCGGCCGCTGGAGCCGGCCGACCCGCCGCTCGTCGACGAGGGCGACCTGTTCGACCTCACCGTCGAGAAGCTGCTGCCCATCAAGGCGTACGTCCTGGACCCGGACAGCGGGCTGCCCAAGCGCGACCCGAAGACCGGCGAGGAGAAGGTCGTCACGGTCTTCGCCAACCAGAAGGGCGAGCCCAAGAAGAACACCCTCGCCCTGCTCCAGACCATCGAGGAGGCGAAGACCCGCCCGCTCGCCCGCTTCCTCAACGGTCTGTCCATCCGGCACGTCGGACCGGTCGCCGCCCAGGCGCTGGCCCGCGAGTTCCGCTCCCTCGACCGCATCGAGCAGGCCACCGAGGAGGAGCTGTCGAACATCGACGGCGTCGGCGGCATCATCGCGGCCGCGCTCAAGGAGTGGTTCGCCGAGGAGTGGCACCGCGAGATCATCCGAAAGTGGAAGGCCGCTGGAGTCCCGCTGGAGGACGAGTCCACCGGGGAGGACGAGGGGCCGCGTCCGCTGGAGGGGCTCACCGTGGTCGTCACCGGCACCCTGGAGCACTTCACCCGGGACGGCGCCAAGGAGGCGCTCCAGAGCCGCGGGGCCAAGGTGACCGGCTCGGTGTCCAAGAAGACGTCGTTCGTGGTCGTCGGGGACAACCCCGGATCGAAGTACGACAAGGCGATGCAGCTGAAGGTGCCGGTTCTGAACGAGGACGGATTCGTCGTCCTTCTGGAGCAGGGACCGGACGCGGCGGCCGAAGCCGCCCTTCCGACCGAGGAGTAGCGGTTGAAGGCCACCCGTTCGGCGCATACCAGATGCATACGGGTGGCCGGGGCGCAATCGGGCAACCGTCGACGACCGCTGCCCGTGACAGCCTTCCGCGGCCTACTGTTGGGACATGCGCCTGCCGTGCCCAGCTGCGGTCGGGGCATTGCTGTGCTCCCGGAGGGCACGGACCGCATGGCGTGGGCACCGCCGGCTGTGAGAGGGACGGGAATGGAACCGACCGAGAGCGCCGCCCCGGACGGGCGGCTGCCGCTGCGCCGCCGGGCGGGCGCATGGCGGGGGACTCGGTGGACGGCAGGGGGTGACCGGCACACGGCCGTCGCGGCCTGCGGCGCCGCGGTGGCCGCGCGCGACCCGCTGCCGCGGTCCGCCGTCGGCCCCGCATCCCACCTGGCCGGCACCGAGCACGAACGGCACCTGCCCTGGCCGGCCCTGCCCGCCGCGGTCGTCGCGACCGCCGCGTTCGTCCTCGGCGCCGGTTTCTACCGCGCGTTCAGCGACCACCACGCGCTCTTCCCGTCCGGCACGGTCGGCTGGTCGCTGGCCGTGCTGACCGGCATCATCGTCGGCCACCTCGTCCTGCTGGGCCGGGCCCGCTGGTGGGGCGGCACCGGCTCCGGCGCCGCCCTCACCCTCGCCGTGCTCCTGCTGTACGGCTGGGTGCCCGCCGGCATGGTCAGCCTCACCGTCGTCGTCCTGGTCGGCATAGCCAGGCGCCACCGCTGGCGGCAGGGGCTCCTGCACGGCGCGGTGGACCTCCTCGGCATCGGCGCCGGCGCGCTGCTGCTCGGCGCCTTCGGCCGGGTGCCGACCGTCGAGTCGCCCTGGGACCCGGACCGCTGGAGCGTCACCACGGCCCCCGAGGTCGTGCTCGTCGCGGGCGCCTACCTCGCCGTCACCCGCGCCCTGCTCTGGTACCTCCAGGCACCCCGCGGCGGCGGTCTGCCCACCGTGGCCCGCACCGCCCTGGTCAGACAGGGCCTGGTCGCGGTCGCCCTGCTCGGCATCGCCCCGCTGATCTGCGTGGTCGCCGTGGCCCAGCCGCTGCTGCTGCCGCTGTTCGCCATCCCGCTGGTCGCCCTCGACTCCACCCTGTGGATGGCCCGGGCCCGCGCGGAGGAGCAGCTGCGCGACCCGCTGACCGGCCTGCCCAACCGGCAGTGGCTGCTGGAGCGGATCTGGACCGCGCTCGACGACGCCGAGCGCATCGGCGCCCGCTCCGCGCTGATGCTCATCGACCTCGACCGGTTCCGTTCGGTCAACGACACGCTCGGGCATCTCGCCGGTGACCGCCTGCTCCTCCAGATAGCGGACCGGCTGCGGGCCGCCCTGCCGCGCGGTGCGGAGGCGGCGCGGCTCGGCGGCGACGAGTTCGCGGTCTTACTGCCGGTCGCCGACTCCACGACCTCCGCCACCCGGGTGGCCCGCAACCTGGTCACCGCGCTCTCCTCCCCGCTCGACCTCGACGGCCTCACCCTCGTCCTGGAGGCCAGCGCGGGCGTCGCCGTCTTCCCCGACCACGCGCTCGACGCGGAGGGGCTGCTGCGGCGCGCGGACGTCGCGATGTACCAGGCGAAGCGGGACCGCACGGGCGTCGAGGTGTACGAGTCCAAGCGGGACTCCAACACCCCGGACCGGCTGGGGCTGCTGGGCGATCTGCGCCGCGCCCTGGACGCGCACGAGGTGCAGCTGCACTACCAGCCGAAGGTGCGCTTCGACGGGCAGGTGGCCGGTCTGGAGGCGCTGGTGCGGTGGGTGCACCCCGAGCGCGGGAAGGTGCCGCCGGACGAGTTCATAGCGATCGCCGAGTCCTCCGGGCTGATGCCCCATCTGACGGAGTACGTGCTGGACACCGCGCTCGCGCAGGTCGCCCAGTGGCGGGCGCAGGGGCTGCGGGTGCCGGTGGCGGTCAACGTCTCGCCGCGGGACGTGCACACCCCGGGGTTCGCGGGGTCGGTGGCGGCCCGGCTGGCCCGGCACGGGGTCCCGGCGGGGGCGTTGCAGCTGGAGATAACCGAGCACGTGCTGCTGGAGGACCCGCAGCGGGCCGCCGACACGCTCGCGGGGCTGACCGGGCACGGCGTGAAGATGTCGCTGGACGACTTCGGCACCGGGTACTCCTCGCTGGTGCATCTGCGGCGGCTGCCGGTGAGCGAGCTGAAGATCGACCGGTCCTTCGTGGCGCGGCTGGCCGTGGACAACGAGGACGCGGAGATCGTGCGCTGCACGGTCGACCTCGCGCACTCGCTGGGGCTGCTGGTCGTCGCGGAGGGCGTGGAGGACGACGAGACGTGGGAGCGGCTGCGGGACCTGGGGTGTGACGCGGTGCAGGGGTGGCTGGTGGCCGCGGCGATGCCCCCGGAGGAGGCGACGGCCTGGCTGCTCGCGCGGGGGTCCCGGGGGTGGCAGCGGCCGCGGGCGGCTCTGCCGGCCGCCGAGTAGTCCACCCGCCCGCCCGTGCGCCGACGATCGAGAAGCGGGCCTCCGCTGCGGGGGCGCCGCCCGGCGGCCGCGGATGCGCCGTGGCCGCTCGCGCCGCGGTCTCCGCACGGGTGATGAAGCGGGCGATCAGGAGTCCCGGGCGTTCCCCGCGGGCGGCTTCCGGCCGGCGGCCGGCCCGGAGGGCGACGCCGCCGTACCGCTCGGCGACACGCTGACGGTGCTGCGGAACGGCGGGCCGCGCGGCGTCGTGTTCGGCGTCCGCCTCGCCACCGCGGCCGTCGTGCCGATCAGCGCCGCACCGCTGTTCCCCGGGTGACCGGAGCCGACGTTCGCGGGGGACCGGGGAAACCGTTTAACGGGCACCCTGCCCCGCCCCATAGGATTGGCTCCAAACCACACACACTCACCCCAGAGGAACGCTGCATGCCTGGCATCACGCGCGAGGAGGTCGCCCACCTCGCCCGGCTGGCGCGTCTGGAGCTGAAGCCCGAAGAACTCGAACACTTCGCCGGCCAGCTCGACGACATCATCGGCGCGGTCGCCCGCGTCAGCGAGGTCGCCGACCAAGACGTACCGCCGACCTCGCACCCGCTGCCGCTGACGAACGTCATGCGCGCGGACGAGGTCCGTCCCTCGCTCACCCCCGAGCAGGCGCTCTCCGGCGCCCCGGCCCAGGAGCAGCAGCGTTTCAAGGTGCCGCAGATCCTGGGGGAGGACTAGACAGTCATGACGGACATCATCAAGCTCACGGCCGCCGAGACCGCCGCGCGGATCGCCTCCGGCGAGCTCACCGCGGTGCAGGTCACCGAGGCCCACCTCGCCCGGATCGAGGCCGTCGACGAGAAGGTGCACGCCTTCCTGCACGTCGACCGCGAGGGCGCCCTGGCGCAGGCCCGCGCCGTCGACGAGAAGCGGGAGCGGGGGGAGAAGCTCGGCCCGCTGGCCGGCGTCCCGCTCGCGCTCAAGGACATCTTCACCACCCAGGGCGTACCGACCACCGTCGGTTCGAAGATCCTGGAGGGGTGGATCCCGCCGTACGACGCGACCCTCACCAAGAGGCTGAAGGCCGCCGACGTCGTCATCCTCGGCAAGACCAACATGGACGAGTTCGCCATGGGGTCCAGCACCGAGAACAGCGCGTACGGGCCGACCGGCAACCCGTGGGACCTGACCAAGATCCCCGGCGGCTCCGGCGGCGGCTCCTCCGCCGCCCTCGCCTCCTTCCAGGCCCCGCTCGCCATCGGCACCGACACCGGCGGCTCCATCCGCCAGCCGGCCGCCGTCACCGGCACGGTGGGCGTCAAGCCGACGTACGGGGCCGTGTCCCGGTACGGCATGGTCGCCTTCTCCAGCTCCCTGGACCAGGGCGGGCCCTGCGCCCGTACGGTCCTGGACGCGGCGCTGCTGCACGAGGTCATCGCCGGACACGACCCGCTGGACTCCACGTCGATCGACGCGCCGGTCCCGGCGGTCGTCGAGGCCGCCCGCAACGGCAGCGTCGAGGGCATGCGCGTCGGCGTCGTCAAGCAGTTCCGCGGCGAGGGCTACCAGCCCGGTGTCATCCAGCGCTTCGACGAGTCGGTCGCCCTCCTCAAGGAGCTGGGCGCCGAGATCGTCGAGCTGGACTGCCCGTCCTTCGACCTCGCGCTGTCGGCGTACTACCTCATCGCGCCGAGCGAGTGCTCCAGCAACCTCGCCCGCTTCGACGGCCTGCGCTACGGCCTGCGTACCGGCGACGACGGCTCGCACTCCGCCGAGGAGGTCACCTCCCTCACCCGTGCGGCGGGCTTCGGCCCCGAGGTCAAGCGCCGCATCATGCTCGGCACGTACGCGCTCAGCTCCGGCTACTACGACGCGTACTACGGCTCCGCCCAGAAGGTCCGCACGCTCATCACGCGCGACTTCGAGAAGGCCTTCGAGCGGGTGGACGTCATCGTGTCGCCCACGACGCCGACCACCGCCTTCGCGATCGGCGAGCGCGCCGACGACCCGATGGCGATGTACCTGGCCGACCTGTGCACCATCCCGACGAACCTCGCGGGCAACGCGGCCATGTCGCTGCCCTGCGGTCTCGCCCCGGAGGACAACCTCCCGGTGGGCCTGCAGATCATCGCCCCGGCGCTGAAGGACGACCGTCTGTACAAGGTCGGAGCCGCTGTCGAGGCCGCCTTCGTGGAAAGGTGGGGCCACCCGCTCCTGGAGGAGGCTCCGTCGCTGTGAGCAACGCACTGTCGAAGGCCAAGGGCTTCAAGAAGTCGAAGTCCGGTACGTACCTGTCCATGGCCACCACCGCGTTCGGTGCGGTCGGTGTCGCCAAGCAGATCAAGAAGGCCCGGTCCGAGCACGACACGCTCCGGCTGATCGACGCCACCGTGTCCGCCGTCGCGATCGTCACCGGCCTCGCCATCCTCTACCGCGAGCTGAAGCGGCTGGGCGACGACGACGTCCTGCTGGGCTGAGAGGGAAGTTTCACCGTGACCACCACGACCGACCTGGTGTCGTACGAGGACGCGCTGGCGTCCTACGACCCCGTCATGGGCCTTGAGGTCCATGTCGAACTCGGCACCAAGACCAAGATGTTCTGCGGCTGTTCGACCGAGCTCGGTCAGGACGCCAACACGCAGACCTGCCCGACCTGCCTCGGCCTGCCCGGCTCGCTCCCGGTCGTCAACGCGACCGGCGTCGAGTCCGCGATCAAGATCGGCCTCGCGCTGAACTGCGAGATCGCCGAGTGGTGCCGCTTCGCCCGGAAGAACTACTTCTATCCGGACATGCCGAAGAACTTCCAGACCTCCCAGTACGACGAGCCGATCGCCTTCAACGGCTACCTCGACGTGCAGCTGGAGGACGGCACGTCCTTCCGCGTGGAGATCGAGCGCGCCCACATGGAGGAGGACACCGGCAAGTCCACCCACGTGGGCGGCGCGACCGGCCGCATCCACGGCGCCTCGCACTCGCTCCTCGACTACAACCGCGCGGGCATCCCGCTCATCGAGATCGTCACCAAGCCGATCGAGGGCGCGGGCGAACGTGCTCCCGAGGTGGCGCGGGCGTACGTCCGTGAGCTGCGCGAGGTCATCAAGGCGCTCGGCGTGTCGGAAGCCCGCATGGAGATGGGCCAGATGCGCTGCGACGTGAACCTGTCGCTGCGCCCCAACGGCACCGAGAAGTTCGGCACGCGCTCCGAGACCAAGAACGTGAACTCGCTGCGGTCCGTGGAGCGTGCGGCCCGCTTCGAGATCATGCGGCACGCGGCCGTGCTGAACGCCGGCGGGACGATCATCCAGGAGACCCGCCACTTCCACGAGGACACGGGGTCCACCACCTCGGGCCGCGTGAAGGAGGAGGCCGAGGACTACCGGTACTTCCCGGAGCCCGACCTGGTCCCGGTCGCCCCGTCCCGCGAGTGGGTCGAGGAGATCCGCGCCGCGCTGCCCGAGCTGCCGCTGGCCCGCCGTACCCGCCTCCTCGCGGAGTGGGGCATCACGGCCACCGACATGCAGGCGATCCTGAACGCCGGCGCGCTGGACCCGATCGTCGCCACCATCGACGCCGGTGCCGACGCGACCTCCGCCCGCAAGTGGTGGATGGGCGAACTGGCCCGCAGCGCCAACGAGTCGGGCACCTCGCTCGACGAGCTGGCGATCACCCCGGCGCAGGTCGCGCGGGTCACCGAGCTGGTCTCGAAGGGCGACCTCAACGACAAGCTGGCCCGCCAGGTCATCGAGGGTGTCCTCGCGGGCGAGGGCACCCCGGACGAGGTCGTCGAGAAGCGCGGTCTGAAGGTCGTCTCCGACGACTCCGCGCTCGGCACCGCCGTCGACGAGGCCATCGCCGGCAACCCGGGCGTCGCGGACAAGATCCGCGGCGGCAAGGTCGCGGCGGCCGGCGCCCTGGTCGGCGCGGTCATGAAGGCGACCCGCGGCCAGGCCGACGCGGCCCGCGTCAAGGAGCTGATCCTGGAGAAGCTCGGCGTCGGCGAGGGCTGAGCCGGAGCACGCGGTACGGCCCCGGAAGCGGCGCTTCCGGGGCCGTACGGCTGTTCAGGGGGCCGTCGGCGGCTGCTTGCCGCGGCGGCCGACGACCCGTACGAAGCCGAGGGTGCGGCCCTGGTCGGCGCGGAGCATCTCGGCGCAGCGGGTCGCCGTCCGGACGTGGAAGTCGTCCGTGCTCTCCTCGGCGACCACCTCGCACCACAGCAGCCAGTCCCGCCAGCCGTCCGGCTGCCAGTCGGCCGCCTCGACCTCGACGGCCCCGCTGCGGGTCCAGTGGCGGTGCCACCAGTCGGGGGAGTGGAAGCACCAGAAGTCGGGCTCCCACCACGGCTTCAGATGCTCCGGCGGCTCGCTGCCCGCGATCTCCTCCCGCAGCGCCGGTACGACGACGCCGATCCGTCCGCCGGGCTTCAGCAGCCGGGTGAGCGTGGGCAGATACAGGTCGTCGGTGCCGAAGTACTGGTAGGCGTCGATGCTCACGATCGCGTCGAACCCGCCCTCGGCGAAGGGCAGGTCGTGCGCCTCGGCGTGCACGGGCTGCACCCGGTCGGCGAACCCGGCCTCGGCGATGCGCCGGGCGTTGTCGTCGGGCTTGACCCACAGATCGGCGGCGGTGACCTGCGCATGGAACTCCCTGGCCAGGAAGATCGAGGTCATCGCCCGGCCGCAGCCCAGGTCGAGCACGCGCGCGCAGGGGCGCAGCGCGTCCAGGCCGAGGGCGGGAGCCAGCCACTCCAGCAGCCACAGGGCGTGCGGGCCCATCTGGTTCTCGACCGCCCAGCGGGCGTCGTAGGTGCTGCTGAGGGGGTAACGGGGCAGAGTCAGTCGGTCAGTGAGCGGATCGTCCTTCGACGGTGGGCGAGAGGTGGCGTCGAACATGGCTGAACGGGCTCCTTGTGATCTTCGTAGTGAAGGGCGATGCGTAGGAGCTCATTCGGACCGGCAAACAATGCACCCGCTTCGGTCGTCGGCGAGGGGCCGATCAAGGCTGACCAGCGGAAGCTAGCAGTTGTGGACCTCGTCCGCAGCCGCTTTCCTCAGGTGCGGGTACTACGCTCGCCCGCCATGACCGCACACGCCGAATCCGACGTCGAACCCCTCGTGACCGAGGTGGAGGCCGCGGACGGGGAGGACCTCGACGAGGAGTCCCTCGACGAGGCCCGCCGGGCCCGCTGGACCGCCGCCGTGACCGGGGTCCTGCTGGCCCTGATGGGGCTCACCGCCTCGCTGATGAGAATCGGCGGGGGCGTGCCCGCGCTGGTGCCGAGCGCGTACGGCATCGGGTCCGCGGTGTGCGTGTCCGCCGCGGCGCTCGGGGCCCGGGGCCGCACCCGCAGGGCCCTGTGGCTGATGATCCTGGGACTGATGGTGATGGCCCTGGGCGACCAGTTCGACTGACGCCCGTGAGAGGCTCGGCGGGGTCGTGGAGGAACTGGCGGAGGAGCGGCGGCACGATGTACGCGAGAGACCTGGGCGACGGCGCCGAACTGCGGCCCCTGGAGGTCTGGCACGCGGGGGAGCTGCTCGCCAACATCGACCGGGGGCGGGACTTCGTGGGGCGGCACATCGGTCTGCCCGACGTGATCGAGGACCTCGCCGGGGCCCGTGCCTACCTGCGTTCCTACGCCGACAAGCGTGCCGCCGACGCCGGCGGCCTGCACGGGGTGTGGCGGGACGGGCGGCTCGTCGGCGGGCTGCTGTTCCGGGTCTGGGACACGCCGAGCGGGGTCTGCGAGGCCGGCTGCTGGCTGGAGCCCGCGGCGGCCGGGCGGGGCCTGGTGACGCGGGGCATGCGGGCGCTTCTGGACTGGGCGTTTGACGAGCGTGGCATGCACCGTGTGGAGTGGCATGCGTCGGCGGCCAACCAGGCCAGCATCAACGTGGCCCGGCGGCTGCACATGACCCGCGACGGCGTGATGCGGGAGAACTACCCCCACCGGGGCGTGCGCACGGACACCGAGGTCTGGTCGGTGCTGGCCCCCGAGTGGCGTGCGGCACGCGCGCGTACCGCCGAGAACGATCATTAAGAGACCTCTCAGACAGCGTCCGTACGGTGCGAGGTATGGGAACGAAGACAGTGGACGGGGCCGGGAGCGGCGCCGAGGCGAAGACCGCAGAGACGGCCGCCGAAGAGAAGACGGTGGACGCCACCGAGGCCTCCGCCGGTGCCGGTGAGCCGGCCGCGCAGACGACGGAGTCCGCCGAGCCGGCCGACACCGCGAGCGACGAGAAGGCCGTGAACGCCGAGAGCGCCGAGAACGCCGAGAACGCCGAGAACGCCGACGACGCCGACGACGCCGAGGACGACGAGGTCGACGAGGAGCTGGCGGCCCTGCTCGCCGAGGAGCAGGCGCAGGGCCCGTCCGGCGTCGGCCAGGGCGCCGGTGCCATCGTCTCCGTCGCGCTCGGCCTGGTCTCCCTCACGGGTGGCTGGGTCGGTACGATCGCCGCCGCCCGTGAGACCCTCATCGGCCAGCTCCAGACCTCGTCGACCGCGAGCGTCGCCAAGCAGGTCAAGGAGGTGTACGGCGACGCCTGGCAGACCACCGCGCTGTGGGCCGGCCTGTTCGCTCTGGTCGCGCTGATCACCGGCGTCGTGGTGCTCGCCCGGCCCGCGTTCGGCGCGCCCGGCAGGGCGCAGGCCCCGTGGATCAAGTCGGTCGCCTGGGCCGGCGTCGCGCTCGGTGTCATCGGCCTGCTGCTGGCCGCCCTCAAGTACTCCGACGTGCTGCTCGGCCTGCCGTCGACCAGCTGAACCGGCGCGTCCCGGCAGGGGCCTTAGACCGTCCGTGAGCACCTCATGGACGGTCTAAGGCCCCTTACGCGTCCCGGCGGCCCGACGGCCGGCCGAAGATGCGGAACTCTCCCGATGTGGCCCACCCCCCTGGGAGACGAAGGTGGAGTCGTCGCGGAAAGCGACGACCCACCTCTCTCACACACAGGGGAACCGCCATGTTCGAGTACGAACTCCACCAGCTCCGTTCCGCCGAGCTGCGCCGCCAGGCCGCGGACGCCCGCCTCGTCCGCGAGGCCGTCCGCTCCCGCCGCGCCGCCCGCCGCGAGGAGGCGGCCCGCAAGGCCGCCGCGGTGGAACACACCCATACCGGCCCCCGGACCGGCCGACGGCTCCCCCACACCGCGTGACCGGGCCCCGCCCCGGCCGGCGGCCGTACGGGGGTCGGCCGTCGGCATCGGAGCGGGAGGTGTGATGAGCGTATCGGGGCTGGGGAAAACCGGTGCCGTCGGCGTCGGGCCGCGTGCGATGCTCTGGCCCGTGGAAACCAGGTCCGTGAGTCCCGTGTTCGTAGGCCGCGACGACGAGTTGGACACACTCGACGAGGCGCTCGCCCGCGCCGGGGCCGCCGAGCCGCAGGCGCTGCTGCTCGGCGGTGAGGCCGGGGTGGGCAAGACCCGTCTGGTGGAGGAGTTCGCCGCGGCCGCCTGCCGCCGGGGCGCGGTCGTCGCGCTCGGCGGCTGCGTGGAGATCGGCGCCGACGGCCTGCCGTTCGCCCCCTTCTCGACCGCGCTGCGTGCGCTGCGGGCCGCCCTGCCCGAGGAACTGGCCGCGGCCGCCGCCGGGCAGGAGGACGAACTGGCCCGGCTGCTGCCCGAGCTCGGCGAGGCCGCCTCCGGCCGCCACGACGAACAGGGCATGGCCCGTCTCTTCGAGCTCACCGCCCGCCTGCTGGAACGCGTCGCCGCCGAGCGCACCGTCGTCGTCGCCCTGGAGGACCTGCACTGGGCCGACGCCTCCACCCGCCACCTCCTCGCCTACCTGCTGCGCACCCTGCGCACCGGCCGGCTCGTCGTCCTCGCCACCTACCGCTCCGACGACATCCACCGCCGCCACCCGATGCGCCCCCTGCTCGCCGAACTCGACCGGCTGCGCACCGTCCGCCGTCTCGAACTCGCCCGTTTCAACCGCGAGGAGGTCGGCCGCCAGATCGCCGGCATCCTCGCCACCGAGCCCGCCCCCGACCAGGTCGACGAGATCTTCGAACGCTCCGACGGCAACGCCTTCTTCGTCGAGGAACTCGCCGTCGCCGCCAGCGAGGGCTGCTGCACCGGGCTCACCGACTCGCTGCGCGATCTGCTCCTGGTCCGTGTCGAGGCGCTGCCCGAGAGCGCCCAGCGGGTCACCCGGATCGTCGCCGAGGGCGGCTCCACCGTCGAGTACCCGCTGCTGGAGGCCGTCGCCCGGCTCGCCGAGGACGACCTCATCGAGGCCCTGCGGGCCGCCGTCGGCGCCAACATCCTCACCGCCACGCCCGAGGGCGACGGCTACCGCTTCCGGCACTCCCTGGTCCGCGAGGCCGTCGCCGACGACCTGCTGCCCGGCGAACGCTCCCGGCTCAACCGACGCTACGCCGAGGCACTGGAGAGCGACCCGGCGCTGGTGCCGGCCGACGCGCGCGTGACCCGCCTGGCCAGTTACTGGTACCAGGCCCACGACCCCGCCAAGGCCCTGCCCGCCGTGCTCGACGCCTCCGTGGTGGCCCGCCGCCGGCACGCCTACAGCGAGCAACTGAGGCTCCTGGAGCGGGCGATGGAGCTGTGGGACACCGCCCCCCAGGAGGTCCGCGCGGCCCTGCGCCCCGTCGACTGCACCGACGTCTACCCTCCCTGCGGCTGCGATCCGGCCACCGCACCGCTGCGCTACCTCGACCTGATGGCGGAGGCCGCGGTCGCCGGCCGGCTCTGCGGGGAACGCGAACGCGCCCTGAAGATCACCAAGAAGGCGCTGCGGATCATCGAGGACGAGGGCGATCCCCTGCGCGCCGCCTGGTTCTGGGTGCAGCGCTCCCGTCTGGTCCAGGCGCTGGCCCGCGGCGACGGCTGGCAGGAGCTGGGCATCGCCCAGGACCTGGTGCGCGGCCTGCCCCCGTCCGAGGTGCACGCCGACGTACTGGCCACCGCCGCCAACTGGTCGATGCTGCACGAGCCCGGCCCGGAGGCCTTCGCCGCCGCCGAACGGGCCGTGCAGTACGCGCGCATGGTGGGCGCCCGCGAGATCGAGCTCAACGCGCAGGTCACCCTCGGCTGCCTGATGGTCGACGCCGGTGACGTCGACGCCGGGCTGGCCGAACTGCGCCGGGTCAAGGAGGCCGCGCTGCGGGAGGGCATGGCGTACGTGGCGGGCCGCGCCTATCTGAACCTGCCCTCCGAGCTGGAGGCGGTCGGCCGGTCCCGGGAGGCCGTGCCGATCCTGCGTGAGGGCCTCGCCTTCGCCCGCAGGTTCGGCCTGCTGGACACCGAGGCATGGCTCTGGGGCAACCTCTCCGACTCGCTGTACGCGCTCGGCCAGTGGGACGAGGCCGCCGAGGCCGCGGCGGGCTCCCTGGGCTCCGCGGCCAGCGCCAAGCCCCGCGGCGCGGGCGCCCTGCGCCTCGCCCACATCGCCCTCGCCCGCGGTGACGCCGCCGAGGCCGCCCGCCAACTGGCCATCTCCCACGCCCACTACGGCACCCACGACCCGATGCCCCAGGTGCTGATCCCGGTCGCCCGGATCGCCATCGGCGTCGCCGCCGAGGAGGGCCGCCTCCACGACGCCCGCGCCGAACTGGACCGCGCCCTGGAATCCGGCTTCCCGCCCGGCACCCAGCGCTACGTCTGGCCGCTCCTGCTGGCCGCCGCCACCGCCGAGGCGGACGCCCGCGCCCTGCCCGCGGCGGCCGACGGCCGCGCCGAGACCCTCGACCGGCTCACCGGGGCGGCGCGCAAGCTCACCACCGGCGCACCCATCTGGGCCGCCTACGCGCACTGGACCCGCGCCGAACTGGACCGCGCCCGGGGCACCGGCACCGCCGCCGTCTGGTCGGACGTGGTCACCGACTTCGAGCGCCTGGACCGCCCCTACGACCTCGCCCGGGTCCGCCGCCGCCTCGCCCAGGCCCTGCTGGAGGAGGCCGCGGGCGACGGCGAACGCGACCGGGCCACCGAACTGCTCCGGCTGGCCGGGACGGTCGCCGACCACCTGGGCGCCCGCCCGCTCGCCGGGGCCGTCGCCCTGCTCGCCCAGCGCGCCCGCCTCACCCTCACGGCCGCCGTCCCCCGGCAGGTCCTCGACCCCGCCGAGCGCCTCGGCCTCACCAGCCGGGAGCGCGACGTGCTCCGCCTGGTCTCGGCCGGCCGCACCAACCGCCAGATAGCCGAGGAGCTGTTCATCTCCCCGAAGACCGCGAGCGTGCACGTCTCCAACATCCTGGGCAAGCTCGGCGTCTCGGGGCGGGGGGAGGCGGCGGCCGTGGCCCACCGCCTCGACCTCTTCCCGGCTAGCTGACCTCCAGCTCCAGGATCCGGTCGTCGCCCGCCTTCGGCTCGCCCCGCCCGTCGGTGTTGCTGGTCACCAGCCACAGCTTGTCGCCGCCCGCCGCCACGACCGTCCGCAGACGGCCGTACTCGCCCTTCAGGAAGGCCTGCGGCTCGGCGGCCGTGACCGTGCCCTTCAGCGGGATGCGCCACAGCCGCTGGCCCTTGAGACCGGTCATCCAGATGACGCCGCCGGCATAGGCGATGCCGCTGGGCGAGGCGTCGTCGGTGTGCCACTCGGCGATCGGGTTCACGTACTTCGCGTCGGTGGACCTGCCCTCGGCGTCCGGCCAGCCGTAGTTCCCGCCCGGCTTGATCGCGTTCAGCTCGTCCCAGGTGTCCTGCCCGAACTCCGAGGCGAACAGCCGCTGTCTGTCGTCCCAGGCCAGCCCCTGCACGTTGCGGTGACCGTAGCTGTAGACGGGGGAGCCGGGGAACGGATTGCCGGGGGCCGGTTCCCCCTCCGGGGTGAGCCGCAGGATCTTCCCGCCCAGGGACTCCCTGTCCTGCGCGAGACCGCGCCGCCCGCTCTCGCCGGTGCCCGCGTAGAGCATGCCGTCCGGGCCGAAGGCGATCCGGCCGCCGTTGTGGATGTAGCCCTTGGGGATGCCCTTGAAGATCGTGTCGGGGGCGCCCAGCTGTTCCCCGGCCGGCTTGCTCTCGTCCCAGAGCATCCGCACGATGCGGTTGTCGGAGGCCGACGTGAAGTACGCGTAGATCATGTGGTCCGAGGCGAAGTCGGGGGACAGGGCGATCCCCAGCAGACCGCCCTCGCCGGCCGCGGACACCCCGGACACCGCACCCAGCTCGGTGATCTTCCCGGTCTTCTCGTCGACCTTGCCGATCGTCCCGTCGTCCCGGTCCGACACCAGCAGCCCGGCCCCGTCCGGCAGCGCCGCCAGCCCCCAGGGCGACTTCAGTCCCTCGGCGACCGTACGCACCACCTTCACCGACCCCTTGGCGGGCGCGGCGGACTCCGTGGCACCGGCGGAGGCGGACGGACCGGCCGACGTGCCCATGGCCCAGGGCGGCCGGGACGACCCACCACCGTCACCGGAGGAACACCCCGCCACCAGCAGGAGCCCGGCCGTAGCCAACACGGCGGTCACAGTGCGACGTTGCACGATCAGTCCCTTCGGGAAGCCTGACGGCCTCCTCCCGACCGACGGTAGTACAGCGCCGCGTCGGGGGCGCGGGACCGTAGCGATTCACCGCTCCGCCGCGCGGGCGCGACCAGCCACGACACCGCCGCACCCGACCACCGGCGGATCACGGCAACGGGCCCGCTAGTCCCACGACCCCTGAGCGGCCGGCAGCCGCCCCAGCTCCGCCAGATCCTGCGCGGTCAGCCGCAGCCGCGCCGCGCCCGCGTTCTCCACCGCCCACCGGCCCTGCTTGCTCCCCGGCACCGGAACCACGTGCGGCCCCCGCGCCAGCACCCACGCCAGCGCCACCTGAGCGGCGGTGACACGGTCCCCGTGCCGGCCCGCCACCCGCCGCAGCCCCGCCACGATCGGCTGGTTCGCCGCCATCATCTCCGCCGTGAACCGGGGATGCCGCGCCCGCAGGTCGTCCGGCTCGAACCCCTCGCCCGGTGTGAGCGTGCCGGTCAGGAAACCGTTGCCCAGCGGCATCGCCGCCAGGAACCCCACCCCCCGCGCCTCGCACCACGGCAGCAGCGCGTCCAGCGCCTCCGGCGACCACACCGACAGCTCGGCCTCCACCGCGCTCACCGGAAACACCTGCTGCACCCGCTGAAGCTGGCGCAGCGTGGCGTCGTACAACCGCGCTCCCGACCTGCGCCCCCCGCGCGCCCCCACGGCGCACAACCCCAGTGCCCGCACCTTCCCCGCCCGCACCAGTTCCGCCATCGCGCCCCAGGTCTCCTCGACGGGTACCTCGGGGTCGGCGCGGTGCAGCTGGTACAGGTCGATGACGTCGGTCTGGAGCCGGCGCAGCGACGCGTCGCAGGCCCGCCGCACATAGCCGGGGCGGCCGTTCGCCACGATGTGCTGCTCGCCCGCCAGCAGGCCGACCTTCGTCGACACGAAGGCCTCCGCGCGCCGCTCCCTGAGCACCCGCCCCAGCAGCAGCTCATTGGTGAACGGGCCGTACATGTCCGCCGTGTCCAGCAGGGTCACGCCGAGGTCGAGCGACCGGTGCACCGTTCTCAGCGATTCCTCGCCCCGCTGCCGGGAGCCGTTGTACGCCCAGCTCATCGGCATGCACCCGAGTCCGACGGCCCCCACCGCGAGCGCCCCCGCGCCGATCGTCCTGCGCTCCACCTGCCCGTGAACCTCCTTCTCCGGACCCCCAACCTAACCTCTGCGCGCCCGCACCCCTGACATAGCCTCCTGACCATGACCCACGACGTATGGCTCCCCATCCCGCCCGACGGGTTCACAGACCTGCCCGAAGGGCTCAATTACCTTTTCTGGGACGGTGACCAGGACTTTCCCGGTGACCCCGCGGACTGTGCGGTCTACGTCGTCCCCTACATGAAGCCCCAGGACGTCAAGGTGCGGCCGCTGGAGCGGATGCGCAACGTCCGGCTCGTCCAGACCCTCACCGCGGGTGTGGACGACATGATCGCGGCCCTCGACCTCATCGCCCCCGGCGTGCCGCTGTGCAACGCGCGCGGGGTGCACGACGCGAGCACCGCCGAGCTCGCCCTCACGCTGACCCTCGCCTCCCTGCGCGGCATCCCGGGGTTCGTGCGCGCCCAGCAGCAGGAGCGCTGGCAGGGCGGGTTCCACCCGGCGCTGGCCGACAGGTCCGTTCTGATCGTCGGATACGGAGCCATCGGCTCCGCCATCGAGGACCGGCTCGTGCCGTTCGAGTGTGCGCGGGTGGCGCGCGTTGCGCGCTCCGGGCGCGCATCGGCGCGCGGTCCCGTGCATCCGCTCACCGAACTTCCGCATCTGCTTCCGGAAGCGGATGTCGTCATCCTCGCCACGCCCCTCACCGACACCACGCGTGGCCTGGTCGACGCGGACTTCCTCGCCAGGATGAAGGACGGCGCCCTGCTCGTGAACGTCGCGCGCGGCCCCGTCGTCGACACCAAGGCGCTGCTCGACGAACTGGAGAGCGGCCGCCTCACCGCCGCCCTGGACGTCACCGACCCCGAGCCGCTGCCGGCCGGACATCCCCTGTGGCAGGCGCCGGGCGTGCTGATCAGCCCCCACGTCGGCGGCCCCACCTCGGCTTTCCTGCCGCGCGCCAAGCGCGTCGTCACCGAGCAGCTGAACCGTTTCGTGAACCGGGAGCCACTGCGCAACGTGATCCTTACGACGGGATCCCCCGACGCCTGACGACCGGCGCGACAGCCGCGCAATCCGCTTCCGGCACCCTCCGCGACCCCCCGGAAGCGGTGCGTACCCGCATATGCGCTGGTCGTCACGGAGCGTAGAGAAGCTATGTCCCTGAGTGACGAACCTGGTGTATCGTCCCGACAGGGGCTGCGCCGCGCACCGTTCGGCGCCGGGGATGGACATTTCAGATTCGTGAGGGGGCGACGGGCGATGCACGGCCTATGGACGAACGATCCGACGCGGCGGAGCCGCCGGCGGCGACCCTGGCGCACAGCTGCGCGCAGACGCGGCCACCACACCAGCCATCACCACCACCGCAGGCACAGCGGACGCAGGAGGCATGCGCACCCAGCGCACCGGGACCAGCGGGACCCGGGGACGGCGCGGACCGGGAGGGTCCGGTGACAGCGCCGACGCCTGTGACGACCACCCTTCCCGGAGCGCTGCGGGCACAGCCTCCGGCAGGGATGCCGCAGCCCCCCCGTCCGCCCGCCGCGGGCGGCGGCGGTGGGGCCGGCGTGGTCCGACAACTGTTACTGGCCCTGATCTGCGCGGGATACGCCGTCGGTTCCGCGCTCGACTGGGGTTCGAGCCAGGTCGCCCTGTTCATGGGCGACTTCGGCCTCACCGCGGCCGCCGGCACCGCCGCCGTGTCGTGCTTCCTCTACGCCCGCTCCCCGCGGGTCCGCTTTCGAACCGCCTGGCTGCTGTTCGCCCTCTCCTCGGCGATGGCGGCTCTGGGCAACGCGGTCTGGGGGTGGTACGAGGTCGTGCTCCAGCGGCCCGTGCCCAGCCCCAGCTACGCCGACCTCTTCTTCCTCTGCTTCGCGCCGCCCGCCATCGTCGGACTGCTGGTGCTGGCCAAACGGCCGGTGACCAGGGCCGGCTGGATCTGCCTGGCGCTGGACGCCTGGCTGATCGGCGGCTCGCTGCTCACCCTGTCGTGGAGCCTCGCGCTCGCCCAGGCCGCCCGGTTCGACGGGCCCAGCGTCGCGCACACCGCGCTCTCGCTGGCCTACCCGCTGCTGGACATCGCCCTGGTCAGCATGGTGCTCGCACTGCACTTCCGGCGCTCGCCGGGCAACCGCACCGCGGTCAACACCGCGATCGGCGCCCTCGCCCTGACCGTGATGTGCGACGCCCTGTTCACCTCGCCGCTGCTGCACAGCAGTTACCGCTCCGGCCAGCTCCTGGACGCGGGCTGGTTCGCCGGCTCGCTGCTGCTCGCCTACGCCCCCTGGGCCGCGCCCCGGCCGCCCGGCCCGCCGGAGGCCGAGGGGCACACGCGCGTGGTCCACGAGCACCTGCCCGGAGCCCGGGTCGCACCGCCCAGGCAGGCGCCCGCGCCCGCCCCGGGAGGCGATCACGGCCGGTACCCGGCGGGCCGCCCGCTGACCGGCTCCCTGGCCGCGCTCACCCCGTACCTGGCCGCCGCCGTATGCACCCTGGGCATCCTCTACAACGTCCTCGACGGCCGCAGCCCCGACCACGTCGTCCTGATCACCGCCGGCTGCGTGGTCCTCGCGCTCGTCGTGCGCCAGGGCATCATGCTGCTCGACAACATCACCCTCACCCAGGAACTGGCGCACCAGGAGAACCACTTCCGCTCCCTGGTGCAGGGCTCCAGCGACGTCATCATGATCGCCGCGCCCAACGGCATCCTCCGGTACGTCTCCCCGGCCGCCGCCGGGGTCTACGGACGGCCCGCCGAGGACCTGGTGGGCTCGGAACTGGCCAACCTCATCCACCCCGAGGACCTGGGCTGCGTGGTGCACGAGGTGCGCCGCTTCCTCGCCGCCCGGCCGCTGGAGGAACCCACCACCCGTATCGAGTGCCGTTTCCGGTCCGGCGAGGGCGGCTGGCTCAACGTCGAGTCGACCGTCAACCGGCACCACGGCGGCCTCATCTTCAACAGCCGGGACGTGACCGAGAGAGTGCGCCTCCAGGCGCAGCTCCAGCACAACGCCGAGCACGACCCGCTCACCGACCTGCCCAACCGCGCCCTGTTCACCCGGCGCGTGCAGCAGGCCCTGTCCGGGCGCCGCTCCTCCGACCGGGGCCCCGCCCTCAGGAACACGGCGGTGCTCTTCATCGACCTGGACGGGTTCAAGGCCGTCAACGACACCATCGGGCACCAGGCCGGGGACGAACTGCTCGTCCAGGCCGCGCGCAGACTCCAGGACGCGGTCCGCCACGGCGACACCGCCTCTCGGCTGGGCGGCGACGAGTTCGCGGCGCTGATCGTCGGGGACGGCACCCGTGACCACGGTGCCCGGGAGCGGCACATCCTGGAGCTCGCCGACCGCCTCAGGATGACCCTCTCCCAGCCGTACCTGATTGACGGCAACGATGTCCGTGTCAACGCGTCCATCGGTGTCGCCTTCGCCGAACCGGGCCTCGGCGCGGGCGAGTTGCTGCGCAACGCCGACCTGGCGATGTACCGGGCCAAGTCGGCCGGGAAGGGCCGCGTCGAGCTGTACAAGCCACAGATGCAGCAGGACGTCGTACGCAAGGCGGAACTGGCCACCCGGCTGCGGGCCGCCCTGCACGACGGCGAGTTCACGCTGCTGCACCAGCCCGTGGTGTGCCTGGAGGACGGCCGGATCGAATCGGTCTCCGCGCAGGCGCGCTGGCGCTCCTCGCAGGGGGTGCTGTTCACCCCGGCGGAGTTCCTGCGGGTGGCCGAGGACAGCGACAAGACCGCCGAGCTGGACCGGTGGATCTTCCAGAAGGCGGTCGAACAGGCCGCCGAGCGGGCCGCGGGCGGGCTGGTGGTGCCGGTCGCCGTGCGCACCAGCGCCCGGCGGCTGCTCGACCGGTCCTCGCCGCTCGGCTCCGTGGAGGCGCTGCTCGCCCGGCACGGGCTGCCCTCCGGGGCGCTGGTCCTGGAGCTGTCCGACACCGACCCGAGGATTCCGCTGGACGAGCTGGAGCGGCGGCTGACCGCCCTCAGCCGGGCCGGTGTCCGGATCGCGCTGGACGGCTTCGGCAGCGGCTACGCGGCCATCACCGCCCTGCGCAAGCTCCCCGTCGACGTACTCAAACTCGACCGCAGCCTGGTCGAGGGCGTCGTCGAGTCGGCCCGGCTGCACAAGATCACCAGCGGTCTGCTCAGGATCGCCTGCGACCTCGGGCTCCAGTCCGTGGCCGAGGGCGTGGACCTGCCCGAGCAGGTCACGGTGTTGCGCGCGATGGGCTGCACCCACGGGATGGGCATGGCCTTCTCCGGGCCGGTGGACGAGTACCGGCTGCGCCGGGCGCTCGGATCCGGCCATTATCCGGTTCCGCACCTCCAGGCCGAGCCGGCGTTCGCGGGCGGTGGCGCGGGGGTGTACACCAGTGGTGTGCCCGCGGTCGCCGGGGGTGTGCCCGCGGTGCTCGGAGGCGGAAGTGCCCTTCGCTCACATAATGAGACTCCCGTCCCACCCACTTGACACGTGGTGCGCGTCGGGGGGAGGGTCAGTCCCATGCGCACCCGAATTCTCGTACTTGGACAGCGCGTCGGCTGAGCTGGGCCCCACCGGAGAAGGATCCGGAAAGCCCAGCGACCACACCGGCGCGCTCCCCTCGCTTGCCTTTTGGCACGAGGGGTTTTTTGTTGCACCAGCACCAGACGTACGGACGTAGAAATCCGTACGAAACTCGCGAAAACCCTCAGCATCGAGAAGAGAATGCCGATGACCGAGCAGGCCACCGGGGCCCACCATCCGCAGCCGCGGCCCCGTTCCGGAGGACAGCAGTCCACCCCCGTCGAGCACGTCACGGGTGCGCAGTCCCTCATCCGCTCCCTCGAGGAGGTCGGCGCTGACACGGTATTCGGCATCCCCGGCGGCACGATCCTGCCCGCGTACGACCCGATGATGGACTCCACCCGGGTCCGTCACGTCCTGGTCCGCCACGAGCAGGGCGCCGGTCACGCGGCCACCGGTTACGCGCAGGCCACCGGCAAGGTCGGCGTCTGCATGGCGACCTCGGGCCCGGGTGCGACCAATCTGGTGACCCCGATCGCGGACGCCAACATGGACTCGGTGCCGCTCGTGGCGATCACCGGCCAGGTGGTCTCGGCCGCGATCGGTACGGACGCCTTCCAGGAGGCGGACATCGTCGGCATCACGATGCCGATCACCAAGCACAGCTTCCTGGTCACCAAGGCCGAGGACATCCCGCGGATCATCGCGCAGGCGTTCCACATCGCCTCCACCGGCCGCCCCGGCCCGGTCCTCGTCGACATCCCCAAGGACATCCTCCAGGCGAAGACCACCTTCTCCTGGCCGCCGGTCATGGACCTGCCCGGCTACCGCCCGGTGACCAAGCCGCACGCCAAGCAGATCCGCGAGGCCGCCAAGCTGATCACCGCCGCGAAGCGGCCGGTGCTCTACGTCGGCGGCGGTGTGATCAAGGCCGGCGCCACCGCCGAGCTGAAGGTCCTCGCCGAGCTCACCGGAGCGCCCGTCACCACCACCCTGATGGCGCTCGGCGCGTTCCCCGACAGCCACCCGCTGCACGTGGGAATGCCGGGCATGCACGGTTCGGTCACCGCCGTCACCGCGCTGCAGAAGGCCGACCTGATCGTCGCCCTCGGAGCCCGCTTCGACGACCGCGTCACCGGCAAGCTGGACAGCTTCGCCCCGTACGCCAAGATCGTCCACGCCGACATCGACCCCGCGGAGATCGGCAAGAACCGCGCCGCCGACGTGCCGATCGTCGGTGACGCCCGCGAGGTCGTCGCCGACCTGATCCAGGCGGTGCAGAAGGAGCACGGCGAGGGCCACAAGGGCGACTACAGCGCCTGGTGGAAGGACCTCTCCCGCTGGCGCGAGACCTACCCGCTCGGCTACGACCTGCCGGAGAACGGCTCGCTCTCCCCGCAGCAGGTCATCGAGCGCGTCGGACAGCTCGCCCCCGAGGGCACGATCTTCACGGCGGGCGTCGGCCAGCACCAGATGTGGGCCGCGCACTTCGTCCAGTACGAGAAGCCCGCGACCTGGCTGAACTCCGGCGGCGCCGGAACCATGGGCTACGCGGTCCCGGCCGCCATGGGTGCCAAGGCCGGCGCCCCGGACCGTACGGTCTGGGCGATCGACGGCGACGGCTGCTTCCAGATGACCAACCAGGAACTGACCACCTGCGCCCTGAACAACATCCCGATCAAGGTCGCCATCATCAACAACGGCGCCCTCGGGATGGTCCGCCAGTGGCAGACCCTGTTCTACAACCAGCGGTACTCCAACACCGTGCTGCACTCCGGGCCGGAAGACGTCAACCCGGACGCCCGCGGCACCCGGGTCCCCGACTTCGTCAAGCTGTCGGAGGCCATGGGCTGCCACGCGATCCGCTGCGAGTCCCCGGACGACCTCGACAAGGCCATCGAAGAGGCGAACTCCATCAACGACCGCCCGGTCGTCATCGACTTCATCGTCCACGAGGACGCCATGGTGTGGCCGATGGTCGCCGCCGGCACCTCCAACGACGAGATCCTCGCCGCCCGGGACCTCCGCCCCGACTTCGGCGACAACGAAGACGACTGAGCGAGAGAGACGCAGAAGAATCATGTCCAAGCACACGCTCTCCGTCCTGGTGGAGAACAAGCCGGGCATCCTGGCCCGGATCGCCGCCCTCTTCTCCCGCCGCGGCTTCAACATCGACTCGCTCGCCGTCGGCGTCACCGAGCACGCCGACATCTCCCGCATCACGATCGTGGTGAGCGTCGAAGCCCTGCCGCTGGAGCAGGTCACCAAGCAGCTCAACAAGCTCGTCGAGGTGCTGAAGATCGTCGAGCTGGAGCCCGGATCGGCCGTTCAGCGCGAACTCGTTCTGGTGAAGGTGCGCGCCGACAACGAGACGCGCTCCCAGATCGTCGAGATCGTCCAGCTGTTCCGCGCCAAGACCGTCGACGTCTCCCCGGAGGCCGTCACCATCGAGGCCACCGGCAGCAACGAGAAGCTGACCGCCATGCTCAAGATGCTGGAGCCGTTCGGCATCAAGGAGCTGGTCCAGTCCGGCACGATCGCGATCGGCCGCGGTGCCCGTTCGATCACCGACCGGTCGCTGCGCGCACTCGACCGATCTGCGTAAGGCTGGAAGCGGGCGGCCCGACGACCGTCGGCCGCCCGCATGCCGAGACCCCGAGACTTCCCTTCCACCCGCCGTCATACGGTGGGACGCAACATCTGCACACCAAGGAGAGAACCCAAAGTGGCCGAGCTGTTCTACGACGCTGACGCCGACCTGTCCATCATCCAGGGCCGCAAGGTCGCGGTCATCGGCTACGGCAGCCAGGGCCACGCCCACGCCCTGTCGCTGCGCGACTCCGGTGTCGACGTCCGCGTCGGCCTGCACGAGGGCTCCAAGTCCAAGGCCAAGGCCGAGGAGCAGGGCCTGCGCGTGGTGACCCCGGCGGAGGCCGCGGCCGAGGCCGACGTCATCATGATCCTGGTCCCGGACCCGATCCAGGCCCAGGTCTACGAGGAGTCCATCGCCCCGAACCTGAAGGACGGCGACGCGCTGTTCTTCGGTCACGGCCTGAACATCCGCTTCGACTTCATCAAGCCCCCGGCGGGCGTCGACGTCTGCATGGTCGCCCCCAAGGGCCCGGGCCACCTGGTGCGCCGTCAGTACGAGGAGGGCCGCGGCGTTCCCTGCATCGTGGCCGTCGAGCAGGACGCCACCGGCGGCGGCTTCGCGCTCGCCCTGTCCTACGCCAAGGGCATCGGCGGCACCCGCGCCGGCGTCATCAAGACCACCTTCACCGAGGAGACCGAGACCGACCTGTTCGGTGAGCAGGCGGTGCTCTGTGGCGGTACGGCCGCCCTGGTCAAGGCCGGTTTCGAGACGCTGACCGAGGCCGGCTACCAGCCGGAGATCGCGTACTTCGAGTGCCTGCACGAGCTGAAGCTGATCGTGGACCTCATGTACGAGGGCGGCCTGGAGAAGATGCGCTGGTCGATCTCCGAGACCGCCGAGTGGGGCGACTACGTCACCGGCCCGCGGATCATCACGGACGCCACCAAGGCCGAGATGAAGAAGGTCCTCGCCGAGATCCAGGACGGCACCTTCGCCCGTGAGTGGATGGCCGAGTACCACGGCGGTCTGAAGAAGTACAACGAGTACAAGCAGCAGGACTCCGAGCACCTGCTGGAGACCACCGGCAAGCAGCTGCGCAAGCTGATGAGCTGGGTGAACGAGGAGGCGTAGGCCTCAGTCGACGGGGCCGGAGCCAGTCGCTCCGGCCCCGTTGTCCACCCCGTCGAATCTCGGACGGGTGATCCTTCCGCAGAGGCGCAGGACGACTTACGCCACGCCACTACACTGCCGTACTACATACGCGTCAGGCCCACAGCGTCGTGCGTCTCCGCGGTAGCCCCCTCCACCGCCAGCGGCCGTCGGGACGGCCGTCCGCATTGGACATGTGAGGACTCACGTGAGCTCGAAACCTGTCGTACTCATCGCTGAAGAGCTGTCGCCCGCCACCGTCGACGCGCTGGGCCCGGACTTCGAGATCCGGCACACCAACGGAGCAGACCGAGCCGCGCTGCTCCCGGCCATCGCCGACGTGGACGCGATCCTGATCCGCTCCGCCACCAAGGTCGACGCCGAGGCCGTCGCCGCGGCGAAGAAGCTCAAGGTCGTCGCACGGGCCGGCGTCGGCCTGGACAACGTCGACGTCTCCGCCGCCACCAAGGCCGGCGTGATGGTCGTCAACGCGCCGACCTCCAACATCGTGACCGCCGCCGAGCTGGCCTGCGGTCTCCTCGTCGCCACCGCCCGCCACATCCCGCAGGCCAACTCGGCCCTGAAGAACGGCGAGTGGAAGCGCAGCAAGTACACCGGTGTCGAGCTCGCCGAGAAGACCCTCGGTGTCGTCGGCCTCGGCCGCATCGGCGCCCTGGTCGCGCAGCGCATGTCCGCCTTCGGCATGAAGGTCGTGGCCTACGACCCCTACATCCAGCCCGCCCGCGCCGCCCAGATGGGCGTCAAGGTGCTGTCGCTGGACGAGCTGCTGGAGGTCTCCGACTTCATCACCGTGCACCTCCCGAAGACCCCCGAGACCCTCGGCCTCATCGGTGAGGAGGCGCTGCGCAGGGTCAAGCCGTCCGTGCGCATCGTCAACGCCGCGCGCGGTGGCATCGTCGACGAGGAGGCGCTGTACGCGGCGCTGAAGGAGGGCCGGGTCGCCGGCGCCGGCCTCGACGTGTACGCGAAGGAGCCGTGCACCGACTCCCCGCTCTTCGAGCTGGACCAGGTCGTCTGCACCCCGCACCTCGGCGCCTCCACCGACGAGGCCCAGGAGAAGGCCGGTATCGCGGTCGCCAAGTCCGTCCGCCTCGCCCTCGCCGGCGAGCTGGTCCCGGACGCGGTCAACGTCCAGGGCGGTGTCATCGCCGAGGACGTCAAGCCGGGCCTGCCGCTCGCCGAGCGTCTCGGCCGCATCTTCACCGCCCTCGCGGGCGAGGTCGCGGTCCGTCTCGACGTCGAGGTGTACGGCGAGATCACCCAGCACGACGTGAAGGTGCTGGAGCTGTCCGCGCTCAAGGGCGTCTTCGAGGACGTCGTCGACGAGACGGTCTCCTACGTCAACGCGCCGCTGTTCGCGCAGGAGCGCGGTGTCGAGGTGCGCCTGACCACCAGCTCCGAGGCGAGCGAGCACCGCAACGTGGTGACCGTGCGCGGCACGCTCGCGGACGGCGAGGAGGTGTCGGTCTCCGGCACCCTGGCCGGCCCGAAGCACCTCCAGAAGATCGTCGCGGTCGGTGACTACGACGTCGACCTCGCGATCGCCGACCACCTGCTGGTGCTGCGCTACGAGGACCGTCCGGGCGTCGTCGGCACCGTCGGCCGCATCCTGGGCGAGGCGGGCATCAACATCGCCGGCATGCAGGTGGCCCGTTCCGCCGTGGGCGGCGAGGCGCTCGCCGTCCTCACCGTCGACGACACGGTGGCCCCCGGTGTGCTGGCCGAGGTCGAGGCGGAGATCGGTGCCACGTCGGCCCGCTCCGTGAACCTGGTCTAGCGCCTGACGCACGAACGCCGGGTGGGCCGACTCGCGTCGGTCCACCCGGCGTTCGCATGTCCGCCTACTCGCCGGCCCCGCGCAGCGTCACCCCCGCCGCGACCGCGGCCCCCGCCAGCAGCACCGCCCCCGCGACCGCCGCCCCCTGCATCCCGCTGGTGAACGCCTCCCGCGCGGTCCGGGCCAGCGCCTTTCCGGTGTGCCCCGGCAGCCGGTCCGCCGCGGCCAGCGCGCCGCCCAGGGTCTCGCGGGCCCCGGCCGGAGCCGTGTCCGGCATCCGGTGGCGGTAGACCGCCGTACCGATCGACCCGAGCACGGCCATGCCCAGCGCGCCGCCGAACTCCGTGCCCGTCTCCAGCAGCGAGGACACCGTCCCGGCCCGCTCCACCGGTGCCCCGCCCATCGCGAGGCCGGTCAGCTGGGACATGATCGCGACCATTCCGCAGGCGAGGACGCCGGCCCCGGTCAGCACCAGCCACAGCGAGTCGGTGCCGACGAGGGCGAGCAGCACGAACCCGGCCGCCATGGCCGCGAAGCCGCCCGCGACCACGTACCCCCGGTCCACGCCCCGCTGCACCAGCAGGGCCGTGACCGGTCCGGCGACGCCGATGAACACCGAGGGCAGCAGGCTCCACAGCGCCGCCGCGAGCGGGCTCATCCCGAGCACCGACTGGAGGTACTGGGTGGTGAAGACCGCCGAGCCCAGCATGGCGAGCGAGGCGAGGAGGTTGAGGACCAGCGCCGGGGCGAAGCCGCGGCCGCGCAGCAGGGCCGGCGGGACCAGCGGGGAGCCGGTGGTGCGCTGGCGGTGGACGAAGAGCGCGCCGAAGCACAGGCCGACGGTGACCGAGACGACGTACAGCGGGTGCCGGCCCTCGGAGGCGATCTCCTTCAGGCCGTAGACCACCGGGAGCACGGCGGCCATCGAGAGCGGGACGCTCGGCCAGTCGAAGCGGCCGGGGGAGGGGTTTCGGGACTCCGGGAGCAGGACCGGGCCGAGGACCAGCAGCAGGGCCATCGCGGGCAGGTTGACCAGGAAGACCGAGCCCCACCAGAAGTGCTCGACGAGGACGCCGCTCAGCACGGAGCCGAGCGCGATGCCGCCCGTCATCACCCCGGACCACAGTCCGATCGCCTTCGCGCGCTGGCCGGGGTCGGTGAACATGGTGCGCAGCAGGGCCATCGTCGAGGGCATCAGGGTCGCGCCGCCGACGCCGAGGACCGCGCGGGCGGCGATCAGGGTGCCGGCGCTGCCGGCGTACGCGGCGAGGAGCGAGGCGCCGCCGAAGGCCGCGGCGCCCGTCAGCAGCAGGCGGCGGCGCCCTATGCGGTCGCCCAGGGCGCCCATGGTCATCAGCAGGCCGGCCAGGACGAAGCCGTACACGTCCAGGATCCACAGCTGCTGGGTGCCGCTCGGCCGCAGGTCCGCGCCGATCGCCGGGAGGGCGAAGTAGAGGACCGAGACGTCCATCGAGACGAGGAGCAGCGGCAGCATCAGCACGCCGAGCGCCGTCCATTCGCGGCGCCCGGCAAGGGAGCCGGTCTCACCTGCGGGCGTGCCCGCGGTCAGGCACGCGGTCGTGCCCGTGGTCGTGCTCTTCGGGTTCGTCATGCCGAGAAATGTACGGCCGTATAAAACACTTGTCTAGAACGAGCGTGTAAGTCACTCGTATAGGACGTCTGTATGGATCGCGGAGTAGGGTGACCCCATGGGACACCGCGAGGATCTGCTCGAAGGCGCCAAGCGCTGCCTGCTGGAGAAGGGGTTCGCGCGGACGACGGCGCGCGACGTGGTCAGGGAGTCGGGGACCAACCTCGCCTCCATCGGCTACCACTACGGCTCCAAGGACGCGCTGCTCGCACAGGCCTACATCGCGCTGGTGGAGGAGCTGTCCTTCGAGGGCGCCGACGGCGTGCTCACCGGAGCGCCCGGCTCGCTGGAGCGGTTCCGCGAGGTCTGGACGAACATCGTCGCCAGCATGCGCGAGCCCGGCACGATGTGGCGGCTCAGCGTGGAGATCATGGCGACGGGCGATCAGCTGCCGGAGGTCCGCGACCAGTTGGCCCGCGCCCAGCGGGAGGGCGGCCGCGGGCTGACCTCGCTGATGATGGGCGTACCGGAGGAGCAGGTCTCCGACGAGACCGCCGACACCCTCGGCCGCTTCTACATGACCCTGATGTCGGGCCTGATCTCGGCGTGGACCTTCGACCCCGGCACCGCCCCCGACGGCGACGCGCTCACCGAGGGCCTGCGCCGCATCGTCGAGGCCGCCACCAGGGCCTGACCTACGCGTCCGCGTCGTTGCGGCGCCCCGGGGGCCCGCGGTGTCTGCCCCCGGGCCTGCCCTCCAGACCCTTCCCCGCGTGCCGCCGGGGGGTGAAGGATTCTTCGTCTCTGCCCTGGCGGACATGAAGGAGATGTGGCGTGCGCGCGCAGCAACGGCCCGGCGCGGTCGAGGAGACCGCGGCCGGGCGGCAGCGGTCCGGAACGGCGACCGTCCGGCCGCCCGTGCGGGACCTGAGCCCTGCGGGCGTCCGGGACCTCCAGCGGACCGCCGGCAACGAAGCGGTGACCCGGACGGTCCAGCGGCAGCGGGACCCCGTCGCGACGGTGCAGCGGACCAGGACGGCCGACCCGGAGATCCAGCCCATCGTCGACGCGGTGGAGGAGATGCTGGGCACCGCCCGGTCCCTGATCACCACGGCCCAGGGGTTCGGGTTCCGGATGCGGGGCAGGGAGAGCCAGCAGAAGCACTGCGACGACCTCGGCTCGTCCCTGGACACCGCCGAGCACATGGTCTACGGGCAGTTCCGCGCCGACGGTCCGGCCGGCCGGGCGACCAACGCGCGCACCACCGCGCTGAAGGAGCTGCTCGACGAGATCCAGCAGCGGCACATCCAGTACGTGGGCATCCTGCGCCGGTTCGGCCTGCGTCCCGTCGGCGCCGACATCGGTCCCGAGGACACCGAGGGCCTGGCCCAGCTGTCGAACACCTGGTCGCGGGTGGTCGGCGGGCAGGGCATCAGGACCTCGTCGACCCCGCGGCCGTTCGGCGAGGACCGCACGCCCGCGCCGGTGCAGGGCTTCGAGGACCAGATGCTGTCCCACCACGCCCGGCTGCTCTCCCGGCAGCACGGCCGCAACCTGGTCGGCGGTCTCACCGCCGGGGTCGCGGGCGCCGGCGCGGCCATGGTGGGCGTGGTGCCCTTCCACCCCGAGCAGATCGAGTTCATGGGCGGCAACAGCGTGGTCGGCGCGGAGGCGGCCGTCGACACGCCCGAAGGACTCGCGTCCGCCCCCGACGCCCCCGGCAGGGGCAGCACCAGCATCGTCGCCGTGCCGCACAACCTGCGGGACAGCGAGGGCGCGCAGGAGGGCGAGTCCGTCTCGCCCGCCTTCCTGGTCTACGGGCACGAGCTGATCCACGCGCAGCACAACATGCACGGCATCAACATCCGGAACATCGGCGACGAGGAGGCGGCGACCGTCACCGGCGACGCGGCCTCCACCGCCCTGCACGAGCAGCGGCGGGTGCCGGTCACCACGGAGGAGATGCTGCGCGACGAGCACGGCCTGCCGCGCCGCGGCGGCTACACGTAGCCCGCGGCCCCGTCGGCGTCACCGGCCGGGGGCTCTCCCGGCGGAGCGCTACCGGAGCCGGGACTCCTTGAGCGCCATGTGCAGGAGCAGACGGTCCTCGCCGTCGTCCAGGTCGAGGCCGGTGAGCTGTTCGACGCGGGACAGCCGGTAGTACAGCGTCTGCCGGTGGATGCCGAGCGCCGCCGCCGTGCGGCCCGCCTGGCCGGCGCAGTCGAGGTACGCCTCGGCGGTGCGGGCCAGCTCCCGGTGGGCCGGGGTGAGCAGCGGGGCGACGGCCGGGTCGGGCGCCGACTCCGGCGGCAGCGCGGTGAGCAGCCGGTACGGCCCGATGCCGCCCCACTGCGCGACCGGCCCGAAGCGGGGCTCCGCCAGCGCCGCCCGGGTCGCGCCCACCGCCTCCCGCCAGACCGTGGCCAGCTCGGCGAGCCCGGTGCGGGCCCCGCCCACGCCGGCCGCGACCGTACCGGCCGTGGCCGCGAACCCCGCGGCGACGGCGGCCGCGGTCCGTGCCCCGGCGCCGCGCAGCGCCGGGGACCGCGCGTCCCGCGCCTCCTTGAGCAGCCGTCCGGCGGCGGTCAGGGCGGGGGTGGCCACATCGGTGCTGCGCAGCCTGACCAGCACGGCGAGCCCCAGACCGGTCTCCCCCCACGGCAGCGTGCACAGCGCGGTCGCGTGCGGGACCGTGCGCGGCGACGGGGCGTCGTCCGGGTCGGCGGACGGCCAGGGGGCCACACAGAGCAGCGTGTGCGGGCCGTCGGCGCGGGCGCCCAGGGCGGTCCGCAGCTCGGCCACCGCCATGTCCCGCTGCCAGCCGCTCTCCGCGACCAGCACCGCCCGCAGCTCCCGGCCCAGCCCGGCCCCCGCCCGCGCCTCGTCCGCGAGCAGCGCCCCGAGCCGCCCGGCCACCCCCATGGCCGCGGTCAGCTGGGCGTCCGTCGGGCCCGGATCGTCGTCCAGCAGCCACACGTACCCGAGCACGACACCCCGATGGCGTACCGGCAGGCAGATCCTGCCCCGGTACACCCCGGCCTCCGGGGTCGGCGGGATGCGGACCGGTCCGGTCGCCCGGGTGATGCCGAAGCCCTCGAACCAGGTGCGGACCGCCGCCGTGGAGCGCCGGGTCAGGATCGAGCGGGTGCGGACCGGGTCCAGCGCCGACGGGTCGAGGTCGCCCTCGCTGTCGTAGGCACCGAAGGCGATCAGCTCGAAGTCGCGGTTCTCCAGGGTCGCCGGGACGCCCAGCAGCTCCGAGATCTCGTCGACCAGCTCCTGGTAGTCACCCTTGAATTCCGACGTCACCCGGGCATTCTCCCGCAGTTCCCCGGGGCCTTCATACATCTGTCTGAGATCTGTGGCACGGATGCGTGACAGCTGTCGATGGCCCACGATCGGAGGGATCCTTAACTTTCACGGTGGTTCCCCGTGCCGTATCCACTCCGTCGGATCGCGGCTGTTCTGGCATGTGTTGTGGAGGTGCCCCGTGCTGGGTCCCGTGATTCTCGCCGCGTCGCGCAGCGACCGGATGCGCCGACTGATCTCGGCGGCTCCGGTGACGAAGCAGGTCGTCGACCGGTTCATCCCCGGAGAGACGGTCGACGACATCGTCCCGATCATCGAGCGGCTCACCGACCGCGGTCTGGAGCTGACGATGGACGTCGTCGGCGAGGACATCACCACCCCCGAGCAGGCCACCGCCGCCCGGGACGCCTACCTCGCCCTCGTCGCGCGGCTGAAGGACCTCGGCCTCGGCGAGCGCGTCGAGATGTCGGTCAAGCTCTCGATGTTCGGCCAGGCCCTCCCGTCGCCCACCACCACCCTGCTCGAAGGGCCCTCCGGGCCCGCCCCCGCATTCCAGGGCGGCCACGAGCTCGCCCTGGCGAACGTACGGCCCGTGGTCGAGGCGGCGGCCGCCATCGGCACGACCGTCACCCTCGACGCCGAGGACCACACCACCCTCGACTCGATGTTCGCCATCCACGAGGAACTGCGCCGCGACTTCCCGCAGACCGGTTGCGTCATCCAGGCCTACCTCTTCCGCACCGAGGCCGACGCCCGCCGCCTCGCCGAGGCCGGCAGCCGCGTCCGCCTGGTCAAGGGCGCCTACAAGGAGCCCGCCGAGGTCGCGTACCAGCAGAAGGGCGAGATCGACAAGGCGTACGTGCGGATCCTGCGCACGCTGATGGAGGGCGAGGGGTACCCGATGGTCGGCTCCCACGACCCGCGCCTCATCTCCATCGCCCAGGAGCTCGCCCGGCGCGCGGGCCGCAAGCCCGACGAGTACGAGTTCCAGATGCTGTACGGCATCCGCGGCGACGAGCACCTGCGGCTCGCCGCCGAGGGCCACCGCATGCGCGTCTACACCGCCTACGGCACCGACTGGTACGGCTACTTCATGCGGCGGCTCGCGGAGAAGCCGGCGAACCTGCGCTTCTTCCTCCGCTCGATGATCAGCAAGGGCTGAGCCCCAGCACGCTTCACCACCCGCTCACGTACAAGGAGTTACGGATCCCATGGACGCTGTGACCCAGGTCCCCACCCCCGTCAACGAGCCGGTGCACGGCTACGCCCCCGGCTCGCCCGAGCGGGCCCGGCTGGAGGCCAGGCTCAAGGAGCTGGCCGAGAACCCGATCGAGCTGCCGATGACCATCGGCGGCGAGCGTCGGCTCGGCGGCGGCGAGCCGTTCCAGGTCGTGCAGCCGCACCACCACAAGGCCGTCATCGGCACCGGCCGCCACGCCACCGCCCAGGACGCCCAGGACGCCGTCGACGCGGCCCTCGCCGCCGCGCCCGCCTGGCGCGCGATGTCCTTCGACGACCGCGCGGCGATCATCCTGCGCGCCGCCGAGCTGCTCTCCGGCCCCTGGCGCGAGACCATCGCCGCCTCCACCATGCTCGGTCAGTCCAAGACCGCCCAGCAGGCCGAGATCGACTCGCCCTGCGAGCTGATCGACTTCTGGCGCTTCAACGTCCACTACGCCCGCCAGATCCTGGCCGAGCAGCCCCCGGCCAACTCCCCGGGCGTGTGGAACCGCATGGACCACCGCCCGCTGGAGGGCTTCGTCTACGCGATCACGCCCTTCAACTTCAGCGCGATCGCGGGCAACCTGCCGACCGCGCCCGCCCTCATGGGCAACGTCGTCGTCTGGAAGCCGTCCCCGACCCAGACCCACGCCGCCGTGCTGCTGATGCAGCTGCTGGAGGAGGCCGGTCTGCCCAAGGGCGTCATCAACCTCGTCACCGGCGACGGCATCGAGGTGTCGAAGGTCGCGCTGGTCCACCGGGACCTCGCCGGCATCCACTTCACCGGTTCCACCAAGACCTTCCAGTACCTGTGGAAGACGGTCGGCAACAACATCGAGAACTACCGCACCTACCCGCGTCTGGTCGGCGAGACCGGCGGCAAGGACTTCCTGGTCGCCCACCCCTCGGCCGACCGCGCGGTCCTCAAGACCGCCCTCACCCGCGGCGCCTTCGAGTACCAGGGCCAGAAGTGCAGCGCGACCTCCCGCGCCTACATCCCGGCCTCCATCTGGAACTCCGGCTTCAAGGAGGAGTTCGCGGCCGAGGTCGACTACCTGACCATGGGTGACGTCACCGACCTGTCGAACTTCATCGGCGCCGTCATCGACGACCGCGCGTTCGCCAAGAACCGGGACGCCATCGAGCGCGCCAAGCAGGACCCGGCGTGCGCGATCGTCGCGGGCGGCACCTGCGACGACTCCGTCGGCTACTTCGTGCGCCCGACCGTCGTGGAGTGCTCCGACCCGGAGAACGAGGTCTTCCGCACCGAGTACTTCGGCCCGTTCCTCGCCGTGCACGTCTACGAGGACGACCGGTACGACGAGATGCTGACGCAGATGGAGTCGGTCTCCGACTACGCGCTCACCGGCTCGGTCGTCTCCAACGACCGCGCGGCGGCGGCGTACACGATGGAGAAGCTGCGCTACGCGGCCGGCAACTTCTACATCAACGACAAGTCGACCGGCGCCGTCGTCGGCCAGCAGCCCTTCGGCGGCGGCCGTGCCTCCGGCACCAACGACAAGGCCGGCGCCCCGCAGAACCTGCTGCGCTGGACCCTGACCCGGGCCATCAAGGAGACGCTGGTCCCGCCGACCGACTACACGTACCCGCACATGGGCTGACCCTCAGCCCGCCCGAGCACGGGCCGGGAAGCCTGACCCACGAGCAGGCTTCCCGGCCCGTTCCCATGCCCGTTCCGCCGCCTCGGTGCCGGCCCGCCGTCTCAGATAGTAGGAAGTCCGAGTAATTGTGCAGACAGGAGCGGGCCGCTCCCTTATTTTTGTAGAAGCCGAACGTCTCGCTCGACCAAGCGAATGGCGGTCGTGAGCCGGGCCCCGTGCAGGCAACCCCTGCGGCACCGCTCCCCGCCCCTTCCGGCGTCTCGTATCCCCCCTCGCGTACTCCGCGTACGTCTAAGGAGTCGATTCCCATGGCCGAGACGACCGTCCGCCGCCGAGTCCGCCACGTGTCCCGCACGAGCGACTCCGAGCGCAAGAACGCGGCCGCCGCTCTCCAGCGCGCCCTCGACCGCCGTGACAACGGCGGCGAGACCGGCCACTGAGCGACGGCCCCCCCGACCGGGAGCCGCACCCGCACGGAGTACGGCGCGGCCGGGACAGCCGCGCCGTACTCCGGGGGCTCACGCCCCGCGCCGTACCTCGAAGTGGTCGATCCGCGTGCCGTTCTGGGCCAGCGCCGACACCTTCAGCCTCGGAGCCGTACCGGCCTCCGCCTCGACCCTGAGGAAGGAGAAGCCGGTGTAGCGCACCCGTGACCACTCCACCGTCTCCGCCACGCTGTGCTGTCCCTCGGCCCAGTGGAAGCTGTCCACCGCGCCGTGCCGGGTGACATGCCCCTCGTAGCTGTCCCTGACCCCGGACGGGAACGCGTAGAGGTTCCGTCCGCCGCCGCCCGCCGTGACGTGGACGATCCCGTCCCGGGTCGGGTCGGTCGAGCCGCCGACCGGCACCGCGCGGCCGACCTCGCCGCCCTTGACCGCGTCGGTGCGCTCGTAGACGTGATTGTGCCCGTTGACCACCAGGTCCACCTGGTACCTGGCGAACAGCGGCAGCCAGGCCGCCCTGACGCCCCCGTCGGAGGCGTGCGAGGACGTCGAGTACGCGCAGTGGTGGAAGAAGACGACCACGAACTCCACGTCCCGCGCCGCCCGCAGCTCCTTCAGCTTCCGCTCCAGCCACTTCGTCTGACGCCCGCCGCTGTAGCCGAGGTTGGCGGGGATCTCGTACGACACGTCGTTCGCGTCCAGCGCCACGAAGCCCACGTTGCCGTAGGTGAACGCGTACACGCCCGGCGCCCCGTGCGGGTCGAAGCCGTTGTCCGGGAGGGCGAAGCGGGCGTACTGGCCGCCGTAGCCGTCGGGGGAGTACCAGGCCTCCATGTCGTGGTTGCCGGTCGTCACCATCCACGGGACCGAGCGGGCCACCGCCTCGTTCTGCCGCAGGAAGCGGTCCCACTCCCGGGCGTCGTAGCCGTCGCTGGTCCTGCCCGTGCCGTTGCCGTCCGCGTAGCAGATGTCGCCCGCGTGCAGATGGAAGGCCGGGTCCTGCTTCAGCAGCGCGCTGTCACTGGCCTTCCCGGCCTGGCTGACGCCCTGGTCCCCGAAGGCCGTGAACACGAACCGCCCGGGCGTCGCGGGCGCGGTGCGGAAGGAGGCGACGGAGGCGCGGTGGCGCGGGCCGGCCGGGTCCCAGCCCTCGTGGCCGACGCCGTAGTAGTACGTGGTGCCGGGGGTCAGGCGGTCCAGGGCCGCGTGCACGTAGTACTGCTCGACCACCGGGCGCACGCCCTGCACGCCCGGCGTGTGCAGGTGCCGGATCTCGGCGGCGACCCGGGTGCCCAGCGCGTCCGGCCGTGTCCCGATCCGCACGAACGGCCTCCGTACCGCGAACGGCACCTGCCAGGAGATCCGCATCTGCGTGCGCGGGTCGGCGCCGAAGGCGAGATGGCGGCCGAAGGGCGTGACCGCCGAGCCGCGGACCGCCGAGGTGGCCGCCGCCGGAGCCGCCGCCGGGGCCGCCCCGCCCGAGCAGCCGCCCAGCAGCCCGCCGCCCGCCAGCGCGCCCGCCGTCACCAGCGTCCGGCGGCCCACCGGCCGGGTGCGCAGGTACTCGTACTGCTCGGCCATGCTCATCCGGGCGGCGAGGCGGGGCGGAATACCGAAGTCGGGGATGTCCATACCCGGGAAACTGCCCAGCGCGGACCAACGACGTCCCCGCGTACGGGTGAACGCCGGTCGAACGAACACCCCGCCATGTCCGTATGGCGGACGGTGCATGTCATCCCATGGGACGAGGAGTAGGGTGCCGGGCATGTCTCGCAGCATCGATCTCGCAGTGATCCCCGGTGACGGCATCGGGCAGGAAGTCGTGGCCGAAGGCCTCAAGGTCCTCTCCGCCGTCCTCCCGCAGGATGTGAAGCTGGAGACCAAGGAGTACGACTTCGGCGCCAAGCGTTACCACGCCACCGGTGAGACCCTCACCGACGCCGACCTCGACGCGCTGAAGCAGCACGACGTCATCCTGCTGGGCGCGATCGGCGACCCGAGCGTCCCCTCCGGCGTCCTGGAGCGCGGCTTCCTGCTCAAGCTCCGCTTCGCCTTCGACCACCACGTCAACCTGCGTCCGTCGAAGCTCCTCCCCGGTGTCGCCACCCCGCTGGCCGGCGAGCCGGAGATCGACTTCGTCGTGGTCCGCGAGGGCACCGAGGGCCCCTACACGGGCAACGGCGGCACCATCCGCAAGGGCACCGAGCACGAGGTCGCCACCGAGGTCTCCGTCAACACGGCCTTCGGTGTCGAGCGCGTCGTCCGGGACGCCTTCGCCCGCGCCCAGGCCCGCCCCCGCAAGAAGCTCACGCTGGTCCACAAGAACAACGTGCTGACCTTCGCCGGGCACCTGTGGACGAACATCTTCAACCAGGTGGCCGCGGAGTTCCCCGAGGTCACGACGGACTACATCCACGTCGACGCCGCCACCATCTACCTGGTCACCGACCCGGCCCGGTTCGACGTCATCGTCACCGACAACCTCTTCGGCGACATCATCACCGACCTCGCCGCGGCCGTCTCCGGCGGCATCGGCGTCGCGGCGAGCGGCAACATCAACCCCTCCCGCGAGTTCCCCTCGATGTTCGAGCCGGTCCACGGTTCCGCGCCCGACATCGCCGGCCAGGGCAAGGCCGACCCCACCGCCACGGTCCTGTCCGTCGCCCTGCTGCTGCGCCACCTCGGCTACGACGCCGAGGCCGCCCGCGTCGAGGAGGCCGTCACCGCCGACCTCACCGAGCGCCAGGGCAAGCCCGCCCGCTCCACCTCGGAGATCGGCGACGCGCTGGCCGTCCGAGTAGCCGGCTGACCCGAGCCACTCGAAGCACGACTTCGAAGCCGCCGGGTCGCACCAGCGCCCGGCGGCTTCCCCATGCCTGCCGCCGGGTGTCACCATCTACCCCGGTCCGCTCCCACCCCGATTCCGTCCGTCCCGGCCCCGCGCGATAATCGAACGCGGAGCCGCGGTGTGAGGGAATGCTCGGACGTCCTACGAGACGAGACAAGGGTGTGAGCGCGGCCACTACTACAACCGGTGAAGGACTACCACTCATGACGACGCCCACGATCGAGCTCAAGCCGTCCGCGCACCCGCTCGCCGCCGCCGAGCGCGAGGCGATCCTGGCCAACCCCGGGTTCGGCCGCCACTTCACCGACCACATGGTCATGATCAAGTGGACCGAGGGCCGCGGCTGGCACGACGGCCAGCTCGTTCCGTACGCGCCGATCCCGCTCGATCCGGCCACCAACGTCCTGCACTACGCCCAGGAGATCTTCGAGGGGCTCAAGGCCTACCGCCGCCCCGACGGCACGGTCGCCACCTTCCGCCCCGACCAGAACGCCAAGCGCTTCCAGCGCTCGGCCCGCCGGCTCGCCATGCCCGAGCTGCCGGTGGAGACCTTCATCGAGGCCTGTGACGTGCTGGTCCGCCAGGACCAGGACTGGGTCCCGGCGCACGGCGGCGAGGAGTCCCTCTACCTGCGCCCCTTCATGATCGCCACCGAGGTCGGCCTGGGCGTCAAGCCGGCCAACGAGTACCTCTTCCTGGTCATCGCCTCCCCGGCGGGCGCCTACTTCCCCGGCGGCGTCAAGCCCGTCTCCATCTGGGCCTCCGACGACCGCGTCCGCGCCGTCCCCGGCGGCATGGGCGACGCCAAGACCGGCGGCAACTACGCGGCCTCCCTGCTCGCCCAGGCCGAGGCCGCCGCCCAGGGCTGCGACCAGGTCTGCTACCTCGACGCGGTCGAGCACAAGTGGGTCGAGGAACTCGGCGGCATGAACCTGTACTTCGTGTACGGGGACCGGATCGTCACCCCGACCCTCTCCGGCTCCATCCTGGAGGGCGTCACCCGCGACAGCCTCCTGACCGTCGCCCGCGACCTCGGCTACGAGTCCGAGGAGGCCCGCGTCTCCATCGACCAGTGGCAGCGCGACTCGGCGAACGGCACCCTCACCGAGGTCTTCGCCTGCGGCACCGCCGCCGTCATCACCCCGGTCGGCACGGTCAAGCGCACGGGCGCCGAGTGGCGGCAGTCGGACGGCGAGCCCGGCGAGGTCACCCTCCGGCTCCGCGAGGCCCTGCTGAACATCCAGCGCGGCACGGCGGAGGACAAGCACGGCTGGATGCACCGGCTCGGCTGATCACCCCGCCCCCGCCCGACGCGTATCACCTCCCCCGTGCGGGTATCTCCCCGATCCACGGGGGAGGGAGAACGCGTAACCTGTTCGGCCCGCAGTTCGCCGAGCGCCTCTTCCGGGGCGTCGGATCCGCCACCGCGAGCGGCGCCCTGCACCTGATCCAGGCCCGCGACCCGGAGCTGGTCGGCCGCCCGTTCTTCGCCGCGTACGACGAGGGCGCGACCTGGTTCACCGACCTCAAGCCCGCGTTCGGGGCGAGCCGGTTCCTGCCGGGACTGGAGCCGGGGTGACGGGCACCGGCGGCCGGCCCGCCGTGAGCGCGAGGTAGACCAGGCCGCCGGTGACGCCCGAGAGCAGGAAGCTGCAGTCCACCCCGCCCGTCAGGGACAGCAGCGGTCCCTCGTACGACGGCAGGGACACCGCCAGCAGGCCGACGCCGGCGCCGGCCGTCCAGGACGCCGTCGCGGGCACGTTCCAGCCCGCCCGGTACCAGTAGATCCCGCCCCGGGAGCGGCGGTTGAAGACCTGGAGCGCGTCCGCGTCGTACACGCCCCGGCAGCGGGCGAAGCCGATGAGGGTGATGACCGCCCACGGGGTGCCGACGGCCGTCAGCAGCAGCACGAAGGACGTCATCGCGGACTGGGCGTTCCAGGCGTAGTGGCCCGCGAAGACGCAGGCCGTGGCCACCACGGCGACCGTGTACGTGGCCCGCGCCCGGGAGGCGCGGGGCAGGATCGCGTCCAGGTCGAGGCCCATGGAGTAGAGCATCAGGCCCGCGTTGCCGACCGAGCCGGCCGAGGCGGAGAGCAGCAGCGGCACCAGGTACCAGGAGGGGGAGGCGGCCACCAGCGGGCCCGCGTAGTCCGTCGCGGCCCGTGCCGCGTAGGCGGTGAACGTGCCGAACAGCTGGGGCACCAGCAGGCCCAGGACCAGGCCCAGCCAGGTCGCGTGCAGGACCCGGCGGGAGGTGTGGCGGGCGGGGGAGATGTAGCGGGTGTAGTCGCCGAGGAGGGTGATGAAGGCGACCGGCCCGGACAGGCCCGCCGCCACCGCCGCCAGACACCACGTCGGCCGGTAGCCGCCCAGCAGGTAGCCGCCCGCGTCCGGGAGGGCGGAGGTGGTGAAGTGGGGCGCGTAGGCGAGGACGCCGAGGACGAGGAGGGACGTCATGCCGACGGCGAGCACCTTGGACATCGCCAGCAGCACCCGGTAGCCGTAGACCGCGCCCGCCACCGTCGCCGCCGCGAGCACCGTGTAGACGACGGCGTACGCCGGCCCGTCCGCCGCCATGCCGGACAGCCGCCCCAGCACGCTCACCATCACGTCGCCGCCGATCCACACGGTCAGCGCGGTGTAGCCGAGGGCCAGCAGCAGGCCCACCACCGAGCCGACCAGCCGCCCGCGCACCCCGAACTGCGCGCCGGAGGAGGTGGAGAGGTTGGTCGCGGTGCGCAGGGAGACCAGCGCCAGCGGGGCCGTGAACACCGTGCCGACCAGCGTGCCGGCCACGATCGCGCTCACCGACGACCACCAGTCGAGCCCGAAGGACGGCGGCAGCCAGCCGAAGATGACCACGCCGAGGCAGAGGTTGGAGCCGAGCAGGATCGAGACCAGGTCCTTCGGCCCGCTGGTGCGTTCCTCGTCCGGGACGGTGTCGACTCCGCGCTGTTCTATCGGCATGGCCGGGCTCCCTCGCATCGCGCTGCACTTAGAACGGCATTCAATGTGAGTCATGACGCCATGGCCGTCAAGCCTTTCCCTGGAGGATTGCTTTGATTAGAGTGGTGTTCTAAGTGAAGGGAACGAGATGCGGCTGACCCCCACCGAACGCGACCGGCTGCTGCTCTTCGGAGCCGCCGAGCTGGCCCGTGCCCGCCGCGCGCGGGGCCTCAGGCTCAACGTGCCGGAGGCCACCGCCCTGATCGCGGACACCGTCTGCGAGGCCGCCCGGGACGGCAGGCGGCTCGCCGAGGCCGTCGAGGCGGCCCGCTCCGTCCTCGGCCCGGCCGACGTCCTGCCCGGCGTCGCCGACATCGTCACGGAGGTGCACGTGGAGGCCGTCTTCGACGACGGGTCACGGCTCGCGGTCGTCACCGACCCCATCGGGGGCGGCTCCCTCGGCACCGAGGGCCCCGGCGCGCTGCTCCCCGGGCCCGAGCACGCCGATCCGGCGGCGGTGGTCCGGCTGACCGTCACCAACACGGCCTCCGTCCCCGTCTCCGTCACCTCCCACTTCCACTTCTTCGAGGCCAACCCGCGTCTCGACTTCGACCGAGCCGCGGCCTACGGCCTGCGGCTCGCCGTGCCCGCCGGGTCCTCCGTGCGGTTCGGACCGGGGGACTCGCTGGAGGTCGGCCTGGTGCCCATCGGCGGCGGCCGGGTCGCCATCGGCTTCGCCGGTCTCGTCGACGGGCCGCTGGACGCGCCCGGCGCCCGCGAGGAGGCCCTGCGCCGGGCGGCCGCCTGCGGCTACCTGGGCGTCCACGACGAGGAGGCCGGCCGATGAGCCGCCCCGGAGGCCACCCCGCCGAGGCCCGCCGCCTCACCCCCCACGAGTACGCGGCCACCCACGGCCCCCGCGCCGGCGACCGCGTCCGCCTCGGCGACTCCGGGCTCGTCGTCCGCGTCGAGGAGGACTCCCAGCGCTACGGCGACGAGTTCCTGGCCGGCTTCGGCAAGACCGCCCGGGACGGACTGCACCTGAAGGCCGCCGCCGTGCGGGAGACCTGCGACGTCGTCGTCAGCAACGTGGTCGTGATCGACGCCGTGCTCGGCATCCGGAAGGTCTCCATCGGCATCCGCGAGGGACGGATCTGCGCGATCGGGCGGGCCGGCAACCCCGACACCCTCGACGGGGTGGACGTCGTGGTCGGCACCGGCACCTCGATCGTCTCCGGCGAGGGGCTGATCGCCACCGCCGGGGCCGTCGACACCCACGTCCACCTGCTGTCGCCGCGCATCATGGAGGCCTCGCTGGCCTCCGGCGTGACCACGATCATCGGCCAGGAGTTCGGGCCGGTGTGGGGCGTCGGCGTCAACTCGCCCTGGGCGCTGAGGCACGCGTTCGGCGCCTTCGACGCCTGGCCGGTCAACATCGGCTTCCTGGGCCGGGGTTCGTCCTCGCACGAGGCCCCGCTGGTCGAGGCCCTCGCCGAAGGGGGCGCCTCCGGTTTCAAGGTGCACGAGGACATGGGCGCCCACACCCGCGCCCTGGACACCGCGCTGCGGGTCGCCGAGGAGCACGACGTCCAGGTCGCCCTGCACAGCGACGGACTGAACGAGTGCCTCTCGGTCGAGGACACCCTCCGCGTCCTGGAGGGCCGCACCATCCACGCCTTCCACATCGAGGGCTGCGGCGGCGGACACGTGCCCAACGTGCTGAAGATGGCCGGCGTCCCGAACGTCATCGGCTCCTCCACCAACCCCACCCTGCCCTTCGGCCGGGACGCGGTCGCCGAGCACTACGGGATGATCGTCTCCGTCCACGACCTCAAGACCGACCTGCCCGGCGACGCCGCCATGGCCCGCGACCGCATCCGCGCCGGCACGATGGGCGCCGAGGACGTGCTGCACGACCTGGGCGCGATCGGCATCACCTCGTCCGACGCGCAGGGCATGGGCCGGGCCGGGGAGACCGTCCGCCGCACCTTCGCCATGGCCGGCAAGATGAAGGCCGAACTCGGCGCCCCGGACGGCGGCGACGACAACGCGCGCGTCCTGCGCTACATGGCCAAGCTGACCATCAACCCCGCCATCGCGCACGGCCTCGCGCACGAGGTCGGCTCGATCGAGGTCGGCAAGCTCGCGGACATCGTGCTGTGGAGCCCGGAGTACTTCGGGGCCAAACCGCAGCTCGTCCTCAAGTCCGGCTTCCCCGCGTACGGCGTGACCGGCGACCCGAACGCGGCCACCGACACCTGCGAACCCCTCGTCCTGGGACCGCAGTTCGGCGCCCACGGCGCGACCCCCGCCGACATCTCGGTGGCCTTCGTCGCCCGGGCCGCCCTCGACCAGGGGAACGACACCATGCCCACCCGGCGCCGCCGGGTCGCCGTCCGCGGCACCCGCGGTATCGGCCCCGCCGACCTGCGCCTCAACTCCCGCACCGGAGCGGTCGACGTCGACCAGCGCACCGGACTGGTCACCCTCGACGGCGAGCCGCTCCGCTCGGAACCCGCCGACTCCGTCTCCCTCAACCGCCTGTACTTCCTGTAAGCGTCACACCCTGTGAGGATCACCATGTCCGCTGCCTCCGACGGCTTCTGGATGCCCGCCGAATGGACCCCGCACCAGCGCACCTGGATGGCCTGGCCGGGCCCGAACCCCACCTTCGACGACCCGGACGACCTGCGCGCCTCCCGCCTGGCCTGGGCCGGTGTCGCCCGCGCGATCCTGCGCTTCGAACCGGTGACGGTCGTCTGCGGCCCCGGCCAGTCGGCGGCCGCCGAGACGCTGCTCGGCCCCGGCGTCGACACCGTCGAGCGCGACCTCGACGACGCCTGGATGCGGGACATCGGCCCCACCTTCCTGACCGACGGACGTGAACTGGCCGCCGTGGACTGGACGTTCAACGGCTGGGGCGCCCAGCACTGGGCCCGCTGGGAGCACGACGCGAAGATCGCCGCCGAGGTCGCCGACCTCGCGGGCGCCCGGACGTACGCCTCGAAGCTGGTCAACGAGGGCGGCGCGATCCACGTCGACGGCGAGGGAACCGTCCTGCTGACCGAGACGGTCCAGCTCGGCCCCGAGCGCAACCCGGACTGGACCCGCGAGGAGGTCGAGGCGGAGATCCACGGGATGCTCGGCACCCGCAAGGCGATCTGGCTGCCCCGCGGCCTCACCGGCGACTACCCCCCGCACGGCTTCGGCACCCTCGGCCACGTCGACATCGTCGCCGCCTTCGCCCGCCCCGGCGTGGTCGTCGCCCACCACCAGCCCGACCCGGCGCACCCCGACCACGAGGTGACCCGGGAGGTCATCGGCCTGCTGCGGTCCCAGACCGACGCGCGCGGCCGGGCGCTGGAGGTCGTCGAGGTCCCGGCCCCGACCGTCCTGGAGGCCGACGGCCACTGGGCCGACTACTCCTACATCAACCACTACCTCTGCAACGGCGGGGTCGTGCTGTGCGGCTTCGGCGACCCGCGCGACGAGACCGCCGCCGGGATCTTCCGCCGTCTCTTCCCCGAGCGTGCGGTGACGCTCGTGGACGCCCGTACGATCTTCGCGGGTGGTGGCGGTATCCACTGCGTCACCCAACAGCAGCCGAGGATCTAGGAGCCGACGATGGCCGGTGCGCGCAGGAACGCCCCGCCCCGCGAGGACGTGCTCGCCGCCGCCATGACGATGATCGCCGAACGGGGGCTGGAGAAGCTCACCATGGCCGCCCTCGGCCGGGAGGTGGGCATGAGCAGCGGCCATCTCCTCTACTACTTCCACTCCAAGGACGAACTGCTGCTGCGGACCCTGGAGTGGAGCGAGGGCCGGCTGGGCGGCGAACGCGGCCTGCTGCTCACCCGCCCCGGCACCGCCCGCGAGCGCCTCGACGCCTATGTCGACCTCTACGTCCCCGACGGCCACCGCGACCCGCACTGGACGCTCTGGCTGGAGGTCTGGAACCGCTCGCAGAACGCCGGCGACCCGGCCCGCGACCGGCAGGCCGCCATCGAGGGCGCCTGGCACCGGGACCTGGTGGCACTGGTCGCCGAGGGCATCTCGCGGGGCGAGTTCCGGGCCGTCGACCCGGACCGCTTCGCCGCCCGCCTGCGCGCCCTGCTCGACGGCTTCTCCATCCATGTGGCGATCGGCCTGCGCGGCGCCGACCGGACCCAGGTGCTCCGGCACGTGGACGAGTTCCTGGCGGCCGATCTCCTCGCGGACGCGTGACCGCATCCTGAGACAGTGGGTGAACCGGGGGCACAGCTGTGCCAGACTGCCCCCGTGCTCTCGTTCGCCATCATTATTGGCAGCAGGCGCGCCGGTCCGCAGTGACCACCACGTACGACCAGGTACGGGTGGCCATCGTCGTCCTCGACCCGCGCGCAGACCTCTCGCACCCGCGAGGGGTTTTTTCGTTTTCCGGCCCACCTTCAGCCGGGGAACGGGCGCGAGGGACTATGGAGGCACGGTGGAGCCGGTCATTCCGGTACGACCGAGATTCGACATCAGGAGCCTTGAGACCATGACCGTGACGGAAACCAACGAGCTGGACGACTCGTTCCACGTCTTCGACACCACGCTGCGCGACGGCGCGCAGCGCGAGGGCATCAACCTCACCGTCGCGGACAAGCTGGCCATCGCCCGGCACCTGGACGACTTCGGCGTGGGCTTCATCGAGGGCGGCTGGCCGGGCGCGAACCCCCGGGACACCGAGTTCTTCGCCCGCGCCCAGCAGGAGATCGACTTCAAGCACGCCCAGCTGGTCGCCTTCGGCGCCACCCGCCGGGCGGGCGCCAAGGCGGCGGAGGACCCGCAGGTCAAGGCCCTGCTCGACTCGGGCGCCGGGGTGATCACCCTGGTCGCCAAGTCCCACGACCGGCACGTGGAGCTGGCGCTGCGCACCACCCTCGACGAGAACCTGGAGATGGTCCGCGACACCGTCTCCTTCCTCAAGGGCCAGGGCCGCCGCGTCTTCGTCGACTGCGAGCACTTCTTCGACGGCTACCGCGCCGACCCCGAGTACGCCAAGGCCGTCGTCCGCGCCGCCGCCGAGGCCGGCGCCGACGTCGTCATCCTCTGCGACACCAACGGCGGCATGCTCCCGGCCCAGGTCAACGCGGTCGTCTCCACGGTCCTCGCCGACACCGGCGCCCGGCTCGGCATCCACGCCCAGGACGACACCGGCTGCGCGGTCGCGAACACCCTGGCCGCCGTCGACGCCGGCGCCACCCACGTCCAGTGCACGGCCAACGGCTACGGCGAGCGGGTCGGCAACGCCAACCTCTTCCCGGTGGTCGCCGCCCTGGAGCTGAAGTACGGCAAGAAGGTGCTGCCGGACGGCCTCCTGCGGGAGATGACCCGCATCTCGCACGCCATCGCCGAGGTCGTCAACCTCACCCCCTCCACCCACCAGCCCTACGTCGGCGTCTCCGCCTTCGCCCACAAGGCCGGCCTGCACGCCTCCGCGATCAAGGTCGACCCCGACCTCTACCAGCACACCGATCCCGCGCTCGTCGGCAACACCATGCGCATGCTGGTCTCCGACATGGCGGGCCGTGCCTCGGTCGAGCTCAAGGGCAAGGAACTGGGCGTCGACCTCGGCGGCGACCGCGAGCTGGTGGGCCGCGTCGTCGAGCGCGTGAAGGAGCGCGAGCTCCAGGGCTACACCTACGAGGCCGCGGACGCCTCCTTCGAGCTCCTGCTGCGCGAGGAACTCGCCGGGAAGCCGCTGAAGTACTTCCGCGTCGAGTCCTGGCGGGCCATCGTCGAGGACCGCCCCGACGGCACCCACGCCAACGAGGCCACGGTCAAGCTCTGGGCCAAGAGCGAGCGGATCGTCGCCACCGCGGAGGGCAACGGCCCGGTCAACGCCCTCGACCGCGCCCTGCGCGTCGGCCTGGAGAAGATCTACCCCCAGCTCGCCAAGCTGGGCCTGGTCGACTACAAGGTCCGCATCCTGGAGGGCAAGCAGGGCTCCGAGTCCACCACCCGGGTACTGATCTCCACCTCCGACGGCACCGGCGAGTGGTCCACGGTCGGCGTCGCCGAGAACGTCATCGCCGCCTCCTGGCAGGCCCTGGAGGACGCGTACACCTACGGTCTGCTCCGCGCGGGGGTCGAGCCGGCCGAGTGACGTCCGCCGGCCCGGTGGCGGGCGCGACCGCTGACCGTCAGTTCCTGGTCAGCGTCCGCGTGAGGCCCGCCACCGCGGCCGTCGTCAGGATCCACCCGACGCCGATCAGCCCGTACGCGAGCGACTGCACCCAGCCCTGGGCCCAGTGCCAGTCGCCGCGCATCCCGAGACCGCCGACCGGGACCAGCAGGTCCAGGGTGTACACGACCGGGTTGAAGGGCGCCCCCTCGCCCGCCTTGTTCGGCACCGGCGTGTGCAGGTGGAAGACGAGCGAGCTGACCAGGGTGAGCAGGGCCAGCCAGAGCCCGGCGAGCCACGGCCGGTAGCCGTACCCGACCGCGCCGTCCAGCAGCCAGCCCCACACCCGCCCCGCCGGCCCCAGCGTCGCCCGCCGGCGCCGCTCCCGCACCAGCAGCACCCGCCGCGCCTCGTCCTCGTGCCCCGACCGCCGGTAGTACGAGGCGAGCTGCTCGTACGGCTGCGGTGCGTAGACCGGCATGCGGCTGAGCCAGTCGAGCCGGTGCGGGACGTCCGCACCGCGCAGGTCGGTGATCCTGCCGAGCCAGTCGTAGGTCAGCCCGTCGAGCCCCAGCGACCCGGGCCAGGTCGACGGATGGTCCTGGATGCGGGTCGCGTGCGCGTTGCGCAGGTTCACGAGCCCCGCGGGGCTACGCGCGAACCGCAGGTCGAGGGCCTCGGTGCGCATCCCCACGCACATCAACGACGAGCCGGTGCTGAGGAGTTCGGCGTCGTGGAACGTCAGCAGATCCGTGATCCGCGCCCCGCGCAGCCGCACCCTGCCGTCCGTCCGGAACCCCTCCGACAGCCGTACCGTCGACGCCGAGAGCCCGTCCCCCTGGAACGCGAACCGCTCCGCGTCCCCGACCGTGATCCGCGCCCCGCGCATCCACAGCCCGCCCGGCAACTCCGCACCGCGAAAACCGACTTCGCCCTCCGCGACGAACCCGTCCTCGCAGAACACCCCGCCCCGTATCAGGAGCCCGCCGGCCTCCAGCGCCACCCGGTCCGGAGCGATGAGCCGTGCCCCGTCGAGCCGCAGCCCGCCGGCGATGTCCGCGTGCACCAGGTCGACGGCGTTCTCGACGCCGTCGGCCTCGCCGATGGTGGAGCGCCGCAGGTCGAGCCGGCCGCCGACGTGCGCGGTCGAGGCCCGCAGCCCCGGCAGCACGCACTCGACCAGCGCGAACGCGAGCGTGCTCGCGCCTTCGAGGGTGACCGGGCCGTCGAACCGGCAGCCCTCGAACCGCACGGCCCGCCGTATCCCGGCCCCGTCGAGCCGGAGTTCCCCCGTGACGAGGGCGCCGCGCAGCAGGTAGGGGCGTCCGCCCGCACCCTCGTCGAGGATCTCCTCCCTGACGCTCTCGGCGTCGACGCTCCGCTCAGGAACGACCGACGACACCGGAGCCCAGGAACGCGGTCCAGGAGGCGGGGGAGACGGTGACTATGGGCCCGGTGGCCGGGTCACGCTTGGAGTCCCGGATGTGGATTGCGACGGGGCGACTGGCGACCTCGACGCAGTTGCCGCCCGCGTCGCTGCTGTAGCTGGACTTGCGCCAGTCGTGGGCGACTTCGAAGCATTCGCCGCCCTCGTTGCTGCTGTAGCTGGATTTGAACCACTGGAGTGCGGTGCTCATGAGTCTCCTAGCAATCCCTCCACGAGGCGCACGCTCTCATCAGGTGAGAGCGCCTGTGACCGCAGCATTCCATACCTCAGTTGATAGTCATTGACTTCGTCGGGGTCGTCAACAAGGAAGCTGGCGCGCTGTACTTCCAGGTAGACGAGGTCAATGTGCTCAAGGGTCTTCAGCAGCGTCATGGGACCGGCGAGGCCGGCGTGGGGCATCCGGTCCATAGGCATGATCTGAAAGCTCATGTGGACTGGCTCCGTGTATTCCAGGATGCGGCGGCACTGGTCCCGCATCACTTCCGCGCCTCCGACCTGGCGCTTGAGGATGCTCTCCTCCATGACGAAGTGGCACACAGGGGGCTGCTGTCGCTCCAGGACCAACTGCCGCTCCATGCGGGCGTTCACCCACTGGTCTGCCGTCTCGCTGCCGAGTGCGGGATAGCGTGCGTCAAAAGCGGCGCGGCAGTACTCCCTGGTCTGGAGCAGTCCGTGGACCATCAGGCTCTGGTAGGACAGGATGCTCAGCGCTTCCTGCTCGTGATCCACATACCCCTGCGCGAACTGCACCACCTTGTCCCGCACCGGCATTCGCGCCACCAGCAGCGCCAACGCACCCTTCGTGTCGAGGAGTTCGTCGAACTGTTCCGCCCGGTCCGGCTGGAGTGCCAGTCGGCCCTGCTCGATGGACCCCACCGTGTCGACGTGGATGTTCGCCGTCTCCGCGAACCGCTCCTGCGTCAGGCGGGCCTGCTTCCGGAAGTGCGCCACGAGCGCACCGACCGCCTGCCACGAACCGACCTTCTTCGACATGGCCGACCTTTCCCCCCGTAGCGATCAGGACTACGACCTCACTCACTGCCCCAGTGTAGTCACGCACGGTGACAGTGATCTCATGAACGCCGCACCCCAACTCCTCCGCGCCCGCACCGCCCTCTACCCCAGGGACCGCAGATCGGTGCACGCCGCCCGTGACTTCACCCGTGTCACCCTCGCCGACTGGGGCCTGGCCTCGCGCGGCGACGACGTCCTGCTGTGCGTGAGCGAACTCGCCACCAACGCCGTGCTGCACGGCGTCCCGCCGGGCCGCCGGTTCCGGCTGGAGCTGAGCCTCGACACCGACGGCGTGCTCCGCGTCGAGGTGCGGGACAGCGGTCCGGGCGAGATCCGTACCCCCGGCGTCACGCCGGAGGCGGAGCACGGCCGGGGGCTGCTGCTGGTCGCCGCGCTCTCCGACGACTGGGGCGTGCGCGGGCGGACTCCGGGCAAAGCGGTGTGGTGCGAGTTCCGGGGGTGTCCGGTGTCTTGACGGTCCCTCGGCGGTGCGCATTAACTCACGAGGTGAACTAAGTCATTTGCGAGACACGAGAGTTGAGGGAAGGTCCATGCGAAGAACCGCCCTGCTCGTCTCCACCGCCCTGCTCACCGCGCTGATGCCCCTCGCCGCGGCCCGCGCCGCGGACGACCCGGCCCCCACCCCCGTCGACCGCTTCGAGGGAGAGGTGCCCTTCGCCTCCCAGCCGGCCGAGGGCATCTTCACCTGGGGGAGCGACAGCGACGACCCGCCCGCGCTGCGGCTCGCCGACCGCGCCGACGCTCCCGAGGGCGCCAAGGTCCTCGCCGGGACGTACGACATCAGCGGCTACGGCGGCTTCACCCACGACTTCGCCGCCACCGAACCCGCCCACGACTGGTCCGCCCACAAGGGCATCCGCTTCTGGTGGGACGGCCAGGACAACGGCAAGAAGGTCTCCTTCGAGATCAAGGACGGCGGTACGAACGGCGAGGCGTCCGAGCTGTGGACGACGTCCTTCACGGACGACTTCACCGGCTGGAAGCAGATCGAGATCCCGTTCACGGACTTCGTCTACCGGACCGACTACCAGCCGGTCGGCGGCATCGACCACGTCCTCGGCCTGACGCAGATGTGGGGCTACGCGCTCACCCTCCCCGTCGGGGTCCAGGGGCAGTTCGCCATGGACGACGTGGAGCTGTACGGCAAGGCCGACCAGTCCCTGCGGGCCTCCGTCACCACGGACGCCGCCGTCTACCCGGTGAAGGAGGGCGCCACCGCGACGGTGCGGGTCTCCGTCGCCACCACCGGCGCCGCCCCGCTCGAGGAACCCGTGACCGTCGCCTACGAGACGGCCGGCGGCACCGCCGACTCCGGCAAGGACTACACGCCCGTCTCCGGCACCCTCACCTTCCCGGCGGGCACCGCCTCCGGGGCCACCCGGACCGTCCAGGTGCGGACGCTGAAGGACAGGTCCGCCGAATCGGCCGAGACCATCCCCCTCAAGCTGACGGTCACCGGCGCCAAGGCCCCCGCGGAGACCCCGCAGGTCGTCGTCGACGCGCACGGACTGCCGTACCTGGACAGCAGGCTGCCGGTGAAGAAGCGGGTCGCCGATCTCCTCTCCCGGATGTCCCTGGCGGAGAAGGCCGGCCAGATGACCCAGGCCGAGCGCGGCGCCGTCGGCACCGGCGGGGACGTCGCGGCCTACGACCTCGGCTCGCTGCTCTCCGGCGGCGGCTCGACCCCCACGCCCAACACGGCCGCGGCCTGGGCGCGGATGATCGACTCCTTCCAGCTCCGGGCACAGGCCACCCGGTACCAGATCCCGCTGATCTACGGCGTCGACGCGGTGCACGGCCACAACAACCTGGCCGGCGCCACCGTCATGCCCCACAACATCGGCATCGGCGCCACCCGCGATCCGCGACTGGCCGAGAAGACGGGCGCGGTGACGGCCTCCGAGGTGCGCGCCACCGGCGTCCCCTGGGACTTCGCGCCCTGCCTCTGCGTCACCCGTGACGAACGCTGGGGCCGCTCCTACGAGTCCTTCGGCGAGGACCCGGCCCTGGTGAAGTCCATGGAGACGGTCATCCAGGGCCTCCAGGGGCGGGCCGACGGGCGGGACCTCAAGGACAACGACAAGGTGCTGGCCACCGCCAAGCACTTCGTCGGCGACGGCGGCACCGCCTACGGCTCCTCCACGACCGGGTCGTACACCATCGACCAGGGCGTCACCACCGTCACCCGGCAGCAGCTGGAGGCGGTCCACCTGGCGCCGTACCGGACCGCCGTGGACCGGGGCGTCGGCACCGTCATGCCCTCGTACTCCTCGCTCGACATCGTCGGCGACGGCCAGGGCCCGGTGAAGATGCACGCCCGCGCGGACATGATCAACGGGGTGCTCAAGGGCCGGATGGGCTTCAAGGGCTTCGTGATCAGCGACTGGAACGCCATCGACCAACTGCCCGGCGACTACCCGTCGCACGTCCGCACGGCCGTGAACGCGGGCGTCGACATGATGATGGTCCCCTACAGCTACCAGGACTTCACCGCCACCCTGACCGACGAGGTGAAGGCGGGACGCGTCAGCGAGCGGCGCGTCGACGACGCGGTCTCCCGCATCCTCACCCAGAAGTTCCGACTGGGGCTCTTCGAGCACCCCTACGCCGACACCGCCAACGCCTCGCGGATCGGCTCCACCGCCCACCGCGCGGTCGCCCGGCAGGCGGCGGCGGAGTCCCAGGTGCTGCTGAAGAACTCCGACGCGGTCCTGCCCCTGAAGAAGTCGCAGAAGGTGTACGTCGCCGGGTCCAACGCCGACGACCTCGGCAACCAGACCGGCGGCTGGACCATCACCTGGCAGGGCCAGTCCGGCACCCACACCACCGGCACCACCATCCTCCAGGGCATGCGCAACGCCGGGGGAGACGTCACCTACTCCGCGGACGCCTCCGCGCCGACGAGCGGGTACGACGTGGGTGTGGTCGTCGTCGGCGAGACCCCGTACGCCGAGGGTGTCGGAGACGTCGGCAACGGCAACGACCTGTCGCTGTCCGCCGCCGACCAGGCCGCCGTGGACAAGGTGTGCGCGGCCATGAAGTGCGCGGTGCTGGTCGTCTCCGGGCGCCCGCAGCTGATCGGCGACCGGCTCGGCGAGATCGACGCCCTGGTGGCGTCCTGGCTGCCCGGCACCGAGGGCGACGGCGTGGCCGACGTGCTCTACGGCAGGCGGGCCTTCACCGGGCAGCTCCCGGTCACCTGGCCCAGGTCCGAGGCGCAGCTGCCGATCAACGTGGGCGACGCGTCGTACGACCCGCAGTACCCGTACGGCTGGGGTCTGACGACCCTGACCAAGGTCCCGCAGGGCGGCGCGGCCACGCTGAAGGCGCTCGGCACCGAGGCCCGCGCGGCCGAGCGGTCCGGGGCCGGCGCGAGGGGCCGGAAGCTGGTCGAGTGGGCGCGGCTGCTGGTCCAGGAGCGGATCGGGCAGTCGATCACCGAGGCGGTCTCGAAGCCCTTCGCCGACGCCGACCACCTGCTGCTGGAAGGGAAGTACGCGGCGGCCGTGGCGAAGCTGACGGAGGCCTACCGGGCGGCCTGAGAAGTCCCGGGGAGTAACAGGGGCACCTCAGGGGAGCCCTGAGCAGTCCTGGCAGCCCTGGCAGTCCTGAGCAGTCCTGGCGGTCCTGGCAGCCCTGGTAGTCCTGAGAAGTCTGGCGAGTCCTGGGGGGCTTTGGGGTAGTTTCGAAGCATGAAGGCCGTGCTCCGGACCCGAAGCCTCCCAGGGCTGCTGCTGGCCCTGGCCGTGATCGCCCTGGCGGTCGTCCTCGCCCCGCGGCCCGCCTCGGCCGCCACCGGGGTCTCCACGATCGCCGAGGCCCTGCGCAAGAGCCCGGTCTACGTCGACCCGGCCGCCGCCGGCCGGCTCTCCACGGCCCAGGCCGACACCCTGGCCCGGCAGATCAAGGACGCGAACAAGCCCCTGTTCGTCGCGGTCCTGCCGGCCGGCTACCCCACCCAGGACCTCTTCACGAACCTGCGCACCGCCACCGGCGTCACCGGCCTGTACGCCGTCCGGCTCGGCGACCGCTTCGACGCGCGGGCGGACTCCTCGGTGCTCTCCCGCACCGCCGTGCGGAACCTGGTCACCAGCGTCCAGGGCGAGAGCGCGAACACCCAGCTGACCGACTTCACCGACCGCGCCCTCGTCAACATGGGCGGCACCGCCCCCGCCACCTGGGGCGGCGGCTCCACGGGCGGTTCCGGCTTCTCCGGCACGGCCCTGATCGCGGCCGGGGCCGTCGTGGTGGCGGGCGGGGCGGGCGCGTACGCCCTGGTCCGCCGCAACCGGCGGCGCCACGAGGAGGAGCAGCGGGCCGCCCTGGACCGGCTCCGGGTGGTCGTCGACGAGGACATCACCGCCTTCGGCGAGGAACTGGACCGCCTCGACTTCCACCCGGCCGAACCGGGCGCCGACGACCCGATGCGCGCGGACTACGAACGCGCGCTGAACGCCTACGACCAGGCGAAGCGGTCCATGGCCGACGCGCGCCGGCCGGAGGACGTCCGCACGGTCACCCAGGCGCTGGAGGACGGCCGCTTCTCGCTGGCCCTGCTCGCCGCCCGCCGCGAGGGGCACCCGCTGCCCGAACGCCGGCCGCCCTGTTTCTTCGACCCCCGGCACGGCCCCTCCGTCACGGACGCCACCTGGGTCCCGCCCGGCGGCTCGGCCCGTGAGGTCCCGGTCTGCGCGGCGGACGCCGCCCGGCTCGCCGACGGCCGCGACCCGGCGGTCCGCGAGGTCGACACCGACGGGGGCCGCCGCCCCTACTGGGACGCGGGCCCGGCCTACGGCCCCTGGGCGGGCGGCTACTTCGGCGGCGGCATCCTGCCCGGCCTCCTCCTCGGCACGGCCCTGGGCGGCTGGATGTCCGCCCCGGCCTACGGAGCCGACTACGGCACCGGCTACGGCGACTTCGGCGCCGGCGGCTACCAGGGCGGCGACCTCTCGGGCGCCGACTTCGACCCGGGCGACTTCGGCAGCTTCGGCGGGGGTGACTTCGGCGGCGGGGACTTCGGTGGCGGGGGAGGCGACGGCGGCGACTTCGGCGGCGGCTTCTGACCTACGCCGGCGCCGCGGCCGCCGACCCGCCCACGCTGCGGACGCACGCCCGCGAACGCGGCCGGCACCGGCTGCGGCTGCTCAGCTGCGGCGACAGCACGTTCAAGTACGACCTCGGCAGCGAGGACGAGGTCGGCGCGCAGGACTCCACCGTCTCCGTCTTCACCCGCGACGGCGACGGCACGGTCCGGCACACCTACTCCGCCCACCCGCGCATGGCCGACGACATCCAGGAACGCGGCATCGACCTGCTGACGCCCGTCTGGCACCTGCTGGACCCCGCGGGGGCGAGGGGACCGGTACCCGGCCGTCGACTCCTAGGGCCCGAGCACGTCGACCACCGGGGCCGGGCATGAGGACAGGTTCTGGCCTACTCGCCCCCTACGGTGCCGCCATGACCACAAGCGACGTCGCCGAGCCATCCGCCGCCCTGCCCTTCGCGTCCCGCTCCGGACTGGACGCCTGGCTCGCCGCGCATCCCGCCCCGCACCCCGGCCTCTGGGTGAAGGTCGCCAAGAAGGGGTCGGGGCCGGAATCGGTCACCTGGGCCGAGGTCAACGACGTCGCCCTCTGCCACGGCTGGATCACCGGGCAGCGCAAGGCACTCGACGCGACGTACTTCCTGCAGAAGATCACCCCGCGCCGGCCGCGCAGTCTCTGGTCCGTGGTCAACGTGCGCCGGGTGGCGGAACTGACCGCCGACGGCCGGATGCGCCCCGCGGGCCTCGCGGAGGTCGCCGCCGCCCGCGCGGACGGCCGGTGGGACGCGGCGTACGAGCCGCAGAGCGAGGCCTGTGTCCCCGAGGACCTGGCGGCGGCCCTGGAGCGCGACCCCGAGGCCGGGGCGGCCTTCGAAGCCCTGGGGCGGACGGACCGCTACCAGGTCGTCTTCGGGCTGCTCACGGCCCGCACCCCGCAGGGCCGGGCGGCCAGGCTCGCGGCCGCCCTGACCCGGCTGTCCTTCCGGCCCCGGACGTGACCGGGGGTCAGGCGTTCTTGATCGCCGAGATGTCGAAGTTCAGCTTGATCTTGTCGGAGACCAGGACACCACCGGTCTCCAGCGCCGCGTTCCAGGTCACGCCCCATTCGGAGCGCTTGATCTCGGCCTTGCCCTCGAAGCCGACGCGCTCGTTGCCGAACGGGTCCTTGGCGGCGCCGTTGAACTCCAGGTCGATGGTGACCGGCTTGGTGACACCGAGGATCGTGAGGTCGCCGGTGATGCGGTAGTCGTCGTCGCCGAGCGCCTCGGCCGCGGTGGAACGGAAGGTCATGGTCGGGAACTCGTCCGTCTTGAAGAAGTCCGCCGACTTCAGGTGACCGTCACGGTCCGGGCTGCCCGTGGTGATGCTGTCCATCTTGATGTCGAGGGAGGCGGTGGATTTCGACGGGTTCTCGCCGTCCAGGTGGAGGGTGCCCTCGAACTCCTGGAAGCTGCCCTTGACGTTGGTGACCATCGCGTGGCGGGCCACGAAGCCCAGCGTCGTGTGCGACGGGTCGATCGTGTAGTCGCCGGTCAGCGCGGCCGTGTCGGTGGCGCCGGCGGTGGTGTCGTCGTTCTTGCGGCCGAAGATGCCCATGACGTGCTCCTTGGGGGACGGATCGCGGCTCCGCTGCGGGAATGCCGAAGGTGCGGGCCGTTGATGTTTAACGTTCAACGAACTCAACGGAGCCCACCGTAGACCTATTCCTTTCAACCTTCAACATCATCGGTCCGCGTGTCGTACTCATCACTCAACGTAACCTCGCACGCCCGGTGGCGCGACGGGAGGCGGCCGCCGGTGCGGCTACGCTCTGCGGGTGCGGACCGCCGTCCGGGGGTCCCCGCGTCACTCCGGGGACGGAGTCGGACGGCCGTGAATGTGAGCGCCGTCTCGGGGAACGCCTTTGTCGCCCCCCTACAACGACGAAGCCCTCTGAGCAGTCGGAACGGCTGCATGCCGCTCTGGTTCTGTTCAGTGTTTCCAGGAAAACGCGTCGGAGACTGTACGGAGTCGACGTCTCGCATTCCTTGGTGTCCTTCGTAAGGTCGCTACATGACCGTTTTGGAAGAGACGACGGGCGAGCCCACCGGTGAACCGACGGACGCGCGCGGGCGGGTCGCCGAGCTGCACGAGATCCGTGCCGCGGCCGTGGCGGGCCCCAGCGAGAAAGCGACCGAGGCGCAGCGGGCCAAGGGCAAGCTGACGGCCCGGGAGCGCATCGAGCTGCTCCTGGACCCGGGTTCCTTCCAGGAGGTCGAGCAGCTGCGCCGGCACCGTGCGGTCGGCTTCGGCCTGGAGGCCAAGAAGCCGTACACCGACGGTGTCATCACCGGCTGGGGCACGGTGGAGGGCCGTACGGTCTTCGTCTACGCCCACGACTTCCGGATCTTCGGCGGCGCGCTGGGCGAGGCCCACGCCGCCAAGATCCACAAGATCATGGACATGGCCATCGCGGCCGGGGCCCCGCTGGTCTCGCTGAACGACGGCGCGGGCGCCCGTATCCAGGAGGGCGTCAGCGCGCTCGCCGGCTACGGCGGCATCTTCCAGCGCAACACCAAGGCGTCGGGCGTCATCCCGCAGATCTCGGTGATGCTCGGCCCGTGCGCGGGCGGCGCGGCCTACAGCCCCGCCCTGACGGACTTCGTCTTCATGGTCCGCGAGACCTCGCAGATGTTCATCACCGGCCCGGACGTCGTCAAGGCGGTCACCGGCGAGGAGATCACCCAGAACGGCCTCGGCGGCGCCGACGTGCACGCGGAGACCTCCGGTGTCTGCCACTTCGCGTACGACGACGAGGAGACCTGCATCGCGGAGGTCCGCTACCTCCTCTCCCTCCTCCCGCAGAACAACCGCGAGAACCCGCCGCGCGTCGAGTCCGCCGACCCGGTCGACCGCCGCTCCGACGTGCTCCTGGACCTGGTCCCGGCCGACGGCAACCGGCCGTACGACATGGCCAAGGTCATCGAGGAGATCGTCGACGACGGCGAGTACCTGGAGGTCCACGAGCGCTGGGCGCGGAACATCATCTGCGCGCTGGCCCGGATCGACGGCCAGGTCGTCGGCATCGTCGCCAACCAGCCGCAGGTCCTCGCGGGTGTGCTGGACATCGAGGCGAGCGAAAAAGCTGCGCGCTTTGTCCAGATGTGTGACGCTTTCAATGTTCCGATCGTCACCTTCCTGGACGTACCGGGCTTCCTCCCCGGCGTCGACCAGGAACACGGCGGGATCATCCGTCACGGCGCGAAGCTCCTCTACGCCTACTGCAACGCGACCGTGCCGCGGATCTCGCTCATCCTGCGCAAGGCGTACGGAGGTGCCTACATCGTCATGGACTCCCAGTCGATCGGCGCCGACCTCACGTACGCGTGGCCGACCAACGAGATCGCGGTGATGGGCGCGGAGGGCGCGGCCAACGTGATCTTCCGTCGGCAGATCGCCTCCGCCGAGGACCCCGAGGCCATGCGGCAGAAGATGGTCAAGGAGTACAAGGCCGAGCTCATGCACCCCTACTACGCGGCCGAGCGCGGCCTGGTCGACGACGTCATCGACCCGGCCGAGACCCGCGAGGTGCTCGCCAGGTCGCTGGCGATGCTCCACACCAAGCACGCCGACCTGCCGTCCCGTAAGCACGGCAACCCCCCGCAGTAATCCTGCGGAAACCTCTCTCACGGAGACTGACATCCATGAACGCCCCTGACATTCGCGTCGAGAAGGGCAATGCCGACCCGGAGGAAGTCGCCGCCATAACGGCGGTCCTCCTGGCCCGCGCGGCCGCCCGGCCGACCGCCGACACCGAGCACACCCACCGAGGCCGTCCGAAGGCCGCCTGGCGCCGTCTGGAACGCGAGAACGGCTTCCGCGCCCCGCACAGCTGGCACGGCTAGGCCGCGCCGCCCGACGGCACGCACGCGCAACAGAAGGGCCCCTCTGCCGAAGAGGGGCCCTTCTGTTGCGCACGCCCGCCGTGCACGCACCGGGAAAGAGTTCGGGCCCCTCTGCGACAGAGGGGCCCGGGGAACTGCGCGACAAGCCGCGAACTACCGCAGACGCGCCATCAGGGCGTGTTCCACGAGGGTGATCAGGGCCGACTTGGCGTCCGCGCGGTGGCGGGCGTCGGTCGTGATGATCGGGGTGTCGGGGCCGATCTGGAGCGCCTCGCGGACCTCTTCGGGGTTGTACGGCTGGCTGCCGTCGAAGCCGTTGAGGGCGACGACGAAGGGCAGGCCCGAGTTCTCGAAGTAGTCGACGGCCGGGAAGCAGTCGGCGAGCCTGCGGGTGTCGACCAGGACGATCGCGCCGATCGCACCGCGCACCAGGTCGTCCCACATGAACCAGAAGCGGTCCTGGCCCGGCGTACCGAACAGGTACAGGATCAGGTCCTGGTCGAGCGTGATACGGCCGAAGTCCATGGCGACCGTGGTGGTCGTCTTGTCCCCGGTGTGGGTGAGGTCGTCGATGCCGGCAGACGCGGACGTCATCACGGCCTCTGTGCGCAGCGGGTTGATCTCCGAGACAGCGCCGACGAACGTGGTCTTGCCCACGCCGAAGCCGCCCGCCACCACGATCTTCGCGGATGTGGTGGAGCGGGAAGGACCGCCGCTAGAGCTTGCGAAGTCCACTGAGCACCCTTTCGAGCAGTGTCACGTCTGGCTGGCCGCCGGCGCTCTCGTCGCCGCCGGGCTGATGGATGGCGACCAGTCCCGCCTCCGCCAAGTCGGCGACGAGGATCCTGGCCACGCCGAGAGGGATCGACAGCAGGGCCGAGACCTCGGCCACCGACTTGATCTCCCGGCAGAGGTTGCAGATGCGCTGATGCTCGGGCAGTTGGCCCTGCATCTGGTGCGGCTGCGCGGTGGTGTGCACCAGTGCCTCGATGGCGAGCTGGTACCGCGGGCGCGTCCGGCCGCCGGTCATGGCGTACGGACGCACCAAGGGGTTGTTGGACCCCGAGGCCGGCGCCGGCTCGGGACGGCGCTGCGGCTGTACCGGCTGGATGCGCGGCGCCGGCGGCTGGTCGTACGCTGAAGGACCTGGGCCCTGCGGCGCGTACGGCTGCCGGTGGCTGGGCGTGGAGGGGAAGTTGTACCGGTTCGCGGAACCGTCGCCGTGGCCCTGTGCAGGACCGTACGACCAGTTGCCGTTATTCGAACCGCCTGGGGGTGTTGCCACTCTCTCTCCTCCTCCGACCGTGCCGGGCACCCATCCTTGTGGAGCCGCGTCCCGAAACCTTACGGCCCCGGGACGCGAAAACGCACCGTCTGACTATTAGTTGAGAAGGCTTCCCTGGAGTTCCGCACGCAGATCCGGGGTAAGAACCGTGCCCGCGCGGTCCACCAAAAGGGCCATCTCGTACCCAACCAGGCCGATGTCGGCCTCCGGGTGGGCCAGGACCGCCAAGGAGGAACCATCGGAGACGGACATGATGAACATGAATCCCCGCTCCATCTCCACAACCGTCTGATTCACGCTGCCGCCCTCGAAGATCCGGGAGGCGCCTGCCGTCAGAGACGTCAGACCGGAGGCGACGGCCGCGAGCTGGTCGGCGCGGTCGCGGGGGAAGCCTTCGGACATCGCCAGAAGGAGTCCGTCGGCGGAGACCACCACCGTGTGGGACACCCCCGGGGTGTTGTCCACGAAGTTGGTGATCAACCAGTTCAGGTTCTGTGCCGCCTGGCTCATCGGGCTCACACTAACGCTCCTGGTTGTAGGTGCTGTCAGGACCGAAGCCCTGGCCGTTCGTTTCCGTGCCTGCGCTGCGTCCGCGCTGGACGCCCTGACGCAGGTTGCTCAGCCTGCCCCGGATGTCCTCCGGGGTGCGGGAGACCTGCGGGCCTCCCTGGGGGGTGGTGGCGGCGGCTCCCTCGACCAGGTTGGCCTTGGGCACCCGCCTCGGCAGACCGGAGGAGGTGACTCCGCCGGCCTTGGGCTTGCGCAGCTGAGAGGCCTGCTGCCAGCGCTCGTCGTTCTGCGAACGCCAGCTGCTGTCGTCGCCCGCCTCAGGAGCGGCCGGAGCCGGGGCCGCGGCCGCCGGAGTCTGCTGTGCGGGACCCGCGCCGTTCGCGCCACGGGCACCGGAACCCCGTCGCGGCAGACCCGCGTCGGTCAGCTGGTGGCCGTTGGAGGGGGCCGTTCCCGGACGGTCGAAGCCTACGCGGTTCAGGTCGTCCACGTCACCGGCCTGCGCCGGCTCCGCCTCCGGAGCGTACTGGGCCGGGTAGCCGTTCCGGTAACCGTCCTGCTGCGGCCAGTCGTCCTGGTAGGGACGCTGCTCCTCGTAGGCCGGGAAGGCCTCGGCCGCGGCGTGCGCGGCGGCGGGCTCCTCCTGGGCCGGCTCCGTGTACGCGGGTTCCGGGTAGCCGCCGGTCGCGGTGAACGCCTCGGAGGAGAAGGGGTCGTTCTGGGGCAGCCCGCCGTTCGGCGCGTAGTACTGCTCGTCGTACGTGCCCTGCTGCTGCTCCTGGTACGCCGGCTGGGCGTCGAAGCCCGCGGGCTGCTCCTGGAAGCCCGTACCGCTCGGGTCGTAGCCCTGCCGGCCGCTGTCGAACTCGTCGGTGTACGCCGGTGTCCCGGCGGTCTCCTGCGGGCTCTGGGCGGCCTGCGGGCCCGGTGCGGCCTGAGGGTCGTGCGTCTGGGCCTCCAGGGCCGCACGGCGCTCCTCGCGGATCAGGGAGCGGCCCACGGGGTCCAGGTCGCGGATGTCGTCCGGGACCTCCACGTAACGGCTGTCGTCGAAGCCGAGTTCGGCCGCCGTACGCATCGGCTGGAGCTGCGGCTGGGCGAAGTTCTCGCCCTGGTACTGCTGCTGCTCCGGGATGATCTGCGAGACGGTGAACTCGTCGCGCTCCGCGGGCTGTTCGCCGCCACCGCCGTGCGTGATCGCGTCCGGCAGCATGACCAGCGAGGTGGTGCCGGCCTGCTCGCCCGAGGGGCGCAGCTGGACCCGGATGCCGTGCCGGTCGGACAGCCGGCCGACCACGAAGAGGCCCATGCGCTGGGAGATCGCGGCGTCCACGGTCGGCGGGTTGGCCAGCTTGTGGTTGATGTCCGCGAAGTCCTCGGCGGTGAGGCCGATGCCCTTGTCGTGGATCTCGATCATCACGCGGCCGTCGGGCAGACGGGTCGCGGTGACGCGGACCTTGGTCTGCGGGGAGGAGAACGTGGTGGCGTTCTCCAGCAGCTCGGCCAGCAGGTGCACGAGGTCGGTGACCGCGCGGCCGTGGATCTCGGCCTCCGGGACGCCGGAGAGCTCGATGCGCTCGTACTGCTCCACCTCGGAGGAGGCGGCGCGCAGCACGTCGACCAGCGGGACCGGCTGGTCCCAGCGGCGGCCGGGCTCCTCGCCGGCGAGGACCAGGAGGTTCTCGCCGTTGCGGCGCATACGGGTCGCCAGGTGGTCCAGCTTGAAGAGGTTCTCCAGCTGGTCCGGGTCGGCCTCGTTGTTCTCCAGGTCGGTGATCAGGGTCAGCTGGCCCTCGATCAGCGACTGGTTGCGGCGCGACAGGTTGGTGAAGATCGCGTTGATGTTGCCCCGCAGCAGCGCCTGCTCGGAGGCGAGCCGCACGGCCTCGCGGTGGACCTGGTCGAAGGCGCGGGCGACCTCGCCGATCTCGTCGGTCGTGCTGATCGGGATCGGCGCCACCCGGGTGTCGACCCGGCCGGGGTCGGTGCGGGAGAGCTGGTCGACCAGCATCGGCAGGCGCTGTTCGGCGATGCCGAAGGCGGCGTTGCGCAGCTGGCGCATCGAGCGGGACATCTGGCGGGCCACCATGCCGGCCAGGATGAACGCGGCGAGCAGCGCGACCACGACGGCGGCACCGGTGATGAACGCCGAGATCTTGGCGTCGTCGGCGATGTCGGACGCCTCGCCCACCGCCTTGTCGGCCATGTCCGACTCGATCGTGCGGTAGGCGTTGTACTTGAGGGTGTTGACCGTCCACCAGTTCTCGGCGGTGATGCCCTTGGTGGCGAGCCCCTGCCGGGTCGACGCGTCGGTGTCCTGGAGCGTCGCGAGCGCCGAGACCATCGTGGTGGTGCTGGACGGCGGGGCCACGTAGTTCGGGTCCTTGGCCTTGGCCTGCTGGACCATCGCCGCGCCGTCGGTCTTGATCTTCTTCTCGAGATCGGTGAGCTTCTGCGCGTCCTCCTCGGTGCCACCGCCGACGTACTCCTCGACGGCGATGCCCTCGAGGTAGGCGTACGAGGAGAGGGCGACGCGCTGCGTGGCCAGGTTGCCGGCGTCGGGGCCGGGCTTGACCAGCAGGTGCATGCCGATCGACCGCTCCAGCGACAGCGCCGACTTGGTGAGCGAGATGGCGTAGACGGTACGGCCGTAGGAGGTGATGTTTCCGGTGCCCAGGCCGAGTTCGTTGGCGAACTCCGTCAGCGGGTGGGCGATCTGGACGTACCCCTCCTCGGTCTGCACACCGGTGAGCTTGGTGGTGTACGCCGCGGCGCGCAGGTCCGTGAGCTGGGGTTCGGCCTCGCGGAACAGCTTCAGCCGGCGCTGGAGGCCGGCTTTCTGGGGCATGTTCTGGGCGGCAGCGTCGAAGGCGTCGGCGGCCTTGTCGGTCGCCGCGCGCGCCGCGGTGACGGTGTCCTTGTCCTTGTTCAGCAGGAGCGGTGCCGCGGTGGTGTCGCGCTCGTTGTAGAGGGCGTCGGCGTAGGTCAGGGCGGCGCGGACCAGGCGCGCGGTGTTCTCCGCGTCGCGGGCCTCGTTCCAGGTGTCGATGGAGCTCTTCACCTGGAAGCCGCCCATGACCAGACCGACGACCACGGGTATCAGCAGGATCGCGTTCAGCCTGGTCGGCACCCGCCAGTTGCGCGGGGAGAAACGGCCGCCGCTCTTCGGGGGCGGGGCCGGTGCTTCGGCGGCCGGCACAGGGGTGGGCGCCGCGGCGCGCGGCGGCGGGGTGAAGTTGCCCCGGGCCGACGGCTCGGGACCGTTCTTGCTTCGCCTCACTCGACCAACAACCTCTCGGCGGCGGCGGGCACCTGTCGTCGTGCCGCAGTCTCTCAGAGCCCGGTGTGTCACAGACCACTACTGAGTACGTCTTTGACTATTGGGCAGTTCAGGCATTCCAGCACGGGGGCCTACGCAGTTCCAAACAGTGGAATCCGCCGAAGTGCGATCTTGTAAGCCCCAGATAAAACGGTCATAAAGAGCGAGCCCCGCCAAAAGGCGGGGCTGTTGTGAGCGCAGCGGCACCGCGTGACCGCGACGCGTGGCGATACCACCGGATTCCTCTGCCGAAACGTTATGAACACCGGAGCCGACCGTGTCAAAGGCCACAGTCGGCTCCGGTTACCGTACGACAACTGCCGTACGTGATGACGGACTTGATTCAGCGCCCGGCCGCTACCGCAGACGTGCCATGAGCGCGTGCTCCACCAGCGTGATCAGCGCACTCTTCGCATCGGCGCGATGCCGTGCGTCGGTCGTGATGATCGGCGCGTCCGGTCCGATCTGCAGCGCCTCGCGCACCTCTTCGGGCGTGTAGGGCTGGTGCCCGTCGAAGCCGTTGAGCGCGATGACGAACGGCAGACCGCTGTTCTCGAAGTAGTCCACCGCGGGAAAACAGTCGGCGAGCCGACGCGTGTCCACCAGAACGACCGCACCGATCGCACCGCGCACCAGGTCGTCCCACATGAACCAGAAGCGGTCCTGGCCCGGCGTACCGAACAGGTACAGGATCAGGTCCTGGTCGAGCGTGATACGGCCGAAGTCCATGGCCACCGTGGTGGTGGTCTTGTCCCCGGTGTGGGTCAGGTCGTCGATGCCCGCCGAGGCGGACGTCATGACGGCCTCCGTGCGCAGCGGGTTGATCTCGGAGACCGCTCCCACGAACGTGGTCTTGCCGACGCCGAAGCCGCCCGCCACCACGATCTTCGCGGAGGTGGTGGCCCGACCTCCGTCAGAGCTTGCGAAGTCCACTGAGCACCCTTTCGAGCAGCGTCACGTCAGGAGCGCCGCCGTTGTTCTCGTCGCCGCCCGGCTGGTGGATGGCGACCAGGCCGGCCTCGGCGAGGTCGGCCACCAGGATCCGGGCCACACCCAGCGGCATGGCGAGCAGTGCCGAGACCTCGGCCACCGACTTCACCTCGCGGCACAGGTGGCAGATGCGCTGGTGCTCCGGGAGCAGCCCCATGAGTGCTGCAGGGTCGGCCGTCGTGCTGATCAGCGCCTCGATGGCGAGCTGGTAGCGCGGCCGGGTCCGGCCGCCGGTCATCGCGTAAGGACGTACCAGCGGCTGGTCGCCCTCGTCCCCGTACGGCTCCGCGTACGGATCATGAGAGGCGGTGGGCGGGGTCATCGTTCCTCCGGGCGGGACAGCAAGTCGGTCAGTCGTGCCGTCGGACGTGGCCGGTGGGGGGATTGTGGCGGCCGGACGGTGATTTGGTGAGGTGGGTTGGATCCTGGCGGTCAGTGCAGCAGACTGCCTTGAAGTTCGGCACGCAGGTCGGGCGTGAGCACCGCGCCCGCGCGGTCGACCAGGAGCGCCATCTCGTAGCCGACGAGGCCGATGTCGCACTCCGGGTGGGCCAGGACCGCGAGGGACGAGCCGTCCGAGATGGACATGAGGAAGAGAAAGCCGCGTTCCATCTCGACGACCGTCTGTGCCACGTTGCCGCCCTCGAAGATCCGGGAGGCCCCGGCCGTCAGCGAGGTGAGTCCGGACGCGACGGCCGCGAGCTGGTCGGCGCGGTCACGGGGGAAGCCTTCGGACATCGCCAGAAGGAGACCGTCGGCGGACACGACGACGGTGTGGGACACACCTGGGGTGTTGTCCACGAAGTTGGTGATCAACCAGTTGAGGTTCTGTGCCGCCTGGCTCATCGGACTCAACTAACGCTCCTGCTGGTGAGTGGGGCTCGGGAAGCTGCCGGTCTGCGGGCCGGGTGCGGCCTGCCTGCCCTGCGCGATACCCCGACGGAGATTGGTCAGCCGGCCACGTACGTCGTCGGGCGCACGTGAGACAGCCGGACCGGTGTGGTGCTGTTGCTGCTGCGCCGTGCCGGGGACGAGGTTCGCCCGGGGCACGCGGCGCGGCAGACCGGAGGTGGTGACACCGCCTGCCGCCGGCTGCCGTACGCGTTCCGCCTGCCGAACGAGGTCGTCGTTGGGCGAGGTGCGCCAGGAGCTGGTGACAGGACGCTGGGGGGCCGCGGCGGTGGGGGCCGGCGGCTGGGTGGGAACGGGCGGGACCTGGGCCGGGCCGCTGCCGTTGCCGTTGTGCTGCGACTGCGGCTGCGGCTGCGGAGCCTGCTGCTCCTGCTGGCCGCCGTGGAACCAGTTGGTCTCCAGCGTGTCGTACAGGGGAGTACGACCGTCACCGGGACCGCTGGCCGGGGGCAGCGCCTCGGGCTCCTGGCGGGCCGGCGGCCCGGACGGGACCGGGGGACGCCGGTCGGCGCCGCCGAAGTCCGTACCGCGGCCGTTGGTGCCCGGACGCTCGAACTGGCCCGTGCCGTGCTGGCCGTTGCCGTTGACGTGGCCGCCCTGGCCGTTGCCCGCGAACCCGTTCTGGCGGTCCGGCAGGGCGTGCTGGCCGGTGGAGCCGGTGTCGAAGCCCTGCGGAGCGGCGAACTGGCCGGTGGAACCGGCGTCGTAGGCCTGCGGGGCGGCGAACTGGCCGGTGTTCTGCGCACCGCCCGGCTGCGCGGCCGGGGTGCCGAAGACGTCGGACCGGACGAACGGGTTCGCGTCCTGCTGGGAGCCCTGCCCGTTCTGCCCGTTGACGTTGGGCCGCGGGAAGGAGCCGGTGTCGTGCTGGCCGTTGAGGTTGGGCCGGGGGAAGGACCCCGTGTCCTGCTGCCCGTTGAGGTCGGGCCGCGGGAACGAGCCGGTGTCCTGCCGGCCGCTGGTGCCGGGCCGCTGGAACGAACCGGTGTCCTGCCTGCCGTCGGTCTCGGGCCGCGGGTAGGCGGCGCTCTGGGAGCCGGCCGGCATGGTGAAGTCCGGGCGCGGGAACTCGCCGGTGGCCGGCGGGTTCTGCGGGATCGCCGGCATCTGCGAGGTGGCGCCGAGGTCGTGCCGGTCGTCGACGCGGGGCATCGGCGCGGTCTGGGTCGGGTCCAGCTCGTCGTGGCCGCGCGGGGTGTCCAGCGAGGCCCGGGAGAGCGGCGGCTGGGCGTTGTCGTCGCTCCAGCTGGGCCGACCCGCCGACGGGTTGCCGCCGGGCAGCTCGGCCCGCGGGCCGCCGCGCGGCGGCAGCTGGGGCTGCCGGCTCTGGTCGGAGGAGCTCCCGGAGCGCTGCGGCGGGACCGGGCCACGGTTGCCGAAGGCGTCCTGGCCGCCGAAGCCGTCCTGCCGGTTTCCGAACGCGCCCTGGCCGTTGCCGAAGGCGTCCTGGCCGTTGCCGAACGCGTCCTGGCCGTTGCCGAAGGCACCGCCGCCCGCGGCCGGCCGGCCGCCCTGCGGCGCACCCTGCTGGCCGCGCGGACCGCCCGGCGCACCGGGACGGCCGCCGTTCGGACCCGCGCCGGGCAGCGCGGCCCGGGGACCCTGGCCGGCACCTACCTGGCCGCGCGGACCCGCGCCGGCACCGAGCAGTCCGCCGCCGGAGGGGCCGCCGGGACCGAGGGCGCCACCGCGCGGACCGGCCCCGGCGGCACCGCCGCCGAGCGCCGGAGCGGGAGCACCCGCGCCGAGCGGACCGCCGGCACCGCCCTGGCCGTTGCCCCGGCGGGCCGCGGCCGCACCGGCGGCCGCCTGCGCGGCGGCCGGACCGCCGGTCGGGGCGGGGGCGCCGGGCTTGCCCGGAGCGGGCTTGCGGCCGCCCTGGGCGACATCGACGGGCAGCATGACCAGCGCGGTCGTACCACCGGAGTCGGACGGGCGCAGCTGGATGCGGATGCCGTGCCGCTGGGACAGACGACCGACCACGAAGAGGCCCATGCGGCGGGAGACGGAGACGTCCACGGTGGGCGGCGAGGCGAGCCGCTCGTTGATCGCGGCGAGGTCCTCGGGGGAGAGGCCGATACCGGTGTCGTGGATCTCGATCAGCACCCGGCCGTCGGGCAGCGCGTGACCGGTGACCTTGACCTTGGTCTGCGGGGAGGAGAACGAGGTGGCGTTCTCCAGCAGCTCGGCGAGCAGGTGCACGAGGTCGTTGACCACGCGGCCGGCCACTTCGGTGGTCGGTACGGAGGCCAGCTCGATGCGCTCGTACTGCTCCACCTCGGACGCGGCGGCGCGGAGCACGTCGACCAGCGGGACCGGGCGGGTCCAGCGGCGGCCGGGCTCCTCACCCGCGAGGACGAGGAGGTTCTCACCGTTACGGCGCATACGCGTCGCGAGGTGGTCGAGCTTGAAGAGGGAGGACAGCTGGTCCGGGTCGGCCTCGCGGGACTCCAGTTCGGAGATGAGCGAGAGCTGACGCTGGATGAGGCCCTGGGAGCGGCGCGAGAGGTTGGTGAACATCGCGTTGACGTTGCCCCGCAGGAGGGCCTGCTCGGCGGCGAGGCGGACCGCCTCGCGGTGCACGTCGTCGAAGGCCGCGGCCACCTGGCCGATCTCGTCCCGGGAGTGCACACCGACCGACTCCACGGACGTGTCGACGTCCTGCGGGTCGGACTCGGAGAGCTGCTTGACCAGCTCGGGCAGGCGGTCCTGGGCGACCTTGGTGGCGGTCTCCTGGAGGCGGCGCAGCGAGCGGATCATGGACCGGGCCACGACGAAGGCGCCGACCAGCGACACACCGAGGACGAGCAGGATCAGCGCACCGTTGATGATCGCGTCCTGCTCGGACGCGGACCGCAGCTCGCGGGCCTTCTGCTCCATGTCCTCGAGCAGCGTGTGCTCGATCTTCTTCATCTGCTCGATCTTGGTCGAGCTGTCGTCCACCCAGTCGCGGTACGAGCGCTTGGCGAGCTCGTTCAGACCGTTCTGGGCGCCGAGCGCGCGCTTGGCGTAGGTGTCCGCGGTCTCGATCGTCGGGTTGCCCCCGTCGATCGGGCTGAGCAGTTCGGACGCGTTGCCCGAGTAGATCTTGCGGAAGATCGTCAGCTCGGAGGTCTCGCTCTCCTGGGCCGACTCGGCGTACAGCCGGTCGTTCTCGGAGAGGTTGCCGGTGGTCGTGTTGTTGGCCGGCAGGGCCGCGGCGATGACGGCCCGCTGCACGGACGCGTACTCCTTGGCGGTGGAGAACGCCGCCAGGGCACGGGTGCGCTGGATCATCTCCGAGTTGCTGGAGGCCTGCGCCATGTCCTGCGAGAGGTCGATCAGCTGCGTGATCAGCCGGTGGTAGGCCTCGACCGTCTGGGTCGAGTTCTCCTTCTGCTGGTACGCGTCCTTGCGGATCTTCGCCAGGTCGTCGAGCTGTCCGGCCAGACCGACGAGGCTGTCACGGACGCCCTGGAGCTGTCCGTTCTTGCTCGCGGTGTCGATCTCCTCGGAGGCGTTGAGGAAGTTCTCGCGGGCGCTGTCGGTCTTCTCCTCGTAGCCCTTGACCGTGATGCTGTTGACCGACTGACCGTGCGCCAGCGGACCGGCCGTCTGGTCGCGCTCCTCCTGGAGCGCGGCGGCCAGCTCGGTCGCCTGCTTGGTCATGTCCGTCAGCAGCTTCATGTTGTCGAGCTGCTGGATGTCGTCGAGCGAGTCGCTGATACGCGCCGCGCCCAGGGTCGTCGCCGCCACCACGGGGAGGGCGAGCAGCGACACCAGGCGGGTGGAGATGCGCCAGTTGCGCAGGGCCACGCGCGAGCCCGGGTTCGACGGACCCTTGGGCGGCTTGGCCGACGGTGTCGGCGGTGCCGTCGGCTGGGGGCCCGTGGACGCCGACACGGCGGGGCGCCCGGAGCGCTCACCGCCGTCACCACCGACCGGGGCCGGGCCCGGGTTCTGGGCGTGCTGGGGCGAGGAACCGCGGTCGGTCCCGCCGTGCGCCTCCGGCTCTACCGGAGCGCTGCCATCCCTCTTGAAACGTCCCTGCACTAGCGTCGCAACCTCTGGACCAGGCACCCCTCCGCTGAACGGAAGGACACGGTGTCGGCGTTGTGAGGGGAGCGCCCTGAATACGCCCCCAGTTGGTCGTGAGTGTGACCGGCGCTGGTTCCCCCTGTCTCGCCGCCACTCGGCGCTGTTGCGCCCCCTGCGCGCCGGCTCGATCCTGCGGCGGTCCGTGGAATTCCAGCACAGTGCCGGATCTCCAACAAGGGCCGTGGGCCGAGCTGTGACCTCCGTGACAGCGTGTAAGTGCCACGTTACGAGATGTCGAAGCTGATCGCGTACATAACGGACGTATGCCTGCCAGTCGAGGGGGCTCGGCGGGTGTCCCAGTCGCCATGATCAGGAGCGGAATGACAGGTTCGGTTCGGCAATGTCCGTTTTGTTATGCCGGGTTGTCCGTCGGGAATGCCCCTTTTGTTCTTGACGTCGTGAGCAAACTCACACGCAGATACGGGCCTCTTCACGGCTTCCGCCGGGAATTCGATGTTTAGCCTGACGCTTTACAAGAGGGAAGTATCTGCCAACTCACACATGACGGGGTCCACGACAACCGTGAAGACGACCATGATGTTCCGCAACATAGCCAACCCCCGGCGCACCACCCTCGCCCACCTGGAGGACGCCGAGGAGCTCCAGACCGCGGAACTGCCCGAGCACTCCCTCGACCTCCCCGCCCAGACCGCGAACCCGCGGCGCACGATCCTCATGGAGATCCCGGCCGGGATCTCGGTCGCGGAGTAGTACGGGGCGGGGCCGCCGGTCACTCACCCACCCGGCCACCCGGTCGTGCCACGGCGGCCGCCCCCTGCCGCGTTAGCCTGGAGCGTCAGACTCCAGCCGGCTCAGTGAGGGGCGCAAGGATCCCGTGCGCATCGCCAGGTTCTCCATCGACGGGAACGTCGCCTTCGGCGCGGTCGAGGGCGACAAGCAGGACGAACTCGTCCTCGACATCATCAAGGGCATTCCGTTCGCCGACCACCGGCTCTCCGGGACCAAGGTCCCGCTGAGCAAGGTGCGGCTGCTCCCGCCGGTGCTCCCCAACAAGGTCGTGGCCTACGGCCGCAACTACGCGGAGCACGCGAAGGAGCTGGGCAACGAGGTCCCGGACGTCCCCTTCGCCTTCTTCAAGCCGTCCACCTCGGTGATCGGCTCCGGCGACGAGATCCAGTACCCGCCCTTCTCCCAGGACCTCCACCACGAGGCCGAACTGGCCGTGGTCATCGGCCGCATGTGCCGCGAGGTCCCCCGCGAGCGGGTGGCGGACGTGATCTTCGGCTTCACCTGCGCCAACGACGTCACCGCCCGCGACGTGCAGAGGCGCGAGAAGCAGTGGGCCCGGGCCAAGGGCTTCGACACCTCCTGCCCGCTCGGCCCCTGGGTGGAGACGGACCTGGACCTCGCCACCGCCTCCGACCTGGAGGTCCGGCTCACGGTCAACGGCGAACAGCGCCAGCTCGGCCGTACGAGCGAGATGATCCACTCCATCGAGGACCTGGTCGTCAACATCACCGAGGCCATGACGCTGCTCCCGGGCGACGTGATCCTCACCGGCACCCCGGCAGGGGTCGGCCCCCTCAACGTCGGCGACGAGGTCGCCGTCACCATCGAAGGCATCGGCACTCTCACCAACAAGGTTGTCAAGCGTGGCTAGCGCACCCGTCCGCGTACGTTTCTGCCCCTCGCCCACCGGTAACCCCCATGTGGGCCTGGTCCGCACCGCCCTGTTCAACTGGGCGTTCGCCCGCCACCAGCAGGGCACGCTCGTCTTCCGCATCGAGGACACCGACGCGGCCCGCGACTCCGAGGAGTCGTACCACCAGCTGCTCGACGCGATGCGCTGGCTGGGCTTCGACTGGGACGAGGGCCCCGAGGTGGGCGGCCCGCACGCGCCGTACCGCCAGTCGCAGCGGATGGACCTGTACACCGACGTGGCGCGCAAGCTCCTCGACGCCGGTCACGCCTACCGCTGCTACTGCTCCCAGGAGGAGCTGGACACCCGCCGCGAGGCCGCCCGCGCCGCCGGCAAGCCGTCCGGCTACGACGGCCACTGCCGCGACCTCACCGCCGAGCAGGTGGCGGAGTACGAGGCCCAGGGCCGCGCGCCCATCGTCCGCTTCCGGATGCCCGACGAGACGATCACCTTCACCGACCTGGTCCGCGGCGAGCTGACCTTCACCCCGGAGAACGTCCCGGACTACGGCATCGTCCGCGCGAACGGCGCCCCGCTGTACACGCTGGTCAACCCGGTCGACGACGCGCTCATGGAGATCACCCACGTCCTGCGCGGCGAGGACCTGCTCTCCTCCACCCCGCGCCAGGTCGCCCTCTACAGGGCGCTGACCGAGCTGGGCATCGCCAAGTCGACGCCGGCCTTCGGCCACCTCCCCTACGTCATGGGCGAGGGCAACAAGAAGCTGTCCAAGCGCGACCCGCAGGCGTCCCTGAACCTCTACCGCGAGCAGGGCTTCCTCCCCGAGGGCCTGCTCAACTACCTCTCCCTGCTGGGCTGGTCGCTCTCCGCGGACCAGGACATCTTCTCGATCGAGGAGATGGTCGCGGCCTTCGACATCGCGGACGTCCAGCCCAACCCGGCCCGCTTCGACCTCAAGAAGTGCGAGGCGATCAACGCCGACCACATCCGCATGCTGGATGTGAAGGACTTCACCGAGCGCTGCGCCCCCTGGCTGAAGGCCCCCTTCGCGCCCTGGGCCCCGGAGGACTTCGACGAGTCCAGGTGGCAGGCGATCGCCCCGCACGCCCAGACCCGGCTGAAGGTGCTCTCCGAGATCACCGACAACGTCGACTTCCTCTTCCTGGCCGAGCCGGTCACCGACGAGGCCTCGTGGGCCAAGGCGATGAAGGAGGGCAGCGACGCCCTGCTGACCACGGCCCGCGAGAAGCTGGAGGCGGCCGACTGGACCTCCGCGGAGTCGCTGAAGGAGGCCGTCCTGGCCGCCGGCGAGGCGCACGGCCTCAAGCTCGGCAAGGCCCAGGCCCCGGTCCGGGTCGCCGTCACCGGCCGCACGGTCGGCCTGCCGCTCTTCGAGTCCCTGGAGGTCCTGGGCAAGGAGCGGACGCTGGCGCGGATCGACGCGGCGCTGGCGAAGCTGGCCGCGTAGCCACGCGCGCTGCTACGGCGAAGGGGCGGTCCGGGTTCACCCCCGGTCCGCCCCTTCGCCGTACCCGCCCGCCGTATCCGTTCGCAGGGTCTGCCGGGTACCGTCGGTCCTATGACGATCAGGGCCGTGGTCTGGGACGTGGACGACACTCTCTTCGACTACACGACCGCCGACCGCGAGGGCATGCGGGCGCATCTCGTGGCGGAGGGGCTGCTCGGCGGCCGGCAGAGTGCCGAGGCCGCGCTGGTGCGCTGGCGGGAGATCACCGATCAGCAGTGGGCGCGGTTCTCCGCCGGGGAGACGAGCTTCGAGGGGCAGCGCCGCGACCGGGTACGGGTCTTCCTGGGCGAGGAGCTGACCGACGCGCAGGCCGAGGACTGGTTCCGCCGCTACCTGACCCACTACGAGGCCGTCTGGGCCCTCTTCCCGGACGTCCTGCCCGCCCTGGACGCGCTCGCGGCCAGCCACCGGCACGCCGTGCTGTCCAACTCCAGTCTCCACGTCCAGGACCGAAAGCTGCGCGCCCTCGGTGTGCACGACCGGTTCGAGGCCGTCCTGTGCGCCGCCGAACTGGGTGTCTCCAAGCCCGAGGCCGGCGCCTTCCTGGCGGCCTGCGAGGCGCTGGAACTCGCCCCGCACGAGGTCGCCTACGTCGGTGACCATCCGGAGATCGACGGGCGGGGCGCCGCCGACGCCGGTCTGCTGTCGGTGTGGATCGACCGCCACGGACCGTCCGCCGCGGCCGGCGCACCCGCGGGCTCGCACCGGATCGGCTCGCTCGCCGAACTGCCCGCGATCCTCGGCGCGGATACCCGTTTTGGAGCCCCGTCCACCTTCGGGTAATGTTCTTCCTGCGCCGCCGGGGAGCGGGCCGAAAGGCCGGAACCGGAGGAGCAAAGCTAGAACAAGAACCCCTCAGGGGCTTGCGTTCCAGTGGCCTATGGTGTAATTGGCAGCACGACTGATTCTGGTTCAGTTAGTCTTGGTTCGAGTCCAGGTAGGCCAGCTCGCAGAGCTCATCTGCATACGCGGATCACATCCGCAGGCCCCCGTTGTGTAGCGGCCTAGCACGCTGCCCTCTCAAGGCAGTAGCGCCGGTTCGAATCCGGTCGGGGGTACGGTAGTCATCCAAGGATGACCGCTAGGGCCCCCGTTGTGTAGCGGCCTAGCACGCCGCCCTCTCAAGGCGGTAGCGCCGGTTCGAATCCGGTCGGGGGTACGAACTGGTCTAAACCATCATTGGTCTATGGTGTAATTGGCAGCACGACTGATTCTGGTTCAGTTAGTCTTGGTTCGAGTCCAGGTAGACCAGCTCGGATCTGCGGAAACGTAAGATCCACGCCCCCGTTGTGTAGCGGCCTAGCACGCCGCCCTCTCAAGGCGGTAGCGCCGGTTCGAATCCGGTCGGGGGTACAGGAAGAAGGCCCTTCGCTTCGGCGGAGGGCCTTCGTCGTGTCCGCGGCCCCCCGGCTACTCGAAGCCGTACCGCCGTGCCGTCTCCTCCTCCTGGGCCAGCCGGTGCAGGGCCCGCAGCAGCGGCTCGTTGACGATCGCCCCCAGTACGGCGAACTCGACCCGCTCCGCCTCCGAGGTGTGCCGCTCCATGTTGTCCAGGTCGAGGACGGCCGTCCGGTGCATCAACTCGGCGTACGGCGCGAGCAGTTCGGCGCCCCAGTCGTAGCCGAGCCGGCGGAACGCGGCCACCCCCACGACCAGTGAGCGGTAGGCGGGGGAGATGGTCGCCAGCTGCCGGGCGTTCTCCCAGCCGAGCCGCTCCAGGAGCGCGCCGACCTCCCGGTGCGCCGCCCGGACGAACTCGTCGTCCTCGTCCGGCTCCGGCACCTGCGGCAGCGCCCACAGCGCGGCGCCCAGCCGGATCGTGCGGCCCAGGGAGTCGTCGTCGACGTGGTCGAGCACCTCGCGCACCGTCGCCACGGGGACGCGGCCGATCTGGATCATCGCCCGCACCAGCCGCAGCCGGCGCAGATGCTCCTCGTCGTACTCGGCGGTGGTGGCGTTCACCTGGCGGCCCGGCGGCAACAGCCCTTCGCGCAGGTAGTACTTGATCGTCGCCGCGGACACACCGCTGCGCTCGCTCAGCTGGGCAAGCCGCATGCCTTGCACCCCTCCTTGGTAAGTGTCACTATCCAAGCATCGTTCGGAAAGATAGTGGCGCTATCTGATGAGGGAGCGGTCATGTTCGCGAAGCCGGTGCCGGGTCGTACGACCGCGGCGGCCGAGGGTGATGTGGTGGTGCTGCTCATCGGCATGCGGATCAACCGCTTCTGGGCGGTGCACCAGTGGTTCCCGGTCATGCGGTCGATGCTGCGCATGCTGAGGGAGCTCGCTCGGGACCCCGGCCGGGGACTGCGGGGGCACGTCCTGCTGACGGCCTCGCCGCGGACGTACTACGTCGTCCAGTACTGGGAGTCGAAGGAGAAGCTGTACGCGTACGCGAGCTCGCCGGACATGCTCCACCACGGGATGTGGAGCGTCCTGAACCGCAAGGAGCGGGCGGGGAAGCTGCGGCAGCACGTGGGCCTGTGGCACGAGACGTACGTCGCATCCGAGGGCTCGTACGAGTCGATCTACTTCGACATGCCGGAGTTCGGACTGGGCGCGGCGAACGGGGTGGTGCCGGTGGAGAGGCGCGGCCGGTACGGGAAGGACCGGTTCGCTTACAGGAGCGCCCCGTAAGGGGTACGGCTGACGGCCGGTGGGGGTGGATCCTGCGCCGTTGAAGCCGCGGTCACCGGTCGGGTGCGGGCCGCGGGCGGCCGGTCGCGCAGTGCCCCGCGCCCCTTGGCGGGACCGGTCTCCGTGCCCAGGAGGTTCCGCCTTCGTCGGGAAAGAGCCTGCCGCGGCGTTGAGGCCGGCTCTTTCCCGAAGAAGTGTCTCCGTGGGCGTCAGCCCGTGCGGCGCAGCGCCTCGGAGAGACGGCCCGCCGCGTCGATGACCGCCTGCGCGTGCATACGGCCGGGGTGGCGGGTCAGGCGCTCGATGGGCCCGGAGACGGAGACCGCCGCCACCACGCGGTTGGAGGGCCCCCGCACCGGCGCGGACACGGACGCGACGCCCGGCTCCCGCTCGCCGATGGACTGGGCCCAGCCGCGGCGGCGCACGCCCGACAGGGCCGTCGCCGTGAAGCGGGCGCCCTGGAGGCCGCGGTGCAGCCGCTCCGGCTCCTCCCAGGCCATCAGGATCTGCGCCGAGGAACCGGCCTTCATGGTGAGCGTGGAGCCGACCGGGACCGTGTCCCGAAGGCCGGACAGGCGCTCCGCGGCGGCGACGCAGATGCGCATGTCGCCCTGGCGGCGATAGAGCTGCGCGCTCTCCCCGGTGATGTCACGGAGGTGCGTCAGCACCGGGCCCGCCGTCGCCAGCAGGCGGTCCTCGCCGGCCGCCGCGGCCAGCTCCGCGAGTCGGGGACCGAGAATGAAACGGCCTTGCATGTCGCGTGCCACCATGCGGTGGTGTTCCAGAGCCACGGCCAGCCGGTGGGCCGTGGGTCGTGCCAGTCCGGTGGCCCCGACCAGACCCGCGAGGGTGGCCGGACCGGACTCCAGAGCGCTGAGGACAAGGGCCGCCTTGTCCAGAACGCCGACGCCGCTACTGTTGTCCATGCAACGATACTCACGTCTCACTCTGTGAAACGCAAGTTCAATTTTCCGTGGAACGCGCCACCCTGGAGAGACACAGTGGCCCGCGGACCAACGGGCCCGGCGGCGGACGCCCGGAATCACGACTTCAGGGGCCCTCGTGAAGGGCAGCCGCCGCTCCTCAAGATCTCTAGTTGGGCCGGTGGACGTTCGCCGGCCGGAGGGAAAGCGATGGGTAGGACACTCGCGGAGAAGGTCTGGGACGACCACGTCGTCCGGCGCGCCGAGGGCGAGCCCGATCTCCTCTTCATCGATCTTCACCTGCTGCACGAGGTGACCAGCCCGCAGGCCTTCGACGGTCTGCGGCAGAACGGCCGCCCGGTGCGCCGCCTCGACCTCACCATCGCGACCGAGGACCACAACACCCCCACCCTCGACATCGACAAGCCCATCGCGGACCCGGTCTCCCGGGCCCAGCTGGAGACGCTGCGCAAGAACTGCGCCGAGTTCGGCGTCCGGCTGCACCCGCTGGGCGACGTCGAGCAGGGTGTCGTGCACGTCGTCGGCCCGCAGCTGGGCCTGACCCAGCCGGGCACCACGGTCGTCTGCGGTGACTCGCACACCTCGACGCACGGTGCCTTCGGCGCCCTGGCGTTCGGCATCGGCACCTCCCAGGTGGAGCACGTGCTGGCCACCCAGACGCTGCCGCTGGCCCGCCCGAAGACCATGGCCATCACGGTCGACGGCGAGCTGCCCGACGGCGTCACCGCCAAGGACCTGATCCTGGCGATCATCGCCAAGATCGGTACCGGCGGCGGCCAGGGCTACATCCTGGAGTACCGCGGCTCCGCCATCGAGAAGCTCTCGATGGAGGCCCGCATGACCATCTGCAACATGTCGATCGAGGCCGGCGCCCGCGCGGGCATGATCGCCCCCGACGAGACCACCTTCGCGTACATCGAGGGCCGCGCCCACGCCCCCCAGGGCGAGGACTGGGACGCCGCCGTCGCGTACTGGAAGACCCTGAAGACGGACGAGGACGCGGTCTTCGACGCCGAGGTCCACATCGACGCCGCCGCCCTCTCGCCGTTCGTCACCTGGGGCACCAACCCGGGCCAGGGCGCGCCGCTTTCGGCCGACGTCCCCGACCCGGCTTCGTACGAAGACGCCTCGGAGCGCCTCGCCGCCGAAAAGGCCCTGGAGTACATGGGCTTGGAGGCCGGTCAGCCGCTGCGCTCCATCAACGTGGACACTGTCTTCGTAGGTTCCTGCACCAACGGCCGCATCGAGGACCTGCGCGCCGCCGCCGAGATCCTCAAGGACCGCAAAGTCGCCGACGGCGTACGGATGCTGGTCGTCCCCGGCTCCGCGCGGGTCGGTCTCCAGGCCGTCTCCGAGGGCCTGGACGCCGTCTTCAAGGACGCCGGCGCCGAATGGCGGCACGCGGGCTGCTCGATGTGTCTGGGCATGAACCCGGACCAGCTGGCCCCGGGCGAGCGCTCCGCCTCCACCTCGAACCGCAACTTCGAGGGCCGGCAGGGCAAGGGTGGCCGTACCCACCTGGTGTCGCCGCAGGTCGCGGCCGCCACGGCCGTCCTGGGCCACCTGGCCTCCCCGGCCGACCTGTCCGACGCCCGTACGCCCGCTGGAGTCTGATCAGCCATGGAAGCATTCACCACGCACACCGGCCGGGCCGTCCCGCTGCGCCGCTCCAACGTCGACACCGACCAGATCATCCCTGCTCACTGGCTCAAGAAGGTGACCCGGGACGGCTTCGAGGACGGTCTGTTCGAGGCCTGGCGCAAGGACGAGAACTTCATCCTCAACCGCCCCGAGCGGCAGGGCGCCACGGTCCTGGTCGCCGGCCCCGACTTCGGCACCGGCTCCTCCCGTGAGCACGCCGTCTGGGCGCTGCAGAACTACGGCTTCAAGACCGTGATCTCCTCCCGCTTCGCCGACATCTTCCGGGGCAACTCGCTGAAGAACGGCCTGCTCACGGTGGTCCTGGACCAGGAGATCGTGGACGCGCTCCAGGAGCTCACGGAGAAGGACCCGCAGACCGAGATCACGGTCGACCTGGAGGCCCGCGAGGTGCGCGCCGAGGGCATCACCGCCTCCTTCGAGCTGGACGAGAACTCCCGCTGGCGGCTGCTGAACGGGCTGGACGACATCTCCATCACCCTCCAGAACGAGGGCGACATCTCCGCCTACGAGGCCAAGCGGCCGTCGTACAAGCCGCGGACGCTCCAGGTCTGATCCGGAGCCCGCTTCGGACCTGATCCACCACATCTGAATACGGCTGGTTTCAGCCACCGCGACACCCCGCCTGTACCCCCGATCGCCACGATTGGGGGTACAGCCATGTCTGCACCCGAACGGACGCTCGCGTTGTCGCAGCTCTTGCCAACTTCCCACGTTAGGACGGATGTTGTGGGGGTACGTGAGTGCTGTGTCCGCGGCTTCCGCAAGTGCCCGGAAGGCCATTCGAGGCGGCAGTTGCCCCCTGCGCAGGCGACAACTCGCCCCAGATGGCACAATCTGTGCATGGAACACGACGGCCAACTCCAGCTGTATGCGGCGGTCGCGGGCCAACTCAAGGAAGCGCACACAAAAGTGCGCGCACTGCAAGTCCCGGAGGGCGTACGGATGGCGCTGGCCCGGAAGCTGCTGGTCATTACGGCCGCGGCCAAGCACGATCTCGCCGACGCGGCAAGACGGCTCGAGCGGTTCAACGCGGACCTCGACGCGGGGCGATTCCCCGAAGAGGACCGCTGACCTGACCGTCCGGGACGGCTGAGTCCGTTGCGGCACAAGGGTGATAAGCCCGTTTCGTGTTTGATTTGCGGTACATATCTGCCTAACGTGCGAAAAAGCTTGAACACATTCGTTCTGGCGATGTCTCCGAAGGGGAAGACGTGAACAAGGCGCAGCTCGTAGAAGCGATTGCCGACAAGTTGGGCGGCCGCCAGCAGGCCGCCGACGCCGTCGACGCGGTCCTGGACGCCATCGTCCGTGCGACCGTCGCGGGTGACCGGGTCTCGGTCACGGGCTTCGGGTCCTTCGAGAAGGTGGACCGCCCCGCTCGCTACGCCCGTAACCCCCAGACGGGCGAGCGGGTTCGGGTGAAGAAGACATCGGTGCCGCGCTTCCGTGCGGGCCAGGGCTTCAAGGACCTGGTGAGCGGGACGAAGAAGCTGCCGCGCGGCGGTGAGGTCGCGGTCAAGAAGGCGCCCAAGGGCAGCCTGACCGGCGGCGCTTCGGCGACGGTCAAGAAGGCGGCGGCGAAGAAGACCACCGCCAAGAAGGCCACGGCCGCAGCGAAGAAGGCCGCCGTGAAGAAGACGACGGCGAAGAAGACCACCACCGCCGCCGCGAAGAAGACCACCGTGACGGCGAAGAAGACCACGGCCGCCGCGAAGAAGACCACGGCGACGGCGAAGAAGGCCGCCGCGAAGAAGGCGCCCGCGAAGAAGGTCACCGCGAAGAAGGCGCCGGCGAAGAAGTCGACGGCGCGGAAGGCCGCCGCGAAGAAGACCACCGCGCGCTAAGGCGGGGCCCGCCGGACGGCGGGATCGGGACACTCACGCGACGGGCCGGACTCCCCAGGGGAGTCCGGCCCGCGGTGTGTCGTCTTCGGGGTGCGACGCCGTGGGGGTGATCGCGCGGTTCAGAACGTCTGCAAGGTGACCAGGGTGATCCGGAGGTCCGGGGCGGTGCCCTCCGTCTCGATGCGTACGCGCTGCCCCGGCCGGAGCAGCCGCAGGCCGCCCGCTTCGAAGGCCTCGGCGTCGAAGGGGACGGGAGTGCCGTCGTCCAGCAGCACCTGGCCGGCACGGGTCCCGGGGTCGTACGTGTACGCGGTCGCCTGCATGGAAGTCAGCCTACTGGCCCGGGATCAGCAGACGGGCCGCCACCGCCGCGGTGCGCGGGCCCACACCCAGCGCCAGGGCCGCCCGCAGGTCCGCGCCGGTGTCGACGTCATGGCGTACCGAGTCCACGCCGAACAGCCGCAGTTCCTCGGCGCCCGAGGCGGCGTGCCGGGCGCGGGAATCCGGGCCGAATGCGGGCGCCAATTCATTGCCCGGGACCGCCGCCAACAGGGTGGTGCCGATTGCCGCCGCGTCCGGCAGGAAAGCGCGCGGGAATTCCGCCGCCGCGTCGAGCACCCGGGACAATTCCAGTGGGCGCAGCGCCGGCAGATCGGCGTTCAGCGCGGCCACCGGGCTTTCCGGTCGCGACGCCCTGACGGCCGCCGCGCCGTGCCGCAGCGCCGCGTTGAGACCGCTGCCCGGCGGGTCCGCGACGATGCGCGCGCCCAGCGCCGAGAGCTCACGTCCGGCCAGCGTGTCGTCCGTGACGACCGCCACATCCTTGACTGCCTGGCAGGCCAGGGCCGCCGCCACGGTGTCCTGGGCGAAGGCGAGGGCCAGTCCCGGACGCAAACCGTCGGCCGCGGTGTCCGCGAGCCTGCTCTTGGCCCGCGCCAGGGGCTTGAGCGGGATGACCAAGGTCCACTGCACCGTCCTACCGTCCCTCCCTCGTTGCCTCATTGTCACCCGGGCCCACCGGGAGCCCGGGACCTTGAGGCGTACGGTGTTCTCGACAGACCGGCGGGCCGGGGCCACACTTCTGCCCGATCCCAGGCCGGGAGGAAGCCCTAGAGGAAGGTGTCCGCGTGCCCCGCCGGAGAATCGGCTTCTGGTACCGCTTCGCCGCAGTGCTCTGCAAACCGCTGCTGGTGCCTCTGCTCAAGCGGGACTGGCGCGGAATGGAGAACATTCCGGCCGAGGGTGGATTTATCACCGCGGTGAACCACAATTCCCACATCGATCCCTTCGCCTACGCCCACTATCAGTACAACAGCGGGCGCGTTCCGCGATTCCTGGCGAAGAGCGGGCTTTTCAAGAAGGGATTCGTCGGCGCCGCGATGCGGGGCACCGGACAGATCCCCGTCTACCGCGAGTCCACCGACGCGCTCAGCGCCTTCCGGGCCGCGATCGACGCCGTGGAACGCGGCGAGTGCGTCGCCTTCTACCCCGAGGGGACGATCACCCGCGACCCCGACCAGTGGCCCATGACCGGCAAGACCGGTGCCGCGCGGGTCGCCCTGCAGACCAAGTGCCCGGTGATCCCCGTCGCCCAGTGGGGCGCCAACGAGGTGCTCCCGCCGTACGCGAAGAAGCTCGACCTCCTGCCGCGCAAGACCCACCACGTCTACGCCGGACCCCCCGTCGACCTCACCCCGTTCTACGACCGGGAGATGACCCAGGACCTCCTCAAGGACGCGACCGCGGTCATCATGGCGGCCATCACACGCCAGCTGGAGGAGATCCGCGGCGAGAAGGCCCCCGGGACCGCCTACGATCCGCGCCAGGAGCGGATCGAGCAGCGGCGCCGGACGCGCGCGCAGAGCGGTCTGGAAGAGGAGAGCGGCAAGTGAGCAAGCCTGCCAAGGCGGCGGTCTTCAGCGCGGGTTCGTGGGGCACGGCCTTCGGGATGGTGCTCGCCGACGCCGGGTGCGAGGTCACCCTGTGGGCGCGGCGCGCGGAGGTGGCGGAGGCGATCAACTCCGGCCGGACCAACCCCGACTACCTGCCCGGGGTGGAACTCCCCGGGAACATGCGGGCCACGACCGACCCCGCCGAGGCCGCGGCCGGCGCGGACTTCACGGTCCTGTCGGTGCCGTCCCAGACCATGCGCGCCAACCTCGCCGACTGGGCGCCGCTGCTCGCGCCGGACACGGTCCTGGTGTCCCTCATGAAGGGCATCGAACTCGGCACCACCATGCGGATGAGCGAGGTCATCGCCGACGTCGCCAAGGTCGGCCGGGACCGCATCGCCGTCGTCACCGGCCCCAACCTGGCCCGGGAGATCGCGGCCCGGATGCCGGCCGCCGCGGTGGTCGCCTGCACCGACGAGACGGTCGCCCGGCGCCTCCAGGCCGTCTGCCACACGCCGTACTTCCGGCCCTACACCGAGACCGACGTGGTCGGCTGCGAGCTGGGCGGCGCGGTGAAGAACGTCATCGGCCTCGCCGTGGGCATCGCGGACGGCATGGGGCTCGGCGACAACGCCAAGGGCTCGCTCATCACGCGCGGTCTGGCGGAGACGGCGCGGCTCGGCATCGCGCTCGGCGCCGACCCGCTGACGTTCTCCGGACTCGCGGGCCTCGGCGACCTGGTGGCGACCTGCTCCTCGCCGCTGTCCCGCAACCACACCTTCGGCACCAACCTCGGCAAGGGCATGACCCTGGAGGAGACCATCGCGGTCACCCGGCAGACCGCCGAGGGCGTCAAGTCCTGCGAGTCGGTGGCCGATCTGTCGCGCCGGCACGGTGTGGAGATGCCGATCACCGAGACGGTCGTCGACATCGTGCACGAGGGCAAGCCGCCGGTGGTCGCCCTCAAGGAGCTGATGTCGCGCAGCGCGAAGCCCGAGCGACGCTGAGCGAACCCGCGCCACGGACGCTGTATCGGGGCTCTACCAACGGGTACTCTCAACGCGATATGAGCACCGAGAACCTCCCCCAGAGCCCTGACCAGCCCGCTCGCAAGCCGCGTGTGGCCATCGTGTTCGGCGGCCGCAGCTCCGAGCACGGGATCTCCACGGTCACCGCCGGAGCCGTACTGAACGCCATCGACCGGACGAAGTACGACGTCCTGCCGATCGGCATCACCCGGGAAGGCCGCTGGGTGCTCACGGCCGACGAGCCCGAACGCATGGCGATCACCGAGCGCCGCACCCCGGAGGTCGGCGAACTCGCCGAGTCCACCGAGGGCGGCGTGGTGCTCCCCGTCGACCCGGCCAGCCGAGAGGTCGTCTACAGCGAGCCCGGTTCGGTGCCCAAGGCGCTCGGCGAGGTCGACGTCGTCTTCCCGGTGCTGCACGGCCCGTACGGCGAGGACGGCACCCTCCAGGGCCTCCTGGAACTCTCCGGCGTCCCCTACGTCGGCTCGGGCGTGCTCGCCTCGGCCGTCGGCCAGGACAAGGACTACATGAAGCGGGTGTTCGCCTCCTTCGGGCTCAAGGTCGGCCCGTACCTGGTGATCCGGCCCCGCGAGTGGAAGCAGGACGAGTCCGCCGCCCGCAAGAAGATCGTCGACTTCGCCGGCGAGCACGGCTGGCCGCTGTTCGTGAAGCCCGCGCGCGCGGGCTCGTCGATCGGCATCACCAAGGTCGACGACCTCTCCGGCCTGGACGAGGCGATCGCCGAGGCCCAGTCCCACGACCCGAAGATCCTGGTCGAGGCGGCGCTGCGGGGCCGCGAGATCGAGGTCGGCGTCCTGGAGTTCGAGGACGGCCCGCGCGCCTCGGTCCCCGCCGAGATCCCGCCGCCGTCCGCGCACGCGTACTACGACTTCGAGGCCAAGTACATCGACTCCACCCCCGGCATCGTCCCGGCGCCCCTGACGCCCGAGGAGAGCGCCGAGGTCCGCGGACTCGCGGTGGACGCCTTCGAGGCCGCCTCCTGCGAGGGCCTGGTCCGCGCCGACTTCTTCCTCACGGAGGACGGCGACTTCGTCATCAACGAGATCAACACCATGCCCGGCTTCACCCCGATCTCGATGTACCCCCAGATGTGGCAGGCGACCGGTGTCTCCTACCCCGAGCTGATCGACCGCCTGGTGCAGGCGGCCCTGAACCGTTCGACCGGGCTCAGGTGACCTGCCCGGGGGCGGCGGACGGCCGGGCCGCCCGCGGCGGCTAGTCGGCGATCCCGGCCGGAACCGCCTTCTTGACGGCCGGCGCCAGGCTCACCAGCGGCGCCATGCCGTCGGCCGTCCGCCCCGCCGGGATCGTCACCTCGACATACGCCTTCCGCAGCGTCGTGGTGAACCGGAACGACTTGTCGGACCGCTCCTCCAGCAGCCACCCGACCCCGTTCACCTCCACCCCGTCGGCCTCGGGATCGGACATCTTCGCAGGCCGCTCCACACCGCAGCGCAGTATGATCGCCGGGTCGCCGCCCCACCCGGCGGTCAGCGCGGAGGCCGGCTCGGGATCACGGCGCCCCAGCTTGTCCATCTTCTTCGGCAGCACCTCGTCGAGACGCCCGCACACCTTGGTGACGGCCGCCCCCGGAGTGGGAACCGCCGCCGACGGGGCGTCGTCTGCTGAGGAGCAGCCCACCGCCGCGATCATCAGCACGGCGAGCGAGGGCAGACCGGACGGCCGGTGACGGAAGAAGTTCACCGGCCCAGCGTAGACGGGGGCTACAGATGGACGACCGGGCAGGTCAGGGTACGTGTGATGCCCTCCACTTGCTGGACCTTCGCGACCACGAGCCGACCGAGTTCGTCGACGGTCTCCGCTTGCGCGCGCACGATGACGTCGTACGGTCCTGTCACGTCCTCGGCCTGGATGACTCCGGGAAGTTTGCTGATCGTCTCGGCGACGGTCGACGCTTTGCCGACCTCCGTCTGGATCAGGATGTACGCCTGTACCACGGAACCTCCAGGGCGGCCACGAGGATCATGTGGGGAAAAGGAACGCCACGGTATCGCGTCGCCGCTCACCGCGGGGAGACCTGCGCGGACAGGGGCTTGCGCGCCAGGGTGCAGGCACGACAGATGTTGACGGTCACCTCGACCGTATCCAGGACCATGATGACGCGCGAGCGGGCACGGCAAGGCACAGAAGGGGCGTAAGGGCCATGAAGGGCACTGTTGGTGAGCTGGGGGAATTCGGGCTCATCAGGGAGCTCACCTCCCGTCTCACCACCACTCCGGGGGTCCGGGTCGGCCCCGGCGACGACGCCGCGGTGGTCTCCGCGCCCGACCGCCGGGTCGTGGCGAGCACCGACATCCTCCTGGAGGGCCGGCACTTCCGCCGCGACTGGTCCACGGCCTACGACGTCGGCCGCAAGGCCGCCGCCCAGAACCTCGCGGACATCGCCGCCATGGGCGCCGTGCCGACCGCTCTGCTGCTCGGCCTGGTCGTCCCCGCCGAACTGCCCGTGACCTGGCCCACCGAGCTGATGGACGGCCTGCGGGACGAGTGCCAGGTGGCCGGCGCCTCGGTGGTCGGCGGTGACGTGGTCCGCGGCGACACGATCATGGTGTCGATCACCGCGCTCGGCGATCTGCGCAACCAGGAGCCGGTCACCCGGGCCGGCGCCCAGCCCGGCGACCTGGTCGCGGTCACCGGCTGGCTGGGCTGGTCCGCCGCGGGGTTCGCGGTGCTCTCCCGCGGCTTCCGCTCGCCGCGTGCCTTCGTGGAGGCCCACCGCCGCCCCGAGCCGCCGTACCACGCGGGCCCGGCCGCCGCCGCCCTCGGCGCCACCGCGATGTGCGACGTGAGCGACGGGCTCATCGCCGACCTGGGGCACATCGCCGAGGCCAGCAAGGTGCGCATCGACATCCGCTCCGGCGCGATCGACATCCCGACCCAGATGAACGACATCGGCCAGGCCGTCGGCGTCGACCCGCTCCAGTGGGTGCTGACCGGGGGAGAGGACCACGCGATCGTGGCGACCTTCGCGCCGGACGTGAAGCTGCCCGCCCGCTGGAAGGTCATCGGCGAGGTCCTCAACCCGTCCGCGCTGCCGCAGGTGACGGTCGACGGCGCGCCCTGGACCAGCAAGGGCGGCTGGGACCACTTCGGGGACATCGAGTCATGAGCGTCCCGCGGGTGCTGACGGTCGCGGGCTCCGACTCCGGCGGCGGGGCCGGGATCCAGGCGGACCTGAAGACGGCGCTCGCGCTGGGCGTGCACGGCATGAGCGTGGTCACGGCGGTCACCGCGCAGAACTCCCGGGGCGTGCAGGGCGCCTGGGAACTGCCGGCGGCCGCCGTGCGCGCCCAGTACCGCAGCGTGGTCGACGACATCGGCGTCGACGCGGTGAAGACCGGGATGCTCGCCTCGGCCGAACTCGTCGAGACCGTCGCGGAGCTGATCGCGGGCACCGACGCGCCCGCGGTCGTCGACCCGGTCGACGTCTCCAAGCACGGCGACCCGCTCCTCGCCGCCTCCGCACTGGACTCGGTCCGCACCAGGCTGCTCCCGGTGGCCACCGTCGCCACCCCGAACCTCGACGAGGTCGCCCGGCTCACCGGCGTACGCGTCGGGTCGGAGGCGGATCTGCGGCGGGCCGCGGTCGCCGTCCTCGCGTACGGACCGAGGTGGGTGCTGGTCAAGGGCGGTCATCTGCCCGGCGAGGCCGTCGACCTGCTCACCGACGGCACGGAGGAGTACCTGCTGCGGGCCCCCCGGCACGGCAACCGGCACACCCACGGCACCGGCTGCACCCTCGCGTCCGCGATCGCGGCGCACCTGGCGAAGGGGCGGTCCGTGCCGGAGGCGGTGGCGGCGGCCAAGGAGTACGTCACCGGGGCGATCGCGGCCGGGTTCGCGCTCGGCGCCGGGATCGGGCCGGTGGACCACGGCTGGGCGCTCGGAACGGGGCTCACAAGGGGCACTGCCACAGCGTGACGCCGCCCGCCGCCTCCTCGGCCAGCCGCTTGGCGAAGCCGGCGGGCAAGGCCGGACCGCGGCGGGCGAGCTCGGGCCGTGGCGGTCGGACCGTGGCGGGCGAGCTCGGGCCATGGCAAAAAGCCGGCCCACCCTGAGGTGGACCGGCTCTGTGCAGCGAACCAGCTGTGGCCGCGCGCTCAGCGACAGTGCGTCAGCGCGAGACCTTGCCGGCCTTGATGCACGAGGTGCAGGCGTTCACGCGCTTCGGCGTCCCGCCGACCACGGTACGCACACGCTGGATGTTCGGGTTCCAGCGACGGGACGTACGGCGGTGCGAGTGCGAGATGTTGTTGCCGAAGCCCGGCCCCTTGCCGCAGACGTCGCAGTTGGCAGCCACGGGTCACTCCAAAGACTTCAGATGCACTTACGGTTGAATCCCGGCACGCCGGGATTCAGATCCTGGGGATCTGAGATCTTGAGTGGCCTGCCAGGGGAATGGCCCGATCAGATCGGGCAACCGGAGCAGCATACAACGGCTGCGACGGTTAGACGAAACTAGCATGGCAGCTCAGGGGCCCGCGCACCGCCCACTACCGGTGGACACCCCTGCGGGGTCTACGCTGCGTCCACGTCCGGCCAGCTCAAGGAGGCGCAGGTGGCGCAGGTGCCGCAGACATTCTTCGATGCTCTCGCGGTACGCGCCTGGTGCGGTCTCGCACTCGGGGCGCTCGGCAGGGCGCGCGAGGAGATCGACGCGATCAACGTCTACCCGGTGGCCGACGGGGACACGGGCACCAACCTCTACATGACGCTGGAGTCCGCCACGGGGGCCGTGGAGGCCGTCTTCGCCGGCTACGAGCTGGGCGAGGAGGTCCCGACCCTGGCCGACGCGGTCCACGCGATGGCGCACGGCGCCCTCATAGGCGCGCGCGGCAACTCCGGCACCATCCTCGCCCAGCTGCTGCGCGGCATGGCCCAGGTCCTCACCGAGAGCGGGACGGCGAGCGAGGCGGACGGTGAGACGCAGAGTGAGGCGGAGCGTGAGGCGGCTCACATAGACGGCGACGGGCTGCGGCTCGCCCTGCGGCACGCGGCCGACTCCGCCCGCGGAGCCGTCGCCCACCCCGTGGAGGGCACCGTCCTGTCGGTCGCGACCGCCGCCGCCGACGCGGCCGACGCGGCCCGGGGCGACTGCGCGTCGGTCGCGCGGGCCGCCTACGAGGGCGCCTGCGAGGCCCTCGCGGCGACCCCGGGCCAGCTCGCCGCCCTGGAACGGGCCGGGGTCGTCGACGCCGGCGGACGCGGCCTGGTCGCCGTCCTCGGAGCGCTCCTGGAGGCGTTCACCGGGGAGACCCCGGCCGCCTTCGACGCGCACACCCGCACGGCCGCCCCGGCCGGCCACGCGCGCGTGGACGCCGTCTCCGACGCCCGTGCCGAGGGCTGCGAGACCGCCGCCGGGCCCGCCTTCGAGGTCATCTACCTCCTGGAGGCCGAGGACACCGCCGTGGACCGGCTGCGGACCCGGCTCGACGCCCTCGGCGACTCCCTGGTCGTGGTCGGCGGCGACGGCCTGTGGAACGTTCATGTGCACGTCGACGACGCCGGCGCCGCCGTGGAGGCGGGCGTCGAGGCCGGACGGCCGTACCGGATCCGGATCACCCACTTCGGCGCCGGGGACGCGCACACCGGCGGGCGGCCGCCGCGCGAGCGGGCGCAGCGGGCCGTGGTGGCCGTCGTGCCGGGCGAGGGACTGGCCGCGCTGTACGCCGAGGCCGGCGCGACCACCGTGCTCGCGCGCCCCGGGGAGCCGCCCGCCAGCGGCGAACTGGTGGACGCCGTACGCCGGGCCCACGCGCGCGAGGTGGTGGTCCTGCCCAACGACGCCGACCTGCGGCACACCGCCGCCGCCGCGGCCGAGCAGGCCCGCGCCGAGGGCATCCGGGTCGCCCTCATCCCCACCCGCTCGGCGGTCCAGGGCATCGCCGCGCTCGCGGTCCACCAGCCCGACCGCCGCTTCGACGAGGACGTCGTCCAGATGACCTCGGCGGCCGGCGCCACCCGCTACGCCGAGGTCGTGGTCGCCGAGCGCCAGTCCTGGACCATGGCCGGCATCTGCCAGGCCGGGGACGTGCTGGGACTCGTCGACGGCGATGTGGCCGTCATCGGCTCGGACGTCACCGCCACCGCCGAGACCGTCCTGGACCGGATGCTCCAGGCCGGCGGCGAACTGGTCACCCTCGTCCTCGGCGACGAGGCCCCCGACGGCGTCGCCGACCGCCTGGAGGCACGCGTGCGCGAGGCGTACCTCGCCGTCGACACGGTGGTCTACGACGGCGGCCGGCAGGGAGCCCCGCTCCTCATCGGCGTCGAGTAGGCCGGGCGGGCCGAAGTGGGCCGGGCGGGCCGAAGTGGGCCGGGCGGGCCGCCCCGCTCACTCCTGGGCGGGCTCCAGCAGCTGCCGCGCCTCCGCCCGCCGCGCCCGGACCGTCTCGTCGGCCGGGTCGGCGCCCTCGTAGGCGTCCAGCACCGCACGCGCGCGTGCCGCCGCCCGGGCCGGCCGGCTCAGGTCCGCCTCCAGCCAGCCCGCGGCCAGCTCGGCGCCGGTACGGCTGTGCAGCCCGTCCTCGCCCAGCGTGGCGAAGACCGAGACCGCCGCGGCCATCTCCACGAGCGCCGCCTCGAACGCCTCCTGGATCGCCGCGTCCTCGGCCTCCTCGGGCACCGAACGCGCCAGCAGGTCACCGAACTGCCGATGGGTGTGACCGAGCTCACCTGTGAGCCGCTCCGCCGCGGCCGGGTCGGACACCGTCGCCAGCGCCGCCCCGCACTCCTCGACCGCCTCCGCCATCAGCCGGCGCGCACCCTGCGCACCCGCCTCCGTGCGCAGCGCCAGCCAGGCACGGGCACGCAGCGACCGGACCAGGAAGTGCACGTTGCCCATCGCCCGCCACAAGTCGCCCGCGCGCGTGTACGCCCGGTCCGCCTCGGCGGGCAGCCCCGCGTTGCCCAGCGACTCGGCCGCCAGGTGGGCCAGCGTCGCGTGGTCGTGCTGCTCGGGCCAGTGCCGGGCGATCTCGGCCGCCTGGAGCCGCCGCTCGGCCGCCGCGTGGTGCTCGCCCAGCTCGCTCAGACAGTCCCCGAGCCACCACTGCGTCTGGACCACCGCGCCGTCGCCGTGCTTCTCGGCGCTCAGGTCGGCCAGCGCCGACTCCAGCACCTCGGCGGCCTCCGCGAACCGCCCCTGGCGCAGCAGGAAGCCGCCCAGCTGATGCCGGGCCCAGGCCCCCAGCGTGCCGCTCTCCCCGGCCTCGTCGGCCCAGTGCGCCGCCTCCAGGGCGTGCTCCGCCGCCTCCTCGGCGGCCCCCCGCCCGCCGACGACCTCGGCGAGCTGGAGACGCAGCTGGGCCCGCCCCACCGGCTCCACGTACGGCCCGCCGTGTTCCAGCGCCGAACGCAGCGCCCGCTCCGCCTCGGCCATGTCGCCCTGCTCGTGGGCGAGCGCGGCCACCCGCACCTCGTACTCCACCGCGAACCACGGCAGCTGCGCGCCCACGAACTGCGCCGACGCCTGCCGGAACAGCTCGCCGGCCCGCTCCCGGTCCCCGGCGTGCTCGGCCAGCTCCGCGAGCATCGCCCGCGCCTCGGCCGCCCGGGACACCAGCCGCACATCGGACCCGCCGCGGCCGCCGACCAGCGCCAGTACCTCTCGCACCGCCCGCTCGGCGTCCGCGGCGCCCTCGGACCGCTCGTGCACCCGGCGCATCAGGATCCGCGCCCTGCTCATCAGCACCGACGCCGTCTGCCGCACCCCGGTCGCGTCGTCCGCGTACAGCGCGAGAATCCGGTCGTACGGCTCCTCGATCGCGGCCGTCGCCTCGTCCAGCTCCCCGGACAGCGCCCGTACGTACGCGGCACGCGCGTGTGCCGCGACCGCCTCGCCCTCGTCGCCGGCCTCCGCGTACAGCTCGGCCGCCCGCTCGAACAGCCCGACCCCCTCGGGGCCCCGGCCCATCGCCGTGTGGTCGGCGATCTCCGCGCGCACGTACGCGTCCACCTCGGTGTCCGGGGCGTCCTCGACGGCGCGCGCGACCTCTGCCCACGCCTCCAGGGCGTGCGGCTGGAGCGTGTCCGACAGCCTGCGCGCCTCCGCGAGGAGCTCGGGCAGCTCCCGCCGCTCCGGCCGCTGGGGCGCGCGCTCCCGCACGACCGGCGCGGACGGCACGGCGGGCGCCGTGCGCGCGGCCCGCACGCCCAGCGGCAGCCGGTCCACCAGCGGCCGCTGCGCCATGCGCTCCCGCAGCCGGTCGCCGACGTACGAGGTGCCGTTGCGGGCGTCGAACCGCGCGGCCAGCTCCTCGGCCTCCGCGCGCGCGTGCCCGGCGAGTTCCCCGGCCGTCCACGCCCGCCCACCGGGCCCCGGCACCCGCTGCCCGCCGAGCCCCAGCCCGGTCAGCCGCTCCATCAGCAGCGCCACCACCGCCATGAAGTCCATCCGGCTGCGCGGCTGCCCGCCGTCCGTGAAGTAGGCGGGACGTTCCGCCAGCAGCTCCAGACCGCGCGCCTCGTTGCCGGTCAGCGCACAGAACTCCACATGGTCCGCGTAGGCGCCCCGCATGCTCTCCATCGGGCGCACGAGACGGAAACCGCGCAGATGGTGGGCGCGCGCCTCGTCGGCCCGGCCCAGCCGCAGCAGCGGGGCCAGCGAGGAGGCGAGCACCGTGTGCGGCTCGTGGGCGCAGCTGTACTCGCCCTCCAGCACCGGCCCCCACAGCTCCAGCGCCTCCGCGTCCCGGCCGTTGCGCAGCTGCCAGCCGCCCTGCCCGTGCAGCTCGCACGCGTGGCAGTCGGCCATCCGGTCCCGGTCCGCCGCCAGCCAGGCCGCGTACGCCCGCTCCGCCCGCGCGAGGTCGCCCACGTGCCCCGCGACACTGAACTCGGCGCTGCGCACCGCCCGCTCCGAGTGCCCCGCGAGCCGGTAGCGGTGCTCCATCTCGCCCAGCCACTTCTCGATCGAGGCGAGCGGGACGTGCGGCTGGTCCAGCATGCCCGCCGTCATCCACTTGAAGACCCAGTGCAGCGAGTGCGTCTCGTACTCGTCGAAGTCCTCGGGCCGCTCGTCCCACATCCGCAGCAGCCGCGCGAACGGGACGAACATCTTGTCCTTCTCGGAGCTGTAGTTGTAGACCTTCAGCTGGTGCCCGAGCGCCTCGATCACGGCGAGCGGGACGTTCAGCTTCTCGGCCTCCAGCAGCAGCTGCTCCGCGCGCGCGTTGCGGGCGGGCCCCTCCGGTGCCTCGGAGTTCTCCGCCATCGCCCGGCGCAGCGAGTCGAAGTCCGTGACCCTGCCGACCTCACTCATCAGCGGTCACCCTCCCCATGCGTGGCCCACTCCAGCAGGCCGATGAACGAGCGGTTGATCAGCGCCGAGTCGGCGGGGCGCAGCGGACGCTGCGCCATCAGCAGCGCCTGCCCGTAGAGCGACTCGGTCGCGGTGCCGATCAGCTCCGGGTCCTTGAGAGAACTGATCCGCCGGATCAGCGGGTTGAGATGGTTCAGCACCAAACGCGCGCGGGGCGCGCTGCCGCGCAGCGAGCCCAGGATGCCCGCCCACAGGTCGTCGGCCTGCTCCTCGGCCTCCGCGCGGGCCTGCTCATGGCGGGCGGCGCGGTCGTCGAGATGGAGGGCGGGGACCGACAGCGGGTGGAAGGCGCGCAGCACGATGTCGCACTGCAACGGTTCCAGCCTGGCCCGGGCCACCGCGAGGAAGCCCGCCAGCGCCAGCTCCTCCGCCGGGTCCACCGCGTCCAGGTGCGCGGTCACGGTGTCCGCGTCCAGCTCCGCGACGGCCGTCCCGGGCCGCACCGACGGCAGCGCCTCGACCAGCTCGCTGTCGTACGTGTAACCGCCGTTGACCACCCCGACGCCCTGCGCGGAGGCGATCGGCGCGACCTGCCGGTACTCCTCGACCGTCCGCGTGAAGTGCACCACCGGGTGCCGCTGCGCGAACTCCTCCAGCGACAGCTGCCCGTCGGTCGTCTCGAAGGGCAGCCACGGCAGCATCGTGCGCAGCATCTCCCCGTCGTGCCGGGCCAGTGACTTCACGCCCAGGTGGTGCACGGACAGGAACGCCGACAGCCGTTCCGGATCACCCGCCGCCAGCCCGGTCAGCCAGGACCTGATCCTCTCGCCCAGCGCCTCCCGCACGGCGGCCAGGGTCTCGTCCTCGTACAGCGACTCGCGCGAGGCCGTCGGCCGCAGACTGTCCGTGTCCAGCACACAGCGCACGAAGAACGCCCAGTCCGGCAGCAGCTGTTCGGCCCGCTCGGTGAGCAGCATGCCCTTGAGGTGCACACGGTGCGTGGCCCGCTGCGCCGGACTCACCGCCGCCGGCAGCACGTACGCCACCCCGCGGATCCCGGCCAGCGGCACGTCCAGCGCGATCGAGTCCAGCGGTGTGAACCCGAACAGCTCGTGACAGTGCCGGGCCAGCGCCACCCGCCGGGTCGCGGGGGAGGGGTACGGCCGGTCCCAGGGCGCGGGCAGATCGGTGACCGCCTCCTCGCCCACCCGGACGTCGTACGGCAGCAGCGCGCCGAAGTCCCGGGCCAGCGCCAGCACCCGCCGCTCGTCCAGCCACTCCGCCGCGCCCGCCCGCGCCACCAGGTGCACGGTGGTGCCCGGCTCGGGCCGGGCCCCGGGCGCCAGCGTCCGCACGGTGTACGAACCGTCGTCGCGCGCCGTCCACTCCACGGGCGGCGCGTCCGGCGTCCGGGCGCTGTGGCTGACCACCCGGATCCGCTCGGCGACCACGAAACAGGCCAGCAGCCCGATGCCGAACTGGCCCAGGAAGTCCGAGCGGGCCTCCTGAAGCCCGTCCGCCCGCTTGGAGCTGCGCCCGATGGTCGCCAGCAGGCTGTGCACGTCCGACTCGGTGAGCCCGACGCCGCTGTCCTCCACGCGCAGCGAGCTGCCGTCGGCGTACAGCCGCACCCGGGCCGGGGCGTGGGGCTGCTCCGCCCGTCTCGCGGTGATCGCGTCCACGGCGTTCTGCAGCAGCTCGCGCAGGTAGACCTTGGGACTGGAGTACAGGTGATGGGAGAGCAGGTCCACCAAACCACGCAGGTCGACCTGGAACGTATGGGGTGACTGTGATGCCTGTGATGACTGTGAGGTCTGGGAATCCATCGTCGCTGCGCCGGAGGGGGGAAGACGCGGTCGGCGCGGGGTCGGGCGGTCCCGGGTGGGGTGGTGACCGCGGAAGGATGGCCGGAGCGCGTCATCCTATGACTCAAAACGACCGTCTGACCAGGACTTTCCCGAACCGTATCCGGCATTGTCAGTGGCGTGGTGTGCAATGGATCTCGTGCCCGCACTGGAAGAACCACTGAAGAAGGTGCTCGGCCCAGCCACCGCGAAGGTGATGGCCGAGCACCTCGGCCTGCACACGGTCGGCGACCTCCTGCACCACTATCCCCGCAGGTACGAGGAGCGCGGCCAGCTCACCCACCTCGCCGACCTGCCCATGGACGAACACGTCACGGTGGTCGCCATGGTCGCCGACGCCCGTCTGCACACGTTCGCTTCCTCCAAAGCGCCCCGCGGCAAGGGCCAGCGCCTGGAGGTCACCATCACCGACGGAAACGGCCGGCTCCAACTGGTCTTCTTCGGCAACGGCGTGCACAAGCCCCACAAGGAACTCCTGCCGGGCACCCGCGCGATGTTCGCCGGCAAGGTCTCGGTCTTCAACCGCCGCCTCCAACTGGCGCACCCGGCCTACGAGCTGCTCAGCGGCGAGGACCCCGCCGAGTCCGTCGAGAGCTGGGCCGGAGCCCTGATCCCCCTGTACCCGGCCACCGCCAAGCTGGAGTCCTGGAAGATCGGCAAGGCGGTCCAGACCGTGCTGCCCAGCGCCCAGGAGGCCCTGGACCCCCTGCCGCCGACGCTCCGCGAGGGCCGCGGTCTGCTGCCGCTGCCCGAGGCCCTCCTCAAGATCCACCGCCCGCACACCAAGGCCGACATCGCCGGGGCCCGCGACCGCCTCAAGTGGGACGAGGCCTTCGTCCTCCAGGTGGCCCTCGCCCGCCGCCGCCACGCGGACGCCCAACTCCCCGCGGTGGCCCGCCGCCCGTCCCCCGACGGCCTCCTCACCGCCTTCGACGACCGCCTCCCCTTCACCCTCACCGACGGCCAGCAGAAGGTCTCGAAGGAGATCTTCGACGACCTCGCCACCGAGCACCCGATGCACCGCCTCCTCCAGGGCGAGGTGGGTTCGGGCAAGACCATGGTCGCCCTGCGCGCCATGCTCGCCGTCGTCGACGCGGGCGGTCAGGCGGCCATGCTCGCCCCGACCGAGGTGCTGGCCCAGCAGCACCACCGGTCGATCACCGAGATGATGGGGGAGCTGGCCGAGGGCGGGATGCTCGGCGGCGCGGAGCACGCCACCAAGGTCGTCGTCCTCACCGGCTCGATGGGCACGGCCGCCCGCCGGCAGGCGATGCTGGACCTGGTCACGGGCGACGCGGGCATCGTGATCGGCACACACGCGCTGATCGAGGACAAGGTCCAGTTCCACGACCTGGGCCTGGTGGTCGTCGACGAGCAGCACCGCTTCGGTGTCGAGCAGCGCGACGCCCTGCGCGGCAAGGGCAAGCAGCCGCCCCACCTGCTCGTCATGACCGCGACCCCCATCCCGCGCACGGTCGCGATGACGGTCTTCGGCGACCTGGAGACCTCCGTCCTGGACCAGCTCCCGGCCGGCCGCTCCCCGATCGCCACCCACGTGGTCCCCGCCGCCGACAAGCCCCACTTCCTGGCCCGCGCCTGGGAACGGGTCCGCGAGGAGGTGGCCAACGGCCACCAGGCCTATGTCGTCTGCCCCCGCATCGGCGACGACGTCGACGAGGCGGCCGCCTCCGGGAAGGCGAGGAAGTCGGCCGAGGACGAGGCGGAGAAGCGCCCGCCGCTGGCCGTCCTCGACGTGGCGGACCACCTCGCCAAGGGCCCGCTGAACGGCCTGCGGGTGGAGGTCCTGCACGGCCGTATGCACCCCGACGACAAGGACGCGGTGATGCGCCGCTTCGCCGCGGGCGACACGGACGTCCTGGTCGCCACCACGGTCATCGAGGTCGGTGTCAACGTCCCCAACGCCACCGCCATGGTGATCATGGACGCGGACCGCTTCGGCGTCTCCCAGCTCCACCAGCTGCGCGGCCGGGTGGGCCGCGGCTCGGCGCCCGGCCTCTGCCTGCTGGTCACGGAGATGCCGGAGGCGAGCGCGGCCCGCCAGCGCCTCACGGCGGTCGCCTCGACCCTGGACGGCTTCGAGCTGTCGCGGATCGACCTGGAGCAGCGCAGGGAGGGCGACGTACTGGGCCAGGCCCAGTCGGGCGCCCGCTCCAGCCTGAGGGTCCTGGCGGTGATCGAGGACGAGGAGATCATCGCGGAGGCGAGGGAGGAGGCGACGGCCCTGGTGGCCCGGGACCCCGAACTGACCGACCTCACCGGCCTGCGAACGGCTCTGGACGCCCTCCTGGACGAGGAGCGGGAGCAGTACCTGGAGAAGGGCTGAGCGAACGTGCCCGGCGGGGGCGCGGGACCGTGTCGGCAGGCGGCTGCCGCCGTGCGGGCGCGAGCGGCCACGACGCACGTGCTGCCAGACTGAATCCGCAACCACCCCGGACCGAGGATTCAAGATGACCCGCGTGATCGCAGGCGCAGCCGGCGGACGCCGGCTCACGGTGCCGCCAGGCACCGGCACCCGGCCAACTTCCGACCGCGCACGCGAGGGACTCTTCTCCACCTGGCAGTCCCTCCTCGGCGGCCCCCTGGACGGCGAACGCGTCCTCGACCTCTACGCCGGTTCGGGCGCCGTGGGCCTGGAGGCGCTCTCGCGCGGCGCCGGCCACACCCTGCTCGTGGAGGCCGACGCCAGGGCGGCCCGGGTGATCCGGGAGAACGTGAAGTCCCTCGCCCTCCCCGGCGCCGAGGTCAGAGCGGGCAAAGCGGAACAGATCGTCCAGTCCCCGGCGCCCTCACAGCCGTACGACCTCGTCTTCCTCGACCCCCCGTACGCGGTCACAGATCACGATCTTCGGGAGATTCTCCTCACACTCCACTCCGGAGGCTGGCTCGCGCCCGACGCCCTCGTCACCGTGGAGCGCAGCACCAGGGGCGGCACGTTCCACTGGCCGGCGGGCTTCGAGGACCTGAGGTCCCGTCGCTACGGCGAGGGAACGTTTTGGTACGGTCGCGCCGCCTCTACGTGCGAAGACGCACGATGACCGGACCGGAGAGCGAGGGATCACAAGTGCGCCGCGCCGTCTGTCCCGGGTCGTTCGACCCGATCACCAACGGACACCTCGACATCATCGCCCGGGCCTCCCGTCTCTACGACGAGGTCTACGTCGCGGTGATGATCAACAAGTCCAAGAAGGGCCTGTTCGAGATCGACGAGCGGATCGACCTGATCCGCTCGGTCACCAGCGACTACGGCAACGTCCGCGTCGAGGCGTTCCACGGCCTCCTCGTCGACTTCTGCAAGCAGCGCGAGATCCCCGCCATCGTGAAGGGCCTGCGGGCCGTCAGCGACTTCGACTACGAGCTGCAGATGGCGCAGATGAACAACGGTCTGACCGGCGTCGAGACCCTGTTCGTGCCGACCAACCCCACCTACAGCTTCCTGTCCTCGTCGCTGGTCAAGGAGGTGGCCCAGTGGGGCGGCGACGTGTCCCACCTGGTGCCGCCGCCCGTTTTCGAGGCTCTCAACAAGCGTATTCACAGGGACTGATGGGGCTACAGTCGTCCCGTCCGTCTCCAACACGGCTGTAGAGAGTGGCGAGCGCAGGGTGGACGTACAGAAGAAGCTCGACGAGATCGTGGCCACGGTCTCCGGTGCCCGGGCCATGCCCATGTCCGCGTCGTGCGTGGTCAACCGCGCCGACCTGCTCGCGATGCTCGAAGATCTGCGCCAGGCGCTGCCCGGCTCCCTCGCGCAGGCCCAGGAGCTGATCGGCGACCGGGACCAGATGGTCGAGCAGGCCCGGATGGAGGCCGAGCGGATCATCGAGACCGCGCACGTCGAGCGCGGTTCGCTGATCTCCGGCACCGAGGTGGCCCGCCGCTCGCAGTCCGAGGCCGACCGCATCCTCACCGAGGCCCGTCAGGAGGCCGAGGAGGTCCGCGCCGAGGCCGACGACTACGTCGACTCCAAGCTCGCCAACTTCGAGGTCGTCCTCACCAAGACGCTCGGCTCGGTCGGCCGCGGCCGCGAGAAGCTGCTCGGCACCGGCCCGGGCCTCGACGAGCAGGGCTACGAGGACGAGGACGCCCCCGAGCGCAGCCACGACCCCGAGACCCTGCGCCGGGACGCCGACGCCTACGTCGACACCAAGCTGGGCGCCTTCGAGGCGGTCCTCGCCAAGACCCTGGAGGCGGTCGGCAAGGGCCGCGCCAAGCTGCACGGCCGGATCGCCACCGACGACCTCGGCGCCCTGGCCGAGGACAGCACGACCTTCCAGCACTCCAGCGACGCCGACTACCTCGCCGACCTCGCGGCCCTCGCCGACCAGGACGGCCGGGCGGCCCGGACGGCCCAGGCCGAGCAGCCCGCCGCCCGGCCCCAGCAGCAGCCGCAGTACGACCAGCAGCCGGTGCAGCAGCCCGTGGCGCAGGATCCCTACGGCTACCCGCAGCAGCAGGACCCCTACGGCGGCTACCCCCAGCAGCAGCCCGCCTACGCCCAGCAGGACCCCTACGGGTACCAGCAGGCGGACCCGTACGCCGCGGCCTACCAGGGCTACGACACCGGCCAGCAGCCCGCGTACGACCCCCAGCAGCAGCCGGCCCAGCACCAGCAGTCGTACGCGCTCGACGAGACCAGCCTCTTCGACACCAGCATGATCACGCCGGAGCAGCTGCGCGCCTACGAGCAGGGCCGGGGCCTGTAGCGACCGGGCGGATTGGGCCGACAGCGAAAGGTCCAGTATCCTGGCTGTTCGGTCGCGCCTACGTCCGCGATCCACGCTGCCCGGGAGCTCTTCCAGGCGGCGTCCCTCTGAGTTCGAAGATCGAAAGCAGGAATGGCTCCTCACGCGCGCCTCGACCACCGCAACCCGTTCGTGTTCGACACACACGAGCTGGGCCGGCGTCCTGGTGCCCTGCAGCGCCTGTCCCGCACGGTCGACGCTCCCCAGGACTTCGGCATCAAGGGAGTCATCGGAGTGCCGGAAGGCGCCCCGGTGGAGCTCGAACTCCGGCTCGAGTCGGTCATGGAAGGTGTGCTCGTCACAGGCACCGCCCGTGCACAGGCCGAGGGGGAGTGCGTAAGGTGTCTGGAGCCGCTCGGGCAGGAGCTCGAAGCGGACTTCCAGGAACTGTTCTCGTACCCTGACGCCGACGACCGGGGCCGCGTGATCGCGGAGCCGGGCGACGACGCCGAGGACGACGAGGACAGGTACTTCATCGAGGACGGCCTGTTCGACCTCGAAACCGTGCTGCGTGATGCGGTGGTGCTCGCACTGCCGATGCAGCCGGTGTGCCAGGACGACTGTCCAGGGCTGTGCTCCGAGTGCGGAGCCCGTCTTGCGGACGACCCGGACCACCACCATGACGCCGTCGACATCCGTTGGGCGGCTTTGCAGGGACTCGCCGGTTCCACCAGGGACGGCGAGAAGGACGAGATGAGCGGCGCTGACGCGGAAGCGGGCGTCGACGAGAAGCAGGAGAAGTAGCCGTGGCTGTTCCGAAGCGGAAGATGTCGCGCAGCAACACGCGCCACCGCCGGTCGCAGTGGAAGGCTGCGGTCCCCACCCTGGTTGCGTGCGAGCGCTGCCACGAGCCCAAGCTGCAGCACATCGCGTGCCCGTCTTGCGGCACCTACAACAAGCGCCAGGTCCTCGAAGTCTGAGCGGCCAGGTGAGAGGCACTGTGTCCAGTCCCAAGAAGGCGGATGACGCCAAGGCGGACCCGTCCGCCAAGAAGAAGACGGACAACACAGCCTCGTCCCACACGCTTCTGGAAGGGCGGCTCGGCTATCGGCTCGAGTCCGCCCTTCTGGTGCGTGCGCTGACCCACCGTTCCTACGCGTACGAGAACGGCGGTCTGCCGACGAACGAGCGGCTGGAGTTCCTCGGTGACTCCGTCCTCGGCCTCGTCGTCACGGACACGCTGTACACCACGCACCCCGATCTGCCCGAGGGCCAGCTGGCCAAGCTCAGGGCAGCGGTCGTGAACTCGCGTGCGCTCGCGGAGGTGGGCCGAGGCCTCGACCTGGGCTCCTTCATCCGGCTCGGCCGCGGTGAAGAAGGCACGGGCGGCCGGGACAAGGCGTCCATCCTCGCCGACACCCTTGAAGCGGTGATCGGCGCGGTCTATCTCGACCAGGGCCTCGACGCGGCGTCCGAGCTGGTGCACCGGCTCTTCGACCCGCTGATCGAGAAGTCCTCGAACCTCGGAGCCGGCCTGGACTGGAAGACCAGTCTCCAGGAGCTCACCGCGACGGAGGGCCTCGGCGTGCCCGAGTACCTGGTCACGGAGACCGGCCCCGACCACGAGAAGACCTTCACTGCTGCCGCCCGCGTCGGAGGCGTCTCGTACGGCACCGGCACCGGCCGCAGCAAGAAGGAGGCGGAGCAGCAGGCCGCCGAGTCCGCCTGGCGCGCCATCCGCGCCGCCGCGGACGAACGCGCCAAGGCCAAGGCAGCCGAACAGGCAGCCGCGGCCGAGCAGGGCGACGGTCCGTCGTCCGCCGCCGCCTCCGCCTGACGAACAGAGCAGACCGAGCGCCCGCCTCCGTGCCACGGAGGCGGGCGCTCGGACCTTCCACGGTCCCGCACAGGAGCCCCGATGCCTGAATTGCCCGAGGTCGAGGTCGTACGGCGCGGTCTGGAGCGGTGGGTCGCCCACCGGGTCGTGGCCGAGGTCGAGGTGCTGCACCCGCGTGCGGTACGGCGGCACGTGGCCGGAGCCGACGACTTCGCGCACCGACTCAAGGGGCACCGCGTCGGCACGCCGAGCCGGCGCGGCAAGTACCTGTGGCTGCCGCTGGAGGACACCCACCAGTCGGTCCTCGCCCACCTCGGGATGAGCGGCCAGCTGCTGGTGCAGCCGCACGCGGCACCGGACGAGAAGCACCTGCGCATCCGCGTCGGGTTCGCCGACGAGGTCGACACCGAACTGCGCTTCGTCGACCAGCGCACCTTCGGCGGACTGTCGTTGCACGACACCACCCCGGACGGGCTGCCCGACGTCATCGCGCACATCGCCCGCGACCCCCTCGACCCGCTGTTCGGCGACGAGGCCTTCCACCAGGCGCTGCGCCGGAAGCGGACCACCATCAAGCGGGCGCTGCTCGACCAGTCGCTGATCAGCGGGGTCGGCAACATCTACGCCGACGAGGCCCTGTGGCGGGCCCGTCTGCACTACGAACGCCCCACGGCCGGCCTCACCCGCCCGCGGACGGCCGAACTCCTCGGCCATGTGCGGGACGTGATGAACGCGGCCCTGGCCGTCGGCGGCACCAGCTTCGACAGCCTGTACGTCAACGTCAACGGCGAGTCGGGCTACTTCGACCGCTCGCTGGACGCGTACGGCAGGGAAGGGCTGCCCTGCCGGCGGTGCGGTACGCCGATGCTCAGGCGGCCCTGGATGAACCGGTCCAGCTACTTCTGCCCGAAGTGTCAGCGGGTGCCGCGGGCCTCGTCGTAACGCTCGCGGGCGGTCAGCACCTCGTCCATCCGGCTCTCCACGAAGTGCACGACGGACAGCAGACGGTCGGCGATCTCGCGGCCGAGCGGGGTGAGCTCGTAGTCGACGCGCGGCGGGTTGGTGGGCTGGGCCTCGCGGTGCACCAGACCGTCGCGCTCCAGCGCCTGGAGGGTCTGGGAGAGCATCTTCTCGCTGACGCCGTCCACGCGGCGGCGCAGCTCGTTGAACCGGAACGAACCCTCGTGCAGCGCGCTGAGCGTGAGTCCGCCCCAGCGGCCCATGACGTGTTCCAGGGTGGTGCGCGAGGGACAGGCCCTGGCGAAGGCGTCGTACGGAGGCGGCAGCTCCTCGGCGCGGTCCTGCGTGATGGTCATGGACCAAGGGTAAGGGAGCGCAGCGCTAACCGACAGGGCGCGCTAACCGATGGTTAGTGCACCCTGCCGGTCGGTCGCGGGCTCAGTACCCGAAGTCCTGCGTCCACCACGGGCCGCCGTCGCCGAACTCCACCCCGACCCCGAGGGTCTTGAAGTCGCAGTTCAGGATGTTGGCGCGGTGGCCCTCGCTGTTCATCCAGGCGTCCATGACCGCCTCGGCGGTGGTCTGGCCGCGGGCGATGTTCTCGCCGCCGAGGTTGCTGATGCCCGCCGCGGCCGCCCGGTCCCAGGGCGTCTTGCCGTCCGGGTCGGTGTGGTCGAAGAAGTCCCGCGCGGCCATGTCCGCGCTGAACGCCTCGGCCAGCTCGGTCAGCGAGGAGTTCGCCGACAGCGCGCTGCAGCCGACCTTGGCCCGCTCCTCGTTCACCAGCTTGAGCACCTCGGCCTCGGCGGCGGCCGCCTCGGACACGGTGATCGGCGCGGCCGACTTCGCCGGGGCCTTGGACGCCGTCTTGGAGGGCGTGGCCGTCGGCTTCTCGGTGGACGGCGTGGCGCTCGGCGTCGGCTCCTCGCTCGCCTTCTTCGCCGGGGCCGAGGGCGAGGCGGTGGACGCGGTCGGCGCAGGCGAGGCGGAGCGCTGGGTGGCCCCGCCGGCCGCGGTGCCGGTGCTGTCGGCGCTGCCGGAGGTGCCGCCCTGCTCGGTGGTCGTGTTGCTGGGCGCTCCGTCGGCCTGCACCTGCTCGCCGCCGGCCGTGCCGCTGTTGCCGCCGAGCTTGTAGTTCTCCAGCCCCGGCACCACGCCGGTGGCCACGGCCACCGTGCCGATGGCCACGGCGGCCGAGACGCCGAGCAGACCCGTCGCCACGGGCCGCCCGCCCTTCTTCCTGCGCCGGTGGCCGCTGCCCGAGGGGACGCCGCCGCCGGGGGCGAACTCCTCGGCGGAGAAGACGGCCGTCTCGTCGGCGCGGGCGAAGTCCTCGGTCGAGTACAGGTAGGCCGAGCTGCGCGCGTTGGCGTCGGCGTACTCCTCCTGGCGCAGGTAGGGCGCCGTGCCCGTGCCGTACCGGAGGGCCGCGTACGAGTCCTGCGACTCGTGGCCGCCGGTGTACGGGCCGTCGTTCTCAGTGATCCCCGTGGCGCGGCCCGTGGCGGCGCGGCCGGCGGCGGAGCGTCGGTGGCGTCCCATGTCCTTGCCTTCTTCCCTCGTCCTCGCGGTCGGGGTCGACCAGGGGCCGGTGTGGCCAGTGACTGTTTCTGGTCAACCAGGCTCACTCGATCGAGTGAGTTTCATATGAGATTCATTGGGTGGGGACGGTACCGCATGGTGCTGAGGGAGGAAGTGTCCCGAGTGACATTGGCCGGTTAGGTTGCACCCATGAGCGAGGATGTACGACTGGTCGCCTGGGTCCGTGGACACGTGCAGGGCGTGGGATTCCGCTGGTTCACACGGGCCAAGGCGCTGGAGATCGGCGGGCTGAGTGGTTTTGCTCTCAATTTGGGGGACGGCCGCGTCCAGGTGGTCGCCGAGGGCTCCCGGAACGGCTGCGAAGGGCTGCTCGACTGGCTCCAGGGGGCCGACACGCCCGGGCGGGTGGAGGGTGTCACCGAGATCTGGGACACACCCCGGGGCGGCTACGACGGCTTCGCCATCCGCTGAGTCCGAGCGGTCAAGCGGCGCGGGCGGAAGCGGAGCGAACTGCCACCGGCATGTGCCCGGAGCAGAAAGAGCCTGGTGGTTGCCAAGAACCGCCGGTCGTGGCAGGCTCCGCAGGTAGAGATGATCGCCACGCCCTGAGGGCCCCGCAGGAGTCGCAGCGCCGCCCGGTCAGGGCCGCCCGCCCCCGGGTTCGCCCGCCAATACAGGGCGTGATCGTGTTGACCGTCAAACTTTTTGGTGAGACGCTGAAAGCCCCGCGCACCTTAGCTGTTTGGCATGGCGCAACAGTCGAGCAACACCCGGTGTGCCAAGCACCGCGGGTGCGAATCCCTCACGACCCACACCGCTTCGGTCGGTCACTCAGTGTGGAGGACCATCCATCATGGCAAAGGCGCTTCTCGGTTACGTCGGCGGCTCCGACCCGCGACTCCTCGCCGAGATGCGACGGCTCCAGCAGCGTGTCCAGGACCTCGAATCCGAGCTCGTACGGATCCAGGCCGAGAACGACGCGCTGACGGCTGCCGCTTCTCCCGACAGGATCATGGAGAGCATCGACGCAAACCAGGCGGAGCCTGCGCTCACCTGATCGCTGCATCGCTCCACAACAGCACATGCGGCGGTTGGGCAGCCCTTTCCACCGCTTAAGTTGTCAAGATCTGCAAGGGACGCCCCGGCGTCCCTTCTTTTCTTTCCCGCCCCGCTCGCCCCGCCCGCTTGTAGCCCCGCGCATCCTTTCACCTTCTTTAACGTCTGGTGTGCCCTGCATGTTCATGCGCGAAACCGCGGGGTTGCGAGGCTTCGTGGAGTGGGGTAGCACCGCCGGGTAAAGTCCGACCCCGTGCACCTCAAGGCCCTGACCCTCCGCGGGTTCAAGTCGTTCGCCTCGGCGACCACGCTGCGGTTCGAACCGGGGATCACGTGCGTCGTCGGGCCGAACGGCTCGGGCAAGTCCAACGTCGTCGACGCGCTCACCTGGGTGATGGGCGAGCACAGCGCCAAGTCGCTGCGCGGCGGCAAGATGGAGGACGTCATCTTCGCCGGCACCACCGGCCGCCCCCCGCTGGGCCGCGCCGAGGTGTCCTTGACCATCGACAACTCCGACGGCGCGCTGCCCATCGAGTACGCCGAGGTCACCATCACGCGGATCATGTTCCGCAACGGCGGCAGCGAGTACCAGATCAACGGCGACACCTGCCGCCTCCTGGACATCCAGGAACTGCTTTCCGACTCCGGCATCGGCCGCGAGATGCACGTCATCGTCGGCCAGGGCCAGCTCGACTCCGTCCTGCACGCCGACCCGATGGGCCGCCGCGCCTTCATCGAGGAGGCGGCCGGCGTCCTCAAGCACCGCAAGCGCAAGGAGAAGGCGCTGCGGAAGCTGGACGCGATGCAGGCCAACCTCGCGCGCGTGCAGGACCTCACCGACGAACTCCGCCGCCAGCTCAAGCCGCTCGGCCGCCAGGCCGCGGTCGCCCGCCGGGCCGCCGTCATCCAGGCGGACCTGCGCGACGCCCGGCTGCGTCTGCTCGCCGACGACCTCGTACGGCTGCGCCAGGCGCTCCAGACGGAGATCGCCGACGAGGCCGCCCTCAAGGAACGCAAGGAAGCCGCCGAGCGGGAGCTGAGGAAGGCCCTCCAGCGCGAGTCGCTCCTGGAGGACGAGGTACGCCGGCTCTCGCCACGCCTCCAGCGGGCCCAGCAGACCTGGTACGAACTCTCCCAGCTCGCCGAACGGGTCCGCGGCACCGTCTCGCTGGCCGACGCCCGGGTCAAGAGCGCCACCGCCGCGCCCGCCGAGGAACGGCGCGGCCGCGACCCCGAGGACATGGAGCGCGAGGCCCACCGCATCCGGGAGCAGGAGGCCGAACTGGAGGCCGCCCTGGAAGCGGCCGAGCACGCCCTCGACGACACGGTCGCCCACCGCGCCGAGCTGGAGCGCGAGCTGGCCGTGGAGGAACGGCGCCTGAAGGACGTCGCCCGGTCCATCGCCGACCGCCGCGAGAGCCTGGCCCGGCTGAACGGCCAGGTCAACGCGGCCCGTTCACGCGCCGCGTCCGCCCAGGCGGAGATCGACCGCCTGGCCGCCGCCCGCGACGAGGCCCAGGAGCGGGCGGTCACCGCGCAGGAGGAGTACGAGGCGCTCAAGGCGGAGGTCGACGGTCTGGACGCCGGCGACGAGGAACTCGCCGGACGGCACGACGAGGCCAAGCGGCGGCTCGCCGAGGCGGAGACGGCCCTGAGCGCGGCCCGCGAGGCGGTCACGGCGGCGGACCGCAGCCGCGCCGCGACCCAGGCCCGCCACGAGGCGCTGGCACTGGGACTGCGGCGCAAGGACGGCACGGGGATACTGCTGGGCGCCCGTGAACGCCTGACCGGAATCCTCGGCCCGGCGGCGGAACTCCTGACGGTGGCCCCGGGCCATGAAGCGGCCCTGGCGGCGGCCTTCGGCGCGGCGGCGGACGCGATCGCGGTGACGACCCCGTCCGCCGCGGCCGACGCGATCCGCCTGCTCCGCAAACAGGACGGCGGCCGGGCCGCACTGCTGCTGGCGGGGGCACCGGACGATCCGGCACTCCGCGGCGGAATCCCCCGGTTCGATGGTTCCCGGACCGATGCGCTCCGCTTCGACGCGTACCAGTCCGACGGGTCCCAGTCCGACGGGCCCCGGGCCGAAGCGCCCCAAAGGGGCGCGGGGAACGGCGCGACCGGCCCCCGCCCGCCCGCGGCCGACGGACGGCCCTTCGCCGCGGACCTGGTCCGCGGCCCCGCCGACCTGATGCCCGCCGTACGGCGACTGCTCAGGAACATCGTCGTGGCCGACACCCTCGAAGACGCCGAGGACCTGGTCTACCGCCGCCCCGACCTCACCGTGGTGACCGCCGAAGGCGACCTCCTCGGCGCCCACTTCGCGCACGGCGGCTCCGCCGGCGCCCCCAGCCTCCTCGAAGTACAGGCCTCCGTCGACGAAGCCGCCGCCGAACTGGAGGAGCTCGCGGTCCGCTGCGAGGAACTGTCCGAGGCGCAGGAGTCGGCCCGGACGCACCGCAAGGAGTGCGCCGCCCTGGTGGAGGAACTGGGCGACCGGCGCCGCGCCGCCGACCGGGAGAAGTCCGCGGTCGCCCAGCAGCTCGGCCGCCTGGCCGGCCAGGCCCGCGGCGCGGCCGGCGAGGCGGAACGCTCCACCGCGGCGGCCGCCCGCGCACAGGACGCCCTCGACAAGGCACTCGAAGAGGTCGAGGTGCTCGCCGAGCGGCTCGCGGTGGCCGAGGAGATGCCCGTCGAGGAGGAACCGGACACCTCCGCGCGGGACCGGCTCGCCGCCGACGGCGCCAACGCCCGCCAGACCGAGATGGAGGCCCGCCTCCAGGTCCGCACCCACGAGGAGCGGGTCAAGGGCCTGGCCGGCCGCGCCGACTCCCTCGACCGCGCCGCCCGCGCGGAGCGCGAGGCACGCGCGCGTGCCGAGCAGCGCCGGGCCCGGCTGCGTCACGAGGCCGCCGTCGCCGAGGCCGTGGCGGCCGGTACGCGGCAGCTGCTCGCGCACGTGGAGGTGTCGGTCGGGCGTGCCGAGCGGGAGCGGGCCGCCGCCGAGGCCGCGAAGGCGCTGCGCGAGCAGGAGCTGACCGCGGCCCGGGGCACCGGCCGCGACCTCAAGGCGGAGCTCGACAAACTCACGGATTCAGTTCACCGGGGCGAGGTACTCGGCGCCGAGAAGCGGCTGCGGATCGAGCAGCTGGAGACCAAGGCGCTGGAGGAACTCGGTGTCGAACCGGCGGGGCTCGTCGAGGAGTACGGCCCCCATCAGCCCGTGCCGCCCTCGCCCCCCGCCGAGGGCGAGACGCTGCCGGACGACCCCGAGCACCCGCGCAACCGGCCCAGGCCGTTCCACCGGGCCGAGCAGGAGCGCCGGCTCAAGACGGCCGAGCGGGCCTACCAGCAGCTCGGCAAGGTCAACCCGCTGGCGCTGGAGGAGTTCGCGGCCCTGGAGGAGCGGCACCAGTTCCTCAGCGAGCAGCTGGAGGACCTCAAGAAGACCCGTACCGACCTGCTTCAGGTCGTGAAGGAGGTCGACGAGCGGGTCGAGCAGGTCTTCACGGAGGCCTACCGGGACACGGCCAGGGAGTTCGAGGGCGTCTTCAGCCGTCTCTTCCCGGGCGGCGAGGGACGGCTGATCCTGACCGACCCCGACAACATGCTCACCACGGGCGTGGACGTCGAGGCCCGTCCGCCGGGCAAGAAGGTCAAGCGGCTGTCCCTGCTCTCGGGCGGGGAGCGCTCGCTGACCGCGGTCGCCATGCTGGTGGCGATCTTCAAGGCCAGGCCCAGCCCGTTCTACGTCATGGACGAGGTCGAGGCGGCCCTGGACGACACCAACCTCCAGCGGCTGATCCGCATCATGCAGGAGCTCCAGGAGTCCTCGCAGCTCATCGTGATCACGCACCAGAAGCGCACGATGGAGGTCGCGGACGCGCTGTACGGCGTGTCCATGCAGGGCGACGGTGTGTCGAAGGTCATCAGCCAGCGCCTCCGCTGAGTTTGCGTGCACTCTGCACCGGTTCTTCACCGCCGGTCCCCGCCCTGACCTGCGTCTCCCCTTCATCTCTTCAAGTGTTGAACACAGAAACCTTCACCGCGCCTTCAAGCTCACACGATCCGGATTATTGACTTCGAAACTTGAAGGCATAGTCTCTGCAGCGTTGCTTTTACCTTCAGGTGTGAGTGGCGTGAAGTTGTGCGCCACTTGAACCTGAGAGGGCTCACCCCCACCCCGGCAGCGTTGCCGGTGGCCCGAGGAGTTTCTTGTGACCAGCACTGCGCAGGCACCTCAGTCAGGAGCCGGGACGGCTCACCCCGATCATCTCGGGCATGTCATCTTCATCGCGGCGGCCGCCGCGATGGGCGGTTTCCTCTTCGGCTACGACAGCTCCGTCATCAACGGCGCCGTCGAGGCCATCCGGGACCGCTACGACATCGGGTCCGCGGCTCTCGCCCAGGTCATCGCCATCGCCCTGATCGGCTGTGCCATCGGCGCCGCGACCGCCGGCCGGATAGCCGACCGGATCGGCCGTATCCGCTGCATGCAGATCGCCGCCGTGCTGTTCACCGTCAGCGCCGTCGGTTCGGCGCTGCCCTTCGCCCTGTGGGACTTCGCGTTCTGGCGGATCGTCGGCGGCTTCGCCATCGGCATGGCCTCCGTGATCGGTCCCGCCTACATCGCGGAGGTCGCCCCACCGGCCTACCGCGGTCGCCTCGGGTCCTTCCAGCAGGCCGCGATCGTCATCGGCATCGCCATCTCGCAGCTGGTCAACTGGGGTCTGCTCAATGCCGCCGGCGGTGACCAGCGCGGTGAACTGATGGGCCTGGAGGCCTGGCAGGTCATGCTCGGCGTCATGGTGATCCCGGCCGTCCTCTACGGCCTGCTCTCCTTCGCGATCCCCGAGTCGCCCCGGTTCCTGCTCTCCGTCGGCAAGCGTGAGCGCGCCCGCGCGATCCTCGAAGAGGTCGAGGGCAAGGGCGTGAACCTCGACGCCCGCGTCGCCGAGATCGAGCACGCGATGAAGAGCGAGCACAAGTCCACGTTCAAGGACCTGCTCGGCGGCAGCTTCTTCTTCAAGCCGATCGTCTGGGTCGGCATCGGCCTGTCGGTCTTCCAGCAGTTCGTCGGCATCAACGTCGCGTTCTACTACTCCTCGACGCTGTGGCAGTCGGTCGGCGTCGACCCGACGGACTCGTTCTTCTACTCCTTCACGACGTCGATCATCAACATCGTCGGCACCGTGATCGCGATGATCTTCGTGGACCGCATCGGCCGCAAGCCGCTCGCCCTCATCGGCTCCGTCGGCATGGTGATCGGCCTCGGCCTGGAGGCCTGGGCGTTCTCCTACGACCTGGTCGACGGCAAGCTCCCGGCCACGCAGGGCTGGGTCGCCCTGATCGCCGCGCACGTCTTCGTCCTCTTCTTCGCGCTGTCCTGGGGTGTCGTCGTCTGGGTCTTCCTCGGCGAGATGTTCCCGAACCGGATCCGCGCCGCGGCGCTGGGTGTGGCCGCGTCCGCGCAGTGGATCGCCAACTGGGCCATCACCGCGAGCTTCCCGTCGCTGGCCGACTGGAACCTCTCCGCGACCTACGTGATCTACACGGTGTTCGCTGCCCTCTCCATCCCCTTCGTCCTCAAGTTCGTCAAGGAGACGAAGGGCAAGGCCCTGGAGGAGATGGGCTGACCGACTCGAGGAGAAGGGCCAAGTCCCCGCTGCCCCTCTCCTCGTCCCTTCCACCGCCCCCGGCCACCCCTCGGCCGGGGGCGGTGGCCGTGCCACCCCACACGCACCCCTCCCGCCACCAAGACGGCCCCCCCGCAGCCCACCCCTTCCCGCCCGACGGCGTTCCCCGACGGCGGACCGCTCTCTCGCAGCCGCGTCGGCGCCTCGCAGCCCACCTCTTCCCGCCGCGACGGCGATCGGCCGCGACGGTGGTGCCCGGTGGTGGAGCGCTCTCGCCGTCGCGACGGCGCCCTCGTCGTGGGTGTGGTGCCCGGCGGGGCCGAGCGTGTCAGGGCGCTGCTCGCCCCTCTTCGGCGCGGCGGTGACCGGCGTCGGTGGGGGGTGCGGTTGTCTGGGCCGGTTCTTGGCGGTCCTGGCGCCGCTACGCCGGGAGTGCCGGGAGGACCTGTTCGGCGAACAGGCGGAGGCTGCGCCAGGCCTCGTCCAGGGGCATGCCGCCCGCCAGGGGGTGGAGGACCAGGTTGTCCAGGCGGGCCGTGGCGCACTCGTGCGGGGTGAGGATGCGGTAGACGCCCTCGGCACGCAGCTCCGCCACGGTCGTGGCCGTCGAGCGCACCGCCGAGCGGATGTCCCCGGACTGCCAGGAGGCGTACGTGCGGGCCTCGTGCAGGAAGTGCCCGCCGTACTCGGCCCACGCCCGGTCCGGGTCCTCGGCGATGTGCAGCAGCGGTGTCTCGGCGGTGGGCATCATCGTCCAGCCCTCCTTGCCGTGCTCGGTGAGCTGCTCCTTGTAGTACGCCTCCAGCTCGGGCAGGTGCGCGCTCGGGAAGAACGGCAGACCGAGGCGGGCGGCGCGGCGGGCCGCGGCCCTGGAGGAGCCGCCGACCAGGAGCAGCGGGTGCGGCGCCGTGAAGGGCCGCGGTGTGACCCGTACCGTACGGCCCCGGTACTCGAACTCCTCCCCGGTCCAGGCCGCGAGCAGGGTCTCCAGCAGCTCGTCCTGGAGCCGCCCCCGCCGCTTCCAGTCGACGCCGAACTGGGCGTACTCCTCGGGCCGGTAGCCGATGCCGGCGACCGTCACCAGCCGTCCGCCGCTGAGCAGGTCGAGTACCGCGATGTCCTCCGCCAGCCGCAGCGGGTCGTGCAGCGGACCGATCACCGCCGACACGGTCACCGCGATGTTCCGGGTCGCCCCGAACACCGCGCCCGCGAAGGCGAACGGCGACGGCAGCCAGTTGTTGTCGACCCCGTGGTGCTCCTCGGTCTGCACGGTGGTGATCCCGTGCTCGTCGGCGTACGCGGCCATGTCGAGGGCGGCCCGGTAACGGGCACCCAGGGAAGCGGAGTCGGCGCCGGGCTCGACGAGGTTGAAGCGGACGACCGAGACGGGCATGGGAGTTCCCCTTCACCTGGGCCGGACGGGTGTGCGGGGGACGGTAGCTGACGGTGCGTCAGACGGCCAGGGGTGCGGACCCGGTGACGACCGCCGGTTTCGGCAGCACCGCGTACAGCAGGCCCGAGACGACGATCGTCGCGACCCAGCCGAGGCCGTACCGGCCGACGGGGTTGTTCGCGGCGAGCGGGCCGGTGAACCAGTCGGACGTGCTGAAGAGCAGGCCGGTCACCAGGCCGAGGGCCCAGGCCGCGACGGCGGCGGGGGAGAAGCCCGCCCGGTACCAGTAGGCACCGGCCGGGGTCGTGTCGAGGAGGGCCTCCGTGTCGTACACCGGGCGTCGGAGCATGTCCGCGCCGAAGACGCCGACCCAGGCCGAGAAGGCCACCGCCAGCAGCGACAGGAACGCGATGAACGAGCCCATGAAGGAGGTCGCCGCCAGCATCAGGACGCCGCCGAGGACGAGCGAGATGACCGCGTTGACGGAGACCGCCCAGGGGCGGGGCATCCGGAAGCCGAGGGTCTGCGCGGTGAAACCGGCCGAGTACATCGACATCGCGTTGATCAGCAGCATCCCGGCCAGGGCGGTGAGGAGGTAGGGCACCGCGAGCCAGCGGGGGAGGATCTCGGCCAGGAAGGAGACCGGGTCGGCCGCCCGTGCCAGCCCCGGCGTGGCCGACGCCATCACCGCGCCCATCAGGACCAGCGGGAGTACGACGATCCCGGCGCCGCCGACCGTGTTGCGCACGATCGCCGCCGAGGACGCCGTACCCGGCAGATACCGCGTGAAGTCCGGCGAGGCCGGTGCCCAGCTCATCCCGCCCGCCGCGACCAGCCCGATCCCGGTGATCATCGCGGCGGTGGAGCCGGCGCCCCGCCCGAACACCCGGCCCCAGTCCGTCGCCACCGCCAGATGGCCGAGCACCAGCAGGGAGAATGCGCCGAACAGCCAGGTCGCCCACCGGTTGCAGCCCCGCACCGCCTTGATCCCCATGCCCGAGATCGCGAACGTGGTGGCCACGAAGAGCAGCAGGGTGACGACGATCAGCACGGTGTTGCTGCCGATCCCGAAGACGATGTCCAGGACGGTCAGCAGCGCATAGGCGCCGGTCACCGCGTTGATCGTCTCCCAGCCCCAGCGTGCGACCCAGATCAGCGCCCCGGGCAGCAGGTTCCCGCGCCGGCCGAAGACCGCGCGGGAGAGCGCCATCCCCGGTGCGCCGCCGCGCTTGCCCGCGATGCCGATGAGGCCGACCAGACCGAACGCCACGGCCGGCGCGGCGACGCCGACCACCAGGGCCTGCCAGAAGTTCAGCCCGAAGGTGACCGAGAGTCCCGCGCCCACGGTCACCAGCAGGACGGTGATGTTGGCGGCGATCCAGGTGGGGAGCAGTCCGCGGGTCGTCGCGGTCCGCTCGGAGTCCGGGACCGGTTCGATGCCCCGGGTTTCGAGGCCGTGCCGCTCCAGCGACTCTTCGAGATGTTCGAGCGCGCCATCGTGGTGGGCGGTGGTGCTCATGGTCAGTCATCGTACGTCAGTCCGACAAATTCCCTCAAAAGATACCTAAAAGGTTCATCGTCTTCGGAGAATCGTCCAGAAACTCCCGCGCGAGGGAGCAAAGTCGCGCTCGGGGGAGGGATGGATACTGGACGGGTTATGGAAACCGTCATCCTTGCTGTAGTCATCGCCGTGGTCGTGCTCGGCGCGCTCGGCGGGCTCGTCGTCGGCAGCCGGCGCAAGAAGTCGCTGCCCCCGCCGCCCCCCGCCGCGCCCGACATCACCGCGCCCCCGGCCGAGCCGCACGTCGGCGACGAGGCCGAGACGCCACGCGACGAACCGCGCCGGACGATAGAGGAGGTCGACCTTCCCGACGGCTCGGCCGCTCCCGTCGTCGTCGAAGAGCCCTCGGCTCCCGAGATCGAGATCCCCGAGCCCACCGCCGGCCGTCTGGTCCGGCTGCGCGCCCGGCTCTCCCGCTCCCAGAACGCCCTCGGCAAGGGGCTGCTCACGCTGCTGTCGCGCGAGCACCTCGACGACGAGACCTGGGAGGAGGTGGAGGACATCCTGCTCACCGCCGACGTCGGTGTGCAGCCCACCACCGAGCTGGTCGAACAGTTGCGCGAGCGGGTGAAGGTGCTCGGCACCCGCACCCCCGACGAGCTGCGCGGGCTGCTGCGCGAGGAGCTGCTGAAGCTCGTCGGCACCGACGTGGACCGCGTGGTGAAGACCGAGCCGGCGGACCGCAAGCCGGGCATCGTGATGGTCGTCGGCGTCAACGGCACCGGCAAGACCACCACCACCGGCAAGCTCGCGCGCGTGCTCGTCGCCGACGGCCGTACGGTCGTCCTCGGCGCCGCCGACACCTTCCGGGCCGCCGCCGCGGACCAGCTCCAGACCTGGGGCGAGCGGGTCGACGCCTACACCGTGCGCGGGCCGGAGGGCGGCGACCCCGCCTCCGTCGCCTTCGACGCGGTGAAGGAGGGCAAGGAGATGGGCGTCGACGTCGTCCTCATCGACACCGCCGGGCGCCTGCACACCAAGACCGGCCTGATGGACGAGCTGGGCAAGGTCAAGCGGGTCGTCGAGAAGCACGCCCCGCTGGACGAGGTGCTGCTCGTGCTCGACGCCACCACCGGGCAGAACGGCCTGGTCCAGGCCCGGGTGTTCGCCGAGGTCGTCGACATCACCGGCATCGTGCTGACCAAGCTGGACGGCACCGCCAAGGGCGGCATCGTGATCGCCGTCCAGCGTGAACTGGGCGTTCCCGTCAAGCTCGTCGGCCTCGGCGAGGGTGCGGACGACCTGGCGCCGTTCGAGCCGGAGGCCTTCGTTGACGCCCTTATCGGGGAGTAGCGGGGCGGTAAATCCACTACCCACAGGTGTGCGAAGCGCCCGTTCCCGAGAGAGTCGGGGCGGGCGCTTCGGTGTGCGGGTCCGGCCGCTACGCCCGTGAGCGGTGCGCCACGTAGGCCAGCGTCCCCAGCAGCAGCCGGGCGGCGGGCGGCCTGGTCGCGGAGTCCAGGGAGGGGGGCCGCAGCCAGCGCACCGGGCCCAGGCCGCCCCGGTCCGACGGCGGGGCCGTGAGGTACGCGCCGGTGCCGAGGCCGCGCAGGTCCAGGGAGGTCGGGTCGTCCCAGCCCGTGCGGTAGAGCAGCCGCGGGAGTTCGGCGGCGGCGCCGGGGGCGACGAAGAAGTGGGCGCGGCCGTCCGGGGTGGCGGTGACCGGGCCGAGCGGGAGGCCCATGCGCTCCAGGCGGACCAGGGCGCGGCGCCCGGCGGGCTCGGCGACCTCGATGACGTCGAAGGCGCGGCCGACCGGCAGCATCACCGCGGCGCCCGGGAACTCGCCCCAGGTCTTGGCGGCCTCGTCCAGGGTGGCCCCGGCGGACAGCTGGGGCGCGAAGTCCAGCGGATGGGCCCCCGGCGCCGGACAGCCGGTGCGCCCGCAGGAGCACGCGCCGGCCGCGGCCCGGGCGCCCGGCACCACGTCCCAGCCCCACAGACCGGTGAACTCGGCGACGGTGGTGCACTCCGACGAGCGGCCGCGCCGACGCGTGCCGGAGCGGATCTCGCGAATGCCGCCGATCGTGAAGCCCATGCCCCCTCCAACGGGTCCGGCGCGCCGGTGGTTACGAAACGGAACGAGACGGAAGCGGAACGTGACGTCACGGTCCGCTTTCCCGCCCGGCCGCGCGGTCAACGCGGCGCCCTGAAGCGCTTCGGGTGGTGCACCTGGGGGTGCGCGCCCCTGAATGCATCGCTCCGCCTACTTCTCGCCGTCCTATGTCAAGTGAATCGCGCCAAGGCCATCGGTAGTTCATTCGAAGGGGTGGCGAATGGTGGCGTTTCCGGGATCGCCATGGCTGGAGCAGTGATCGTAGGATTACTTTGAGTGCACGAGGCCTGGGGGCACATGCACTCGCGGGTATGCCGGAGGCAACTCGGTACCCCGTTCGAAGGGTGAGAACTACCGGACGGGAGGCCGTATTTACCGGCATTCTGATAGGGCTTGGCGCACTCGGCATCAAGTGGTCTCAGGGATGGGGGCGTTCCAGTGGGCGGCAACGGCGGAAGCGGGACGACCGCGACCAGCACGGACAAGCGCCCCAACGAGCTGCTCAACTCGTGGTTCGTGCGCAGTGGCTGGTCGAAGGGCGAGCTGGCGCGCCAAGTGAACCGCAGGGCACGCCAATTGGGCGCGAACCACATCTCGACCGACACGTCCAGGGTGCGTCGCTGGCTCGACGGGGAGAACCCGCGCGAACCGATCCCCAGGATCCTCTCCGAGCTGTTCTCCGAGCGGTTCGGCTGCGTCGTCTCGGTCGAGGACCTCGGACTGCGGGCCGCCCGCCAGTCACCCTCGGCGACCGGCGTCGACCTGCCCTGGACGGGCCCGCAGACGGTGGCCCTGCTCAGCGAGTTCTCGCGCAGCGACCTCATGCTGGCGCGGCGCGGCTTCCTCGGAACCTCGCTGGCCCTGTCCGCGGGCCCGTCCCTCGTCGAGCCCATGCAGCGCTGGCTGGTGCCCTCGCCGAACGGCCCGCAGACGGACCCGGAGTCCGCGGCCGACTCCCGCCGTCCGGGCCGCCTCTCCAGGCCCGAGCTGGACCTCCTGGAGTCCACCACGGTGATGTTCCGCCAGTGGGACGCCCAGTGCGGCGGGGGACTGCGCCGCAAGGCCGTCGTCGGCCAGTTGCACGAGGTCACCGACCTCCTCCAGGAACCCCAGCCCGAGGCCACCGCCCGCAGGCTCTTCAAGGTCGCCGCCGAACTGGCCGAACTGGCCGGCTGGATGTCGTACGACGTCGGGCTCCAGCCCACCGCCCAGAAGTACTTCGTGCTCGCCCTGCACGCGGCCAAGGAGGCCGGCGACAAGCCGCTCGGCTCGTACGTCCTGTCCAGCATGAGCCGCCAGATGATCCACCTCGGCCGGCCCGACGACGCCCTGGAGCTGATCCACCTCGCCCAGTACGGCAGCCGGGACTGCGCCAGCCCGCGCACCCAGTCGATGCTGTATGCGATGGAGGCCCGCGCCTACGCCAACATGGGCCAGCCCGGCAAGTGCAAACGGGCCGTCCGGATGGCCGAGGACACCTTCGCCGAGTCCGACGAGTGGGACGAGCCGGACCCCGACTGGATCCGCTTCTTCTCCGAGGCCGAGCTCTACGGCGAGAACAGCCACTCCTTCCGCGACCTCGCCTATGTCGCCGGCCGCAGTCCCACCTACGCCTCCCTGGCCGAACCCCTGATGCGGCGGGCCGTGGAGCTGTTCGCCAAGGACGCCGAGCACCAGCGGTCGTACGCGCTGAACCTGATCGGCATGGCCACCGTGCACCTGCTGCGGGGCGAGCCCGAGCAGAGCACCGTGCTCGCTTCCGAGGCCCTCGGCATCGCCAAGAAGGTGCGCTCGGAGCGCGTCAACACTCGTATTCGAAAGACGGTCGACTCGGCCGTCCGCGACCACGGCGACCTCGCGGTCGTCGTCGACCTCACCGAACAGCTCGCCGTCGACCTCCCGGAGACCGCCGACGCGGTCTGAACCCGGCAACCCCAAGACCCCGGCCGCGGCCGGCCCTCCCGAACTGTCCGACTCGGCTCCCCCACGCCAGGTCATCGGAAGGCCGCCGCGGCCGGTTCTGTTCGTCCGCGGGAAGGTTGCGCCACGATAACGATCCCGCAGCCGGACATCTCGCAATTCATCCATGCGTAACACGCCAGGCACCTTCGTCACTCCGGCGAAACAACGAGGGGCAACGACCGAAACCGCGCTGCGCCAGTCTCATGGCGCATAACCGGCCCACCCCCCGCTTCACCGGACCGCTCACGCTCCGACCCGCACGGGGCCGTACAACCGACGAGGAGACGCCGATGGCATCAGCCGCCATCACGCTTGCCGCGGAGGCACCCAAGCTGTCTGCCGCGAACACAGGCTTCATGCTCATCTGTTCCGCCCTGGTGCTGCTCATGACACCGGGTCTCGCCTTCTTCTACGGCGGCATGGTCCGCGTCAAAAGCACCCTGAACATGCTGATGATGAGCTTCATCAGCATCGGGATCGTCACGATCCTGTGGGTGCTCTACGGCTTCTCCCTGGCCTTCGGCGCCAGCAACGGCTTCATCGGCTTCAACTCCGACTGGCTGGGCCTGAGCAACATCGGCCTGACGGAGCTCTGGGACGGCTACACCATCCCGATCTTCGTCTTCATGGTCTTCCAGATGATGTTCGCGGTCATCACGCCGGCCCTGATAAGCGGCGCCATCGCGGACCGCGTCAAGTTCTCGGCCTGGGCGCTCTTCGTCGCCCTGTGGCTGACGATCGTCTACGTCCCGGTCGCCCACTGGGTCTGGGGCGCCGACGGCTGGGCCTACAAGCTCGGTGTGATCGACTTCGCCGGTGGTACCGCGGTCCACATCAACGCCGGTGCCGGCGCCCTCGGCGTCATCCTGGTCATCGGCAAGCGCGTCGGCTTCAAGAAGGACCCGATGCGCCCGCACAGCCTCCCGCTGGTCATGCTCGGCGCCGGTCTGCTGTGGTTCGGCTGGTTCGGCTTCAACGCCGGCTCGTGGCTCGGCAACGACGACGGCGTCGGCGCGCTGATGTTCGTCAACACGCAGGTCGCCACCGCCGCCGCCATGCTCGCCTGGCTCGCCTACGAGAAGATCCGGCACGGCGCGTTCACCACGCTGGGCGCCGCCTCCGGCGCGGTCGCCGGTCTGGTCGCGATCACCCCGTCCGGCGGTGCGGTCTCCCCGCTCGGCGCGATCGCCGTCGGCGCCATCGCCGGTGTCGCCTGCGCCGCGGCCGTCGGACTGAAGTTCAAGTTCGGCTACGACGACTCCCTCGATGTGGTCGGCGTCCACATGGTCGGCGGCATCATCGGCTCCCTGCTCATCGGCTTCTTCGCCACCGGCAAGGGCCAGTCCACCGCGACCGGCGTCTTCTACGGCGACCACTCCTTCACCCAGCTGTGGAAGCAGTTCGCCGGTGTCGGCGCGGTCCTCGCCTACTCCCTGGTCGTCTCGGCCGTCCTCGCCTTCCTCCTCGACAAGACCATCGGTATGCGGGTCTCCGAGGACGACGAGGTCTCCGGCATCGACCAGGCCGAGCACGCCGAGACTGCATACGACTTCAGCGGAGCGGGCGGCGGTGTCGTCAGCGCGGTCTCCGCGGCGGCCCTGGCCGGCACGAGCAAGAAGGTGGACGCATGAAGCTCATCACCGCCGTCGTGAAGCCCCACCGGCTGGACGAGATCAAGGAAGCCCTCCAGGCCTTCGGCGTACACGGCCTCACGGTCACCGAGGCCAGCGGCTACGGCCGCCAGCGCGGCCACACCGAGGTCTACCGTGGTGCCGAGTACACGGTCGACCTGGTGCCCAAGATCCGCATCGAGGTGCTGGCCGAGGACGACGACACCGAGCAGCTGATCGACGTCATCGTCAAGGCCGCCCGCACCGGCAAGATCGGTGACGGCAAGGTCTGGTCGCTCCCGGTCGAGACCGCCGTACGGGTCCGCACCGGCGAGCGCGGTCCGGACGCGCTGTAGAACAGAACCACCTGAATACAGGCAGGAGTCGCTGGGTGACGGGTACGAATGTGCGGAACGACGCAGAGGACACGGGACCCAGCGGCTACGCGGCGGCCCGGCTGCGCCTCCTCTCCGAGGGGGCGCGGTCCGGGCCGCCGCGCCGTACCGCCCTCGCCGAGCTGACCGACGACTGGCTGACCGGCCTCTTCGCGGCGGCCACCGAGGGCAGCACGGGCGGCGTCTCCCTCGTCGCCGTCGGCGGCTACGGCCGCGGCGAACTCTCCCCGCGCAGCGACCTCGACCTCCTGCTGCTGCACGACGGCAGCGACCCGGCCGCGGTGGCCGCCGTCGCCGACCGCCTCTGGTACCCGGTCTGGGACCTGGGCCTGGCCCTCGACCACTCCGTGCGCACCCCGGCCGAGGCCCGCAGGACCGCCGGCGAGGACCTCAAGGTCCAGCTCGGCCTCCTCGACGCCCGCCACATCACCGGCGACCTGGGCCTGACCTCCGGCCTGCGGACCGCGGTCCTCGCCGACTGGCGCAACCAGGCACCGAAGCGCCTCCCCGAACTCCGGGAGCTGTGCGCCGAGCGCGCCGAACGCCAGGGCGAGCTCCAGTACCTCCTGGAACCCGACCTCAAGGAGGCCCGCGGCGGCCTCCGCGACGCGACCGCCCTGCGCGCCGTCGCCGCCTCCTGGCTGGCCGACGCCCCGCGCGAGGGTCTCGCCGACGCCCGCAGGAGCCTGCTCGACGTCCGGGACGCCCTGCACCTGGCGACGGGGCGCGCGACCGACCGACTCGCGCTCCAGGAGCAGGACCAGGTCGCCGCCGAACTGGACCTGCTGGACGCCGACACCCTGCTGCGCCAGGTCTACGAGTCCGCGCGCGTCATCGCGTACGCCAGCGACGTCACCTGGCGCGAGGTGGGGCGCGTGCTGCGGTCGCGCGCCGTCCGCCCGCGCCTGCGCGCCATGCTGGGCGGCGGCAAGCCGGTCGCCGAGCGCTCCCCGCTCGCCGAAGGGGTGGTGGAACAGGACGGCGAGGTGGTGCTCGCCCGCACCGCACGCCCCGAACGCGACCCCGTGCTTCCGCTGCGCGCCGCGGCCGCCGCCGCCCAGGCCGGCCTCCCGCTCTCCCTGCACGCCGTCCGGCGCATGGCCGCCACCGCGCGCCCCGTGCCCACGCCCTGGCCCGCCGAGGCCCGCGAGCAACTGGTCACCCTCCTCGGCTCCGGCCGCCCGACCGTCGACGTCTGGGAGGCGCTGGAGGCGGAGGGACTGATCACGCGCCTGCTGCCGGACTGGGAGCGGGTGCGCTGCCGGCCCCAGCGCAACGCCGTGCACATCTGGACCGTCGACCGGCACCTCATCGAGACCGCCGTCCGCGCCTCCGAGTTCGCCCGCCGCGTGCACCGCCCCGACCTGCTCCTGGTCGCCGCGCTGCTGCACGACATCGGGAAGGGCTGGCCCGGTGACCACTCGGTGGCCGGCGAGATCATCGCCAAGGACGTGGCGGCCCGGATCGGCTTCGACCGCACGGACGTGGCGGTCCTGTCGACGCTGGTACGGCACCACCTGCTGCTCATCGAGACCGCCACCCGGCGTGACCTGGAGGACCCGGCCACGGTCCGCTCGGTCGCCGAGGCGGTCGGCAGCCAGGGCACCCTGGAGCTGCTGCACGCCCTCACCGAGGCCGACGCGCTGGCCACCGGCCCGGCGGCCTGGTCCTCCTGGCGCGGCTCCCTCGTCGCCGACCTGGTCAAACGGGTCTCCGGGGTGCTCGCGGGGGAGACCGCCGACGAGCCCGAGCCGGGCGCGCCCACGGCCGAGCAGGAACGGCTCGCCATAGAGGCCTTCCGCACCGGCGGCCCGGTACTCGCCCTGCGCGCCCAGACCGAGCCGGCGGCCACGGACGAGGAGCCGGCCGCCGACCCGGAACCGCTCGGCGTGGAACTGCTCATCGCCGTACCGGACCAGCCCGGCGTGCTGCCGGCCGTCTCCGGTGTGCTGGCCGTGCACCGCCTCACCGTGCGCACCGCCGAACTGCGCTCCCTGCGCCTCCCCGACGACGTCGACGAGGGCGCCGTCCTGCTCCTGGACTGGCGGGTCGCGGCCGAGTACGGCTCGCTGCCCCAGGCCGCCCGGCTGCGGGCGGACCTGGTGCGGGCCCTGGACGGCTCGCTCGACATCGCCGGACGGCTGGCGGAGCGGGAGGCGGCCTACCCGCGGCGCCGCGGCCGGGTGGCCCCGCCGCCGCGGGTGACGGTGGCCCCGGCGGCCTCCCGGCACGCCACGGTGATCGAGGTGCGGGCCCAGGACGCGCCGGGTCTGCTGTTCCGGATCGGCAACGCGCTGGAGAAGGCGGGCGTGCGTGTGCGCAGCGCCCATGTCTCGACGCTGGGCTCGAACGCGGTGGACGCCTTCTACGTCACGTCCGCCACCGGTTCCCCGCTGCCGGGGGAGGAGGCGGCCTCGGTGGCGAGGGCACTGGAGGAGACACTGAGGGCGTGACCTCGGGTCGTGCCGCGCGTTGACCGGGCGTGCTCCCCGCCGCTGCGGGACTTCGTCCCCGTCTGCCCTTCCGGCAGGCGGGGACGATTCGCTTGCGCGGCCAGATACCCTGGAGGGCAGCCCAGACTGTCGCCTACGCCGAGGACCGACGCAGCCGTGTTCGATACCCTTTCTGATCGCCTCTCAGCCACATTCAAGTCCCTCAGGGGCAAGGGACGGCTCAGCGAAGCGGACATCGACGCCACGGCGCGGGAGATCCGTATCGCGCTGCTGGAAGCGGACGTGGCGCTTCCGGTCGTCCGCACGTTCATCAAGAACGTCAAGGAGCGGGCGCTCGGCTCCGAGGTCTCCAAGGCGCTGAACCCCGCCCAGCAGGTCCTCAAGATCGTCAACGACGAGCTGGTCACCATCCTCGGCGGCGAGACCCGCCGGCTGCGGTTCGCCAAGCAGCCGCCCACCGTGATCATGCTCGCCGGTCTCCAGGGCGCCGGCAAGACCACCCTCGCGGGCAAGCTCGGCCGCTGGCTCAAGGAGCAGGGCCACTCCCCGCTGCTGGTCGCCTGCGACCTCCAGCGCCCCAACGCCGTCAACCAGCTCAGCGTCGTCGCCGAGCGCGCCGGTGTCGCCGTCTACGCGCCCGAGCCGGGCAACGGCGTCGGCGACCCGGTCAAGGTCGCCCAGGACTCCATCGAGTTCGCCAAGCAGAAGGTCCACGACATCGTGATCGTGGACACCGCCGGCCGCCTCGGCATCGACCAGGAGCTGATGCGGCAGGCCGCGGACATCCGCGACGCGGTCTCGCCCGACGAGATCCTGTTCGTCGTCGACGCCATGATCGGCCAGGACGCCGTCACCACCGCGGAGGCCTTCCGCGACGGCGTCGGCTTCGACGGCGTCGTGCTCTCCAAGCTCGACGGCGACGCCCGCGGCGGTGCCGCGCTCTCCGTCCGCCAGGTCACCGGCAAGCCGATCATGTTCGCGTCGAACGGCGAGAAGCTCGACGAGTTCGACGCCTTCCACCCGGACCGGATGGCCTCCCGCATCCTCGACATGGGTGACCTGCTCACCCTGATCGAGCAGGCCGAGAAGACGTTCAGCCAGGAAGAGGCCCAGAAGATGGCCTCCAAGCTGGCGTCGAAGAAGGGCCAGGACTTCACCCTGGACGACTTCCTGGCCCAGATGGAGCAGGTCAGGAAGATGGGCTCCATCTCCAAGCTGCTCGGCATGCTGCCGGGCATGGGCCAGATCAAGGACCAGATCAACAACCTCGACGAGCGGGACGTCGACCGCACCGCCGCGATCATCAAGTCGATGACCCCGGGCGAGCGCCAGGACCCGCACATCATCAACGGCTCGCGCCGCGCCCGTATCGCCCGGGGTTCCGGTGTCGAGGTCAGCGCGGTGAAGAACCTCGTCGAGCGGTTCTTCGAGGCCCGCAAGATGATGTCCCGCATGGCCCAGGGCGGCGGGATGCCGGGCATGCCGGGCATCCCGGGCATGGGCGGCGGCCCCGGCCGGAGCAAGAAGCAGCCGAAGCAGGCCAAGGGCAAGCAGCGTTCCGGCAACCCGATGAAGCGCAAGCAGCAGGAGCTGGAGGCGGCCCAGCGCCGCGAGGCCGCCGCGCAGGGCGGTGCCTTCGGGCTGCCGCAGCAGGGCGGCGAGGACTTCGAGCTGCCGGACGAGTTCAAGAAGTTCATGGGCTGAGTTCACCTGCGCGGGTGCCGGGGGCCGGTCGTCCCGTCACGTACGCTCACGCCCCCCGCGCCGCCCCGCGGGTCGCCCGAGGAGGCGGACGCCTACCGGATCGCCGGGATCACCCGGGTGTGAGCGCCCCCGAGGCGCGCGGGGAACCGCGGCCGGCCGCGACGGCGCCGCGGCCGAACGGCGGCGGTCCCTCCCGGGCGTCGGCCCACCCGGCGGCGCGTCAGCGCACGCGCGCGACCAGGTAGCGGAAGACGTTGGGCATCCACACCGTGCCGTCCGGGCGCTGGTACGGGTGGAGCGCCTCGGCCAGTTCCTTGTCGACCTGCTGCCGGTCCGTCGCCGTGATCGCCGCGTCGAACAGCCCGGTCGACAGCAGCCCGCGTACCGCGCTGTCCGGGTCCGCGTAGCCGAACGGGCAGGAGACCCGCCCGGACCCGTCGATGCGCAGGCCGGCCCGCTGGGCGACCTCCTCCAGGTCGTCCCGGCACGCGGGCCGCCAACTGCCCGCGCTGCGCAAAGGATCGGCCAACTTCGCGGCCACCCGCAGCACGGACGAGGTCGCGCAGCGCTCCGGCGGACCCCAGCCCGCCAGCACCACGGCCGCCCCGTGCTCCGCCAGCGGCACCGCGCCGGCGAGCAGCTCACCGAGCCCCTCGGCGTCCCCGGCCAGGCAGCCGATGGGGTCGAAGGCGGTGATCAGGTCGTACCCGGGCGCTCGCGCGCCCGCCCTGTCCGCCGCGTCGGGGGGTGCGCCCTCGACGATCCGGACGGCGCGGCCACGCGCGCGTGGCCCGGACGCCGGCTCGGGCAGCAGCCGCTCACGGGCGAGCGCCAGGCGCTCGGGGCAGGAGTCGACGCCGGTCACCGCGGCCCCTCTGGCCGCCGCCATCAGCAGGGCGAGACCGGAACCGCAGCGCAGGCCCAGCAGCCGCGTCGCGGGGCCCACTTCGAGCCGGTCGAGGACGGTCTCGTAGAGCGGGACCAGCATCCGCTCCTGGATCTCCGACCAGTCACGCGCGCGTGCGCCCGGGTCCACGCGGGGTGCGGAGTCCGCGTGGGACCGGTGCTGCCGCACGAGCGTAGGTGTCATAGGTAAGCGCCCCAATCCGCCGAGAGTTACGCACTGACCGATTCCGTGGCCCCCGTGCCGTGCGCTCGCACTTCCCACGTATGCCACATAACTCCGGGCTCGCGGTGGCGTCCAGGGGTCGCGGGTCCCGGCTTGTACGTGCGCTGTGACTGTGGCGAGATTTCACATCCCGGCAACTCGGGGCTCTACCATCGGACCCACGACGCGGCGGTTTTGGCCATGGTCGGCCCGGACGGCGACGGGACGGCGTCCGCCGCCCGGGACGGGGCGGCGCAGGGCGGCCGCGGGCTCCCGGGTAACGTCGGGGGCCCCGGTGGCGCTGACCGAGGTAGCGTCCCGTGCCACCAGAGCGACCGAAACGCCTCTTGCGCAGCCGCCGGCCGCGACCGCCCCCGCCCCGTACCGGCGGTACGCGTCGGGTCGTACGTCGGACTACGCACCGGCTTGGTACGAGCTGTGAGGCTTCTCCGCAGATCAGCGCACCCGTACTCGTCTCCACGCATCAGCGGCAACTGACGGGTACGTGCAAATTATTTGGGATGCCCCGGAATAGGAACACAGCGGCACTCCCGCTCGTTGTCATTACGTGAGCACGACACAGACACCACCTGTTCTCGCCGCAGAGCTGGCAGAGGCGTGGGCCGACATTCAGCGGTACCACCCCGAGCTGCCGGACCTTGCCGCGCCAGAGTCCCTGATCGGGGAGTCGTCGTCCGCGTGCGGTCACGAGCTCTCCTTCGAACGACTGCTCCATGAGGCAGTCCACGGCATCGCCGCCGCCCGTGGAGTCCGCGACACCTCCCGGGCCGGGCGCTACCACAACCGCAGATTCCTCGCGATCGCCGAGGAGCTGGGCCTGGACCATCCCGACGAGCCGCATCCCAGCAGCGGCTTCTCGCTGGTCACGCTCAACCCCGAGGCGAAGCGCCGCTACCGTCCGACCATCGAGCGGCTGCAGCGCGCTCTCAAGGCACACACGGTGGCCACCTCGGCCGACACCTCCCGTACGTTCCGCGGCCCGGCCGCCCGCCACGGCTCGTCCGGCGGCGGCGTCCGGGTCAAGGCGGTCTGCGACTGCGGTCGCAACGTCCGGGTGGTCCCCTCGGTCCTGGCCCAGGCCCCCATCGTGTGCGGCGGCTGCGGCAAGCCGTTCCGCATCCCGGAGGTCGTCGGGGCGGCGTAGGTCACGGCTGCTCGTGGCAGCCGCAGCCGTCGCCGCACCGTGATGCCGGTCAACGCACCCGACGTACACCACCTCCACGCCGGGTGCGCCTCCGGCCTGCCCGCGCGACCGCCGGACAGCGGGACCCGCGGGGTGTGGCACAATGGCTAGCTGTACTCGACAGCCGCACAGGACCCCTCTCTCCTCCGGCTGACGCGTCCATCGGGCACTCGGGTACCGCAACCCCACGCGGCAGTCTCGCCGTGCCCAACCACGTCAAAACCAGGAGAACCCACTCCCGTGGCAGTCAAGATCAAGCTGAAGCGTCTGGGCAAGATCCGTTCGCCTCACTACCGCATCGTCGTCGCCGACTCCCGCACCCGCCGTGACGGCCGTGCGATCGAGGAGATCGGCAAGTACCACCCGACCTACAACCCGTCGGTCATCGAGGTGGACGGCGACCGCGTCGCCTACTGGCTCGGCGTCGGCGCCCAGCCGACCGAGCCCGTGCTCGCCATCCTGAAGAAGACCGGCGACTGGCAGAAGTTCAAGGGCGAGCCCGCCCCTGCTCCGCTGCTCGTGGCCGCGCCGAAGGCCACGCGTCCGTCGTTCGAGGCGCTCGGCGGTGACGACGAGGGCAAGGGTGAGGCGATCACCCAGAAGAAGAAGGCCGAGAAGAAGGACGAGGCCGCTGCTGAGTCCGAGTCGACCGAGGCCTGAGCAGCATGCTCGAAGAGGCGCTTGAGCACCTCGTGAAGGGCATCGTCGACAACCCCGACGATGTGCAGGTCGCCTCGCGCGACCTGCGCCGCGGGCGCGTGCTGGAGGTCCGGGTGCACCCCGACGACCTCGGCAAGGTGATCGGCCGCAACGGTCGCACCGCCCGCGCCCTGCGCACCGTCGTGGGCGCCATCGGCGGTCGCGGAGTCCGTGTCGACCTCGTCGACGTGGACCACGTCCGCTGACGCTTTCGCAGCACCGGCTCGGGCCGGGGATGGCCACTGGCCGTCCCCGGCCCGCAGTCGTATGAGCAGGAGACGACAGGAGAACCAGCACAGTGCAGCTCGTAGTCGCACGGATCGGCCGCGCCCACGGCATCAAGGGCGAGGTCACCGTGGAGGTACGCACCGACGAACCGGAGCTCAGGCTCGGGCCGGGCGCCGTACTCGCCACCGATCCCGCCGGCGTGGGACCGCTCACCATCGAGGCGGGCCGCGTGCACAGCGGCCGCCTGCTCCTGCGCTTCGAGGGCGTCAAGGACCGCACCGGCGCCGAGGCCCTCCGCAACACCCTCCTGATCGCCGAGATCGACCCGGAGGAACTGCCCGAGGGCGAGGACGAGTACTACGACCACCAGCTCATCGACCTGGACGTGGTCACCGCGGACGGCACCGAGGTCGGCCGGATCACCGAGATCTCGCACCTGCCCTCCCAGGACCTGTTCATCGTCGAGCGCCCCGACGGCAGCGAGGTGATGATCCCGTTCGTCGAGGAGATCGTCACCGAGATCGACCTGGAGGAGCAGCGGGCGGTCATCGCGCCGCCGCCCGGCCTGATCGACGACCGGGCCGAGATCGCCTCCTCGCGGGACGAGTCGTGATGCGCCTCGACGTCGTCACGATCTTCCCCGAGTACCTGGAACCGCTGAACGTCTCGCTGGTCGGCAAGGCACGCGCGCGTGGGCAGCTCGACGTCCATGTGCACGACCTGCGCGCGTGGACCTACGACCGGCACAACACCGTGGACGACACCCCGTACGGCGGCGGCCCCGGCATGGTCATGAAGACCGACCCCTGGGGCGACGCCCTCGACGCCGCGCTCGCCGACGGCTACGAGACCGGCTCGCACGCCCCCGCGCTGATCGTGCCCACCCCGAGCGGCCGCCCCTTCACCCAGGAACTCGCCGTGGAGCTCTCCGAGCGGCCCTGGCTGATCTTCACACCGGCCCGCTACGAGGGCATCGACCGGCGCGTCATGGACGAGTACGCGACCCGGCTGCCGGTCTACGAGGTCTCCATCGGCGACTACGTGCTGGCCGGCGGCGAGGCCGCCGTACTGGTGATCACGGAGGCCGTGGCCCGGCTGCTGCCCGGCGTCCTCGGCAACGCCGAGTCGCACCGGGACGACTCCTTCGCGCCCGGCGCCATGGCCAACCTCCTGGAAGGCCCCGTCTACACGAAGCCGCCCGTCTGGCGCGGCCGGGACATCCCCGAGGTGCTGCTCAGCGGCCATCACGGGAAGATCGCCCGCTGGCGCCGCGACGAGGCGCTGCGGCGCACCACGGCCCACCGGCCCGACCTGATCGAGGGCTGCGACCCCAAGGCCTTCGACAAGAAGGACCGCGAGATGCTCTCCATCCTGGGCTGGGAGCCCGACCGCGAGGGCGAGCCGTACGGCCGATTTTGGCGCCGGGCCGCGGGCATGGAAGAATAGGCGGCTGTTGTGCTGTGAACCGTCCGGTGTGCGCCCCTGCCGCAGGGGGACACGACGCCCGTCCCGACGCCACGGCCCTCTTCCGAACCACCTCTAGTTGCCGTTGATGACCTGTGGCATCAGCGAAGAAAGCAGACGAAATGTCCCACCTGCTCGACTCCGTCGACGCCGCGTCGCTGCGCAGCGACGTCCCGGCCTTCCGCCCGGGTGACACCGTCAACGTCCACGTCCGCGTCATCGAGGGCAACCGCTCCCGTGTGCAGCAGTTCAAGGGCGTTGTGATCCGTCGCCAGGGCAGCGGTGTCCGCGAGACCTTCACGGTCCGCAAGGTCTCCTTCTCCGTCGGCGTCGAGCGCACCTTCCCGGTGCACACCCCGATCGTCGAGAAGATCGAGCTCGTCACCCGCGGTGACGTGCGTCGCGCCAAGCTGTACTACCTGCGCGAGCTGCGCGGCAAGGCCGCGAAGATCAAGGAGAAGCGCGAGAAGTGATCTCGCGCGACGGGGTTCTCATCGAGGCCGGATAACATCTGGCCCCGATGGACACCGAAGCACAGCCCACGGAGCGCGACCGCTCCTCCAGCCCCGAACCAGAGGCCGCGGAGGACCGGTCGCGTTTCGCGTTCCCGGCCCGGATCACCGACTGGCTGCCGGGCGGCTGGATCACCCTGACCCTCTTCGCCTGCCTGGCGTTTTTGCTCGTCCTCAACGCTTTCGTGGCTCAACCATTCCAGATTCCCAGCGGATCCATGGAAGAGGGATTGAGGATCGGGGACCGCGTTCTCGTAAATAAGTTGGCGTACCGTTTCGGTGCCGAGCCGCGCCGGGGAGATGTCGTCGTGTTCGACGGAACCGGGTATTTCGGGGACGCCGACTACATCAAGCGCGTCGTCGGTGTGGGAGGAGACCACGTGGTCTGCTGCGACAAGGAGGGGAGGATCGAGGTGAACGGCCGCTCGGTCGACGAGACCGCGTTCCTCTTTCCCGGGGACAGCCCCTCCAGTGTGGCCTTCGACGTCGTCGTACCCGAGGGCAGGCTCTTCGTCCTCGGCGACCACCGCGGCGACTCCAGCGACTCACGCGACCACCTGGGCTCACCCGGCGGCGGCATGATCCCCGTCGGGGAGGTCATCGGCCGGGCCGACTGGATCGTCTGGCCGTACGCGCACCGGACCCACCTGACCCGTCCCGACGCCTACGCGCGCGTGCCCGCGGCGGAGGGCGCGCATGGGTAACCGGGGCAGGCCGCGCGGAGTGGCCACGGACGCGGCCGCCAACCTGCTGCCCACCGGTGCCCGGCGCACCTCCGGCCCGTCCGGCGGCCGCAGCCGCGCCGAGCGGCGCAAGCTGCAGCGCAAGGTCAAGCGCAAGCGCAGGCGCGGTGCGGTGCGGGAGATTCCGCTGCTGGTCGGGGTGGCCGTCCTGATAGCGCTGGTGCTGAAGACGTTCCTCGTGCAGGCCTTCGTGATCCCGTCGGGCTCCATGGAGCAGACGATCCGCATCGGTGACCGCGTCCTGGTCAACAAGTTCACCCCGTGGTTCGGGTGGCAGCCGCACCGCGGTGACGTCGTCGTCTTCCACGACCCGGGCGGCTGGCTGGCGGACGAGCAGACCACCAAGGCGGACGACCCGATCGTGGTCAAGCAGGTCAAGGAAGGGCTCACCTTCATCGGTCTGCTGCCCTCCGCCAACGAGAAGGACCTGATCAAGCGGGTCATCGGTGTCGGCGGCGACCGCGTGAAGTGCTGCGACTCGCAGGGCCGGGTGACCGTCAACGGCGTGGCCCTGACCGAGGGCGACTACCTGTATCCCGGGAACGCACCCTCCACTCAGAAGTTCGACATCACCGTGCCCCAGGGGCGGCTGTGGGTGATGGGCGACCACCGCGGCAACTCGGCCGACTCGCGGGCCCACCAGGACACCGACTACGGCGGCACGGTCGCCGTGACGTCGGTGGTGGGCCGGGCCATGATGATCGGCTGGCCCATCGGCCACTGGACCAGTCTCGACGAACCTAAAACCTTCGCAAGCGTTTCCAACTCCGTGTCGGGGTCGACCGCGGCTCCCCAGCTGTCGCATAGGGTTGCCTCCGACGATCCGAACGGATACATCCAACTCCCGACCCCTGCGGAACTCCCGCTCGTTATGGGAGTGGTGGGCCTTCGCCGGGGATGGCGCGGGCGGCGGCACGGAGTGAGGAGTTGGCGTGGGGGATGTGGCGGTAGGCGCACGGTCGGGACACGACGGCGAAGAGCACGGCGGGCGCCCCGAGGAGAATGTCCCCAGCGCAGACGGTGGTTCCGCCTCCGGGAGTGACGCCGGACCGGCCGAGGCGGGCGCCCCGGCGGACGGGCCGTACTCCGGCGGAGACGGCGCCGGCACGGACGAGGGGGCGGGCGGTTCGGCGGCGGCCGCGCCGAAGAAGCCGCGGTCGTTCTGGAAGGAGCTGCCGATCCTGATCGGTATCGCGCTGGTCCTGGCGCTGCTGATCAAGACGTTCCTGGTGCAGGCCTTCTCGATCCCGTCGGACTCGATGCAGAACACCCTCCAGCAGGGTGACCGGGTCCTGGTCGACAAGCTCACCCCGTGGTTCGGCTCCGAGCCGGAGCGCGGCGAGGTCGTCGTCTTCCACGACCCGGACGACTGGCTGGCGGGCGAGCCCGCGGCCCAGCCGAACGCGATCCAGACCTTCCTGAGCTGGATCGGCCTGATGCCGTCCGCCCAGGAGAAGGACCTCATCAAGCGGGTCATCGGCGTCGGCGGCGACACCGTCACCTGCAAGAACAGCGGCCCGCTCATGGTCAACGGCCATGCGCTGAACGAGCCCTACGTGTACCCGGGCAACACCCCGTGCAGCGTCGACGACCAGGGCGGCCAGTTCACGGTCAAGGTGCCCAAGGGCTACATCTGGGTGATGGGCGACCACCGCCAGAACTCCCGCGACTCGCGCTACAACCAGTCCGACAAGCACCACGGCATGGTCCCGGTGAAGGAGGTCGTCGGCCGCGCGATCGTCAAGGCCTGGCCGATCAACCGCTGGGGCACGCTGCCCGTCCCGAGCACCTTCGACCAGTCGGGCATCGGCACGCAGTCGTCCGCCGCCGCCTCCCTCACGGTGGCTCCGCAGGGCGTGGCCGTCGCGGCCGTCCTGCCGGTCGCGGTGTGGCGCCGTCGCCGGGGCGACCGGACCGGGGCGAAGTTCGAGAAGCGCGCGGCCGCCGGCAAGCCCTGACGGCGCTCCGCGACCGTCCGCCGGCCCACCCATGTGAAACCCTTGGGGAGCTTGTGACCAGGGGCGGGGAAGAAGGGCTGCCCCTGCCCGGTACCGCCGGGTAGGGTGCGGCCTCATGGGTGGCGAGAGCACGATACGTACGGCCCCGCGCAGCGGCGGAGGCACCGGGACGGGCGCGGCGCGGACCGGCGGCAGCACCCTCGGGCACCGGCTGTCCGGGATCGCCGTCGCGCTGGGCATCGTGCTCTTCCTCGGCGGATTCGGGTGGGGAGCGGTGATCTACCGGCCCTACACCGTCCCCACCGGTTCGATGACGCCGACGATCGACGCCGGGGACCGGGTCCTCGGCCAGCGCATCGACGGCAGCCAGGTGCGCCGGGGCGACGTCGTCGTCTTCCACGACACCAGCTGGGTCACCAACGCGGACGTCGTCAAGCGCGTGGTCGCGGTCGGCGGCGACACGGTCTCCTGCTGCACCGACGGCAAGCTGACCGTCAACGGCAAGCAGATCGACGAACCGTATCTGCCGGCGGGCAGCCTGGCCGAGCTCCAGGACTTCCCGACCGTCACCGTCCCCAAGGGCCGGCTCTTCCTCCTCGGTGACGAGCGCCAGGGCTCCCTGGACTCCACCGCCCACCTCACGGACGCGGCCAAGGGCACGGTCGCGCGCAGCGCCGTCAGCGCCCGGGTGGACGCCGTCGTCTGGCCGATGAAGGGCCTGCTGGCGCGCCCGACCGGCTTCGAGACGCTGGGCACCCTCTCGCAGCCGGGCCCGCTGCGGATCATCGAGTTCCTGATCGTCGCCGGTGCCGTGCTGGTGCTCGGGGGCGGTGCTTACGGCCCGGTCGCCAAGGTGCTGGGCCGCTCCCGCTCCGCGGGCCGCAAGGAGCCCGCCGGTGCCCGCTGAGGCCACGGAGGGCGGGCCGCGCAAGGTGGCCCGGGTGGTGCTGCTCGACCCCGACGACCGCATCCTGCTCCTGCACGGCCACGAACCCGACGACCCCGCCGACGACTGGTGGTTCACGCCCGGCGGCGGGCTGGAGGGCGACGAGACCCGTGAGCAGGCCGCGCTGCGGGAACTCGTGGAGGAGACCGGCATCACGGAGGTCGAACTCGGCCCCGTGCTGTGGCGGCGGATGTGCTCCTTCCCGTTCGCCGGCCGCCGCTGGGACCAGGACGAGTGGTACTACCTCGCCCGTACGACGCAGACGGCCGTCGAGGCCACGGCACTGACCGAGCTGGAGCGGCGCAGTGTGGCCGGAGCACGTTGGTGGACGTGCCAGGAACTGACCCGGGCACATGAGACGGTGTATCCGACCAGACTCGCCGAGCTGTTCCGTAGGCTGCTCGACGAAGGTCCCCCCGCCGGGCCCGTGACCCTTGACACGGAAATCGTCTAGGGGCGCGCGGGACTGGCGCACAATGGTGGGATCGCACGGCTGAAGGGGAACATGCCATGAGCGCCGAGGACCTCGAGAAGTACGAGACCGAGATGGAGCTGAAGCTCTACCGGGAGTACCGCGATGTCGTCGGTCTGTTCAAATACGTGATCGAGACCGAGCGGCGCTTCTACCTCACCAACGACTACGAGATGCAGGTGCACTCGGTCCAGGGCGAGGTGTTCTTCGAGGTGTCCATGGCGGATGCCTGGGTCTGGGACATGTACCGGCCGGCTCGGTTCGTGAAGCAGGTCCGTGTCCTCACGTTCAAGGACGTGAACATCGAGGAGCTGAACAAGAGCGACCTGGAGCTTCCGGGCGGCTGAGCCCCGCCCGGTGGTCGCTCGTGCGGGTGACGAAGTTGTCCACAACCGCTGAGCCGTCCACCAAGATCAACACCTTGGCCGGGTGTGCGTGACCGTTGGCGCCGGAGGTGGTGCCGACATGAACACCAATCTGGCACGCAGTGCACTCGGCAAGTACGGCGAGACGCTGGCCGCGCGGCGGCTGGCGTCGGCCGGTCTGACGGTCCTGGAGCGCAACTGGCGCTGCGGCAGGACGGGCGAGATCGACATCGTGGCACGGGACGGCGACGTCCTGGTCGTCTGCGAGGTCAAGACCCGGCGGGCGGGGCCCTTCGGGCACCCCATGGCCGGGGTGACCCCGGAGAAGGCGGAGCGGCTCCGCGGCCTCGCCGAACACTGGATCCACGCCCACGGAGGGGCACCCCCGGGCGGCGTCCGCATCGACGTGGTCGGCGTGCTCCTGCCCCGGCGCGGCGCGCCCGTCGTCGAGCACGTGCGGGGGGTGGCCTGAGATGGGGTTCGCGCGTACCTGCTCGGTGGCGCTGGTGGGCGTCGAGGGCGTGGTGGTCGAGGTCCAGGCCGACCTGGAGCCCGGGGTCGCGGCGTTCACGCTGGTGGGGCTGCCGGACAAGAGCCTGACGGAGAGCCGGGACCGGGTCCGGGCCGCGGTGGTCAACTCCGGCTGCGCCTGGCCCTCGAAGAAACTGACCGTGGGGCTGAGTCCGGCCTCGGTGCCGAAGAGCGGCAGCGGCTTCGACCTCGCCGTCGCCGCCGCCGTCCTCGGGGCGGCCGAGCGGATCGACCCCCGGGTGCTCGCCGAGATCGTGATGATCGGCGAACTGGGCCTGGACGGCCGGGTGCGGCCGGTGAGGGGCATCCTGCCCGCCGTGCTGGCCGCCGCCGACGCCGGATACGAGCAGGTGGTCGTCCCGGAGAGCGCGGTACCGGAGGCCTCGCTGGTGCCGGGGGTGTCCGTGCTGGGCGTCCGGAGCCTGCGCCAGCTGATCGCGGTCCTCACCGACGAACCCGTGCCCGACGAGGAGCCCGTCCCCGGGGAGATCCGCCCCGACCCGTTCCTCGCCGGACTCGCCCTCCCGGGCATGGGACTGGGCACCGGCACCGCGACCGGCGAGCACGCGCCCGACCTGGCGGACGTCGCCGGGCAGCACGTGGCCCGGGCCGCCCTGGAGGTCGCGGCGGCCGGCCGGCACCACGTCTTCTTCAAGGGGCCGCCCGGCGCGGGCAAGACCATGCTCGCCGAACGGCTGCCGGGGCTGCTGCCCGAGCTGAGCCGCCAGGAGTCCCTGGAGGTCACCGCCGTCCACTCGGTCGCCGGGATGCTGCCCCCCGGCCACCCCCTCGTCGACAGGCCGCCCTACTGCGCCCCGCACCACTCGGCCACCATGGCCTCCCTGGTCGGCGGCGGAAGCGGCCTGCCCCGCCCCGGAGCGGTCTCCCTGTCCCACAACGGCGTACTTTTCCTCGACGAGGCGGCCGAGTTCCACGGCAGTGTCCTGGACGCCCTGCGCCAGCCCCTGGAGTCGGGGCACGTGGTGGTCGCCCGGGCCGCCGGGATGCTGCGGATGCCCGCGAGGTTCCTCATGGTGCTGGCCGCCAATCCCTGCCCCTGCGGCCGCCACGGCACCCCCGGTGACGCCTGTGAATGCCGGCCCTCCTCGATCAAGCGGTACCGGGCCCGGCTCTCCGGCCCCCTGATGGACCGCGTGGACCTCAGGGTGGCCGTCGAACCGGTCGCCAGAGAGGAACTGCTGCGCCTCCACCGGGCCGCCGAGCCGTCCGCCGCCGTCGCCGACCGGGTGCGCGTCGCCCGGGAGCGGGCCGCCCGGCGCTACGAGGGGCTGCCCTGGCGCACCAACAGCGAGGTCCCCGGCCACGAGCTGCGCACCCGCTGGCACGTCCGGCCCGGGGCGCTCGCCAAGGCCGAGCTGGACCTCGACCGGGGCCTGCTCACCGCCCGCGGCCTCGACCGGGTGCTCCGGGTCGCCTGGACCCTCGCCGACCTGGCGGGCCACGACCGCCCCACGGCCAACGACGTCAACCTCGCGCTGGAACTGCGCACCGGGATCAGGCGCGGCGCGGTCCTGGAAGGGGCCGCGTCATGAACGACGCCGGACCGCTCGCCCGGATCTTCCTCACCCGGGTCCTGGAGCCCGGCGACGAGACGGGCGGGCGGTGGCTGCGGGAGTACGGGCTCCCGGAGGTGGTCCGGCGGCTGCGCGAGGGCGGGGCGGCGGCCCTGCCCGGGGTGAGCGGGGCACGCTGGACCGGCCTGCGGGCCCGGGCCGCCCAGGCCGACCCGGAACGGGACCTCGCGACCGCGCGGGCGGCCGGGGTGCGCTTCGTCGCCCCCGGTGACGGCGAGTGGCCCAGCCAGCTCGACGACCTCGGTGACGCACGGCCCCTCGGGCTCTGGGTGCGGGGGCGGGCCGGGCTGCGGATGTGGGGGCTGCGGGCCGTGGCCGTCGTCGGGGCGCGGGCCTGCACGGAGTACGGCGCGCACATGGCGGCCACCCTCGCCGCCGGACTCGCCGAGCGCGGCTGGGTCGTGGTGTCCGGCGGAGCCTACGGCGTCGACGGCGCCGCCCACCGCGGAGCCCTCGGCGCCGGCGGGGCCACCGTCGCCGTGCTGGCCTGCGGGGTCGACCGGCCCTACCCCCGCGGACACACCGAGTTGATCAGCAGGATCGCCGAACAGGGACTGGTGGTGGGGGAGTTGCCGCCCGGCGAGCATCCGACGCCCAGCAGGTTCGTGCTCCGCAACCGCGTCATCGCCGCCCTCACCCGGGGCACCGTGGTCGTGGAGGCCGCCCACCGCAGCGGCTCCCTGGTCACCGCACGGGCGGCACAACGGCTCGGCCGGTTCACCATGGGCGTCCCCGGCCCCGCCACCAGCGGCCTCTCCGCCGGAGTGCACGAACTGCTGCGCGGCGAGGCCGTGCTGGTCACCGACGCCGCGGAAGTCGTCGAACTCGTCGGCGACATGGGAGAACTGGCCCCGGCCAGACGCGGCCCCGTCCTCCCGCGCGACCTGCTGGAACCCGCCGCCCGCCGGGTCCTGGCCGCACTGCCCGGCGACCGGCCCGCGTCACCCGAAGAGGTGGCACGCGGCGCGCAGACGTCCCCGGACGAGGCCGTCGCGAGACTGTACGAACTCCGAGCACTTGGTTACGTCGAACGACACGGCGACGGCTGGAAGTTGACACGCCAGGCGGTGATCTCGGTCCGGGGCGGTCGGAGTCTGTGCTGACCGAGGGTGTTCGGCCGTCCGGGCTAACCCCGACGCCCTTGGTAATTCCCGGAGTTGACACCCGGGGCCGATCACGCAGAGCTACCCGCCGGGCGCGGCCGGACGCCCCGTACAGGGGGTTCGCGCGGGGGTGGAGCCTCGTTGTTCGCACACCGCGACTCCTCAGTCACGCTACGCTCACGAAAGTCCGGCGCAGACCGCGCCGATCCGACACCGCACCGACAGCCCGACACCGCACCGACAGCCGCCCGGCGGACCCTTCTCCGGCCTCCTCCACCCTCTTCCACCCTCCTTCGCCCCCTTCCCCCCACCCCGCCCCGCTCACCGCACCTCGCGGCACATCACGGCACTTCCTGGCACTTCACGGCAGAACGGCACTAGGCGACGAATGCCCCAGCACACCTCCGGGTCCGACCGGGCGGCGATCCCCCCAGCCGCCCGTGACGGTGGCAACGTGCGGCCGCCCGCTCCCTCGACGCTCGACGAGCTGTGGCGGTCGTACAAGGACACGGGGGACGACCGGCTGCGGGAACAGCTGATCCTGCACTACTCACCGCTGGTGAAGTACGTGGCGGGACGCGTGAGCGTCGGACTGCCGCCCAACGTGGAGCAGGCCGACTTCGTCTCCTCCGGGGTGTTCGGCCTCATCGACGCGATCGAGAAGTTCGACGTCGACCGGGAGATCAAGTTCGAGACGTACGCGATCACCCGGATCCGGGGCGCGATGATCGACGAGCTGCGGGCGCTGGACTGGATCCCACGCTCGGTCCGGCAGAAGGCGCGCAACGTGGAACGGGCGTACGCCACGCTGGAGGCACGGCTGCGGCGCACGCCCTCGGAGAGCGAGGTGGCCGCCGAGCTGGGCATCGAGGTCGAGGACCTGCACGCCGTCTTCAGCCAGCTGTCACTGGCCAACGTGGTGGCGCTGGAGGAGCTGCTGCACGTCGGGGGCGAGAGCGGCGACGGGCTCAGCGTCATGGACACGCTGGAGGACACCGCCGCGGACAACCCCGTGGAGGTGGCCGAGGACCGTGAGCTGCGACGGTTCCTGGCGCGGGCCATCAACACGCTGCCGGAGCGGGAGAAGACCGTGGTGACGCTCTACTACTACGAGGGGCTCACCCTCGCCGAGATCGGCAACGTGCTCGGGGTCACCGAGAGCCGCGTCAGCCAGATCCACACCAAATCCGTGCTGCAGCTGCGCGCCAAGCTGGCGGGTTTCGGCCGCTGAGGGCGTTCGGACCCGCCGGAGTGAGCCGTGTCCCGGCCGGTGTGGCTCCCCTCCGGGGGGCTGCGTCCGTAGAGTGGTTGACGTGCCAAGGATTCGAGCGGCCTCCGTGGCCGAGCACCGGTCGATGCAGCGAGCCGCCCTGCTGGACGCGGCGCGGTCCCTCCTGTCCGAGGGCGGGACGGAGGCGCTGACCTTCCCCGCGCTCGCCGAGCGGACGGGGCTCGCGCGGTCGTCGGTGTACGAGTACTTCCGCTCCCGGGCCGCCGTGGTCGAGGAACTGTGCCAGGTCGACTTCCCCGTCTGGGCCGCCGAGGTCGAGGCCGCGATGGAGCGGGCAGATTCGGCCGAGGGCAAGGTCGAGGCGTACGTCCGGCAGCAGCTGGCCCTGGTCGGGGACCGGCGGCACCGGGCGGTGGTCGCGATCTCGGCGAGCGAGCTGGACGCGGGCGCGCGGGAGAAGATCCGGGCCGCCCACGGAGGCCTGGTCGCGATGATCGTGGAGGCGCTCGGGGAACTGGGGCACGCGCAGCCCCGGCTGGCCGCGATGCTGGTGCAGGGGGTCGTGGACGCGGCCGTACGCCGAATCGAGCTGGGCGCGGCCGAGGACCCGGAGGTCATCACGGCCGCCGCCGTGGCCATGGCGCTGCGGGGCGTCCGGGGCTGAGGGCGCCCGCGCCCCGCGAGGGGCACGGGGAACCATGCGGCCTGCGAGGGGCACGGGGGACCGCGCGCCTCGCCCCGTCGGCCCGCGGTCGCGCGCCCCGCGGCCGTCAGCCCGCAGGAAGCGGGACCCCGAGCACCGGCAGCAGTCTCGACGGACCCCGGTTCAGCAGCCACGGCGGCAGCAGGAGCAGCGGGTCCAGGTACGCGTCGCCCCTGAGCAGCCCCCAGTGCACACAGGTACGCCCGCCGCAATGCGCACCCGCGGCCTCCACCGTCCCCACCATCTCGCCCGCCGCCACCTCGCGCCCCTTCTCCACCGTCGCCTTCACCGGCTCGTAGGTCGTGCGGAGATCCGTCCCGGAGATGTCCACCGACACCACACCCCGCCCCGCCACCCGCCCCGCGTAGGACACCCGGCCCGCGGCCACCGCCCGCACCGGTCCGCCCACGGGCGCGGCCATGTCGACGCCGCGGTGCCCGGGGCCGTACACCGTCGCGGGCGGTTCCCAGCCGCGCAGGACCGGCGGCCGTACCCCCACCGGCCAGGCGCGGGCGACCGCCGGCACCGGTGCGGTGGGCGGATCGTCCGCCCGCGCCGCCGGCATCCCCAGCACCAGGGGCACCGCCGACGCCGTGCACATCAGCCGAGCCGCCCACCGAACCGTTCGCCGGCCCGCCCCAGGGGCCGTCCCTCGCGTGATCGTCATGCCCGAACCGTCCCGCATCTCCGCCGATCATGGCCGGTACCTGTGGATTACTCCCCGGTTGTGCACAGCGGCGTCACCCGGTACCCCGTGGGTCCCGTACACTTCTTACGGCGATCCGGGTCACCGGGTCGACTTCGCACGCCCCGACACCAGGTCAGCAGGACGATCTGGGTCAGCGCTTCTCGGTCCTTCGCGGCACAGTGCACCCGGGCGTCAGGCGCGGGAGCCGTCCGGCACCCGCGGCACAACCGAGAAACTCAAGGAGATGGCCATGGCCGTCGTCACGATGCGGGAGCTGCTGGAGAGCGGCGTCCACTTCGGTCACCAGACCCGTCGCTGGAACCCGAAGATGAAGCGCTTCATCTTCACCGAGCGCAACGGCATCTACATCATCGACCTGCTCCAGTCGCTGTCGTACATCGACCGCGCCTACGAGTTCGTCAAGGAGACCGTCGCCCACGGCGGCACGGTCATGTTCGTCGGCACGAAGAAGCAGGCGCAGGAGGCCATCGCCGAGCAGGCCACCCGCGTCGGCATGCCCTACGTCAACCAGCGCTGGCTGGGCGGCATGCTCACCAACTTCTCGACCGTCTACAAGCGTCTGCAGCGCCTCAAGGAGCTCGAGCAGATCGACTTCGAGGACGTCGCCGCCTCCGGTCTGACCAAGAAGGAGCTTCTCGTGCTCTCGCGCGAGAAGGCCAAGCTGGAGAAGACCCTCGGTGGTATCCGCGAGATGCAGAAGGTGCCCAGCGCCGTCTGGATCGTGGACACCAAGAAGGAGCACATCGCGGTCGGCGAGGCCCGGAAGCTCAACATCCCGGTCGTCGCCATCCTCGACACCAACTGCGACCCCGACGAGGTCGACTACAAGATCCCGGGCAACGACGACGCGATCCGCTCCGTCACCCTGCTCACCCGCGTGATCGCCGACGCGGTCGCCGAGGGTCTGATCTCCCGCTCCCGCGTCGCCACCGGCGACAAGGGCGAGAAGCCCGCGGCCGAGCCGCTGGCCGAGTGGGAGCGCGACCTGCTCGAGGGCGAGAAGAAGGCCGACGAGGCGGAGAAGCCCGCCGAGGCCCCTGCCGCCGAGGCCGCTGCCGCCGAGGCTCCGGCTGCCGAGGCTCCGGCCGCCGAGGCCGCTGCCGAGACCGAGGCTGTCGCCGAGGCCCCGGCCGCGGACGCCGAGCAGGCCTGACCCGCAAGCGTTGACGGCGGGGGCGGCGACATCCCGAACGCCCCCGCCGTTCACCCATAGGTTCGCGCTCCACATCTACGTGTGGATCGTGGATCGGGCAGATCTTCCGACTTCGAGAAAGACTTACGACTCATGGCGAACTACACCGCCGCTGACGTCAAGAAGCTCCGCGAGCTCACCGGCGCCGGCATGATGGACTGCAAGAAGGCGCTGGACGAGGCCGAGGGCAGCGTCGACAAGGCCGTCGAGGCGCTCCGCATCAAGGGCCAGAAGGGCGTCGCCAAGCGCGAGGGCCGCTCCGCCGAGAACGGCGCCGTGGTCTCGATCATCGCCGACGACAACTCCTCCGGCGTGATCGTCGAGCTGAAGTGCGAGACGGACTTCGTCGCCAAGGGTGAGAAGTTCCAGGCCGTCGCCAACCAGATCGCCGCGCACGTCGCCGCGACCTCCCCGGCCGACCTCGAGGCCCTGCTCGCCTCCGAGATCGAGGCCGGCAAGACCGTCCAGGCGTTCGTGGACGAGGCCAACGCCAACCTCGGCGAGAAGATCGTCCTGGACCGCTTCGCCCAGTTCTCCGACGGCTTCGTGCTCGCGTACATGCACCGCACGATGCCCGACCTGCCCCCGCAGATCGGTGTCCTCGTCGAGCTGGACAAGCCGAACGCCGACGTCGCCAAGGGCATCGCGCAGCACATCGCCGCCTTCGCGCCGAAGTACCTCTCCCGTGAGGACATCCCGGCCGAGGTCGTCGAGTCCGAGCGCCGCATCGCCGAGGAGACCACCCGCGCCGAGGGCAAGCCCGAGGCCGCGATCGCCAAGATCGTCGAGGGTCGCCTCAACGGCTTCTTCAAGGACGCCACGCTGCTCGGCCAGCCGTACGCGCTGGACAACAAGAAGTCGGTCCAGAAGGTGCTGGACGAGGCCGGTGTCGCGCTGAAGCGCTTCGCGCGCATCAAGGTCGGCATCTGAGTCCGTACCGCGATCGACGCGCGACCCACGGGGAAATCCCGATAGGGTCGGTCGACAGCAGTCGTCCGTACACACCGGCACACACAGGGACGTGACGGACGGCGGCAGATCTGACGAGGAGGCCATTGCCGCGCATGGGCAGCGAAAAGCGACCCCACCGGCAATGGCCTTCTTCGTATGTGCAACACGTGAAAGAGGCGGGATCCCCATGACCACCAAGGCTCAGAAGAGCGACGACGGCAAAGTACGCGGCCGGTTTCTGCTGAAGCTGTCCGGAGAGGCCTTCTCCGGAGGCGGCGGCCTGGGCGTGGACCCCGACGTGGTGCACAAGATCGCCCGTGAGATCGCGGCCGTCGTCCGCGACGGCGCCGAGATCGCCGTCGTCATCGGCGGCGGCAACTTCTTCCGCGGCGCCGAACTCCAGCAGCGCGGCATGGACCGGGCCCGCTCGGACTACATGGGCATGCTCGGCACCGTGATGAACTGCCTCGCCCTCCAGGACTTCCTGGAGAAGGAGGGCATCGACTCCCGGGTGCAGACCGCGATCACCATGGGCCAGGTCGCCGAGCCGTACATCCCGCTGCGCGCCGTGCGCCACCTGGAGAAGGGCCGCGTGGTCATCTTCGGCGCCGGTATGGGCATGCCGTACTTCTCCACCGACACCACCGCCGCCCAGCGCGCCCTGGAGATCGACGCCGAGGCGCTGCTCATGGGCAAGAACGGCGTGGACGGGGTCTACGACTCCGACCCCAAGACCAACCCCGACGCCGTCAAGTTCGACTCGCTCGGCTACGGCGAGGTCATCACCCGCGAGCTGAAGGTCGCCGACGCCACCGCGATCACGCTCTGCCGTGACAACAAGCTGCCGATCCTGGTCTTCGAGCTGCTGGCGGAGGGCAATATCGCGCGCGCCGTCAAGGGTGAGAAGATCGGCACTCTGGTGGGTGACCAGGGCAGCCGGTCCTGACCGGTAACGCCTGACGCACCCTGACCGGGGGATGGACAATGTCCTGCCGGTCGGGAACCGTGCAGGAAAGAAGACGCGACGAAGCCGGCCGCCGCCCCGCAACGGAACCGCAGCCGGGCCTTACTCAAGACACGCAGGAGCAAGTGGTGATCGAAGAGACCCTCCTCGAGGCCGAGGAGAAGATGGAGAAGGCCGTCGTGGTCGCCAAGGAGGACTTCGCCGCGATCCGCACCGGCCGTGCGCACCCGGCGATGTTCAACAAGATCGTGGCCGACTACTACGGCGCGCCGACGCCGATCAACCAGCTGGCCTCGTTCTCCGTGCCGGAGCCGCGCATGGCGGTCGTGACCCCGTTCGACAAGACGGCCCTGCGCAACATCGAGCAGGCGATCCGCGACTCGGACCTGGGCGTCAACCCGAGCAACGACGGCAACATCATCCGTGTGGTGTTCCCCGAGCTCACCGAGGAGCGCCGCCGCGACTACATCAAGGTCGCCAAGGGCAAGGCGGAGGACTCCCGGGTCTCCATCCGTTCCGTCCGCCGCAAGGCCAAGGACGCGATCGACAAGCTGATCAAGGACGGCGAGGTCGGCGAGGACGAGGGCCGCCGCGCCGAGAAGGAGCTCGACGACCTCACCTCGAAGTACGTCGCCCAGGTGGACGAGCTCCTCAAGCACAAGGAAGCGGAGCTTCTCGAAGTCTGATGAACGACTCATCCTGGGGAGCGCCGCCAGACGCCGGGCCGCAGGCCGGGTCACCGGCCGGGTACTGGGGGCCGACCGATCAGGGCACCGGGCACGGGTACGACCAGGGCCCTGCCGTCGGGTACGGCCAGGGTCCCGCCCACGGGTACGGCCAGGGTCCCGCCCAAGGCTTCGGCCAGGGGTACGACCACGGCCACGCCCATGGCCACGACCAGGGGTATGTCCAGGGAGCCGCCCCGGCGGGTCCCGCGTACGATGCGCATGACGCGCAGCAGACTCGCCCCATGCCCATCGTGCCCGACGACGTACCCGCGTACGGCTCAGACCAGGACGACGACCGGGGGGCCGCTCGGCTGAGCGGTCCCTTGTTCCGTGACGACACCCCGTCGGCGCAGCCCCTGCCTCACGCGGCGGCGCCGCAGAATCCGGAGCCCATGCCCGACGCCCCACAGCCGGCGCCCGCGCCGCAGAAGAAGAGCGCGGGCCGCGACCTGGGTGCGGCCATAGGCGTCGGTGTGGGACTGGGCGTCGTGATCGTGGCGTCCCTGTTCGTCGTCAAGGCCGTCTTCGTCGGCGTGGTCGCGGTCGCCGTCGTGGTGGGTCTGTGGGAGCTGACCAGCCGGCTCCAGGAGCGCAAGGGCATCAAGGCGCCGCTGGTCCCGCTGGCGCTCGGCGGCGCGGCGATGGTCGTCGCCGGCTATGTGCGCGGTGCCGAGGGCGCCTGGGTCGCCCTGGCGCTCACCGGGCTCGCGGTGCTGGTCTGGCGGATGACGGAACCGCCGGAGGGCTACCTCAAGGACGTCACGGCGGGCCTCTTCTCGGCGTTCTACGTCCCGTTCCTGGCGACGTTCGTCGCGATGATGCTCACCGCCGACGACGGCGCGTTCCGGGTCATGACCTTCCTGCTCCTGACGGTGGTCAGCGACACCGGCGCCTACGCGGTCGGCTGGCGCTTCGGCACCCACAAGCTCGCCCCGCGCATCAGCCCCGGCAAGACCCGCGAGGGCCTGGTCGGCGCGGTGCTGTTCGCCATGGTCGCGGGCGCGCTGTGCATGCAGTTCCTGATCGACGACGGCACCTGGTGGCAGGGCCTGCTGCTGGGCCTCGCGGTCGCCGCCAGCGCCACCCTCGGCGACCTCGGCGAGTCGATGATCAAGCGGGACCTCGGCATCAAGGACATGGGCACGCTGCTTCCGGGCCACGGGGGCATCATGGACCGCCTGGACTCCCTGCTGCCCACGGCTCCGGTGGTGTGGCTGCTGCTGGTGCTGTTCGTCGGCAGTCGCTGACACGCGGGCGTACGCACGACTCACGTGACCGGGCCCCCGTCCTCCCCAGGGCGGGGGCCCGGCCGTGTCCCGGCCCCGGATGCCGCAGCCGAAACCGCAGCCTCTGATGCCGCGTAGCCGAAACCGCAGCCTCTGATGCCGCAGCCGCAGCCGCAGCCGCAGCCGCAGCCGAAACCGCAGCCCCGGATGCCGTAGCTGAAATCGCAGCCCCGGGTGGGCCGGAGGACACTTCGAGTGCGGATGCAGTCTCTTTTGACGTGCAGGGAGTGTGCCCATGCCCCTCGACCCAGCCCCGGCCTCCACCCCGGCCTCCACCCCGTCCCCGACCCCGCCGCCTCCGCCGGTGCGGTTCTGGCCCGTCGACGACCTGCCGGCGCTCGACCCCGACCCCTTCCTGGACGAGGTGCTGCGCGAGGAGCCGGTCACCCGCATCAGGCTCGCGCACGGCGAGGGACACGCCTGGCTGGTCACCCGGTACGAGGACATCCGCTTCGTCACCGCGGACCCGCGCTTCTCCCGGGAACAGGTCGTCGGCCGTGACGTCACCAGCATGCGCCCGGAACCCGTCGCCTCGCAGACCGCGGGCCTCCAGTACATCGACCCGCCCCGGCACAACCGGCTGCGCCGGGTCGTCGCCCGGGCCTTCACCGGGCGGGCCATGCAGCGGCTGCGCCCGCTGGCCGAGCGCAGGGCCGCCGAACTCCTCGACGCGATGGAGGGGGCGGGGCCGCCGGCCGACCTCATGGAGCATCTGCACGGCCCCTTCCCGATCGCCGTGATCCGCGACTTCCTGGGCGTCGACGAGAAGGACTGGCACCGCTGGGCGGCGACCGGCGAGGTCCTGCTGTCCGCGGGCGCCGACGCCCAGGAGCGTGCCGCGGAGGCCGCCCGGGCCACCCGGGCCCGCATCGCCGAGCTGTTCCAGCGGCGTCGCGAGGAGCCCCGCGAGGACCTGGCCGGGGTGCTGGCGCTGGCCGCCGCGGCCGGGGAGATCACCGACGACGAGGCGATCTCCCTGGCCACCGCCATCCAGGTCAGCGGCGGCCACGCGGTCCGCAACAACAGCGGCTCGATGATGTACGCGCTGCTCACCCACCCCAAGCACCTGGAGCGGCTGCGCCGGGAGCCGGAGCTGCTGCCCAAGGCCGTCGACGAGCTGTTCCGCTACGTCCCGCACCGCAACGGCGTCGGCATCCCGCGGGTCGCCGTCGAGGACGTCGAGGTCGGCGGCCAGCTGATCCGGGCCGGTGAGGTCGTCTACAACGCGTACGTCGCCGCCAACCGGGACCCCGCGGTCTTCCCCGACCCCGACGCCCTGGACTTCGACCGCGCCGACGGCCCCCACCTGGCCTTCGGGCACGGGCCGCACCACTGCATGGCCGCGATCATGGCCCGGATGGAGGCCGAGGTCCTCATCGCCTCGGTCCTGGACCGCTTCCCGGAGATCCGCCTGGCCGTACCCCCCGAGGAGGTCGAGTTCCAGCGCCAGGGCCTGATCCGGGGCCCCCGCACCCTCCCCGTGACCTGGTGACCGAGGCCCCCGGCACAGCCCCACCGGGCCCCGGCCGGGGCCCGTCCACAGGGCGGCAGGGTCACCCGTGTGGATCTGCGACACTGGTTGGACCATGCCCAAGCCCGGAGAACTCACTTTCGTCGCCCCGCGCGGAGCCAAGAAGCCGCCGCGGCATCTCGCCGATCTCACGCCCGCCGAGCGCAAGGACGCGGTGGCCGAGGCCGGTGAGAAGCCGTTCCGTGCCAAGCAGCTCTCGCAGCACTACTTCGCGCGGTACGCGCACGACCCCGAGCAGTGGACGGACATCCCGGCCGCCTCGCGCGAGCGGCTGCGCGAGGCGCTGTTCCCCGAGCTGATGACCGTCGTCCGGCATCTGTCGACGGACGAGGGCACCACCCGCAAGACGCTGTGGCGGCTCTTCGACGGCACGCTCGTCGAGTCGGTGCTGATGCGCTACCCGGACCGGGTCACCATGTGCATCAGCTCGCAGGCCGGCTGCGGGATGAACTGCCCGTTCTGCGCGACCGGGCAGGCGGGGCTGGACCGGAACCTGTCCGCCGCCGAGATCGTCCACCAGATCGTGGACGGCATGCGCGCGCTCAGGGACGGCGAGGTGCCCGGCGGCCCGGCGCGGCTGTCCAACATCGTCTTCATGGGGATGGGCGAGCCGCTCGCCAACTACAAGCGGGTCGTCACCGCGATCCGCGCGCTCACCGACCCCGCCCCGGACGGGCTCGGGCTCTCGCAGCGCGGGATCACCGTCTCGACCGTCGGACTCGTGCCGGCCATCCACCGGTTCGCCGACGAGGGCTTCAAGTGCCGGCTCGCGATCTCCCTGCACGCCCCCGACGACGAGCTCCGCGACACCCTCGTCCCGGTCAACACCCGCTGGAAGGTCCGCGAGGTCCTCGACGCCGGTTTCGACTACGTCGAGAAGAGCGGGCGGCGGCTCAGCATCGAGTACGCGCTCATCCGCGACATCAACGACCAGGCCTGGCGCGGTGACCGGCTCGGGCGGCTGCTCCGGGGCAAGCCCGTGCACGTCAACCTCATCCCGCTGAACCCGACTCCGGGCTCGAAGTGGACCGCGTCGCGGCCCGAGGACGAGAAGGCGTTCGTCGAGGCGATCGCCGCGCACGGTGTGCCGGTGACCGTCCGGGACACCCGTGGCCAGGAGATCGACGGCGCCTGCGGTCAGCTGGCGGCCACCGAGCGGTAGGATCTGGCCACCACACCTTCATATCGACACATCTTCATATTCCGACAGGGGAGCGCCACAGCGCTGAGAGTGCGGCAATCGGGCCGCAGACCCTCTGAACCTCGCCCAGGTCATTCTGGGTAGGAAGTTCGGTCATCACTCAAGCTGTTGCGCCCTGCCCGCACACCGCGGGCAGGGCCGCGTCTCTTCCTGGTCCATCCCAGGAGGAAAACACCCGTGCACACCAGGCACACCATGCACACCAGGACCCTCGTGGCCGCCGCCGCGGGGCTGGGGCTCGTCGCGCTGTCCGCGTGCTCGTCCTCGGACACCGGCACCGGCGCCGCCTCCAAGACCGTCACCCTGGTCAGCCACGACTCGTGGGCCGTCTCCAAGAGCGTGCTCAAGGACTTCGAGAAGCAGTCCGGGTACCAGGTCAAGGTCCTCAAGGACGGCGACGCCGGGCAGGCCGTCAACAAGGCGATCCTGACCAAGGACAACCCGCAGGGCGACGTCTTCTTCGGCGTCGACAACACCCTGCTGTCCCGGGCGCTCGACAACGGCCTCTTCCAGTCGTACGAGGCCAAGGGGCTCGGCCGGGTCGGCACCGAGTACCAGCTCGACGCCGCCAGGCACCGGGTCACGCCCGTCGACTACGGCGACATCTGCGTCAACTACGACAAGGCGTACTTCAGCAAGCACAAGCTGACCCCGCCGGCCTCGTACGCCGATCTCGTCAAGCCGCAGTACAAGAACCTCCTCGTCACCGAGAACGCGGCCACCTCCTCGCCGGGGCTCGGTTTCCTGCTCGGCTCCGCCGCGAGGTACGGGGACAGCGGCTGGCAGGACTACTGGAAGAAGCTCAAGGCCAACGGCGTCAAGGTCGTCGACGGCTGGGAGCAGGCCTACAACGAGGAGTTCTCCGGCTCCGCGGGCGGCAAGAAGGCGGGCGGCGACCGGCCGCTCGTCGTGTCGTACGCGTCCTCCCCGCCCGCCGAGGTGATCTACGCCGACCCGAAGCCCAGCACCGCGCCCACCGGGGTCGCGACCGGCACCTGCTTCCGGCAGATCGAGTTCGCCGGGCTGCTGAGCAACGCCGGGAACAGCAAGGGCGGCAAGGCGCTCATCGACTTCCTGGTCTCCAAGGAGTTCCAGCAGGACATGCCGCTGAACATGTTCGTGTACCCGGTGGTGAAGGGGGCGAGCGTGCCCGCCGAGTTCACCGAGTACGGTCCCGCCGCCCAGGACCCCGAGACCCTGGCGCCCGACAAGATCGCCGCCAACCGTGACCAGTGGGTCAAGACGTGGACGTCACTCGTACTCAAGTGACCGGCCGTACTCAAGTGACGGGCCGTACTCAAGTGACGGGCCGTACCCAAGTGACCGGCCGTGCCCAGGCGGCCGGCCGGCGCGGGAGCGCGGCGCGGCTCGGGCTGATGCTCGTGCCCGTCGCGTTCTTCGCCGTCTTCTTCGCCTGGCCGGTCGCGGCGATCGTCGCGCGCGGGCTGCGGACCGACGGGGTCTGGCGGTTCGGGCGGATCGTCGACGTCGTCGGCCGGTCCGACATCCGGCACGTGCTCTGGTTCACCACCTGGCAGGCGCTCGCCTCCACCGCGCTCACCCTGCTGGTCGCGCTGCCCGCCGCCCATGTCTTCGCCCGCCTGGACTTCCCGGGCAAGCAGGTGCTGCGGGCCGTGGTGACCGTGCCGTTCGTGCTGCCGACGGTCGTGGTCGGCACCGCCTTCCTGGCGCTCGTCGGGCGCGGCGGACTCCTCGACGAGCTCTGGGGCGTACGGCTCGACACCACCGTCTGGGCCATCCTGCTGGCGCATGTCTTCTTCAACTACGCGGTCGTCGTGCGGACCGTGGGCGGGCTCTGGGCCCAGCTGGACCCGCGCCAGGCGGAGGCCGCCCGGATGCTGGGCGCCTCGCCGTTCGGCGCCTGGCGCAAGGTCACGCTGCCCGCGCTGGCGCCCGCCGTGGCCGCCGCCGCCCTGATGGTCTTCCTGTTCACCTTCACCTCGTTCGGTGTGGTGCAGATCCTCGGCGGCCCCACCTTCTCCACCCTCGAAGTGGAGATCTACCGGCAGACCTCCGAGATCTTCGACCTCTCCACGGCCGCCGTGCTCACGATCGTGCAGTTCGCCGCGGTGGGCGCGATCCTCGCCGTGCACGCCCGGACGGTACGGCGCCGGGAGGGCGCGCTGCGGCTCGTCGCCCCCGAGACGACCGCCCGCCGGCCGCGCGGGGCCGGGCAGTGGGCGCTGCTCGGCGGGGTCCTCGCGACCGTCGCCGTCCTCCTGGTGCTGCCGCTGGCCGTGCTGGTGCGGCGGTCGTTCGACGGCGGGCTCGGCTACTACCGGGCGCTGGGGGACGCCGACGGCGGGACGTTCCTGGTCGCGCCGATCGAGTCGGTCGTCAACTCCCTCCAGTACGCGGTCGTCGCGACCGCCGTCGCCGTGGTGATCGGAGGGCTCGCCGCCGCCGCGCTGGCCCGCCGGGACGCGGGACGGCTGGTACGGGGCTTCGACGCGCTGCTGATGCTGCCGCTGGGCGTGTCGGCCGTGACCGTCGGCTTCGGGTTCCTGATCGCGCTCGACAAACCGCCGCTGGATCTGCGCCAGTCGTGGATCCTCGTCCCGCTGGCGCAGGCGCTGGTCGGCGTGCCCTTCGTCGTACGGACCATGCTGCCCGTGCTGCGGGCCGTGGACGAGCGGCTGCGGGAGGCGGCGGCCGTGCTCGGGGCCTCGCCGTGGCGGGTGTGGCGGGAGGTCGATCTGCCGCTGGTGCGGCGGGCGCTGCTGGTCGCGGCGGGCTTCGCGTTCGCGGTGTCGCTCGGGGAGTTCGGGGCGACCGTGTTCATCGCGCGGCCGGACAACCCCACGCTGCCGGTCGCCGTGGCCCGGCTGCTCGGCCGCCCCGGTGATCTCAACTACGGCCAGGCGATGGCCCTTTCCACGATTCTGATGGTGGTGTGCGCGGTGGCGCTGCTGGTGCTCGAACGGCTGCGGACCGACCGGACGGGGGAGTTCTGATGCCACTGCTCGAACTGGAGCGGGCCACCGTGCGGTTCGGCGGCCGGGCGGTGCTCGACGACGTCGGCCTGGAGGTCGCCGAGCACGAGGTGGTCTGCGTGCTGGGCCCGAGCGGGAGCGGCAAGTCGACGCTGCTCAGGGCCGTGGCGGGACTCCAGCCGCTCGACCTCGGACGGGTGCTGCTCGACGGACGGGACCGGACACGGGTGCCGGCGCACCAGCGGGGGGTCGGGCTGATGTTCCAGGACCACCAGCTGTTCCCGCAGCGGGACGTGGCCGCGAACGTGGCCTTCGGGCTGCGGATGCGGGGTGCCGACAGGGGCCGGCAGGCCGAGCGGGTCGCCGAGCTGCTGGAGCTGGTCGGACTGCCGGGGGCCGGCCGGCGGGCCGTCGCCGGGCTCTCCGGCGGGGAGCAGCAGCGGGTGGCGCTCGCGCGGGCGCTGGCGCCCCGGCCCCGGCTGCTGATGCTCGACGAGCCGCTGGGACAGCTGGACCGCTCGCTGCGGGACCGGCTGGTGGTCGAACTCCGTGAGCTGTTCGGGCGGTTGGGGACGACCGTGCTCGCGGTGACCCACGACCAGGGCGAGGCGTTCGCGGTGGCCGACCGGGTGGTGGTGATGCGGGACGGGCGGATCGCCCAGTCGGGGACGCCCCTCGACGTCTGGCAGCGGCCCGCCGACGAGTTCGTGGCCCGCTTCCTCGGCTTCGGCAACGTGGTCCCCGCGACCGTCGAGGGGGCGGCGGCCGTGACCCCGTGGGGCAAGCTGCCGGTGCCCGGGAACGCTCCGCAGGGGCCGCGCACGCTGCTCGTCCGGCCCGCCGGGGTGCGGCTCGTGGCGGCCGAGGCGGGGCTGCCCTGCACGGTGGCCGCCCGCACCTTCCGGGGCACCCATGTCACCGTCCACCTCCAGCCCCGGGGCGACGGCCCCCGCCTGGAGGCGGCCTGCGCGCTGCGGGAGGCCCCGGCGGCCGGGGACACGGTGGGCGTGGAGTTCGACGCGGCGGAGACCGTCGTACTGGACTGAGCGCCGTGCGGGTACGGCCGAAGCCCGTCCCCCGGGGATACGGGGACGGGCCTCGGCGGTGTACGAGGGGTGGTGACGCGTCAGCTGCCGCTGTGCGCACCACGACGGCGCATGCCGAACCAGACGGCGCCGCCGCCGACCACGACCAGGGCGCCCGCGACACCGGCGATCAGGCCGGTGTTGGAGTTGGCACCGGTCTCGGCGAGGTTCGACTCGCCGACCGCCGGGGACGGGGCGTTGCTCGACGTGCCCGCCGGGGCGGTGCTGCTGCTCTCCGAGGCCGACGGGGTGGCCGAGTCGGACTCGGCCGGGGTGGACTCGGACTCCGACGGCGACGGCGTGGCCGACTCCGACGGGGAGGGGCTGGAGCTCTCCTCGGTGGTGCAGGCGGTGGACGGGGTCGTCAGGTTGGGGCTGATGTCCTCGTCGACCTTGTTGCTCGCCTTGACGTGGATGCGGTACGTGGCGTTCGGCGCCCAGTCCTCGTCGAAGGTGATCGTGACACCCTCGCGCGAGCCCTTGACGTCCTGCTCGCCGACCTTCTTCGCGTCCGCGCCGTTCTGCTCCAGGAAGACGGAGACGGTCGCGTTCGTACCGGAGGCGTCGACGTCGGTGACGGCGATCACGCCCTTGGTGCCGTCGCACTTGGCTTCGGCGGAGAACTCTTTGATGTTGCACGCGAGGGCCGTGCCGGACAGGCCCAGGGCCAGGGCGGCCGACGCGGAGGCAACACCCAGGACGCGCACGGAACGACGTGCGCTGCGGCGGGATATGGACACGTTTGTCCTTACTGAGTGCATAACTGCGGGGGGTGATAGGGGGAGTTGACGCAACGGTGAGGTGAGGCGTCGTCATCCCCAGGAGTCTCACAGGTCTATAAGCGCTCCATAAGCAGTGTCAATGCATATGCGGTCCACGGGCGTTGACTTTGCCTGCGCTTTAACTGCTGAGACGTTTCAGCGCCTCGGGAGCCTGCTCGATCCGGTCAACCAGGGCGATACGGGACTCCATCGGCCGCTCCCGTGCGAGCGCCGTCAGCAGCGGCCAGGCGGGCAGTTCGGCACGCCAGTGCGCCTCGTCCACGAGCACCATCGGCGTCGGTTCGCCCCGCGATCCGTAGTAGTTGGCCGTCGCGTTGTCGAAGATCTCCTGTACGGTCCCGGCCGCGCCCGGCAGGAACACCACCCCGGCGTCGGAGCGGGCCAGCAGGCCGTCCTCGCGGGTGGCGTTGGCGAAGTACTTGGCGATGTGCGCGGCGAAGGCGTTCGGCGGCTCGTGACCGTAGAACCAGGTGGGGATGCCGACCGAGGGACCGCCGTGCGGCCAGCGTCCGCGGACCTCGAAGGCGGCGCGCGCCCAGTCGGTCACCGACGGTGTGAACGCCGGTGCCCCGGCGAGCAGTTCCAGCGCCTCGCCGAGCATCCCGTCGTCGTACGGCGCCGCGTACGCGCCGAGGTTCGCGGCCTCCATCGCGCCCGGGCCGCCGCCGGTGGCCACCGTGAGGCCGGACCGCGCGAGCTCCCGGCCGAGCCGGGCGGCAGTGGCGTACGCCGCCGTGCCGCGCGCCGTCGCGTGGCCGCCCATCACCCCCACCACCCGGGCGCCGTAGAGGAGTTCGCCGAGCGCGTCGGAGACGGCGTCGTCGTGGATCGAGCGGAGCATCGAGCCGAACAGGTCGCCCTCGGCCCGGGTCCGCCGGTCCCAGGCGTAGGTGCGGGCGTCCGGAGTCGCCTCGTACCCCTCGTCGAGCGAGTCGAACAACTCGGCGGGCGTGTAGGCGAAGGCGCGGTACGGGTCGAAGGGGAGGTCCGGCACGGGCGGGAACACCAGGGCGCCCGTCGCGCCGACCCGGGCGGCGGCCTCGGCCGACATCGCACAGCCGAGGAAGACGGCGCCGGTGGTGTCGGTGGCGAGCAGGGCGTCCGTGCGGTCCGTCAGATCGACCGCCTGGACGCGGTACCGGGCCAGTGTGCCGCGCTCGGCGACGATCTCGTCGAACTCGGCGAGGGACTCGATCTCGCAGTCGCGCGCGGCCCGGTGGGGCTGGGCGGGACGCGGCTGGGCGGGTGTCGGAGGCACCCGCCCACTCTAGGTGTCAGCCCTGCACCGCGGCCGGGTCCATCCACATGACCTCCCAGGAGTGGCCGTCGAGGTCGTCGAAGGAACGCCCGTACATGAAGCCGTGGTCCTGGACGTCGTCGTTCGCGGTGCCGCCGGCCGCGACCGCCTTCGCCACCAGCTCGTCGACCTTCTCGCGGCTCTCCGCGCTCAGACAGAGCAGCACCTCGCTGGTCTTCCTGGAGTCGGCGATCTCCTTCTTCGTGAAGTCGGCGTAGCGCTGCCTGCCGAGCAGCATCGCGATGATCGTGTCGCTGATCACGACGCAGGCGCAGTCCTCGCCGCTGAACTGCGGGTTGATCGTGTAGCCCAGCTCCGTGAAGAACGTCCGGGACGCGGCGACGTCGTCGGTGGCCAGGTTCACGAAGATCATCTGCTGGTACATGGGTGCCTCTCCCTCGGGTGTCGTGCCGTTCGGGTGTACAGACCCCCGGTGGCCGCGAAACTCATCGGCGGCCCCGGTCAGCGTGCCAGCGGCAGTGCGGCGAGGTCGGCGATCAGCAGGGTGAGGGGGACGAAGAGAGCCAGCAGGGCGCCGGTGCGCAGGGCCGCGGCGCCGCGCAGCACGGTGGCCGGGGCGCCCAGGCGCAGCAGCGCCTCGGTGGTGCCGGCGCGGGACTGGCGGGCCTCCACGGCCGCGGTGAGGAGGGTGGCCACCGTGCACCCGGCGACCACCAGGCCGCCCAGGGTGGTGAGCGGGCCGAAGGAGAACGGGCTGCCGTCGTCGTACAGCGTGGCCGTCGCGAAGGCGGCGGACGCCACCGCGCAGACGATGCCCAGGGGGCGGCCGATCCGGGTGGCCTCCGCCATCAGGACCCGGCCGGCGAGCAGGCGCAGGGCGCCGGGGCGGACGGACTGGAGGAGGCGGCCGCAGAGGTGGGTGAGGCCGGGTGCGGCCAGGACCAGGCCGACGGCGGTCAGGGCCCAGCCGGCGAGCACGCCCGCGGGGCCGCCCGCCAGACCGCCGGGCAGGGTCGTGTGCGGGGCGGCCCCGGTGCCGCCGGCGGAGGACTCCACGGCGAGACCGGCGGCCAGCACGGCGATGCCCCAGGGGAGGCCGGCCAGCGCGGTGCGGGGGGCGGCGGGGAGGGCGGGGGCGGGGGCCGGGGCCGCCTGGGCGCCGTCCGCGGGGGAGGGGATGACGAACGCGCCCGGGGTCCGCGGGGTGCCGTCCGCGCCCGGGGTCGGTGGCGGGCCGTCCGCGGCGGGCGGCGGGGTCTGCGGCGCGGGTCGGGCGGAGCGCCCGGACGGCGGTCCGCCCGCCGGGGTCCGCGGGGTGCCGTCCGTGGCGGGCGGCGCGGCTTCGGAAGAGCTGCCGAGCAGCCGGGCGCCGAAGCGGCCGTAGGCACCGAAGGTCTCACGCGCGGCGCCCCTGCCGTACGCGCCGAAGCGGCCGTAACCGCGGTCGCGGTCGCGGGGCAGGTCCCTCGGCCGGAGGGTGAGCGCCACCGCCGCGGAGGCGAGCACCGGGGGCACCGCCAGCAGGGTCAGGGCCGCCGGGAGCGGCAGGGACACGTCCGCCGCCAGGAAGTCCTTCGCCGCGCCGTCGAAGGGCATGCCCGTGAGGTCGCCGCGCAGGTGCAGGAAGACCAGCAGGGCCAGCAGGGAGCCCAGGGTGCAGGCGAGGGCCGTGTTGAGGGCGGCGATCGCCATCAGCCGGGCCGGGCCCAGGCCCAGCGCGGACAGACCGGGGCGCGGCCTGGTGCCGGGGTCGGTGCGGGCCACCGCCACCGCGAGGTGGACCGTGGTGGCGAGCGGGATCGCGCACCAGGCCAGGCGCAGCAGCGCCGCCGCGGAGGCGTCCGGGCGGGCCATCGCGTAGCCGAGGGCGGACAGCATCAGGAAGGCCGTGCCGGCCGCCGCGGCGGCCACCAGGAGGCGGCGCAGATGGACGGCCGGGTGGGCGACGCGGGTCAGACGGAGAGCGAGCACTCGGCCCGGCCTTCCGTCTCGGGGGCCGCCGGGAGGTGGAGCGTGGTCACCCGGCGGCCGTCCAGGAGCGCGACCCTGCGGTCGGCGAGGGCCGCCGTCTCCGCGTCGTGGGTGGCGAGGACGACGGTGATGCCGTGCGAGCGGGCCGCCGTGGTGAGGGTGCGCAGCACATGGGCGCGGTCGGAGCGGTGCAGCGGGGCCGTCGGCTCGTCCGCGAAGAGGACCGTGGGCGCCGGGGCGAGGGCGCGGGCGATGCAGACGCGCTGGCGTTCGGCCTGCTGGAGTTCGGCGGGGCGCCTGCGGGCCCTGTCGCCGACGTCGAGCCGCTCCAGCCACTCCAGCGCGGCCACCTTGGCCCGGCGGCGGCTGGTGCCGCGCAGCATCAGGGGCAGGGCGGTGTTCTCCCAGACGTTCAGCTCGGGGACGAGCGCCGGGGCCGGGTCGATCCAGCCGAAGCGGTTGCGGCGCAGCCGCTCACGGGTGGCCGGGCCCATCCGGTGCACGGCCGTGCTGTTGAACCAGACCTCGCCGCGCTGTGCCGGGACCAGACCGGCCAGGCACCGCAGGAGCGTCGTCTTGCCGCTGCCGCGCGGGCCGCTGACGGCGAGGATCTCGCCCACCCGCACGCCGAGCGAGACACCGGCGAGACCGGGCGAGCCGTCCTGGTGGCGGAAGTGCAGGGACCGTGCCCACAGCACGTCGTTGTCCGGCGGGGCCTCCATGGGCGTACACCTCGGTTCTGATCCGTTTTCCCGTATCCCGATCCCCCGTCCGGGGGAACGAAGGCTGGGCCGATCGGTCACGTGCACGCTAGGCAGGTCGGTGGGCGGAGCCCGGACGGCACACGGCCCCGGGCCGCCGTTCTCACTCGAACGGAGGGCACCGGGGCCGAGGGGGGCCGCTGATCGGATGATCAGAGCTTCGTCCACGCCTCCGTGAGGGTGGCGCGCAGGATCTGCTCGATCTCGTCGAAGGTCTCCTGGTTGGAGATCAGCGGCGGGGCGAGCTGGACGACCGGGTCGCCGCGGTCGTCGGCACGGCAGTACAGGCCGTTCTCGAAGAGGGCCTTGGAGAGGAAGCCGTACAGGACGCGCTCGGTCTCCTCCTCGTCGAAGGACTCCTTGGTGACCTTGTCCTTCACCAGCTCGATGCCGTAGAAGAAGCCGTTGCCGCGGACGTCGCCGACGATCGGCAGGTCGTGCAGCTTCTGGAGGGTCGAGAGGAAGGCGCCCTCGTTGTCGAGGACGTGCTGGTTCAGGTTCTCGCGCTCGAACAGGTCGAGGTTGGCGAGGCCGACCGCCGCGGAGACCGGGTGGCCGCCGAAGGTGTAGCCGTGCAGGAAGGTGTTGTCGCCCTTGTAGAACGGCTCGGCGATCCGGTCGGAGACGATGCAGGCGCCGATCGGGGAGTAGCCCGAGGTCATGCCCTTGGCGCAGGTGATCATGTCCGGGACGTAGCCGAACTTGTCGCAGGCGAACATCGTGCCCAGGCGGCCGAAGGCGCAGATGACCTCGTCGGAGACGAGCAGCACGTCGTACTTGTCGCAGATCTCGCGCACGCGCTGGAAGTAGCCGGGCGGGGGCGGGAAGCAGCCGCCCGCGTTCTGGACCGGCTCCAGGAAGACCGCGGCGACGGTCTCCGGGCCCTCGAAGAGGATCTCCTGCTCGATCTGGTCGGCGGCCCAGCGGCCGAAGGCCTCCGGGTCGTCGCCGAAGAGCGGGGCGCGGTAGATGTTGGTGTTCGGCACCTTGTGGGCGCCGGGGACCAGCGGCTCGAAGGGGGCCTTCAGGCCCGGCAGGCCGGTGATGGACAGGGCGCCCTGCGGGGTGCCGTGGTAGGCGACCGCGCGGGAGATGACCTTGTACTTGGTCGGCTTGCCCTGGAGCTTGAAGTACTGCTTGGCCAGCTTCCAGGCGGTCTCCACGGCCTCACCGCCGCCGGTGGTGAAGAAGACCTTGTTCAGGTCGCCGGGGGCGTAGTCGGCGAGGCGCTCGGCCAGCTCGACGGCCTTCGGGTGGGCGTAGGACCAGACCGGGAAGAAGGCCAGCTCCTGGGCCTGCTTGAAGGCGGTCTCGGCGAGTTCCGTGCGGCCGTGACCGGCCTGGACCACGAACAGGCCCGCGAGACCGTCGAGGTAGCGCTTGCCCTTGTCGTCGTAGATGTAGGTGCCTTCGCCCCGGACGATGGTCGGGACGGGGGCGTTCTCGTACGAGGACATGCGGGTGAAGTGCATCCACAGGTGGTCGTACGCGGTGCGGCTGAGGTCCTTCTGGCTCACGGTTATCGGGTTCCCCACATGTAGGTCTGCTTCTTCAGCTTCAGATAGACGAAGCTTTCGGTGGAGCGCACGCCGGGCAGCGCCCGGATGCGTTTGTTGATGACGTCCAGCAGGTGGTCGTCGTCCTCGCAGACGATCTCCGCGAGGATGTCGAACGAGCCCGCGGTCATCACCACGTACTCGACTTCCGACATGGCGGTCAGCGCGTCCGCGATCGACTCGACATCGCCCTCGACGTTGACGCCGACCATCGCCTGCCTGCGGAAGCCCACGGTGAGCGGGTCCGTGACGGCGACGATCTGCATGACGCCCTGGTCCAGCAGCTTCTGGACGCGCTGGCGCACGGCCGCCTCCGACAGGCCGACGGCCTTGCCGATCGCGGCGTACGGCCGGCGGCCGTCCTCCTGCAGCTGCTGAATGATGGCGAGGGAGACGGCATCCAGCTGGGGGGTGCCGTTCCTGGACTCGCGGGAGGAGTCCCTCTGGTCTGCGCTTCGACTGGCCACGACCTCACTGTGCACGACGTCTCGACGGTTCCGCAAGGCCGTATCGATGAAATTCGTTGTTTATAGCGGTGCGGATTGCGGATTTCGCAGACTTGGCGCGGTCGGGGGTGTTGAAAACGTGGGATCTCGGATTAGTGTGGGTGTCTCAGCCAACGGACACCCGAACTTGGAGGGCCGGCAGTGAGCACCGAGCTGCGTCGTCTGCGCAATTACATCGACGGTGAGTTCCGGGACGCCGCCGACGGACGGACCACCGAGGTGGTCAACCCCGCGACCGGCGAGGCGTACGCGACCGCGCCCCTGTCCGGGGAGGCGGACGTCGACGCCGCGATGGCGGCCGCGGCCGCGGCCTTCCCGGCCTGGCGGGACACCACCCCGTCCGAGCGTCAGAAGGCCCTGCTGAAGATCGCCGACGCGTTCGAGGAGCGGGCCGAGGAACTCATCGCGGCCGAGGTGGAGAACACGGGCAAGCCCGTCGGGCTCACCCGCTCCGAGGAGATCCCGCCGATGGTCGACCAGATCCGCTTCTTCGCGGGTGCCGCCCGGCTGCTGGAGGGCCGCTCGGCCGGCGAGTACATGGAGGGCATGACCTCCATCGTCCGCCGCGAGCCGGTCGGTGTCTGCGCGCAGGTCGCGCCGTGGAACTACCCGATGATGATGGCCGTCTGGAAGTTCGCCCCGGCGCTCGCCGCGGGCAACACGGTCGTGCTGAAGCCGTCCGACACCACGCCGGCGTCGACCGTCCTGATGGCGGAGATCCTCGGCGGCATCCTCCCCAAGGGCGTCTTCAACGTCGTCACCGGCGACCGCGACACCGGCCGCCTGATGGTCGAGCACCCGACCCCGGCGATGGCCTCCATCACCGGTTCCGTACGCGCCGGCATGCAGGTCGCCGAGTCCGCGTCCAAGGACCTCAAGCGCGTCCACCTGGAGCTGGGCGGCAAGGCCCCGGTCGTCGTCTTCGAGGACACGGACATCGCCAAGGCCGTCGAGGACATCTCCGTCGCGGGCTTCTTCAACGCCGGCCAGGACTGTACGGCCGCGACCCGCGTGCTGGTGCAGGAGTCCGTCCACGACGAGTTCGTGGCCGCGCTCGCGAAGGCGGCGGCCGAGACGAAGACCGGGCAGCCGGACGACGAGGACGTGCTCTTCGGCCCCCTCAACAACCCCAACCAGCTCAAGCAGGTCGCCGGCTTCGTCGAGCGGCTGCCGGCCCACGCGAAGGTCGAGGCCGGTGGCCACCGGGTCGGCGACAAGGGCTACTTCTACGCGCCGACCGTGGTGTCGGGGCTGAAGCAGGACGACGAGATCGTCCAGAACGAGGTCTTCGGGCCGGTCATCACCGTCCAGTCCTTCACGGACGAGGAGCAGGCGGTGGAGTGGGCCAACGGCGTCGAGTACGCGCTGGCCTCGTCCGTGTGGACGAAGGACCACGGGCGCGCGATGCGGATGTCCAAGCGGCTGGACTTCGGCTGCGTGTGGATCAACACCCACATCCCGCTGGTCGCGGAGATGCCGCACGGCGGGTTCAAGAAGTCGGGCTACGGCAAGGACCTGTCGGCGTACGGGTTCGACGACTACACCCGGATCAAGCACGTGATGACGTCGCTGGAGGGCTGATCCGGCCGCGGCTCACGGCAGCCGCCCGCGCTGCCCGGGGGTTCGGAAGACCCCCGGGCAGCGCTCTGTTCCGGGCCCTGCCGTCAGCCCTTCGAGGTCGTCAGGGACGGGCCCCTGTCGTCGGACTGGGACCGCTGGAGGCCCTTCTCCGGTGTGCCGGGTGCGGTGGGTGCGGTGGGTGCGGCGGGCAGGTCGTCGGCGTCCGTCAAGGTGAGGCCGGCCCTGGCGAGGACCGGGGCGCAGTGGTCCAGCGCCTTCTCGTACGACGCCGACGACGGGTCGACGGCGCCGCCCTTCACCCGGACCCGGAGCCGGACGGAGCCCTTCGCGTCCTTCGTCGCGTGGAAGGCCGGGTACGCCGTCACGCCCCGGCCGGCCATGCAGGCGCCGAACGCGTCGCTCGCGGTGTCGACGTCGGCGGGGGCCTGGGCGGTGGGCCGGTAGGACACCCCGAACCCGGCGCCCCGCGGCGCTCCGGGCCGCACGTGCTTCGGCGTGCTCGGCGCGGCCGGCGCCGCCTGCGCGGCCCGCACCCCGACCGTGCCGAGCGCGGCGGCCGTGAGCGCGGCCACGCCCAGCGTGAGGCGGTGCTTCCCGAGGATCATGGATCTCTCCCTGTCGTGGTCGTGACGCTGTCGTGCTGACGGCCCCCACGGAACCGGTCCGGCGGTTACCGGACGGGAACGGCCGGTCTTACGGCGGTGGAACCGGCCGCCGCGCACACTGGGCGCCATGCGAGTGCTGGTGGTCGAGGACCACGAAGAGCTGGCCCTGACCGTGGCCGGCGGACTGCGCCGGGAGGGGATGGCCGTCGATCTCGCCTTCGACGGCCCGACCGCCCTGGAGCGCGCCGCGGTCAACGGTTACGACGTCGTCGTGCTCGACCGCGACCTGCCCGGGCTCCACGGCGACCAGGTGTGCCGGACCCTCGCGGGCGCGGGCGGCCGGGCCCGGGTGCTGATGCTCACCGCGTCCGGGACGGTCGCCGACCGGGTCGCGGGGCTCGGGCTCGGCGCCGACGACTATCTGCCCAAGCCGTTCGCCTTCACGGAACTCGTGGCCCGCATCAGGGCGTTGGGACGCCGGGCGCAGCCCGCCCTGCCGCCGGTGCTGGTCCACGGTGAGCTGCGGCTCGACCCGGCGCGCCGGGACGCCACCCGGGCCGGGACCCAACTGGCGCTCAGCCCGAAGGAGTTCGCGGTGCTGGAGCTGCTGCTGGCCGCGCGGGGCGCCGTCGTCTCCAGCGAGGAACTGCTCGAACGGGCCTGGGACGAGGCCGCGGACCCGTTCAGCCAGACCGTGAAGGTGACCGTCAGCAGGCTGCGGCGCAAGCTGGGGGAGCCGCCGGTCGTCGAGACCGTGGAGCGGGCGGGGTACCGGATCGGATGAGGCCGCCGCGGACCGTCCGGTGGCGGCTCACCCTCCTCTACACCGCGCTGTTCGTCCTGGCCGGCGCCCTGCTGCTGGGGATCACCTACGCCCTGGTGGCGCGGTCCGGGCCCGGACTGACCACGTCGGTGGAGGGACCGGGGGTGCCCGGCGGGCCGACGCTCACCGCGGTCGCCGAGGGCATCCACCGGGACCAGATGCACGAACTCCTGGTCTGGGGCGGGGTCGCGCTGGGGCTGACGGCCCTGGCCTCGCTCGCGCTGGGGCGGCTGATGGCCGGGCGGGTGCTGGCGCCGCTGCGCACGATGACGGCCGCCGCGCGCCGGATCTCCGCCGACAACCTCCACGAGCGGCTCGCGGTGACCGGGCCGGAGGACGAACTCAAGGCGATGGCGGACACGTTCGACGACGTGCTGGCGCGGCTGGAGGGGGCTTTCGAGGCGCAGCGGCGGTTCGTCGCCAACGCCTCGCACGAACTGCGCACTCCGCTCACGCTCCAGCAGGCGCTCGTCGACGTCACGCTCGCCGATCCCGACGCCCCGGCGGAGGTGCTGCGTGCCGCGCTGGTCCGGGTGCGGGCGGCGGGGCAGGAGCAGGAGCGGCTCATCGAGGCGCTGTTGACGCTGGCGCGCAGCCAACGAGGACTGGAACGACGGGAGTTGGTGGACCTCGCGGAGCTGGTGAGGGAACGGCTGCCGTCCGCGCCGCACGGGACGGGGGAGGAGGCAGGGCCGGGGCCGGGGCCTGAGGGTGTGTCCGGGGTGGGGCCGGGGCTGGAGGGCGTGTCCGGGGTGGGGCCGGGGCCTGAGGGTGTGTCCGGGGTGGGGCCGCGGGTTGTGGTCCGGCTGGAGCCGGCGCCCGTGCTCGGGGACCCGCAGCTGCTGGAGCGGCTCGTGGTGAACCTCGCCGACAACGCCGTACGCCACAACCTCGCCGAGGGCGGCTGGGTGCGGGTGTGGACCGGGACGGACGCGGCCGGGCGGCCCGGGCTGTGGATCGCCAACAGCGGACCGGTGATCCCGGCCGACCGGGCGGCGGAGCTGTTCCAGCCGTTCCGGCGGCTCGGCGCGCGGGACCGGGTGCGGGGGCGGGACGGCCTCGGCCTCGGGCTGTCCATCGTGGCGGCGGTGGCCGCGGCGCACGGCGGCGGCGTACGGGCGCGTCCGCATCCCGCCGGCGGACTCACCGTGGAGCTGGCCCTGCCACCGGCGACGGGCCGTGTAACCCGGTGTTGACCTGGGCCATCGACAAGGTGTCCGGTCCAGGTCGGGCCGCTCGACGCAGCGTCGATTGTCCGATCACCGGTATCGGCGGCATGCTTCCCGGATGTCCCAGACCTCTCCGCGAACGCCCGCGCCCTCCCGTCGCTCCCTGCTGCGCGCGCTCGGCGGCACCGCCGCGCTCGGCGCGCTGGCGGGCTGCGGGGTGCCCGCCGCCTACGTCAGGGCCGGCGACCGCGCCGTGACCGACCTGTCCGCCGAGGACCACAAGCTGGTCTTCGCGAACTGGCCGCTCTACATCGACGTGGACGACGACGACCCGAACAAGCGGCCCACCCTCGACGCCTTCGAGAAGCGCTCCGGGATCTCCGTCGACTACGTCGAGGAGATCAACGACAACGACGAGTTCTTCGGCAAGATCAGCCCCGCGCTGATGAACCACCAGTCCACCGGCCGGGACATCATCGTCATCAGCGACTGGATGTGCGCGCGGTTCGTGCGCCTGGGCTGGGTGCAGAAGATGGACCGGGCCCGCCAGCCGAACGTGGCGAAGTACCTGGACCCGCTGCTGCGCACGCCCGCCTTCGACCGCGGCCGCCTCCACACGGTGCCGTGGCAGTCGGGCATCACCGGCATCGCGTACAACCGGAAGAAGCTGGGCCGCGAGATCCGGCACGTCTCGGACCTGTGGGCGAGCGACCTCAAGGGCCGCGTCACCCTCCTCTCCGGCCTCGACGAGGCGTTCGCGCTGCTCATGCAGGGCAACGGCGTGGACATCACCCGGTGGACCGCCGACGACTTCTACGACGTCTGCGACCTGGTGCAGAAGCAGATCGGCCGGGGCCAGATCCGCCGTTTCACCGGCAACGACTACACCAAGGACCTGGTCAGCGGGGACGTGCTGGCCTGCCAGGCGTACTCCGGCGACGTCATCCAGCTCCAGGCCGACAACCCCGACATCCGCTTCCTCGTCCCGGAGGAGGGCGCGGAGCTCTGGTCCGACTCCCTGATGATCCCCGACCGCGCCGACCACAAGGCCAACGCGGAACGCCTGATCGACTACTACTACGACCCCGAGGTCGCCGCCGAGCTGGCCGCCTGGGTCAACTACGTCTGCCCGGTCCCGGCGGCCCAGCAGGTCCTCGCCGACGCCAAGGACAAGGACACCGCGGCCCTCGCCGACAACCCCCTGATCTTCCCGGACACGCAGATGCGCGAGCGACTCGCCATCGCCCGCGACATCACCTCGACCGAACGCGTCGACTTCGCGAAGCGCTGGAACAAGATCGTGGGCCTGTAGGGACCACCGCCGGCCGCGCGGCCGTCAGCGGTTCTGGCTGCTGGCGCGGACGACCAGTTCCGGCCGCAGCAGGATCTGCGGATGGTTCCCGCCGTCGAGTTCGAGGTTCTCGGAGACCAGGAGCTCGACCGCGGTGTCGGCGAACTCCTCGCGCGGCTGCCGGATCGACGACAGCGGCACGACCGCGGCCGCCGCGAACTCGATGTCGTCGTACCCGATGACCGCGATGTCCTGCGGTACGCGGACACCGCCCTCGGTCACGATCGTCTGGAGGAGGCCGAACGCGAGCCGGTCGTTCATCGCGAACACGCCGTCGGGCCGGTCGCGCGGCGGCCGCATCAGCAGCGCCTCGCCGACCCGGCCGCCCTCCTCGACATCGCGGTTGCGTACCGGGATGATCTCCAGGCTCACACCGGGGTGGTCGCGCACGGCCTGGCGCGCTCCGGCGACGCGGTCGTCGAACTGCCGCAGTCCCTCGGGTCCGCCGACGACCGCGATGCGCGTCTTGCGCCGCGAGACGAGGTGGGCGGTGGCCATGTAGCCGCCCAGGGTGTCGTCGACCGACACCGACGGGCTGAGCGCCGGGTCCCCCGTGTTGTCCAGCAGCACCACGGGGATGCCGCGCTGGTGGAAGCGGGCGATGCGGTGGTCGATCGAGCGGACCGGTGAGACGAGCACACCGTGGACGCGCTGCTCCTCGAACAGGTCGAGATAGTGCGCCTCGCGCTCCTCGTCCTCGTCGCTGTTGCCGAGCAGCACCGACAGCCCGTGGCTCGTCGCGCGCTGTTCGACGCCGTGGGCGAGGGCGATGAAGAAGGGGTTCCCGATGTCGAATGCGAGCAGTCCGATCGTGCGGCTGCGCCCCGCCCTCAGCTGGCGCGCGGCGTCGTTGCGTACGTAGCCGAGCTCCGTGATGGCCGCCTGGATCCGGGCCCCGGTCTGCGGGGAGACGCGGTGCGGGGTGTTGAGGTATTTGGATACGGTGCCTGCCGAGACCTTCGCCCGCGCGGCGACATCGCGGATCCCCAGAGCCACTGAGCTCTCCTTCGTGATGAATGGGCCCGGGACCGGGCCCTGAAGTACGCAGACGCGGTACCTCACGCAGCCCGCTGTTCCTCCGTCCGACCGGATGAAGCCGATTCTCCCAGACCATGTGGTGCTGCACGGCGTTCCATCCATGACGGCCGAAATGATCGAGACCGGAATTGCGATGCGTCGGGTGTGTCCTGCGACGGTGGCAGATATCGGATAATGGATCGAGTGTCCCGGCGGCCACCATCCGCCGGGACACTCTGTCCGAGAGGGCTACACAGCGGGGTGTGTCGCCCAGTCGTCGGTCAGCTTCGCGGTCTTGACCGTCTCCTTGGCCCAGCCGATCCAGCCTTCCTCCAGGTATTTCAGCTGCTGCTCCAGCGAGCGGGTGCCGATGAGGTAACCCTCCCAGCGGTTGCTCCCGGTGTCGGCGGCCGGCGAGTTGGAGCCGATGTTCACCAGGCGCGGCTTGGACCAGTCACCGGTGAGGAGGTCCCTCAGCCCCGCCGAGGCGGTCGACACGTCCGCCGTGGCCGGGATCGCGTTGGTCGCGGCCACCCAGGTGCCGTTGCCCTTCGGGCTCGTGGCGAACTGGAGGAACTTGACGGCCGCGTCGAGCTTCGCCCCGGTCGTGGTCGCCGGGATCATATAGCTCGTACCGCCCGCGACGGCACCGTAGCGGGCCGCCGAACCGTCGGCGAGCGAGGTGTCCGACGCGGTCACGCTCGGGAACGGCATGCTCGACCACTCCCAGCCGACCTGGGAGAAGTTGCTGACGGCGAAGTTGGTGCCCCACGCCATCGCGGCCTTGCCGGCGAGGAACTGCTCACCGCCGACGAAGGTCGCCGAGGACTCGACGCCCGTCCAGTTCTTGGTCGCGCAGCGGGTGAAGACCTGCTTGAGGAGCTTGACGGCCTCCGCGACCTCGGGGTTCTTGGTCGCGTCGAGCTTCCCGGTGAGGATCGCGCGGGCGAGGCTCTTGTCGGTGAGGGTCGCCGCCGTGCCGGACTTCCCGTCGGCGCCGTACACGTTCCACGTGCTGCCGTACTTGTGCAGCAGGTTGGACAGCAGGGTCTCCGCCGTCCAGCCGGTGCCGAGCAGCCCCTTGTCCATCGCGAGCGGCGTGTAGCCGGCCCCCGACAGGGCGTCGCAGGCCTGGAGGAGGCCGCCGACGCTGGTGATGGGGGTCTTGACGTGCACCTTGTCGAGGATCTTCGTGTTGTAGAAGAGGCCTGTGGTGACCAGGTTGAACGGCACGTAGTAGTGGTGGCCGGCGGCGTTGCGCTGGGCGTCGCCGTAGGCGTTCTTGTTGAACCCGTCCAGCCAGGTGGCGGCGGTCTTGTCGTACGGGCTGGGCTTGGCGAGATAGGGGTCGAGGTCGACGACGAGGCTCGGGTCCGAGGGCGCCGGCTGGTTGAAGATCAGCTCGGGCGCGGTGCCGGCCGTGAGCTGGGTGGTGAGCGTGTCCGAGAAGCTCGACAGCGGCAGCACCACGGTCTTGACCTTGATGTTCGGTTCGGCGGCCTCGAACTTCGCGACCAGCGCGTCCCATTCCGGGCCGAACGTGTCGGTCTTGGAGTTCCACTGGTTGGGGCCCGCGAGCGTGATGGTGACGCCGTCGCCGGAGTCGCCGGCCGCGGAGCAGCCGGTGAGCGCCGCGCCGGTGAGCACCGCGGATATGGCGAGAGCGGAGACCCGCGCCCGTACGGGCCGTCTCTTTGTGCGCATTTCTCTCCTTGGGGTTGGTGATCTGACTCTCGGTGGGAGTTGCTCAATGCGATCCGGGGATTCCGCCCTGCACTCCGGCGAGGAAGTAGCGGGAGAACAACCCGAAAAGGATCAGGAGCGGAATGCTCGCGAGCAGATAGCCGGCGAAGAGAGGACCGAATGACGTGGCGGACTGGCCCTGGAAGAACAGCAGACCCACCGAAACGGTCTTCAGGTCGTTGTCGCTGACGGTCAGCAGCGGCCAGAAGAAGTCGTTCCAGACCGCCTGGACCGTCACGAGGCTCACGGTGCCGATGACCGGGAGCGAGAGCGGAAGCAGGATGGAGCGGAAGACACGGGCCTGGCCGGCGCCGTCCAGCGCGGCGGCCTCGAAGATCGACTCCGGGATGCCCTCGATGTACGTGCGCATCAGGAGCGTGCCCAGCACGGCGCCGGTGGCGATCTGCGGGATGATCAGGACCAGCATCGTGTTGAGCAGCTGGAAGTCCTTCATCATCAGGAAGAGCGGAATGAGGCTCGCGATGCTCGGCACCATCAGCAGCGCCGCGACGAGCGTGAAGAGCAGGTTCCGGCCCGGGAACCGGAAGCGGGCGAACACGAAGCCCGCGACGAGCGCCACCAGGACGACCCCGGCCACCGAGAGCGCGGCGACGACGACCGAGGAGAGCAGGAAGGGCGCGATCTGGTTCCAGGCCGTGGCGTAGTTCTCGAAGTGGAACGGGAACGCGATCGCCCAGAAGCTCTCGTTGTACTGCTGGTTCGTCTTGAGCGACGTGACGATCATGAACAGGTACGGCGCGAGGCTGACGGCGACGAACGCCAGCAGGGCGGTGTGCACCCCCCGCTGCCGGCGTCCCCGGCGGGTGCGGGACGGTGTCTGCGGCGCGGCGGTTCCGGTACCGGCGGTCATCGTGCGCTCCGGGGCGTGAGGGTGCCGCCGGACAGCGTGCCCTCGTCCCGTCCGCGGCGCCGCGCGAACATGACGAGGCAGCTGAGCGCCAGCGTGATGAGGAACAGGGTGGTCGACAGGGCGGCGGCGTAGCCCCACTGGCCGCCGCGGAAGGCCTGGTCGATGATGTGCAGGATCGGCACCTCGGTCGCGTTGTCGGGTCCGCCGCGGGTCAGGATGTACGCGGTGAACCCGTACTGGAGCGTTCCGACGACGGCGAGGAAGAGCAGGACGCGGACCTGGCTCGCCATGAGCGGCAGGTCGAAGGACCAGACCCGGCGCAGCCGCCCCACCCCGTCCAGGGCCGCGGCCTCGAAGATCTCCTTCGGGATGTTCTGGAGGCTCGAGTACATGATGAGGAACGGCAGGCCCGCGACGAACGGGAAGCCGACGAAGAGCAGGGACAGCAGCGCGGTGTCGGGATCGCCCGTCCAGTTCTGCCGGAGGGACCCGAGCCCGACCGCGTCGAGCACCGCGTTGAGCACGCCGTTGTTGGGGTCGTAGAAGAACTGCCAGACCATCGCGGTCACCGTGCCGGGGAAGGCCACCGGGACGATCAGCAGGGTGCGGTAGACGAACGCCGACCGGGCGCTGCGCAGGCTGACCAGCAACTCCGCCGCGATGAACGGGAAGATCCACATCACGATGCCGAAGACGAAGATCACCCCGAGGTTCCCGAACGAGGACCACCACGCGGTGTCGTGGAACATGCGGACGTAGTTGTCCAGCCCGGTGAAGGCCGACCCGGTCGCGGGCCGCCAGTCCCAGAACGAGAAGAAGACGCCCCTGAAGGCCGGGTAGAACTGGAAGACCCCCAGGACGGCGAAGACGGGGAGCAGGGCGAGGTAGGGGCCGAGCGGGACGCGCCGCCGTTCCTTCGCGGGCCGGGGCCGGGGCCGGGGCCGTGCGGCCGGACCGTGCGGCGGCCCGTCCGCCGCACCGGGGGACCGCCGGCTCGGGCCGGGGCCGGTCGCCGACGCGTCCGGGCCGGTCACCGAGGTGCCGGCATCGGTCAACGAGGTGTCGGGACCGGTCACGGACGCTCCGGTGCTGGTCACGGACGTGCCGGCCCGAGGATCGAGGACACCCGAGGCGTCGGCACCGCGCGGGGGAGCCATGTGCGGCGGGGCGTCCGCACGCCGGGTAAATCGATTCATTCCTAGGGCCCTCCCGGTCGAGATGTCCGCGGGATCACGAGGTGACGCCCGGGTGGCGCAAAGGCGCCGGTAAATCGATTCATTCCTAGACCTGCCCGACTGGTGTGTCAAGAGTGTGACAGGCAGATACTCGGGTGATGACGGTTCATTTTCGACATCGTTACATCCCCAGCTCTGCTGTGGTGGGCTGTCCGGAAGGTATGGCGACGACCGGATGGCCATCGCGTATTGCACCGCCGTCCGTGGAGTGAAACCATTCACCGCGATGTGATCGAACGAGATGGGGCAGCGACGAATGACACTTGACGATGACTGGTGCGTTGAAGGTCCGGCCGGCCCGGTCGCCGTCACGCCCACGCCGTTCGACCTCAGGGTCGACGGCCGCGTCACCCGCGAGCCGGGACCCGGCGAACGCGGGGTGAACCTCGCGACCCGCGCACATCCACGGCTCTCCTGGCGGCCGGACGGCATCGCGCACTCCGCCTTCGAGGCGGAGCTGACGGACCCGGCCGGCCACCGCGTGTGGACCTCGGGCCGGGTGCCGTCGGCAGCGGGCACCTCGGTCACGGTCGGGACGGACCTGCCGGCCCGCGAGCGCTACGGGTGGGCCGTGCGGCTGCGCTCGGCGGACGGGGTGTGGGGCGAGTGGGCCCGCTCGGAACTGGAGACCGGGCCGGCACACGGCGCGGACTGGACGGCGCCGTGGATCTCGGCCCCCGCGACCTCGCGGCTCCGCCGCCCCTTCACGCTCCCCGGCCCGGTCGCACGTGCCCGCCTCTACCTCACCGGGCAGGGCCTCGTACGGGCGGAGCTCAACGGGGTCCCGGTGAACGCGGACCACCTCGATCCGACGCGCACCGACGCCGGCCGCGCGCTGTACCGCTGCTACGACGTGACCGACCTGCTGCGCACCGGCCCCAACGCACTCGATCTCGTACTGGGCCTGGGGGAGTGGGGCCGTACCGGACTCGACCCGCGCGTCCGGGCCGAGATCGCGATCCGGTACGGGGACGGAAGCCGGTCGACGGTCGGCGCCGACGCGCACACCCTCGTCTCGGCGAGCCGGATCGTCGAGGACGATCCCTTCTACCTGGAGCGGCACGACGTCGCGGCGGAGGCCGCGCACGGCTGGTCGGCACTCGACCCGTCGTGCCTGCGGACACCCGGGCGGGGCCCGGGCGCGCCGCCGTCCGTCGTCGAGCCCGATCCCACCCCCGCGGCCCGGATCGTCGCCCGGCACCGGCCGGCCGAGGCCCACCGGCGCGGCGGGACGCGGCTGTTCGACGTCGGGACCAACATCGCCGGCCGCAGCCGGGTCGAGATCCTCGACGCGCTGCCCGCCGGCACCGTCGTGCGCGTCGTGCACGGTGAGCACGTCGGGGCCGACGGCAGGCTGGACACGACCAACCTGATGATGCCGTTCGACGAGGGCCGCCGACGGCAGGTCGTCGAGTGGGTCTCCGCGGGCACCGCGGGCGAGGTCGTCGAGGCGTGGTTCGCCTACCACGGGTTCCGCTACATCGAGATCGACGGGCTCCCCGAGGACGCCGTGATCAGCCTGACGGCCGGGGCCCTGCACACCGATCTCACACCGACCGGCGTCATCCGCACCGACGACCCGCTCATCGGCACCCTCCTCGAACGCGCCGAGCGCACGCTCCTGAACAACGTGCACGGCGTCCCCGAGGACTGCCCGACACGGGAGCAGGCCGCCTGGACCGGCGACACCGCCTCGGTCGCCGAGTACGAACTCGCCGCGTTCGACACCGAGAACTTCCTCGCGAAGTGGATACGCGACCTGCTGACCAGCCAGGGCGAGGACGGCGCGCTCCCCGCCGTCGCCCCGGACGTACGCTCCCCGCGGCTGCCCGCCGACCCGGTGTGGGGCGCGGCCCTGCACCGCGTCCTGCTGGGCCACTGGCTGCACTACGGCGACCCGGACCTGGTCCGCGAGGCGCTCGCGGGCCTGCGCCGCTGGGCGGACTACCAGCTCGCCCGCGCCGACGGCACCGGCGTCATCGCGCGGATGCCGATCAGCTACGGCCACGACTGGCTCGGCCTGGAGCAGACCCCGCCGCCCGTCCACCACACCGCCGCGACCATCGACTGCCTGCTCGCGCTCGCCCGGCTGGAGGAGGAACTCGGCGACCGTGCCGCCGCCGTCTGCCGCCGCCGGCAGGCCGACCGCCTGCGCACCGCGGCGAAGGCGCGCTTCCACGACCCGGCGACGGGTGTCTTCGCCAACGGCTCCCAGGGCTCCTACGCCGCCGCGATCGACGCGGGCATCCTCACCGGGGCCGATGCCGAGGAGGCCGCCCGGCGGCTCGAACACGACGTCCGCGCGCGCGGCAACCGGGTCTCCGGCGGCTTCGCGACGACCCGCACCATCGTCCGCGCGCTGACCGCCACCGGGCGCTCGCACGTCGTCGCCGACGTCCTGCGCCAGCCCGCCGAGCCCGGCGTCGGCGCGATGCTGGTGTCGGGCCCCGGCACGTTCTGGGAGTGCTGGTGGATCGACCCGGCCAACACCGGCACCGGATCGCTCGACCACGTGGGCCTGGGCGGCGTCTTCGCGAGCTGGGTCTGGGAGGGCCTCGCCGGGATCACCCCGACCGGCGCCGGCTACCGCTCCTTCCTCGTCGCGCCGCAGTTCGTGGCGGGCGTGGACCGGCTGAGCCTGACGACGCGGACCGCGGCCGGGACCGTCGCGCTCGCCTACCGCGTCCAGGGCCCGTCGGCCGCGATCGAACTCGACGTGCCCGACGGCGCGGTGGCCGTGCTCCGGACCGGCGGGCTGCCCGACCGCGAGTTCACCGGCGGCCGCCACGAGGTCACCGTCCCCGTCCGGCGGGCGGCGGCGACCCCGGCGCCCGAGTCGGCCGAGCCGTGGGCCCCGCCCTCGACCGCCCCCAGGCCGGCCGACGTGACCGGGCCCGGCGACCTGCTCACCCGCGCCGTCCGGGACTGCCTCCTGCGCCCGGCCGACGGCTCGGGGCTCGAACTCCTCGACGGCCTGAACTGCATGCCGATCCCGCACGCCCAGCCCGCCGGTCCGGTCGCCCGGGTCTGGGCGGCCCACGCGGGCGACCGCCCCACCGTGCGCGTCGAGCCGCCCGCCCCGCTCGACGCGACCGGGGCCGCCTTCTTCTACGCGCTCGTGGACCTGTGCGACGAGCGCTCGGCCCGAGGCGCGCGGCCCGTCATCCGGCTCCGGTCGGCCGACGGGACCGACATCGCCGCTGTGGCCGACAGCTGGCCCGCGGGCTGGAACCGGGTCGCGGTCGACACCGGCGGATGGGCCGGCCGCTTTGCGGTCACCGCGATCGAAGTCTCCCTCCTGCCTCCCGACCAAGGCGCCGACGACCTGCTCATGCCACAGGCCGACGACCCGGGTGAGGGCTTCCACCTGGGCGGTCTGGGCTTCAGCACGGCCCGGAGGACCTGGTGAACCGACAGCCGCAGCACGACAGAGAGGCCAGCATGCCGAACACCGGTACGACCGTCACGTTCGACGCGCACGCCGCGGGCATCACCCCGACGCCGCTGGACGGGTGGGGGGCGACCCACCCCGACGGGCGGCGGCTCGGCGCGAACAGCCACCACCTGACCCTCGACGACAAGCCGTTCCCCGCGGTCTCCGGCGAGCTGATCCCGCAGCGCTACCCGGCCGCCGAGTGGCGCGAGGCGATCCTCGCCCTGCGCGACGCCGGGGTCTCCGTCGTGTCGTCCTACGTCTTCTGGGGCCTGGTCGAGCCGCGCGCCGGGGAGTTCGACTTCACCGGGCAGAACGACATCCGCCGGTTCGCCGAGCTCTGCGCCGAGCTGGGGATGCTGTTCGCCCCGCGCATCGGCCCGTTCAACAACTCCGAGTACCTGCTCGGCGGGCTGCCGCCCTGGCTGTACGGGATGCCGCTGGTCGAGCGCTCCAACGACCCGCGCTACCTGGACCGCGTACGCCGGTACTTCGAGCGGGTCGCCGACGAACTGCGGGGACTGTTCTGGCCGGACGGCGGGCCGGTCGTGCTGGTCCAGCTGGAGAACGAGCTGGCGCACGCGCCCAACGACTGGCGGACGCTGTTCGGCCACACCGCGACCGACCACCGCGGTCCCGAGGACGGCGCCGAGTTCGCCGCGCACATGGAGAACCTCCGCCGGCTCGCGACCGAGGCCGGGATCACCCCGGCGTTCTTCGCGATGACCGCCTGGGGCCTGCCCGACGCGGTCGAGGCCGGGGGATTCCTGCCCACCTACGGCGCCTACATGGACCTGCACCCGCGGCCCGGCGCCAACCATCCGCTCACCACGTTCCAGGGCGGCGAGTACCCCTACCGCGGCCTGCTGCCGACCGCCTTCTGCGAGCTGGGCACCGGCTCTCCCACCCGCGCCGCCTACCGGCCGACGACCCCCGCCGCGGCGATGACCACCACCGCCGTCACCCGCTTCGCCTCGGTCGAGTCGCTCTTCCTCGGCTACTACCTCTTCCACGGCGGGACCAATCCGGTGCGCGGCGACGGCTTCGGCTGGACGACGAAGGAGCCCGGCTTCCCGCTCCGCTCCTACGACTTCTGGGCCCCCGTCAGCGAGTTCGGCGAGCGGCGCGAGTCCTTCCACCGCGCGATCCCCTTCAACCGGTTCGTCCTGGAGTTCGGCGCCGACCTGGCGCCGACCCAGGTCGTGGAACCGGCCGATCCGGTGACCGACCCCGCCGACGACCGGCTGCGCACGGTCCTGCGGGCCGCCGGCGACGCGGGCTTCGTGTTCTTCGCCAACTACGGCAACAGCCACCCGCTCCCGGACCGCGACGACGTGACGATCGAGGTCCGCCTCGCCGGCCGGAAGACCGTCTTCCCCCGCCGGTCCGCCCTCGCGATCCCGAGCGCCGCGGCGGGCGTGCTCCCCGTCGGACTCGACGCGGGGGCCGGACTGACGATCCTCTCCGCCACGGCACAGCCGCTCGCACGCCTCGGCACGCCGGACGAGCCGTTCCTCGTCCTGCACGCCCCCGACGGCGGCGAGGCCGAGTTCACGTTCGAGAACGTCACCGCGGCCGCCGTCGACGGGGACACCACGACCCACCCCGAGGCCGACGGCGTGACGGCCGTCGTCCGCGTCGACCGCCCCCGGACCTTCCGCGTCCGCGGACCGCGGGGCACCGCGACGATCACGACGATCCCGACGTCGTACGCCGAACGGAGCGTCCCCGTACCGACGCCGGCCGGCCGCCTGCTCGTGTCGAGCGACGTCGACGCCGGCTGGGACGACGACGTCCTGGTGCTCTCGGACATCCGTCCGATCGGGGCGCCCGCGACCGTCGCGGCCCTGCGCCGCCCCGGCGTGGGCGAGGACCTCGCCGTACCGCTGCCCGCACCGGCCCCGGAGGCTCCCGTCCGCGCCGAACACCTCGACGGGCGCCGGGTGCTGCTCACCGCGGCACCCGGTGCGGAGCTGGGCGACCTCTGGGCCGACATCACCTACACCGGTGACCTGCTGCGCCTCTTCGACGCCGGGACCGGCGTCCTCCTCGGCGACGACTTCCACCGGGGCATCCCGTGGCGGGTGCGTCTCGCCCGCTTCGCGGAGCAACTGCACGGCGACGGGCTGCTCCTGCGGGCCGAACCCGTCTCGACCAAGGTCGACGTGCCCAACGAGGAGGGCATCCTGCTCGACAGCGCCGAACGCCCGTCCGGCGACGCGCGGATCGACGGCCTCGCCTACTCCCAGCGGGTACGGGCGACGGTGCCGGTCGCCGGGCTGCTCGGAGGCTGAGGCGATGACGACCGACTGGGGCACGGTGGCCCTGCACCGGGCCGTCTCGGGCATGCCGCTGCTGGCGGCGGAGAGCGAACCCGCCGCCTTCTTCGGCCTCGGCTACGCCCAGGCCGCCGACGACCTCCACGGCCTGCTGCGCCAGTACCTCCTCGTACGCGGTGAGCTGGCGGCCTCCGGCGCGGCCGGCGCCGGGGACGACGCGGCCGAGCGCGACCGCAACCAGCGGCTCTGGCGCGTCCGCGAGGAGGCCGAGGACGCCTACCGCTCGCTCGGACCGCCGATGCGGGAGTGCTACCGCGCGTTCATGGCCGGGGTCCGCGCCCGCATGGCCGAGCGGCCCGACGCGGTGCCGGACTGGGCTCCGCCGCTCGACCCGTGGCTGCCGATCGGGGTCAACCGCACGGTCAGCCTGTACTGGACGACCGCCGACGCGGTGGCCGTACTGCGCGCCGCCGGCGTCCCGCTGCCGCCCGTCGTCTCGGAACTCGACCGGACGCCGATGGTGCCCGGCTCGAACGCCTGGGTGCTCATGCCCGCACGGACCCGGGACGGCGAGACGATCCTCGTCAGCGACCCGCACCTGCCGTTCGGCGGACCCCTCGCGCTGTACGAGGCGACCGTCGCGACACCCACCCTGCACTACACGGGATTCGTGTTCCTCGGCGCGATGCTCCCCGCGCTCGCCCACAACGCCGACGTCGCCTGGGGCGTCACCACCGGCGGCCCGCGCGCCTCCGACGCCTACCGGGTCCCCGACACCGAGGCCGACGCGGTCGTCCTCAACGGCGTACGGTCACCGGTCGTCGCACGCCACGACGGCGCGGCCTACGCCATCTGCAGCCCCTACACCGGAAAGGCCGGCGACACCGAGCGCCAGCTGCTGCGGATGCTGCGGTCCCGGTCCGCCGGCCAGTTGCGCGAGGCGATGTCGGCGTGCGCGTTCGCGCCGCAGAACGTGCTGGCGGCCGACCGCCACGGGCACGCCTTCTACCTGCGCACCGGGCGGGTGCCCCGACGCGCCCCCGACGCGGTGGGCGTGCTGGAGCCCACCCAGCTCTGGGACGGCTTCCTCCACCAGGACGAGCTCGTCCAGGCGGCCGATCCGGAGCAGGGCTGGCTCCAGAACGCCAACTCCGCTCCCGACACAGTCACTTACGGCATCCGCGCCGCCGACTGGCCGCCCGACGCCTTCCACGACGTGCCCGGCCGCCACACCTCGCGCAGCCTGCGCGGCATCCAACTGCTGTCCGCCGCGGGCGCCGTGGGCGTCGAGGAGGTGAAGGCGTGGGCGGAGGACGACCTCTGGCCGGACACCCCGCAGTGGCAGGCCGGACTCGCGGCGGCGGTGGCGGCCGCGCCGCGGCGCGTCGCGGAACTCCCCGCCGAACGCCGCGAACTGCTCGCCCGGCTCCTGCGGTTCGACGGGCGCGCCGCTCCCGGCTCGACCGACGCGAGCGCGTGGCTGTCGTGGCGCCGGCACATCGCGCAGACCCCCGTCGAGCCCGCGCTCCTGCGCGACCTGGTGGCCGCATTCGACGCCGGACTGCTGCTCACAGCCCTTGAGCACTGCGCACTGGAAGCGCGCGCGTACGGGGAGATCCACCGGTTCCCCTCGGGGGCGCCCGGCCGGGCGGGCGCGTTCACGGTGCGCCCCCCGGCACCGGGCGACGTACAGCCGGAGATGCAGGTGCCGCTGCGGGCCACCTACTTCTCCCGGGGCGTCGCGGTCGGCGGCGGTCCCGCGCTGCGGATCGTCCGGTTCGGCGCGGGCGGCATGTCCTCGTGGAGCCTCGCGCTGCCCGCGCACGCGGAGAGCTTCGCCCGCGGCGAGGTGTTCCCGACCGCCTTCCACCCCGCCGACGCCGCGTTCCGGCGACGGCTCACCGCCCAGGACCGACCGCCCGCCGCCCGTCGCGAGAAAGGCGACTGACATGACCGGATTCCACCCCGACCTCCTCGCGGCCCGCGATCTGCCGCGGACACCCGTGACGGCGGAGGAGATCGCGGCCGTCCAGGCCGCCGAGCCGGCCGGGCTGACCGCGCCGCACGACGTCGCGATCGACGACATCGAGGCCCCCGGCGGGTGGGGGGCTCCACCGGTACGGCTGCGCGTCTACCGTCCCCGGGTCCCGGCGCGGGTCCTGCGGCCGGCCCTGTACTGGATGCACGGCGGCGGATACGTCAGCGGCTCCCCGGAGGGCGACGACGCCGCGATGATCGGCCTGGTGCGCACGCTCGGCCTGGTCGCCGTGTCGGTGCGCTACCGCCTGGCGCCCGGACATCCGGCCCCCGCCGCGGTCGAGGACGCCTACTCCGGGCTCGCCTGGACCTGGGCCTGGGCGGCCGACCTCGACATCGACGTACGCCGGATCGCGGTCGGCGGCGGCAGCGCGGGGGCCGGCCTCGCGGCCTCGCTCGCCCAACTGGCCCGCGACCGGGGCGAGTACACGCCGGTGTTCCAACTGCTGATCGCGCCGATGCTGGACGACCGGACGGCGGTCCGCACCGACCTCGACACCACCTTCGTCCGCGGCTGGGAGGCCCCGAGCAACCGGTTCGCCTGGACGGCGTACCTCGGCCAGGAACCCGGGCTCCCGGAGGTGCCCGCCCACGCGGTGCCGGGCCGGCGGTCCGATCTCTCCGGTCTGCCGCCCGCGTGGATCGGCGTCGGCACGCTCGACCTCTTCCTCGACGAGGACCTCGACTACGCGCGGCGGCTGCGCGCGGCGGGCGTGCCGTGCGAGACCCTGACCGTGCCCGGGGCCTTCCACGGCTTCGAGTCGATCTACCCCGAAGCACCGGTGTCACGGGACTTCCTCGCCGCCGCGACCCGCGCGCTCGCGGCCGGTCTGGGCATCGGGGGTGCGGCATGACCGGAGGCGTCATCCGGCCCGGCGAGCCGTGGCTCGACACCGGCGGCAACCGCATCCAGGCCCACGGCGGCTCGGTCCTCGCCGAGGACGGCGTCTTCTACTGGTACGGCGAGAACAAGGAGCGCACCGCGCCGGGCAGCGGGATCTGGCACTGGGGCATCCGCTGCTACCGGTCGACGGACCTGTGCTCCTGGGAGGACCTCGGCCTCATCATCCCGCCCGTGGAGGACGACCCGGACTCACCGCTGCACCCCGCCCGGATGGTCGACCGGCCGCACATCGTGCGCGACCCGCGCACCGGCCGCTACGTCTGCTGGCTCAAGATCATGCATCTCGACGGGCGGCAGCTCTCGACGGTCCTCGTCGCCGACGCGCTGCCCGGACCGTACGAGATCGTCGCGACGGACGTACGGCCGAACGGCATGTACGCGGGCGACTTCGACCTCGTCGTCGATCCGGCCGACGGCAAGGGCTACTACTACTACGGACGGCCGCACTCGGAACTCGTCTGCGCCGACCTCACCGACGACCTCACGGCGACGACCGGCCACTACTCGACGCACTTCCCCGGCAGGCAGCCGCCCGAGGCGCGCGAGGCACCGGCCCACTTCCGCCGCGGGAGCAAGCACTACCTGGTGACCTCGGGCACGAGCGGGTACTTCCCCAACCGCTCGCAGATCGCCTCGGCCGACACCTACCACGGCCCCTGGACGGTGCTCGGCGATCCGCACCCCGGCGATCCGAGCGGCACCTCCTTCCGCAGCCAGGTCAGCTCGGTCCTCCGGCACCCCGGCAAGCGCGACCTCTACATCGCGCTCGCCGACCGCTGGCTGCCGCACCGCAGCGCCGAACAGTCCGACCAGACGGAGGTGTTCCGGCGCCTGGCCGCCGGCGAACCGCTCGACGACGTCGTCACCGCGGAACTCCGGCAGGACTTCTTCACCGCCGACACCCGCGTCGCCGACTACGTCTGGCTGCCGATCCGGTTCGACGGCGACATCCCGGTGATCGACTGGCGCGACGAGTGGCGCGTCGACGAGTTCGACTGAGAGGAAACCCGATGCCCCGGCCCCGCACCGCCCCGATGCCCCGGCCCCGCACCGCCCCGACGACGGGCGGCCGCCCGTGCGTGTGACCTCCCTGCGGACCGATCTGCGCGCGTCCCCGCTGGGCGTCGGCACCCCGCGGCCCGAGTTCGACTGGCGGATCACCGCGGACGACACCCCCGACACCCGCCAGGCCGCGTACCGCCTGCGGGTCGAGGACGCCGTGACCCGGGCCTGCGTCTGGGACAGCGGCGAGGTCGCCGACGAGCGCCCGTTCGGCGCCCGCTACGACGGCTCACCGCTCGCGTCGTCCCGCGCCTACCGCTGGCGTGTGCGCGTCACCGGCGACGCGGGCACCCGCAGCGCCTGGAGCGACTGGGCGGAGTTCGAGACCGCGAAGCTCGACCCGGCCGAGCTGGCCGCCGGGTGGATCGCCCTCGCGGAGGAACCCGACCCCGACGACGCCTCGGTCGCCGCGTTCCGGCGCGAGCTGGACCTGCCGGCGGCCGTGGTGCGCGGCCGGGCGTACGTCTCGGCGTGCGGCTGGTACAAGTTCTTCGTCAACGGACACGACCTCACCGGCCCCGCGCTCGTGCCGCGCTGGACGCCGATGGACCACCTCGTCGAGTACCAGGTCCACGACCTCGGCGACCACCTGCGGCCCGGCCGCAACGTCCTCGGCGTGGCCGTCGGCGACGGGCGCTACCGCGGCGGCCTGAGCGCCTTCGACCGCCGCCGCACCTACGGCGACCGGCTGAGCGCCCTCGTCCGGATCGAGCTCGACCTCGCCGACGGCTCCTCGGTACGGCTCCTCGGCGACGGCACCTGGAGCGGCGGCCGGGGCGCGATCGTGCGCAGCGACCCGATGCGCGGCGAACGACGGGACCTGCGGCTCCCCTTCGACGACTGGCTCGGCGGCGCCGTCCCCGCGCGGTTTCGTCCCGTGGCCGTCGTCCCGCCGCCGCGGGGCGTCCTCGTCGCGGAATCGGTGCCCCGCGTCACCGAGGTCGGCACCCGCACACCGGTCGCCGTCACCGTCGCGCCGGGCGGAGCGCAGATGGTCGACTTCGGGCAGAACCTCGCCGGCGTCGTCCGGGTACGGCTCGCCGCCGGCGCCGGACCCGAGGTGCGGATCACCTACAGCGAACTGGTCACTCCAGAAGGCGAGTTGGAGACCGACTACATTCAGGTGGACAAGGCGCGCCCGAAGTTCTTCCGCGACGAGGTCGTGCTCGACGGCCAGGAGCACGTCTTCCAGCCCTGGTTCAGCATCCAGGGCTTCCGGTACGTCGAGATCGTGGGAGCGCAGCCGCTCGGCCCGGACGACGTGACGGCCGTCGTGCTCTCGACCGACCTCGCCCACACGGGCGAGTTCCACTGCTCCGACCCGCGCCTGGAGCGGCTGGAGGCGAACGTCCGCTGGAGTCTGCGCTCGAACTTCACCGACACCCCGACCGACTGCCCCACCCGTGAACGCGCGGGCTGGACGGGGGACATCCAGGTCTTCGCCGGGACGGCGGCCCTGCTCGTCGACGCCCAGGCCTACCTGCGCCGCTACCTCGTCAACGTGGCCGCCGAGCAGTTGCCCGACGGCCGCATCCCGCCGTACATCCCGAGCGAGACCTCGGCGTTCAGCGGGCCGCTCCTCGGGTCCCTGGACGCCGTGTCGAGTTCCGCCGGCTGGGGCGACGTGGCGGTCCTCACCCCGTGGGAGCTGTATCTCGCCTACGGCGACCGCCAGGTCCTGGAGACGCTGTACGCGACGGCCGAGCGCTGGGTGGCGAGCCTCGACGCCCTGGCCCGCCGCGGCCGGCACCGCAGCCGCCGCCTCACCCGGGGCGCCGGCCGGCTCGAACGGTGGATCGTCGACCAGGGATTCCACTGGGGCGAGTGGCTGCGCCCCGGCGAGGGCGACGAGGAGATGGATCACAACTGGCGCTTCGGGCGGCCCGTCGTCGCGACGGCGTACTTCGCCCACTCCTCGGCCGTGCTCGCCCGGATCGCGGGTGTCCTCGGCCGCGAGGACGACCGGGCCCGCTACGAACGCCAGGCCGCCCTGATCCGGGAGGCCTGGCGGCGCGCCTTCGTCCGCCGGGACGGCCGCATCGGCGACGACCGGCAGGACGACTACGTGCGGGCGCTCGCCTTCGGCCTGATCGAGGAGCGCGACCGGTCCGCCGCCGTCACCCGGCTCGCGGCGCACGTCGAGGCCGCCGGACACCATCTCGGCACCGGGTTCCTCTCGACCGGACTGCTGCTGCCGGTGCTGGCGCGGCACGGGCGGGCGGACCTCGCTCACGCGCTCCTGCTCCAGGAGACCCAGCCCTCCTGGCTCGCGCAGATCGCGCTCGGCGCCACGACGGTCTGGGAGCGCTGGGACGGCATCGACGCGGACGGCCGGCCGCAGGCGTCGCACAACCACTACGCGCTCGGCGCGGTGGTGAGCTGGCTCTACCAGGGGATCGCGGGCCTGGCCCCGACCGCCCCCGCGTGGCGGGAACTGCGGATCGAGCCGCTCCTCGGGGGCGGTCTGACCTCGGCGTCGGCGCGGGTGCGCACGCCCTACGGGGTCGCCGCGAGCTCCTGGGAGCTCGCGGACGGCACCGTACGGCTGCGGGCACAGGTGCCGTTCGGCACGAGCGCCGTCGTCGCACTGCCCGACGGGGACCACGGGGTCGGGCCGGGAACACACGAGTTCCGGTACCGGGCAGGGGGCTGAGACGGCGGTGCCGTACGCCTGTCGCGTACGGCACCGCCGTCGGTCGGGTCAGGAGAAGCGGATGTAGTCGATCTTCCCGGACCAGGTGCTGCTCAGGCTGCCGATGCGGTAGCTCCACCGCGTCGCCGGCTCGAACAGGAACTGCTGGACCGTCCCCGTCCACCCCGGCACGGTCGACATGTCGAGCACGTACTCGTGGTAGTCGGAACCCGGCACGAGCGAGAAGGAGATGCCCTTCAGGCCCGGCTCGTCCGGCACCGGCCAGCCGACCCCCGGCTGGTCGAACGACGTCTTCGCGGTCGTCGTGAACAGCAGGTAGGCCGTGGACCGGTTGTCGGGGTTGCTCATCCGGATGTGGACGTAGCGCGTGCTCGCCGCCGAGATCCCGAGCGAACCCGGCGACAGGAACGCCGGCTCGTAGCCGCCGGCCGTCGTGGTGGTCCCGCCGGACACCGTGACGGCCGAGTAGCCCGCCGTCGGGTTCTGCGCCGCGACGGTCTTGGCCGTGTAGGTGCGGAACCTGAGGCTGCGGTTGGTCTCCGGGCCGTTCCAGGTGCCGCGGTTGTCGGCCGAGTAGTACTCACCGTACGAGGCCGCGGTGTTGTCCGGGTCGTCGCTGTACCCGACCCCGTAGTCCCCGCCCCCGGGGATCACGTACGGGCTGTGGATGACCAGCGCGTACGTCGCCGAGGTGTCGAGGCCGGTGAGCCCCGGGTAGACGCTCACATAGCCGCCCGAGGTGGTCACCGAGGAGGCCGGGACGGCACCGGTGAACAGGGTCGTCCCCTTGTGGGCCGACGAGTCGGTGATCTTCACGACGCTGAGGTGGAGGCAGCCCGCCGGACTCCCCGACTTGTACGCCCAGAAGTCGATCTGGGCCAGCCGCGCGGTGCTCACCTTGAACTGCTGCATCCGCGAGAAGTTCCAGTTGATGTCGGCGTACGAGGCGAAGCCGCCGCTGGTGTTGTCGACGTCGGCGGTCGGTGCGGCGGAGGCCGTGCCGGTGCTGGAGCAGCTGATGTCGGACTTCGCCGTCCAGCCGTCCGCGGCGGTGAACTCGTAGCCCGAGGCCGCCGGCTTGGTCAACTGGACCCGGTCGACGAGGAAGGTCCCGGCCGCGCTGGTGAGTTCGATCCGGATGCGCTGGATCCTGCCGTTCCAGGAGGAGTTGCCCGACATCGGGACGACGGTGTTGCGGAAGCCCTCCACGAGCCCGGTCGTCGCCTTCGGCTCGACGGAGAACGCCACCGAGCGGGCGGTGGTGAAGGACTGTCCCGCGGCCGTGGTGAAGTAGATCCGGCCCGAGGTCGCCGAGCTGTTGTTGGCGTAGTTCAGCCGCACCGCGGTGTACTTCGAGGCGGTCAGGCCGAGGCTGTCGGGCGAGTCCATCGTGGTCGTGCCCGCACCGGTGTCGACCGTCGCGTAGCCGCGCCGCACCGACGCCGTGGCGCTGGAGGTCCAGCCCTGCGCGTCACCGGCGGTGGAGAAGGACCAGGTGCCCGCCGGGTCGGAGCCCGCCGACGTCGACGTGTACGCGACCGACGGTGCCCAGCTCACGGGGGAGGCTCCCGCCGGGACCGAGAAGCGGATCACGTCGCCGGCCGTGACGGCGAGGTCGTCGGCCTTGACCGAGGTCCCCGAGGTGCCGGCGTCCGCGGTCGCCAGCGTCGTGCCGCCCCGCGTCACCGAGACCGTGGCGGTGCCGGACTCCGTCATCGGGTAGCCCCGGAGGCTGACGACACCGGTCGACGGGGCGGTCCAGGTGAGCCCCGCGCCGGTGGCGGCCGTCGGGGTCAGGGTGAACCTGTCGATCGCGGCACCCGAACCGGTGTAGCTCTCGCTGGAGGAGTCGTAGGCGAGCGCCGTCCACGACGACCCCGAGCCCCGCTGGTATCCCCAGGGCGACGTGCCGAACCCGGCGGCCGCGTTGGAGATGTCCGACGCGTCGGCGACGGAGGTGTTGTTCGACGACGTGAAGTCCGCGACGCTGCCGCCGCCCTGAGCCGTCAGAAGCCCGTACGGCTCGTAGTAGAGGTTGTCGGAGACCGTCGCCTGTACGGCGGTGCCGTCGCCGTTCTGCGTGATCGCCCCGCCGCCGGGATAGGGCACGTTGTTCTGGTAGCCGTTGCGGATGAACACGTTCGAACTCGCGGCCCCGTCCGTCGAGAAGTCGGACGAGCCGTGGATCGCGAGGTACTCGATCGCCCCGCCGTAGTTGTCGGCGAAGTAGCTGCCGACGACCTTCACGTCGTTCGTCAGCGACTCGTAGTCGATCGCCGTCATGTCGGGGTTCTGCGTGTTCGGCGCGTTCACGATCATGTTGTTCGCGAGCAGCACGTGGTTGACCCGCCCCAGGAACAGCGAGGTGGTGCCCACGGCGGTGCGGCACGCGCCCGCGGTGTCGATGACCGAATTGCGCACCACGACGTCGGTCGCGGCCTGGAGAGTGAGCGCGACGCAGGGGATGCCGGTCTCGGAGACGCGGTCGAGGGTCTGGTTCGCGTCGTCGTGGCTCGACTCGTACCGGTCGACGAGCACGTTCCGGAAGGTCAGGTCGCCGTCCTCGCCCGCTTTCGCCGTCGCTCCGGAGAGCGTCCCCTGCTGGGTGATCGCGATGCCCTGGGCGTTGTGGCTGGTGCGGACGCGGGAGAAGGTCAGACCGGTCAGCGCGGTCTGGGCGGCGGTCTGCGCGGCCGTGGACCGCACCATGACACCGATCTGCCGGGCGTCGTGGACCGACAGGTCGCTGAAGGTCAGGCCCTCGTTGTCCAGGGTCGTGTAGGTCGCCATGACGCCGTAGTCGAGCGCCCCCGACCCCGACGACGTCTTGTCGCCGATGTCGAGACCGGTGACGACGGCGTGTTCGGGATCGGTGAGGTCGATCCCGGTGCCGGTCGAGGTGCCCAGGATGCGCGGCGCGGCTCCGGTGCCGTACGCGCCGATCGTCGCCGGCTGGCTCGAAGTGCCCGACATGCCGACGCTCAGCTCCTGCGACCAGGAGGCGCCGCGGGCCAGCAGCAGGCTGTCACCGGCCCCGAGGGTCACGGAACCGGCGGGGGTGAACGTGCACCACGGCCGGGCGGTGCTGGTGCCGGGGCCCGAGTCGGAGCAGTCCGAACCGCTGAGGTTGTTCACGTAGTAGGTGACGGGGGTGGCGGCCCGGGCCGGCACCGCGCCGGCGAGGCCTGCCGCCAGGACACCGGCGGCGAGCACCGCGGGCAGGGGCGTTCGACTGAGTTTCAGGGATGGTCGCATCGTCGCGTCCTCATCTTCGAGTCCGGCAGAACGGGCATCCTGCCGGGCGGGTCGCACATGACGGCGATCACCCGCGATCGCGAGGCTGGTGGTGCGCCACGAGGGGAGTGAATCGATACACTAGTGGTATCGATCGCCCTTCCCGGTGTCAATACCCGTGCTCATCAAGGGTTTTGCATCCCCCCATTCCCTTCCTCCTCCCACTGTGTTGACTCGCCCGACGACATCGCCATAACGTTTCACCGACCATTTTCACGTGGTGTGACGAGACGGGCGAGGGTGACGACGATGAGCACCGCGGAGCACGCGATCGAGTGGGGCGACGACCGGCTGGCGGTACGCGTCCTCGTGTCCGCCGACGGCCGCACCCGCCTCGCGGGAATCGCGCCGGACCGGCCGCCGGCCGCCTTCGACGCGCTGCTGCCGCTGGTCGAACTCGTCACGACCGAACGCGGGCGCCGCGCGGGGGAGCGCTTCGACCGCACCGCCGCGGGACTCGACCTGCGCTACCTCGCGCACCGGGAGAGCACGGTGGACGGCGTCGCGGTCCTGGAGATCGACCACCGCGACCCGGTCTCGGGACTCGAAGCCACCGTGCGCCACACCCGCCGGCCGGGCACGCCCGTCCTGTCCTCGTCGGTGCGGGTGCGCAACGGCGGCGCCGCTCCCGTCCGGCTCCTCTTCGTCAGCAGCTTCGTCCTCGGCGACACGACCTGGGACGTGGCGTCGACCGCGATCCGCCGCGCCGACAGCGAGTGGCTCGCGGAGAACCGCTGGCGCCGGGGCGGCTACGCCGAACTCGGCGGACCCGACGTCGCGATGGCGGCCCACGCGGGTGCGACGCCGCGCGGCTGCCTGGCCGTCACCGGCCGCGGCACCTGGTCGACCGGACAGAGCGTGCCGATGGGCGCGCTCGAATCGCCCGGCGGGGCCACGCTGCTCTGGCAGATCGAGTCGAACGGCGGCTGGCGGTTCCAGCTCGGCGTCGGACCCGGTCCCGATCCGGCGGGCGCCCTCGAACTCGTTACCTCCGGTCCGACCGATCCCGACCACGCGTGGTCACCGGTGCTGGCGCCGGGGGAGACGTTCACGACGCCCGTCACGACGCTCGCCTTCTCGCCGCGCTCCTTCGAGGACGCGGTGGCCGCGCTGACCGCCCACCGGCGGGCCGACCGGCGGCCGTACGCCGGGGACGACGGCCTGCCGGTGATCTACAACGACTACATGGACACCCTCATGGCCGACCCGACGACGGAGCGGCTGCTCCCGCTCGTCGCCGCGGTCGGGCGCACGGGTGCCGAGATCTTCGTCGTCGACGCCGGCTGGTACTCCGACGAGCCCGGCTGGTGGGACCTGGTCGGGGCGTGGGAGCCGTCCGCGACCCGGTTCCCGGGAGGCATCGACGAGGTCTTCGACGCGATCCGCGCCGCGGGGATGGACCCCGGACTGTGGCTCGAACCCGACGCCGTCGGGGTCCGCAGCCCCGTCGCCGCGCTCCTGCCCGACGAGGCGTTCTACCAGCGGGGCGGGCGGCGGGTCGTCTTCGACGGCCGCTACCGCCTGGACTACCGGTGCCCCGAGGTCGTCGCGCGGATGGACGCGGTGGTCGACCGCCTCGTCGGCACGTACGGGCTGCGCCATCTGAAGTTCGACGACAACGTCGACGGCCGGACCGGCACCGACCGGGGCGGCACCTCGCCCGGGCAGGGCCTGTTCGAAGCGGGCCGCGCCATGCTCGACTGGGTCGACGGGGTACGCCGCCGGCATCCGTCGCTGCTCATCGAGGACTGCGCGTCGGGCGGGATGCGCGCCGACTGGCTCACGATGTCGCGCTTCGCCCTGCTGTCGACGAGCGACCAGCAGGACGCGCTGCGCCTCGTGCCGATCGCGGCCGCGGCCCCGCTCCTCGTCCCGCCGGAGCAGGCGGGCGTCTGGTCCGTTCCGCAGCCCGGGATGCCCCTCGAACTGGCGCGGACGAGCCTGGCCGGAAGCCTGCTGCGCCGCCCGATCCTGTCCGGCCGCTACGACCTCATGAGCGAGGACGAACTCGCCCTCGTCCGCGAGTTCGTCGCCGTGCACAAGAGCGTGCGGGCCGGGCTTCGCGAGAGCACCTGCGTCTGGCCGCTCGGGCTGCCCGGCTGGGACGACGCCTGGATCGCGGCCGGGCTGGCAGGTCCGCGCGAGGGCCACCTGGTCGTCACCCGCCGCCAGGGCGGCCCGGACCGGATGACGATCCCGCTCGACGGCATCCTCGCCGCGCTCGGGCGGCCGGCCCGCCCCGCCGTCGCCTGTGTCTTCCCGGCCGGGGAGGCGCGCACCTGGGAACTCGCGGGCGACACGCTCCACGTCGGCCTCGGTGAGACGGCGTCGGCCGCGTTCCGGATCCGCCCGGCCTGACCGCGGCTCCTCACCGCTTGCGTTCCAGCGCCGCCAGGCGCAGTTCGAGCTGGTCGACGCGGTGGCGCAGCAGGGTGACCTGGGCCTCCAGGCTGACCTCGCGTTCCGCCCTGCGCTGGATGCGCGGGGAGGCGGCGGCGCGCTCGACCACCGCGTCCAGCCGGACCAGGCGCTGCGGTCCGTTCGGGCCGTCCACCAGCCGGGAGCGGATCTCGCCGTTGCGGTACCAGGACCGCAGGGCCGAGCGGGAGACGCCGGTCTCGGCCTCCGCCCTGGCCAGCGTGACCCAGGGTTTCTCGTCCAGCTGCTCGAACAGCTCCAGCTCGCTCTGCCAGCGGGCGAGCCGGTCCTCCCAGTCCGACGGCGTCTCCATCAGCCCCTCCTCTGTCACGGTGACCCTGTCAAAAGCAGTGTATTGACAGGGTTGAGACCATGGAAGCATGACTTTCGAGAGGTTCACGGTGAAGGCCCGCCGGGCGGTCGTCGCGGCCCAGGAGCGGGCGAGGCTGCTCAGGCACGACCACATCGGCACGGAGCACATCCTGCTGGGGCTGCTCGACGTGCCGGACGGCACGGCGGCGACGGTGCTCGACGGACTCGGGTACGACAAGGAGACGGCGCTGGCCGACGTCACCGCGTCGACCGAGGCCGGCACCAGGGAACTGAGCGGCCACATCCCCTTCTCGGCGCCCGCGAAGAAGACACTGGAACTCGCCCTGCGCGAGGCGCAGCACCTGCACGACCAGCACATCGGGACCGAGCACATCCTGCTCGCCCTGGTCGGCGAGGGGGAGGGCGAGGGCGCCGGAACCGGAGCGCGGGTGCTCGCCGAGCGGATCAGCCCGGTCGGCAGGATCCGCGCCGCGGTGCTGGCGTCCCGGGAGGGCGCGCGGGACGCCCCCGCGGCCGGGCCGTGGCAGGCCGGCACCCGCGCCGCCGAGGACACGGTCTCCACCGCGGGCGCGCTGGCCGGCGGGGCGCCGGTCGGCAGCCATCACCTGCTGGAGGCGATGCTCCGGTCGGAGAACAGCATGGCGGCCAGGGTGCTGCGCGAACTCGGGGTCGACGCGGACGCGGTCGCCGCCAAGATCGGCGAGCTGGACCAGGAGACCACCACGGACGCGAACCCGGAGGAGGCCGCCGCGCGCGGGATGGAGATCCGGCTGGTCGACGGCGAGGTGCACCTGATCCTGCGGGACCCGGCGACGGTCGCGGCCGCCGAGCGGGTCACCGAGCTGTCCGGCGGCCCGGTCCGGGGGGTCGGCCCGGTCGCCGGCCTGTTCGTCCCGCTCTGGCGGTCGACCAACCAGCTGCTCCAGCAGCTCCGCACCGCACTGGAACCGGAACCTTCCGGGGCCGGACCCGACGAGACCTCCCCCGCGGCCAAGGCGGCCAGGGCCGTACGAGCGGCCCTCACCTCCCGCAACCGCCGATAGAACACCCGCCCGCCCCAGCGGAACCGACCGACGGACGACGGCGTCCGGCCGGCACCCCGTAGGTTTTCCGGCCGTCGTCGCGCTGTCGACGGCCGGGGGACGTTCCGGTGCGTCGGAGCGGCCCGTCATCTGTTCGGCCCGGTGGAGCCGGTCGGCGGGCGGCGGGGGCCTGGCCGGGACTTCGACGGCGCGCCGGACGGCATCCCGGCCGTGGTCGCGCTGTCGACGGCCGGGGGACGTTCCGGTGCGTCGGAGCGGCCCGTCATCTGTTCGGCCCGGTGGAGCCGGTCGGCCGCAGCGACGGTGTCCCGGACGGGACTCCGGCGGCGTTCCCGGCCGCCTGTCGCCGCCGTCCGTCGTCGCCGACGCCCGTCTGCGGTCCGTGTGCGTCCGGCGGGTTCCGGCGGCGCCCGCTGCCGGGCGGAGGGGGCACCCGTGCTCCCGGACTCCCAGGTCGGCTAGGCGGTCGTGGGGGGCAGGTTGAGTGGGGTGACCACCTGGATCGCGGAGGGCAGGGTCGGGCCGTCGTCGGGCAGGGCCCCGTGGGCGCGCATGACGGTCTGGCAGGCGCGGCGCACATCCTGGCGCAGGTCGTGGTGGAGGACCGCGGACAGGCGGCGCTCGCGCAGCAGCCGGGTGTTGTCGTGGTCGAGGTCGTGCGCGACGAAGACCGCGCACGACCGGCCCAGCGCGTCGAACGCGTCCAGCGTGGCGAGATTGCCGCCCCCCATGGAGTAGACGGCCACGATCTCCTCGTCCCGGCGGAGCGCGGCCAGCACCAGGTCGCGCTGGGTGGCGTCCAGGCCGTCGCTGTCCGTGACCTCCACCAGCGACCGCCTCGGCGCGGCCAGGCGCATCGCGCTGCGAAATCCCATCTCGCGCTCCTCCTCGCCACGGAAGGAGCCCCGGCTGACGGTGGTGAGCACGTTGCCGGGCCGGTCGCCGAGCCACTGCTCGATCAGATAGGCGGCGGTCGCCCCGGCCGCCCGGTTGTCGATGCCGACGTAGGCCAGACGCGCGCTGTGCGGGAGGTCGGTGACCAGGGTGACGACCGGGACGCCGGCCGCGACCAGCCGGCCGACGGCGGCAGCGATCTCCGGCACGTCGGGGGCCTTGAGGATCACGCCCTGGGTACCGCGCCCGGCGATCCGGTCCAGGGCGGCGGCCAGCTCCGCGGGCGGGCAGGTCTCCCGGAAGTGGAAGCGGGAGCGCACGACCGCCGGGTGCAGCGAGGGCAGTTCGGCCTCCAGCGCCTCGCGCACGGCGGTGGAGAACCGCTCCGGCGTCTGCATCACGATGTCGATCATGAAGGTGCGGCCGCCGATGCGGACCTGGCTCCGCTGCCGGTCCAGGTCCTTGACGGCCTGGTGCACCTCACGGACCGTGCTCTCGCGCACATTGCCCCTGCGGTGCAGGACACGGTCGACCGTGGCCGTGCTCAGCCCGGCCTGCCGGGCGATCTCCCTGATCGTGTACGGGTGGCGCATGTCTGGATCCCCGTGGGTGATGATGGACTATTGATGCGGTGCTGAGGATTGAATGATGGGTTCGGGTTCCCAAGACTGGCAGAAAGGCAAGCACTTCGAAAGGGACCCGGATGCTCACCCAAGCCACCGCGGGCCGGACCTGGCTGACCGAGGCCGACTGCGATCTCGACACGTTCCGCACACTCGTCGAGCGGGAGACCGACGCCGCCGACCACCCCTCGGCACAGGGCGTGGAGCAGAACGTCCCCCTCTACGACAGCGAGCGGCTCCGCGGCCTCGCCGCCACCCCCGAGGGAGGGCGCGAGGTGCAGAGCGAGCTGATCCGGGCGCTGCTCGACGGGCCCGGCATCGTCGTCCTCAAGGGCGCGTTCGCCGACCCGGACGTGGTCGACCGGGCCACCGAGGCCTTCACCGCGCTGATCGAGGAGGAGCGCGCGAGCGGTACCGCCCGCGGCGACCACTTCGCCAAGCCGGGCGCCAACGACCGCGTCTGGAACGCCCTGGACAAGATCGCCGTACGGGCGCCGGAGGTGTTCGCCGACTACTACGCGAACGACATGGTCGCGCTGGTCGCCGAGGCCTGGCTCGGCCCCGCCTACCAGGTCACCTCGCAGGTCAACGTCGTCAACCCGGGCGGGGCCGCGCAGAGCGTGCACCGCGACTACCACCTCGGCTTCCTCGGCCAGGAGCGCGCCGCCGCCTACCCGGCGCACGTCCACCGCCTGTCGCCCGCGCTCACCCTCCAGGGCGCCGTCGCCCACTGCGACATGCCCGTCGAGTCCGGACCGACGCTCTACCTCCCGCACTCCCAGAAGTACGAGCCCGGCTACCTCGCCTGGCGGCTCCCGGAGTTCATCGAGTACTTCGACGCCCACCACGTCCAGCTGCCCCTCGCCAAGGGCGACGCGGTCTTCTTCAACCCCGCGCTCTTCCACGCCGCCGGGCACAACCGCTCGGCCGGCATCCGGCGCATGGCCAACCTGCTCCAGATCTCCTCCGCCTTCGGGCGCGCGATGGAGACCGTGCACCGCGAGGCGATGGCCGGGGCGCTCTTCCCGGTGCTGCTCAAGCGCAAGGCCGAGGGCGTCTCGGCGGACTGGCTGCGCCGCGTGGTCGCCGCCACCGCCGAGGGCTACCCCTTCCCGACCAACCTGGACCTCGACCCGCCGGTCGACGGTCTCGCCCCGCCCTCCCAGGCGGACACCGTCGAGCGGGCCGTGGCCGAGGAGTGGGACCCGGAGCGGCTGCGCCGGGAACTGCGGGCCGCCGCCGAACGCCGGCACGGCTGAGAGGAACGGACACCCATGACACTTCTTCAGGACAAGGTCGTCCTGGTCAACGGCGGCAGCCAGGGCGTCGGCGCCGGCATCGTGCGGGCGGCCGTACGGGAGGGGGCGCGTGTCGTCCTCACCGGCCGCCGGGCCGAGGTCGGCGAGAAGCTCGCCGCCGACACCGGGGCACTGTTCGTACGGGCGGACCTCGCCGACCCGGCCGAGGCGCGGGGGTCCGTCGCACGGACCCTGGAGGCGCACGGCCGGATCGACTGCCTGGTCAACGCGGCCGGGCTGACCACCCGAGGCTCGCTCCTGGACACCACGCCGGAGCTGTTCGACCAGCACATGGCGATCAACCTGCGGGCGCCGTTCTTCTCGATGCAGGCGGCGGTGGCCGACATGACGGCCCGGCGGGCACCGGGCACCATCGTCAACATCATCTCCAACTGCGCCCACGGCGGCCCGCCCTACCTGGCCCCCTACTCCACCGCCAAGGCCGGACTGGCCGGGCTGACCCGCAACGCGGCCCACGCCCACCGCCGGGACCGCATCCGCGTCAACGGCCTCAACATCGGCTGGACGGACACCGAGGGCGAGGACGCGATCCAGCGCGCGTTCCACGGCGCCGGGGACGACTGGCGGGAGAAGGCGGCCGCGGCCCAGCCCATGGGCAAGCTCGGCCAGGTCGACGAGATCGCCGACTTCGTCGTCTTCCTGCTCTCCGACCGCAGCGGCGTGGTCACCGGCTCGGTCATCGACTGGGACCAGATCGTCTTCGGCGGCATGGACTGAGCGGCGGACCGCCGACCGCCGCACACCCGGCGCCCGGCGGTCGGTGTCGCTCCTGCGGCCGGCGAGCGGCACCTCGGCCGCCCACACCCGGCGCCCGGCGCCCGGCAGTCGGTGTCGCTCCTGCGCCCGGTGTCCTACGGCCCGCGCCGCTCCTGTGGTGACGGTCGGTGTCGCTGCTGTGCCCGGCGTCCGACGGCCGGTGTCGCTCCTGCGCCCGGTCCGCCGGCGATCGGCGTCGCTCCCACTCCCGGCGCCTTACTCCAGGCGTCCGACGGCCCGCGCCGCTCCTGCTCCCAGCGGCCCCTGCCGTTCCTATGCCCGGCTCAGCAGTGCCGCGGTGCTGCGGTAGGCCGCCGCTGTCGCCTCGCGGACCGGTAGCGCGCGGTGCGCGTCGGAGAGGATCTCCACGCCCCAGGGGCCGGTCCAGCCGGCCGCGCGGAGTGCGGTGACGACGCCCGGCAGGTCGAAGGTGCCCTCGCCGCACAGCCGGCGGCGCCGGACGGTGTCCTCGAACAGGCTGCCGACGACCTGCCCGTCGGCGTCGTTCAGCTCCACGCCGACGATCCGGGAGCCGGGGACCGCCGCGAGTTCGGCGGCCGGGGTGCCCGCGCGCTCGGTGTGCCACACGTCGATGACGAGACCGCCCGCCGGATGCCCGGCGGCCTCCACGAGCCGCAGTCCGTCGTGCACGGTCCGCAGGTTGGACCAGGGCAGGAACTCGATGCCGAGCCGGGCGCCCACGCCGTCGGCCTCGGCGGCCAGCGCGGCGAACTCACCGGCCCAGACGTCGAGGTCCCAGGGCCCGTCCGTCACGTCGGGCCCGATCTTGAGGTGGTGCGCGCCCAGCGCCTCGGCGGCCCTCAGCAGGTCCCGGCGCACCGCGTCCGACGCGGCCCGCCGGGGGCCGTCCGCCCACCAGTCGGTGAGCAGCTCCAGCTCGATGTGGTCGAGGCCGTTGTCCGCGAGGATCGAGCGCACTCCCGCGAGGCCGTGGACGCGCTCGGCCTCCGCCAGGTCCGTGTGCAGCAGGCCGAAGCCCGTGAACCCGGCGGCGCCCGCGGCCTCCGCGCGCTCGCGCAGGCCCAGCGGGCTGCGCCCGTCGCCACGGCCGGGCGCTGCGTCACCGGCCGTGGTCCAGCAGGTGGCCAGCAGCGCCTCGGTGGTCACGCGCCGGCCCGCAGCACCGACCGCAGGTGCTCGGCGCTCGCCCAGACGTCGTCGACCGGACCCTTGTCCCGGGGCTCCTCGGTGAGGATCGTGTCCTGCTCCAGCACGTACCAGCCGTCGTAGCCGCGGGCGCTCAGGTGCGTGACGATCGCCTCGACGTCGACGTCACCGGCGCCCAGCGGGCGGTACATCCCGGCGCGGACGGCGTCGGTGTAGCTGAGGCGGCCGGACTGCACCTTGGCGGCGAGGGAGGCGTCCACGTCCTTCATGTGGGTGTGGGCGATCCGCTCGGGGGCCTGCCGGGTCAGCTCCGCGGGGTCGGTGCCGCCGATGAGGAGGTGGCCGGTGTCCAGGCAGAGGGAGATCGAGGAGTGCTCCAGGACGCGGCGGACCTCCTCGCCGTTCTCGATCATCGTGCCGACGTGCGGGTGCAGGACCGCGCGCACACCGCGCTCGGCGGCCAGCGCCGTGAGCCGGTCGAGGTTGGACAGCAGCAGCTTCCAGCCGTCGGCGTCCAGCTCGGGGCGGGAGTCGTAGCCGTCCTGGCCGGTGACGGCGGACAGCACGAGGACCTCGGCCTTCGAGGCGTCGTAGCCCGCCAGGAGCCGCTCGGCCTCGGGCAGCGGGTCGTGTCCGGGGACGTGCAGCAGCAGCGGGGTGAAGCCGCCGACGGCGTGCAGGTCGTGGTCGGCGAGGACCTGGGCCATCGCCTCCGGCGCGGCGGGCAGGAACCCGTCGGGACCGAACTCGGTGGCGGCCAGACCGACCTCCCGCATCTCCTTCAGCACCCGCTCCGGCGTCAACTGGTAGCCCCATCCGGGCACTTCGCACACACCCCAGGAGATGGGGGCGCCGGCGATCCGGTTCGGCGAGGAGGTGGTCATGGCGTGGCCTTTCGATGGGCGGGTCGGGTGCGGGCCGGCCGGGCCGTTCACGCGCTCGTAACGCTAGGTTCGGGGCGGACGTTTCTGAAGCCCTCGAATCCATCATTTACCCGTCAACGCCACCCTCATTTTTCCGTCACACCGGCCGGGTGCCCGCGAGGCCTCGCCCTAGTTGTTCTGTCCGGGGAGGTTGTGGACAGTGATGCAGGTCTCGGCTGACCGATCTTGAAATGGGTGAGGGCCTTCTGGCCTGGTGTGGATTGCGACA
>NZ_JBVJND010000013.1:0-266247 GCF_055583825.1 Streptomyces sp. NPDC104367 | reverse complement strand
AAACGCCCGGTTACATTCCGAACCCGGAAGCTAAGCCTCACAGCGCCGATGGTACTGCAGGGGGGACCCTGTGGGAGAGTAGGACGCCGCCGAACTCCTTTTAGAGCTCTGGCTCTTGGGCATCAAGCCCGAGAGCCAGAGCTTTTTTGCGTTGAGGTAAGGTCAGTGAGCAAAGTTGGCTCGTTTCCCATCACAGGAGGCCCCCGGGTGGAGGTCCAGGAGACGCGTGTCCAAACGGACCGGGTCCTCACCATCCCGAACATCCTCAGCATGGCGCGCCTCGTCGGCGTCCCCGTCTTCCTGTGGTTGATCCTCAGGCCCGAGTTCGGCGGCCCCAAGAGTGATGGCTGGGCACTGCTGGTGCTCGCTTTCAGCGGCGTCAGCGACTACTTGGACGGCAAGCTGGCCCGGCGCTGGAACCAGGTCAGCAGCCTCGGCCGGCTTCTCGACCCGGCCGCGGACCGGCTCTACGTGCTGTCGACACTGATCGGTCTCACCTGGCGCGAGATCCTGCCGCTGTGGCTGACGGGCGTACTCCTGCTGCGTGAACTGATTCTGCTGGTGATGGTGGGGATCCTCAGGCGACACGGCTATCCGCCGCCTCAGGTGAACTTCCTGGGGAAGGCCGCCACCTTCAATCTGATGTACGCGTTCCCGCTCCTGCTGCTGAGTGACGGAAGCGGTTGGATCTCGTCACTCGCTGCGATTTTCGGATGGGCGTTCGCCGGGTGGGGTACAACGCTGTACTGGTGGGCAGGAGTGCTCTACGTGGTGCAGGTCCGCCGCCTCGTTCGCGCGGACGCCACAGCCGATTGAGCCCGGAGTTTGTCCGGACGTAGTGGCTCTCGATGGCCCGCGCTGGAAAAGTGCGGGACAATCTTGACGGGTGAAGTCGGCTAGACCGTCATCTCTTGGAGGAGGACGCTTCCGACATGAAGGCCGTCGTGATGGCCGGTGGTGAAGGCACACGCCTTCGCCCCATGACCTCCAGCATGCCCAAGCCGCTCCTGCCGGTGGTGAACCGCCCGATCATGGAGCATGTGCTACGGCTGCTCAAAAGGCATGGGCTCACCGAGACCGTCGTCACCGTGCAGTTCCTGGCATCGCTGGTCAAGAACTACTTCGGAGACGGCGAGGAGCTCGGAATGGAGCTCACCTATGCCAACGAGGAGAAGCCACTCGGTACCGCCGGAAGCGTCAAGAACGCCGAAGAGGCGTTGAAGGACGATGCTTTCCTCGTGATCTCCGGTGATGCCCTGACCGACTTCGACCTCACCGAACTGATCAACTTCCACAAGGCGAAGGGCGCACTCGTCACGGTGTGCCTGACGCGTGTGCCCAATCCGCTGGAATTCGGCATCACCATTGTCGACGAAGAAGGCAAGGTCGAGCGCTTTCTCGAGAAGCCGACCTGGGGCCAGGTCTTCTCCGACACGGTGAACACGGGCATCTATGTCATGGAGCCCGAGGTATTCGACTACGTCGAGGCCGACGTACCCGTCGACTGGTCCGGCGATGTCTTCCCGCAGCTGATGAAGGAGGGCAAGCCGGTCTACGGCTATGTCGCCGAGGGCTACTGGGAGGACGTCGGCACGCACGAGTCGTATGTGAAGGCGCAGGCCGACGTCCTGGAGGGCAAGGTCGACGTCGACATCGACGGCTTCGAGATATCCCCCGGCGTCTGGGTCGCCGAGGGCGCCGAGGTACACGCCGACGCCGTACTCCGCGGGCCGCTGTACATCGGCGACTACGCCAAGGTCGAGGCCGGCGCCGAAATCCGGGAACACACCGTCGTCGGCTCCAACGTCGTCGTCAAGAGCGGTGCGTTCCTGCACCGGGCCGTCGTCCACGACAACGTGTACGTCGGACAGCACAGCAATCTGCGCGGCTGCGTCGTCGGCAAGAACACCGACATCATGCGGGCCGCCCGGATCGAGGACGGCGCGGTCATCGGTGACGAGTGCCTGATCGGTGAAGAATCGATCGTTCAGGGCAATGTGCGGGTCTATCCGTTCAAGACCATCGAGGCCGGTGCGTTCGTCAACACGTCGGTGATCTGGGAGTCCCGCGGTCAGGCGCATCTGTTCGGCGCCCGTGGTGTCTCCGGCATCCTGAACGTGGAGATCACGCCGGAACTGGCGGTGCGGCTGGCCGGCGCGTACGCGACCACCCTGAAGAAGGGGTCGACCGTCACGACGGCCCGTGACCACTCGCGTGGCGCCCGTGCGCTCAAGCGGGCGGTCATCTCCGCGCTCCAGGCCAGCGCCATCGACGTACGCGACCTGGAGAACGTGCCGCTGCCCGTGGCGCGGCAGCAGACCGCGCGGGGCAGTGCCGGCGGGATCATGATCCGGACCTCGCCGGGGGTGCCGGACTCCGTCGACATCATGTTCTTCGACGGACAGGGCGCGGACCTCTCGCAGGCCAGTCAGCGGAAGCTGGACCGGATCTTCGCGCGACAGGAGTACCGGCGTGCGTTCCCGGGCGAGATCGGCGACCTGTACTTCCCCGCCAGTGTGTTCGACTCGTACACCGGGTCGCTGCTGCGGAACGTCGACACGACCGGGATCGCCGACGCGGATCTGAAGGTCGTGGTGGACGCCTCGAACGGCAGTGCCGGGCTGGTGCTGCCCAGCCTGCTGGGCAAGCTCGGGGTGGACTCGCTGACGATCAACCCCGGTCTGAACGAGGCCAGGCCCACCGAGACGGCCGACCAGCGGCGGGCCGGCCTGGTGCGGCTCGGCGAGATCGTGGCGTCCTCGGGTGCCGCGTTCGGGGTGCGGTTCGACCCGGTCGGCGAGCGGCTGTCCCTGGTGGACGAGAAGGGCCGCATCATCGAGGACGACCGGGCGCTGCTGGTGATGCTCGACCTGGTCGCCGCCGAGCGGCGCAGCGGGCGTGTGGCGCTTCCGGTCACCACGACCCGGATCGCCGAGCAGGTGGCCGCCTACCACGGCACCCAGGTCGAGTGGACGACCACCTCTCCGGACGACCTCACGCGCGTGGGGCGCGAGGAGGGCACCATCTTCGGCGGTGACGGCAAGGGCGGGTTCATCGTCCCGGAGTTCAGCAGCGTCTACGACGGTACGGCCGCCTTCGTACGGCTGATCGGTCTGGTGGCGCGGACGCAGCTCACGCTCAGCCAGATCGACGCCCGGATTCCGCGGGCGCACGTCCTCAAGCGGGACCTGGCCACGCCGTGGGCTGTCAAGGGCCTGGTCATGCGGCGTGTCGTGGAGGCGGCCGGCGACCGTTCCGTGGACACCACGGACGGGGTACGTGTCGTGGAGACCGACGGGCGCTGGGTGATGGTGCTGCCCGACCCGGCCGAGGCGGTCACCCATCTGTGGGCCGAGGGCCCCGACGACGCCTCCGCGCAGGCCCTGTTGGACGAGTGGTCGGCGATCGTGGACAGCGCCGGACGCTGAGAGAGCCCACGCGCGCGTGCCGGACCGGTGTCCCCGAGGGGGCCCGTCCGGCACGCCGGTGGGGCCGTTCGGAGGTACTGGTCGCGACGTGCGACGATGTGCGGCATGCCGCAGCAACCCCCCGTTCGGAGCAGCGTCCCCCGGCCGCAGCGCCCGGACGCCTCCATGTCGTTGCTCACCAACGTCATGGACCACAGCCTCGACGACGGGTACGCCGAGGCGGCCGCGCGCAAGCGGGCCAAGGGGGAGGGCGGCGGCATGCCGAAGACCCTCCGGGCCAGGCTCGGGCTCGCCGGCGGGCTGGTGCTCGCGGCGCTCGTGGTGACCGTGGGAGCCGCCCAGGCGCGTGTGACGGCACCCGTGGTGGCCAAGGAGCGACAGGAGCTGATCGACCGCATCGACCGTGAGACGGCCGCCGCGGACAAGCTGGAGAACACCGTCGACAAACTGCGTGACGACGTCAGCGCCCGTCAGCGCGCGGCCCTCAGGGAGAGCGGGGGCAGCGGACAGGCGGACCTGGTGGGCATGCTGTCGGGTGCCACGGCGGTGCACGGCCCCGGCGTGAAGCTGGTCGTGAACGACTCCAAGGAGGCGTCCTCGGGCGGCGACGGCAGCAACCCCCGGGAGACCTCCGGGTTCTCCGACACCGGCCGGGTCCGCGACCACGACATGCAGCGCGTCGTGAACGGTCTGTGGGCCTCGGGCGCCGAGGCCGTCTCCATCAACGGCCAGCGGCTGACCGCCCTGTCGGCGATCCGGGCCGCTGGGGACGCGATACTGGTCGACAACAGGCCGCTGGTACCGCCGTACACGGTGCTGGCGGTGGGGGACGGGGAGCTGCTGAGTTCCAGGTTCCAGGACAGCGTGGACGGGTTGTATCTGCACGCGCTGGAGCAGAACTTCGACATCAGGGCGACGATCTCCACGGAGAGTGACGTCCGGCTGCCCGCCGCACCGAGCGTGATCGTACGTACGGCGGAGCCGTACACCGAGAAGACTGAGAAGGGCACATCGTGATCGCCGTACTTGGCCTCGTCGTGGGCGTCGTGGCCGGACTGTTGGTCCGGCCTGAGGTTCCGGCGGTCGTCGAGCCGTATCTGCCGATCGCCGTGGTGGCGGCGCTCGACGCCGTCTTCGGCGGTCTGCGGGCCATGCTCGACGGGATCTTCGACGACAAGGTCTTCGTGGTGTCGTTCCTGTCCAACGTGGTGGTGGCGGCGCTGATCGTCTTCCTGGGCGACAAGCTGGGCGTGGGCTCGCAGCTGTCCACCGGTGTCGTGGTGGTCCTCGGTATCCGTATCTTCTCCAACGCGGCGGCGATCCGGCGCCACGTCTTCCGGGCGTGAGCGGCATGAACGGACACGAGAGGCAGCCCGAGCACCGGCTGCGCAGGGAACTGCCCGCCGAGGTGCCGCCCACGGCGCCGGAGGCCGAGGCCGCCGAGCCCCGGCCGGACGCCGGGCTGACCGGCCGCCAGCGGCTGGTCCAGGGGCTGTGGCCGCCGCGGGTCAGCCGGGCCCAACTGATCGTCGCCCTGCTCCTGTTCGGACTCGGATTCGGGCTGGCGGTGCAGGTCGCGTCGAACAGCGACAGCGACAGCGCGCTGCGCGGGGCACGTCAGGAGGATCTTGTCCGCATCCTCGATGAACTGGACGACCGTACTCAGCGTCTTGAGGACGAGAAGACAGGACTCGAGAAGCAGCGCCAGGAGTTGCAGAGCAGCTCCGACCAGGCGGCGGAGGCACGCAGGCAGACGGCCGAGAAGGAGAGACAACTCGGCATTCTGGCGGGCACCGTGGCGGCGCAGGGTACCGGCATCACGATGACGGTCGACGACCCGAAGGGAACGGTGGAGGCGGACATGCTGCTCGACGCGGTCCAGGAGCTGCGCGCGGCCGGCGCGGAGGCGATCCAGGTGAACGGGGTACGGGTGATCGCCGGCACCTACCTGACGGATTCCGGCAAGAGTGTGAGCGTCGACGGGAACAAGATCACCCAGCCCTTCGTTTTCAGGGTGATCGGCAAGCCGCAGGACCTCGAACCGGCTCTCAACATCCCCGGAGGCGTGGTGCAGACCCTTGAGAAGGAACAGGCGACTGTGACCGTCGAGCGGTCGGCCAAGATCGTCGTGGACGCCTTGCGACCGGCGAAGCAGCCTGACTACGCTCGGTCGACCGCGCAGTGAACCGGTGGTGCATGGGGGACGTCGGGCGGGGGCATGAGGATGCGGGGGGTCGGCGCACCGAGCAGCCGGTGCGTGGTGGAAACTGTCTGGTGGATACGGACGTTGTGAGGTTGTCCGGGTCGGCCGGTTTATTCAGTCAGGGTTCGTCCTGCCCCACGGGCGGGTCTGTTTCGGTCAAGGGGAATCGCCCGTGAAGTTGTTTGCGAAGTTGTTCGGCAAGAGCGCGCGAGAAGGAAGCGACAACGCGACCGCTCGCCATCGCGCACAGTCCGACGCGGAGGGCCAGCGCCCCCTGTTCCGGGACCAGGTGGCTGGTCCGGGGGGTGACATTTCGGGAGGTCAGGGCGCGCCGTCAGTTGACCCGTCCCAGTCCGGCGGCATAGGTTTCGGGCAACCGTCAACCTCAGGTGCGGGTGGAGGGTTTGCCTCCGACCCGTACGCGTCCAACGCCCCGGCGGGGCAGCCGCGGCAGGAGGATCCGTCGATGTCGGCCCTGGTTTGTACGAGGTGCGGTAACCGCAACGCGGAGAACGCCCGCTTCTGTTCCAACTGCGGTGCTCCGCTGCGTGCGGGTGCCGTCCCCGAGCGTGCGTCCGAGACGACGTCCACGATCTCGATCTCCGGTCTGGAGGCCTACGACGCCGAGGTCACCGGTCAGACCCAGATGCCGGCGCTCTCGCCCGAGGCGCAGGCCGCGGTCGACGCGCTGCCGCTGGGCTCCGCGCTGCTGGTGGTGCGCCGTGGCCCGAACTCGGGCAGCCGCTTCCTGCTGGACAGCGACCTGACCACGGCCGGCCGTCACCCGCAGAGCGACATCTTCCTGGACGACGTGACGGTCTCGCGCCGGCACGTGGAGTTCCGCCGCCAGCCGGACGGTTCCTTCACGGTGGCCGACGTGGGCAGCCTCAACGGCACGTACGTCAACCGGGAGCGCATCGACCAGGTCGCCCTGTCGAACGGTGACGAGGTCCAGATCGGCAAGTACCGGCTGGTCTTCTACGCGAGCCGGCAGGGCGTCTGACCCTCCGGATCTCGCCTGGAGGACCCCAGGGAAGAAGGTCCATGCTGCACACACCGAGCGGCGGTACCGGTCACGGCACCGCCGCCACGGAAACCGGGCTGATGAGCATCGGCACGGTGCTGAACGTGCTGCGCGACGAGTTCCCCGAAGTCACCATCTCCAAGATCCGCTTCCTGGAGTCGGAGGGGCTCATCGAGCCGCGCCGGACCCCCTCCGGGTACCGCAAGTTCAGCGCCGGGGACGTGGAACGCCTCGGACACGTCCTGCGGATGCAGCGGGACCACTATCTGCCGCTCAAGGTCATCCGCGAGTACCTGGACGCCATGGAGCGCGGTGAGGCCCTGCAGCTGCCCGTGCTGGGGCGGCAGCGGGACGGCGAGGCGTTGCCGACGGCGTCCGAGGCGCCGACGGTGGCCCGGATCGGGCGGCAGGAGCTGCTCGCGGCCGCCGAGATCGACGAGACCTGCCTCAAGGAGTGGGAGTCGTACGGGCTCATCGCTCCGCTGGAGGACGGCGTGTACGACGCCGAGGTGGTGACCGTGGCCGGGCTCGTCGCCGAGCTGGGCCGGTTCGGGATCGAACCGCGCCATCTGCGGGTGATGAAGGCCGCCGCCGACCGCGAGGCCGGCCTGGTGGACCAGGTGGTGGCCCCGCTGAAGCGGCACCGCAACCCGCAGACCAGGGCCCACGCCGAGGCCCGTACGAAGGAGCTGGCGGAGCTGACGGTGAAGTTGCACGCCGCGCTGGTGCAGACCGCCCTCGGGGTGCGGTTGCCGTGACCGCGGTGACAGGACCCGGGCGCAGGCCGGATCGGGCTCGCGTTTTCGGCCCGACTACCCAAACGTCCCGGGCACGGCCTAGGGTTGCTGTGTGAACGAGCTCGATGTCGTAGGTGTCCGGGTGGAAATGCCCTCCAACCAACCGATCGTGCTCCTGCGCGAAGTGGGAGGCGACCGTTACCTCCCCATCTGGATCGGGCCGGGGGAGGCGACGGCGATCGCTTTCGCCCAGCAGGGCATGGCGCCCGCGCGACCGCTGACCCACGACCTGTTCAAGGACGTGTTGGAGGCCGTCGGTCAGGAGCTCACCGAAGTGCGCATCACGGACCTGCGTGAGGGCGTCTTCTACGCGGAGCTGGTGTTCGCCAGCGGGGTCGAGGTGAGCGCCCGCCCGTCCGACGCCATAGCGCTGGCGCTGCGCACCGGAACGCCGATCTACGGCAGCGACACGGTGCTGGACGACGCGGGCATCGCGATCCCGGACGAGCAGGAGGACGAGGTGGAGAAGTTCCGCGAGTTCCTCGACCAGATCTCGCCCGAGGACTTCGGCACCAGCAGCCAGTGAGGGACCAAGGCGGCCCGTTACCCACCGGAAGGTCGGTGACGGGCCGGTTCGCGGCAGGTCACAGCCGAAACTCACGGGCAATTGCCAGGGGCCATTGAGAGCGTCCTACGGCCTCCCGCCAGAGCATTCGGCTAGCCTTTCCCCGCGGTGGGGCACGGGAAACCACTCCTAGGGTGATTATCACTCGGCGTGCCGAGTGTGGCGATCGTTGACGCACCCCTGGTGACTGCCTACCGTCGAGAAGGCAGGTCAAGGACGGAGGTCGGCGTGAGAAGCAGCGGCGACGGTACGGCTGGGGGTGCCCCCGGACACGGTTTCGGGGAGAGCGGTCCGTACCCGCTTCACAGCAGCATGGCCGGTCAAGCTCCGCAGCGGCCGACGGCAGTGCCGAGCGGCGGAGGGGCGGCGTCCATGGCGACCGAGGAGATCGGCTACCGGGGGCCCACGGCCTGTGCGGCGGCCGGCATCACCTATCGGCAACTCGACTACTGGGCCCGCACCGGCCTCGTGGAGCCCAGCGTGCGCCCCGCCCACGGGTCGGGCACGCAGCGGCTGTACAGCTTCCGGGACGTCGTCGTCCTGAAGATCGTCAAGCGGTTCCTGGACACCGGGGTCTCCCTCCAGAACATCCGCACGGCGGTGCAGCACCTCAGGGAACGCGGCTTCCGCGACCTGGAGCGCATGACCCTCATGAGCGACGGCGCCACGGTCTACGAGTGCAGCTCGCCGGACGAGGTCCACGCCCTGCTCCAGGGCGGTCAGGGCATCTTCGGCATCGCGGTCGGGGTGGTCTGGCGGGACGTGGAGAGCGCGCTGTCCCAGCTGCACGGCGAGCGCGTCGACACCGGCGAGACCCTCGTCGGGCACAACCCCGCCGACGAGCTGGCCCGGCGGCGCAACCGGGCGGTCTGAACCCCCGGGCCGGAGATCCGGCGCCTTCGGAGTCTCCCGCGATGCCCCGGCACGGTCATGTGCCGGGGCATTGTCAGTGCCGTGGTGCAGCATCGGAGATGTGAGAAACGAGCCCACGATCCTGCATCTCGACATGGATGCCTTCTACGCCTCGGTGGAGCAGGCGTCGAAGCCGAGCCTGCGCGGGAAGGCCGTGATCGTGGGCGGGCTCGGACCGCGTGGTGTGGTGGCCACCGCGTCGTACGAGGCCAGGGCGTTCGGGGTGCGCTCGGCGATGCCGATGGCCCAGGCGCGGCGGCTGGCGCCGAACGCCGCGTACCTGGTGCCGCGCTTCGGGCTGTACCGGACGATCAGCGAGCAGGTGATGGCGCTGCTGCACGAGCTGTCGCCGCTGGTGGAGCCGCTGAGCCTGGACGAGGCGTTCGTGGACCTGGAGGCCGGCGCGGCGGCCTGGGACGCGGTGTCGGCGCGGCTGGTGGGGGAGAGGCTGCGCGCGGACATACGGGCCGCCACGGGGCTGTGCGGGTCCGTCGGGCTCGCCGCCTCCAAGATGCTCGCGAAGATCGCCTCCGAGGAGGCCAAGCCCGACGGACTGGTCATGATCGACCCGGGCACGGAGCGGGCGATGCTGGAGCCGATGCCGGTGCGCACCCTGCCCGGGGTCGGGCCGGCGACCGGGGACCATCTGCGGCGGGCCGGGATCGCCACCGTCGGGGAGCTGGCCGAGGCGGGCGAGGACGAGCTGGTCCGGCTGCTCGGCAAGGCGCACGGGCACGCGCTGTACGCGATGGCGCTGGCCCACGACGAGCGGCCCGTGGTGGCCGAGCGGGAGACCAAGTCGGTGTCGGTCGAGGACACCTACGACGTGGACATCCACGACCGGCTGCGGGTCGGCCTTGAGGTGCAGCGGCTGGCCGACCGGTGCGTGGGGCGGCTGCGCGGGGCGGGGCTGTCCGGGCGGACGATCGTGCTGAAGGTGCGGCGGTACGACTTCTCGACGCTCACCAGGTCGGAGACGCTGCGGGGTCCGACCGACGATCCGGCGGTGGTGCGGGAGGCGGCGGCGCGGCTGCTGGACTCGGTGGACACGACGGGCGGTGTGCGGCTGCTGGGGGTGGGGGTGTCGGGGCTGGCCGACTACACGCAGGAGGACCTGTTCGCGCAGGCCGCGGCGGCCGGGGAGGCGGCGGCACCCGCCGAGGAGACGGCCGCGGCCGTGCCGGAGCCGGTGGCGTCGCAGGAGGCGGCCGCCGAGCGGCGCTGGCCCGCGGGCCACGACGTGCGGCACGCCGAGCACGGGCACGGATGGGTGCAGGGGAGCGGGCTGGGCAGGGTGACGGTGCGGTTCGAGACGCCGACGGAGGCGGAGGCGGGGCGGGTACGGACCTTCCGGGTCGACGACCCCGAACTGGAGCCGGCGGATCCGTTGCCGCTGGTGGAGCTGCCCCTGGTGCCGGGCGTCGCAGTGGACGAGATGCGTACGTGACCGTGGGGCGGGGCCGGCGTGGGACCGCTGACCGGCGCCCGCAGGTGCCGCCGCGCCCAACCGTGCCGCCCCCCGCCGCACGACTGCCCGCGGCGGTGTGGTGGGCGCGTCGGTCTCAGGCCCCCGTGTCCTCCGTGCCCGCCAGCTTGCCGAAGTCGTGGTCCGGGCGGGGGTGGGGCGGGGCCGGGGTGTCCAGGCCGTAGTGGTGGTAGAGCTGGAGCTCCTGCTCGGGTGACAGGTGGCGGCCGACGCCGAAGTCGGGGGCGTCCTTGATCAGGGCGCGGTCGAAGGGGACGTGCAGGGTGCCCTCGACCAGCTCACTGGGCTCCAGGGGCACGAAGGCGTCCCGGGAGAACAGGCCGGTGCGTATGGCCGCCCACTCCGGCACGCCCGTCGCGTCGTCGAGGTACACCTCGTCGATCGTGCCGATCTTCGTACCGTTGCGGTCGAACGCCTTGCGGCCGATCAGGTTGCGCGGATCGATGTCGGTCTGCACGGCGGGCCCTCCACTTGGTCGCAACTCATCCGTAAGCACTACAAAAGAGCACATTCAACGCCGCGGCCACTCGAAGGCCCGGCCGCAGACCTCGCTGGTAGGCTGACAGCGGCTGCTGACCCCGTGCGGGAGAGTCCTCCGGGCGAACCGGAGGCGCCGAAGGAGCAAATCCTCCCCGGAATCTCTCAGGCCCACGTACCGCACGGACGAGGTCACTCTGGAAAGCAGGGCGGGTGCCGATGGCGTCCGCTCTCACCGACGGTGAAAGCCGGAGCCCGCGGGCACCGGCGAAGCTCTCAGGTTGAGATGACAGAGGGGGAGGCCGTCGGGGTACCCGCGCCGGGGTACCCCTCGAAGGTCGCGTCAGACCAGGAGGCCTCCGCAATGACCGCCCACCGCCCTTCGCTCTCCGAGCTCGAACAGGGGATTCCCTTCGAGCAGCGCCACATCGGCCCCGATCTGGAAGCCCGGGCCAAGATGCTCGCCCAGGTCGGTTACGGCTCGCTCGACGAGCTGACCGCCGCCGCCGTGCCGGACGTGATCAAGAACGCCGACTCCCTGGCGCTGCCCGGCGCGCGGACCGAGGCCGAGGTGCTCGCCGAGCTGCGCTCGCTCGCCGACCGCAACCAGGTCCTCGACTCCATGATCGGGCTGGGCTACTACGGGACCTTCACCCCGCCGGTCGTCCTGCGCAACGTGATGGAGAACCCCGCCTGGTACACGGCCTACACGCCGTACCAGCCGGAGATCTCCCAGGGCCGGCTGGAAGCGCTGCTGAACTTCCAGACCGTGGTCGCCGACCTCACCGGGCTGCCCACCTCCGGCGCCTCCCTGCTCGACGAGGGCACGGCCGCCGCGGAGGCCATGGCCCTGTCGCTGCGCATGGGCAGGAACAAGAAGGGCGTCTTCGTCGTCGACGCCGACGCGCTGCCGCAGACCATCGCGGTGATCGAGACCCGTGCCGAGCCGACCGGCGTGGAGGTCGTGGTCGCCGACCTCGCCGACGGCATCCCGGCCGACCTCGCCGGGCGCGAGATCAACGGCGTCCTGATCCAGTACCCGGGTGCCTCCGGTGCCGTACGCGACCTCAGGCCGGTCGTCGACCAGGCGCACGAGCTCGGCGCGCTCGTCACCGTCGCCGCCGATCTGCTCGCGCTGACCCTGCTGACCTCGCCGGGCGAGCTGGGCGCCGACATCGCCGTCGGGACCACCCAGCGGTTCGGTGTGCCGATGGGCTTCGGCGGACCGCACGCCGGCTACATGGCGGTACGCGAGAAGTTCGCCCGCAGCCTGCCCGGGCGGCTCGTGGGCGTGTCCGTGGACGCGGACGGGAACAGGGCCTACCGGCTCGCCCTCCAGACCCGCGAGCAGCACATCCGGCGCGAGAAGGCCACCAGCAACATCTGCACCGCACAGGTGCTGCTCGCCGTGATGGCCAGCATGTACGCCGTCTACCACGGGCCCGAGGGGCTGCGGGCCATCGCGCGGCGCACCCACCGCTACGCCACGGTCCTCGCCGCCGGGCTGACGGCCGGCGGCGTCGAGATCGTCCACGGCGCCTACTTCGACACCCTCACCGCACGGGTGCCCGGCAGGGCCGCCGAGGTCGTCGCCGCCGCCCGGCACAGCGGGGTCAACCTGCGGCTCGTCGACGCCGACCACGTCTCCATGGCCTGCGACGAGACCACCACGCGGGCCCGGCTGGGCGCCGTGTGGACGGCGTTCGGGGTCGAGGGGGACGTCGAGGCCCTGGACGCGAGCGCCGCGGACACGCTGCCCGAGGCGCTGCTGCGCACCGACGGCTACCTGACCCACCCCGTCTTCCACCAGTACCGCTCCGAGACCGCGATGCTGCGCTACCTGCGCCGGCTCGCCGACCGGGACTACGCGCTGGACCGGGGCATGATCCCGCTGGGCTCCTGCACCATGAAGCTCAACGCGACCACCGAGATGGAGCCGGTCACCTGGCCCGAGTTCGGGCAGCTGCACCCCTTCGCGCCCGCCGAGCAGGCGCAGGGCTACCTGACCCTCATCCGCGAGCTGGAGGAGCGGCTCGCCGAGGTCACCGGGTACGACAAGGTGTCCCTCCAGCCCAACGCCGGGTCGCAGGGCGAGCTGGCCGGGCTGCTCGCCGTCCGCGCCTACCACCGCGCCAACGGCGACGCGCGGCGCACCGTCTGCCTGATCCCGTCGTCCGCCCACGGCACCAATGCCGCGAGCGCCGTGATGGCCGGCATGAAGGTCGTCGTCGTGAAGACCGCCGAGGACGGCGAGATCGACGTCGAGGACCTGCGGGCGAAGATCACGCAGCACCGGGACGAGCTGGCCGTGCTGATGATCACGTACCCGTCCACGCACGGTGTGTTCGAGGAGCACGTCGCCGACATCTGCGGCCAGGTGCACGAGGCCGGCGGCCAGGTGTACGTCGACGGCGCCAACCTGAACGCCCTGGTCGGGGTCGCCAAGCCCGGACACTTCGGCGGTGACGTCTCACACCTCAACCTGCACAAGACCTTCTGCATCCCGCACGGCGGCGGCGGTCCCGGGGTCGGCCCGGTGGCCGTACGGGCCCACCTGGCGCCGTACCTGCCGAACCACCCGCTGCAGCCCGCCGCCGGGCCGGAGACGGGCGTCGGGCCGATCTCGGCCGCGCCCTGGGGCTCGGCGGGCATCCTGCCGATCTCGTGGGCGTACGTCCGGCTCATGGGCGGCGAGGGGCTCAAGCGGGCCACCCAGGTGGCCGTGCTCAGCGCCAACTACGTCGCCAAGCGGCTGGAGCCGCACTACCCCGTGCTCTACACCGGGCCCGGCGGGCTGGTCGCGCACGAGTGCATCATCGACCTGCGGCCGCTGACCAAGGCGACCGGCGTGAGCGTCGACGACGTCGCCAAGCGGCTCATCGACTACGGTTTCCACGCGCCGACGATGTCGTTCCCGGTAGCCGGCACGCTGATGATCGAGCCGACCGAGTCCGAGGACCTCGGCGAGCTGGACCGGTTCTGCGAGGCGATGATCGCCATTCGCGCCGAGATCGACAAGGTCGGGGCGGGCGAGTGGCCCGCCGAGGACAGCCCGCTGCGGGGCGCGCCGCACACCGCCGCCGCGCTCGGCGGGGAGTGGAAGCACGCCTACAGCCGCGAGGAGGCCGTCTTCCCGGCCGGGGTGTCCGCCGCCGACAAGTACTGGCCGCCGGTGCGCCGCATCGACCAGGCGTTCGGCGACCGGAACCTGGTCTGCTCGTGTCCTCCGCTGGACGCCTACGAGGACTGATCCGCGGCGGTCCGCGGACACGGCAGGGGCCCCGCTTCGGCGGGGCCCCTGCCGTGTGCCGCGCGGTCTACGCCGGGTACGCGTGCGTCTGGGTGGCCTTCACCGTCGCCCAGACCGTGGCACCCGGGTGCAGGTCCAGCTCGGCGGCGGAGACCGTGGTGAGGTCGGCCGCGAGCGGGAGTTCGCCGGTCAGGTCGGCGCGGATCTGGTCGCCGTGGGTCTCCAGCCCCGCCACCTCGCAGCGCCACAGGTTGCGGGCGCCGGCCCCGGTGGGCCGGTCCCGGAAGAGGCTGACGGCCCCCGGCGGGAACGCCACGAAGACGTCACCGGAGAGCACCTCCGTGGTGGTGATCGCGGGGCCGGTGTCCAGCTTGACCGTGTGGCCGTCCGCGCGGCCCCGGTAGAGGTTGAGGCCGACCAGGCTGGCGATGTAGTCGGTGCGCGGACGGCGGGCGATGTCGGCGGGGGTGCCCTCCTGGACGACCCTGCCCTCCTCGACCACGACCAGGCGGTCGGCCAGCACCATCGCGTCCAGCGGGTCGTGTGTGACCAGGACCGCGACCGCCTCGAACTCGGCCAGGTGACGGCGCAGCTGCGCGCGTACGTCGAGGCGGGTGCGGGCGTCGAGGGCCGCGAGCGGCTCGTCCAGCAGGAGGAGCCGGGGGCGGGTGGCCAGGGCGCGGGCCAGGGCGACGCGCTGGGCCTGGCCGCCGGAGAGGCGGCGGGGCTTGGCGCCGGTGTGGGCGGCGAGGCCCATGCGGTCGAGCCAGGTGGCCGCCTGGGCGCGCGCCTCGGCCTTGGTCGCGCCCTGGCAGCGGGGGCCGAACGCGACGTTGTCGAGGGCCGTGAGGTGGGGGAAGAGGAGGTAGTCCTGGAAGACGACGCCCACCGGGCGGGACTCGGGGGGCGTGCCGTCCAGCTCCTCGCCGTCCAGGCGGAGGTGGCCGGTGGTGAGGGGGGTGAGACCGGCGAGGGCGCGCAGGGCGGTGGTCTTGCCGGCGCCGTTGGGGCCGAGGAGGGCGACCACCTCGCCGGGGGCGGCGGTGAGGGTGATGTCCAGGCGGAACGCGGGGCGGGTGACGACGAGGCGGGCGTCCAGGCCGTGTGCGGCGGACACCCCCCGGCCTTCGGCCGGGTTCTGTCGCCGACTCGCACCACCCGCACCCCCCGTACGGCTGTCGATGTCGGGTGCGGGTCGCCCCTGTGGGCGCTGCGCGCCGTCGGCGGGTTTCTGGTTCGGCACGGTGTGGCTCACGCTCCCGTCATCCATCGGTCGCGGAGGCCGGCCAGGACCGCGATCGAGACGGTCAGGAGGACAAGGCTGAGGGCGATCGCGGCCTCCGGGTCGTTCTGGAGGGCGAGGTAGACGGCGAGGGGCATGGTCTGGGTGCGGCCGGGGAAGTTGCCGGCGAAGGTGATCGTCGCCCCGAACTCGCCCAGCGCGCGGGCCCAGGCCAGGACCGCGCCGGCCGCGATGCCCGGGGCGATCAGCGGCAGGGTGACCCGGCGGAACGCGGTGAAGCGGGAGGCGCCCAGGGTGGTCGCCGCCTCCTCGTAGCGGGGGTCGGCGGCGCGCAGCGTGCCCTCGACGCTGATCACCAGGAACGGCATGGCCACGAAGGACTCGGCGACCACGACCCCGGCCGTGGTGAACGGCAGGGTGATGCCGAACCAGGCGTCCAGCCACTGGCCGACCACGCCGTTGCGGCCCAGGGCCAGCAGCAGCGCCACACCGCCGACGACGGGCGGGAGGACGAGCGGGAGGGTGACCAGCGCCCGGACCAGGCCGCGGCCGGGGAACCGGGTGCGGGCCAGCAGCCAGGCCAGCGGCACTCCCAGGACGAGGCTCACGGCGGTCGCCGCCGTCGCGCTGAGCAGGGAGAGCTGGAGCGCCTGCCAGACCTCGGTGCTGGTCAGCAGCGACGGCAGGCTGCTCCAGGGAGCGCGCAGGATCAGTGCCAGCAGGGGGAGCAGCAGGAAGGCCAGGGCTACCGCTCCGGGGAGGAGGAGCGGTAGCGGTACGGCGGTCCGGACGCGCCGGCGCCGCGGGCCGCCCTTGAGGGTGTCGGCCGCGGCACCGGACTCGTCGAGCTTCGTCACGGCTTGAGGAACCCGGCCTGGGTCAGGACCTGCTGGCCCTCGGCGGACTGCACCAGCGCGATGAACGCCTTGGCCACCGTGGGGTTCGGGGCGTTCTTCAGCAGGGCGATCGGGTAGTCGTTGATGGCGTCGGCGGACTCGGGGAACTCCACGCCCTCGACCTTGCTGCCCGCTGCCTTCACGTCGGTCTTGTAGACGACCGCCGCGTCGGCCTCCTTCAGGACCACCTTGTTGAGGGCGGACTTCACGTCCTCCTCGTAGGAGACCGGGGTCAGCTTGAGCTTGCTGGCGTCCAGGGCCTTCTGGGCGGCGGCGCCGCACGGCACCGCCTTGTCGCAGAGCACGACCTTCAGCTTGGAGCTGGTGAGGTCCTTGAGGGAGGACACCTTGTCGGGGTTGCCCGGCAGGGTGGCGATCTCCAGCTGGTTGCGGACGAACGTCGTGGGCGTGGCGGCCGTGTCGTCCTTGTCCGTCACCAGCGCCATCGTCTTGGGGCTCGCGGCGGCGAACACGTCGGCCGGCGCACCGCTGGTGATCTGCGCGGCCAGGGTGTCGCTGCCGCCGAAGCTGAAGTTGACGGTGGTGCCGGGGTGGGCCTTCTCGAAGTCGGCCTTGAGCGTGGTGAAGCTCTCCTTGAGGGAGGCCGCCGCGAACACGGTGATCGAGCCCGACAGCTTGGGCGACGCCGAGGACGAGGCATCCGACTTCGTCTTGGCCGACGAGCCGTCGTCCGAGGACGAGCAGGCGCTGAGGGCCAGCAGGGCCGCGACCGAGACACCGGCCACCTGGAGCGTCCGCCGGGTCGTGCGTGCGGAACGGGTCATCACGAGTGAACTCCTCTGAGTCATGGGGGAAAGCTGTCGCGCCCTGTCGCGACCGGTGACGGCCGCGTGGTGATGATACTGCCGCATTTGCCAGACGTAAGTCTGCTGTCACATCGCATGAGCTGCGCACTTGGGACTTGAGGCTGGCATGTGCGTTTGTACGGTGACGGGTCGCGGGTACCGTCTTGCGGGAGGTGGCCGCTCATGACGCTCGCCGAACTCGTCCTCACCGGAGACCTGGCGCGACCGGCCCGGCTCACCGCGGCCGATCTGCGAGGCTGGCCCCAGCACCGGGTGCGGGTCAGCTTCGAGTGCGCGACCAGCGGCGTCCAGCACCACGGCTTCACGGGCCCGCGCCTGTACGACGTCCTCACCGACGCCGGTCCCGGCTTCGACCCCGTGCGCCGCAAGGACCGGCTGCGTTTCCTCATCGCGGTCACCGGCGCCGACGGGCACCACGCCCTGCTCTCCTGGGCCGAGATCGACCCCGACTTCGCCCATGCCCCTGTTCTGCTCGGTGTCAGCATCGACGACACCCCGCTCGACCGGGCGGGCCCCCAACTGGTCCTGCCCCAGGACCGCTGCGGCGCCCGGCACATCAGCGGCATCAGGGCGATACGGGTGGACGGCGGGTACGGCGGCTGGCATCCAGCGCCCGCCACACCCGGTCGCGCGTCAGCGGCAACTCCGTGAACCGCACGCCCGTCGCGTCCCGCAGCGCGTTGGCCAGCGCCGGCGCGACCGGGTTGAACGGGCTCTCGCTCATCGACTTCGCGCCCAGCGGGCCGATGGCGTCGGCCGTCTCCATGAAGTGCACCTCGGTGCGCGGTACGTCGGCGTACTGCGGGAGCCGGTAGCGGCGGAACGCGGCCGTCTCGACCGCCCCGCGCGCGTCCAGCCGTACGTTCTCGAAGAGTGTCGCGCCGAGCGCCTGGGCCACCCCGCCCTCGACCTGGCCCCGGCACTGCATCGGGTTCATCACCTTGCCCGCGTCGGCCGCGTGCACGCTGCGCAGGATGCGGATCTCGCCGGTGTCGGGGTCGACGGCCACCCGGAACCACTGCGCGTTGAAGGCGACCGAGCGCGGGGTGCCGCCGAAGTGGCCGTCCGCGCTGAACTCCACGCCGACCGTCCGGGCGGTGGCGTACAGCTCTTTGAGCGGGAGCCGCCCGCCGGGATGCAGGACGGCCTCCTCCACCAGCCGGCAGCTCTCGCGCGGGACGCGCAGCCGGGCGGCGGCGAAGTCGAGGAGCTGGTCGGCGAGGGCGCGGGCGGCGCGCAGGGTGGCCTTGCCCGCGACGACCGTGCCGGTGGAGGCGAAGGCGCCGGTGTCGTGCCGGACGACGTCCGTGTCGGACTGGCGGACGGTGATCCGGTCGACGGTGGTGGCGAGTTCGCCGGCCGCGATCTGCCGGTGCACGGTCGTGGTGCCGTTGCCGAACTCGGCCGTGCCGACGGCCAGATCGAAGCCGCCGTCCGGCAGCAGGGCGGCCCTGGCGTCGGCGATGTGGCCGCCGGGCGGGCCGGTCGCGATCATCGCGAGGGCCGTTCCCTCGCCCACCAGCCAGCCGTCCGGGGCCGGTTCGCCGGGCTCGGACCGGGCCCGGCGCACGAGGGCGACGCACTGGTCGAGGCCGTAGCTCGCGATGTGCAGGTCCTCCTCGTGGCCGCCGGGGGTGAGCATCGGCTCGCCGGGGCCGATGACGTTGCGCGCCTTGAACTCCACGGGGTCCAGGCCCAGTCGGCGGGCGATCTCGTCCAGCGCCGACTCCACCGCGAACATGACCTGGCCCAGGCCGTAGCCGCGGAAGGCGCCCGCCGGGACCGTGTGCGTGTACACGGAGTAGGCGTCGACCTTCTTGTGCGGCGCCCGGTACATCGCCATCGACTCGCCGACGCTGTGGAACATCACCGCCGGGCCGTGGTTGCCGTACGCCCCGGTGTCGGACACCACCCGCAGCTGGAGCGCGGTGAGGGTGCCGTCACGGCGGGCGCCCGCCTTCACGCGGACGGTGAAGGGGTGCCGGGTGGTGGCGCCGTAGAACTGCTCGGCGCGGGTGTACTCCAGCTTCACCGGGCGCCGCAGCCGCAGTACGGCCAGGGCCACGATGTCCTCGACGAGCATCTCCTGCTTGCCGCCGAAGCCGCCGCCGACCCGGCCCGCGACCACCCTGACCCGCTCCGGCGGCAGGTCGAGGAGCGCGCACAGGGCGCGGCGGGTGAGGAACGGGGTCTGGGAGCTGGTGCGGACGTTGAGGCGGTCCTCGTCGTCGATCCAGCCGACCGCGCCGTGCGTCTCCAGGCTGGCGTGCTGGACGCGCTGGGTGCGGTAGGTGTCCTCGTGGACGACGTCGGCCTCGGCGAATCCGGCCTCGACGTCCCCGATCTCGCCGTGTGCCTCGCCGACCACGTTGGTGTGGGGGCGGGCGATCCGGGCGGCGGCCGGGTCCTTGTCGTGGACGACGGGGGCGCCGGGGCGCATGGCCTCCTCGGGGTCCAGGACGGCCGGTGCCGTGTCATACACCACCGAGACGCGCCGGCAGCCCTCCTCCGCCGCCGCCTCGCTCTCCGCGACCACCGCCGCCACCCGCTGGCCGATGTGGCGGACCGTGTCGTCGAGGAGCCGGGTGTCGTCCGGGTCCTCCTCGGGGTGTTCGTGGCGGGCGGTGGAGTAGTGCCGTTCGGGGGCGTCGTGGTGGGTGAGGACGGCGTGCACGCCCGGTACGCGCAGGGCGGCCGAGGTGTCGATCTCCCGGATGCGGGCGTGGGCGTGCGGGGAGCGCAGCAGCTTCATGTGGAGCAGGCCGGGCACCTCGACGTCGAAGGTGTAGCGGGCGGTGCCGGTGACGACCTGGGGTCCGGCCGGGGCGGGCAGGCTGCGGCCCACGGACTCGCCGGCGCCCGGCTCCTCGACGTGCCGGACCCCGCGTACGGCGTCCTCGATGGCCCGGTAGCCGGTGCAGCGGCACAGGTTGCCCTTGAACGCCCGCGGCAGGTCGGTGAGCTGGTCGCCGGTCAGGGCCGCCGTCGTCATCAGGAAGCCGGCCGTGCAGAAGCCGCACTGGAAGCCCTGCGCGTCCAGGAACCTCTGCTGCACGGGGTGGAGTTCGCCGTCGGGGGAGGCCAGTCCCTCGACGGTGGTGACGGTGCGGCCGTCGGCGCGGAAGGCGGGGTAGAGACAGCTGTGCACGGGTTCGCCGTCGACGTGGACCGTGCAGGCGCCGCAGTCGCCCGCGTCGCAGCCCTTCTTCACGCCGAACCAGCCGCGGTCGCGCAGATAGGTGCGCAGGCACTGCCCGGGGCGGGGCTCCTCGTCGTGGGAGCGGCCGTTGACCTCGATCCTCACGCGGCCACCTCCCGGCGGATCTGCTCGGCGAAGTGGTAGGTCATGTGGCACCGCCATTCGGGCAGCCCGTGGATGTCGTCGAACCACTCCCCGTCGGCCACGGCGGCCCCGATCGCCGCCCGCAGCGCCCCGGCCGTCGGCACGAGCGGGAACCGCAGCCGCACCGGCCGTACGGTCGACGCGGTGACCGTGAGGGCGAAGGAGCGGTCGAGGGGGTCCAGGGTGCCGATGACCAGGACGCCGGAGCGGCCCAGACCGTAGAGCGAGGCCTGCCGGTACGCGGTGCGGCGGGCGAGGGCGCGGGCGGGCAGGGTCACCGAGCGCAGCAGCTCGCCCTCGGCCAGGTCCCTGCGGCCGGCGCCGGTGACGAAGTCGGTGACCCGGACCCGCCGCCGCCCGCCGTCCTGGGCGATCAGCAGGCAGGTGCCGTCCAGGGCGGCGGTCAGGGAGATCATCGGGCCGGCCGGCAGGGCGTTGCAGAGGTTGCCGCCGACGGTGGCCGTGTTCCAGATCTTGAAGGAGGCCAGGAAGGCCCGGCAGCACTGCTCGAACAGCGGGGCGGCCGCCCGTGTCAGGGTCCGCGCGTGGCGCGAGAGCTGGGCGATGGTGCAGGTGGCGGCGATCTCCAGGGAGCCGTCCGGGGTGTGCCGCAGGGGCGGCCAGCCGGTGCGGCCGAGGTCCACCAGGCGGCGCAGGCGCGGCTGGGGTTCGGAGAAGAGGTAGGTCCCGCCGCCCAGCCAGGCGTCGCCGGGGCGCCAGGGCGCCGGGTCCCGGGCGTCGCGGATCTCCACCACCGTGTTCAGGTCCATGGCGGTCAGTGAAGCAACGCGCGCGTGCCCGGCACGACTGGTGCGGGGCACGGAATAACCGAGCCGGGCAGGGCCGGTCCTGGATGATCCACCAAGTGACGTTCCGCCGTGCGCGGACTTGCATTTACGATGCCGTAACTCGTACTCGCCTGGTGAATGCGAGGTTGGCGCGAGGAGTCTGAGCACATGCACGTCGAACACCTCCTGGCGGACGGCTCCCTCGGGCTGCGTCCGCTGTGGACGCGGGACGAGCTGCTGACCCGGGAGATCAGCGGAGTGACCGTGACGGACCTGGAGGACCCGGCCCGCTTCGTGCGGCCCGGGGAGGTGGTGCTCAGCGGGCTGGTGTGGTGGGCGCCGGGGAAGGCGGAGCGGTTCGTGGCCGCCCTGCGGGAGGCCGGGGCCGCCGCGCTGTTCGCCGGGGAGGAGACCCACGGGGCCGTGCCCGACGAACTGGTGGAGGCGTGCGCCCGGCACGGGGTCCCGGTGGCCGGGGTGCCGGCGCACATCCTGTTCCGGGCGATCACGGACACCGTGTACCTGCACCGCTGGGGCGAGCTGAGCCGGCGCCAGGCGCTGCCGGAGAACGCGCGGGTGCGGCTGAGCCGGCTGCTGGCGCGGGAGGCGGGCCCGGGGGAGGTGCTGGAGGCGGCCTTCGCGCATCTGGACCGGACCGCCGGGTACGTCTTCACACCGTCGGGACGGACCGTCGCGGCCACGGCGGGCGCGGCGCCGGTGCCGGTCCCGGAAGCGGCCGCGCTGGTCGCGGACGGGCGCGGGGTGACGGTGTCGGTGGCCGCCGAGAGCGTCTCGCCGTACGAGCGCTGGCTGCTGTACCTGCCGGACCCGGACGGTGCCCCGGCCGGGATGCTGCACGAGGTGGCCGCGGCCCTCGGGCGCTGCCAGGAGGCGCTGGTCCGGCGGCGCTCGGCCGAGCACCAGGCCGCCGACGAACTGGGCGCGCTGCTGGCCGGCCCGGGGGCGGTGGAGAGCGCGCTCCAGGCGGCGGTGCGCGAGTGCGGGCTGCCCGGCGAGGGGCCCTACCGTGTGATCGTCGCCGAGACCGGGGCACGGCGGCCGGGGCTCGCCGAGGGGGCGCTGGCGGAGGTCACCGGGCATGTGGCGCCGGGGGCGGCGGTGGGCCGGCTGCCGGACGGAACCGCGTTCGCCGTGCTGCCCGGGGCCGGACTCGGCGACGTCTGGGCGCTGGTCGCGGGCAGCGAGCCAGGCGTCCCGCTGCACGGCGGCACCGGGACGGCGGCGGCCGGACCCGCCGACCTGCCCGGCGCGCTGGCACAGGCGCGGTACGCGCTCACCTCCGCCCGCGGTACGGCCCCGGACGCCTGCGCCCTCGTCGACGCGGCCGCGTTCACCGGCCTGGAGTCGCTGCTCAGCGGGGTGCCCGCCGACGTCCGCGCCGCCTACAGCCGTACCGTCCTCGGACCGCTGCTGACCGGCGGACGCGCCGCCTCCGCCGTGCTGCTGAGCACCCTGGAGACCTTCCTGGCCTGCGACGGCTCCTGGGCGCGGACGGCCGAGGCGCTGCACCTGCACGTCAACACCGTGCACTACCGGATCCAGCGGGTGGAGCACTTCACCGGGCGCGACCTGTCCCGGCTGACCGACCGGCTGGACCTGCGGGCGGCGCTGCTGTGCCGCTGAGGCGGTCCGGTCAGACCCGGTCGATGTGCACGTTCGTGGACTTCACCCGGGCGGTGGCCTCCATGCCGACCTCCAGGCCGAGTTCCTCGACGGCCTCCCGGGTCAGCAGGGAGACGAGGCGGTGCGGCCCGGCCTGGATCTCGACCTGGGCGGCGACGTCGCCGAGCTTGATCGCGGTGACGATGCCGGGGAAGGCGTTGCGGACCGAGGTGTAGGAGGCGTCCTCCTCGCCCCCGGCGGCCTTGGCCAGTTCCACGGAGAACGCGGCGAGGTCCTTGCCCTCGATGAGCCGTCGGCCGCCCTCGTCGCGGTGCGTGGCCATCCGGCCGGCGTCGGCCCAGCGGCGGGCGGTGTCCGGGCTGACGCCGAGCAGCCGTGCCGCCTGGCCGATCGTGTAGGACTGCATGCAGGTCACGATAGGGCCAGTGGGCGGGTGACATGGTCACCGGGTGCGCGGTCAGGTGAGGCCGGAGGCCTCCAGGACCGCGCGCGCGTTGGTGTCGTCGATCCGCCGGCCGAGCCGCTCCAGCACGTCCGCGCCGCGGCGCAGGGTGCCGCGCTCCAGGGAGCGGCGCACACCGGTGTCCAGTTCGTGCCAGAGCAGGGGGTTGGCGTACAGGACGGCCGGGTCCAGCTCCAGCCGGTGGCCGAGGACGTCGCGCAGGACCAGGTGTGCGGCGACGTCGCCGCACTGCCCGACGTAGACCAGGGAGTCGGTGCGGACGGTACGGCGGCGCAGCGGGCCGCGGACGGCGAGCCAGCCGGGTCCGGCGGTGACGCGGGCCGGCAGCAGCATGCTGAGGATGGTGGCGGACAGCGCGGCCCAGAGCAGCGCGCGGGCCGGGGTGAGGCTGCCCGCGTCCCAGTCGACCAGGAACGTCAGCGAGCCGAAGCCGACGGCGCACCCGGCGGCCAGCAGTGCGCTCCCGCGCCAGGTCCGGTCCCCGGCCGCCCGGCCCCCGCGTGCTCTGTCCTCCATGACGCCGACGCTAGGCGCCGCCGGTCCCGTGCGACGGCCCGCTGACGGGGTTCTTATGCGGACTGAGCGGTTATTGACGGGATTCTTACGAGCCGTGCGTGCGGGTGCCGCCGTCTCTCAGCCGGTTCAGCCGGTTCAGCCGGTTCAGCCGGTGTGGACGCGGGGGCGGCGGGAGCGGTCCGGTTCCGCTTCGCGGAGCACCTCGCGGGTGACCGGGGCGACCTCGCCCTGGCCGAAGAGGAAGAAGCGCAGGAAGTTGGCGAACGGGTTGCCCTCGGTCCACTCGAAGTAGATGTGCGGGATGCAGCCGGTGTCGTCCCGGACGTGCAGCAGGAGGGCGGCCAGGGCGTTGGGAACGGAGGCCGACTCCACGGTCAGGACGCGGTAGCGGTTGTGCAGGACCTCGCCGCGCACCGTCAGCCCCGCCTCGAACTCGGACGGGTCGGTGACCGTGACCTCGACGAAGACGAAGTCCTCCTGCTCCGGCATGTCGTTGTCGGCCCGGATCTGCTCGATCTTGTCGCGGTACTCGGCCTTGTCGCGCCGGTCCGGCTCGTTGGCGATGAGCCGTATCTTGCGGCTGGCCATGTCGCGGACGAACCGTTCGGCCATGTCGTCGAAGCTCACGCTGGTCACGCGCAGTTCGAAGGCCCGGGCCAGCCGGGAGAGGAAGGAGACCAGGATGATGCCGGCGATGAAGCAGGCGCCGATCTTCACACCGTCGGGGCGTTCGATGACGTTGACGACGGTCGTGTACAGGAACACCGCCGAGATGATCCCGAAGCCGACGGCCCACCTGTGCTGCCCGGCCTTGCGCGAGGCGATGGTCACCGCGATCGCCGCGGAGCTGATCAGCACCAGCACACCGGTGGCGTAGGCGCCGCCCTGCGCGTCCACGCTGGCGTCGAAGAGCCAGGTGACCAGGAAGGCGATCAGGGTGAAGACGATGACCATGGGGCGGACGGCGCGGGCCCAGTGCGGGGCCATGCCGTAGCGGGGCAGGTAGCGGGGCATCAGGTTGAGCAGGCCGGCCATCGCGGAGGCGCCGGCGAACCACAGGATGCAGATCGTCGAGACGTCGTAGACCGTGCCGAACGCGTTGCCGAGGTACTCGTGCGCGAGGTAGGCGAGGGCGCGGCCGTTGGCGGCGCCGCCGGGCTTGAACTCCTGCTCCGGGATCAGCAGCGTGGTGATGAAGCTGGTCGCGATGAGGAAGCAGCTCATGATCAGGGCGGCCGTGGTGAGGAGCTTCTTGGTGTCCCGGATCCGGCCGGTGGGCCGCTCCTCGGTGTCGCCCGGCTCGCCCTCGACGTGCGGCATGACGGCGACGCCGGTCTCGAAGCCGGACAGGCCCAGGGCGAGCTTCGGGAAGACGATCAGGGCGACGCCGATCATGACGAAGACGTTGCCGTGCTCCGCCGTCAGCGCGGCGGCCCAGTCGGTGACGACGTGTTCGGCGGTGAGCACGTGGTAGAAGCCGACGGCCACGACGACCACGTTCAGCGCGAGGTAGATGCCGACCAGGGCGACCGCGACGCCGATCGCCTCCAGGAAGCCCTTGAGGAAGACCGCGCCGAGCAGGGCCACCAGGAACAGCGTGATGACCATCTGGTGGCTGTGCAGGGTGCTGGTCAGATGCGGGTTCTCGACCAGGTGGGTGGCGGCGTCGGCGGCCGAGAGCGTGATCGTGATCAGGAAGTCGGTGGCCGCGAAGCCGAGCAGCGTCAGCACGAACAGCTTGCCCTGCCAGAACGAGAGCAGCCGCTCCAGCATGGCGATCGAGCCCTCGCCGTGCGGACTCTCCTCGGCGACCCGGCGGTACACCGGCAGGGCGCCGGCCAGGGTGACGACGACCAGCACGATGGTCGCGATCGGGGACAGCAGGCCGGCCGCGAGGGCGGCGATGCCCGGCTGGTATCCGAGGGTCGAGAAGTAGTCCACACCTGTCAGGCACATCACCCGCCACCAGCGCTGGCCCTTGTGCGCCTCCTGCGGCTGCGCGTGGGGGCCGGTGTGGCCGCCGCCCTTGCCCATGTCGGACAGCCCCTCCAGCATCCAGGCGCGCAGGCGACTGGGAGGGGGGTGCTCGGTCGTGGCCATGGGAGGGGCTCCTGGTGTCCGGTGCGAGGCGGTGCGGCGCAGTTCGATTCCGGCCATCACGCGGACGGCGGCACAAGCGTAAGCAGAGAGTGACGCGTGGGCCCATGGATCGGGGTGCGCCAGGCGTCAAGCTTGCGTTAAGAATGCCCAGGCGAACGGCGGTACAGCAGCGGGAAGAGGCCATCCGGGGGCCGCGGTGCGGCGTTCGGCCGTACGGGGGACGGCGGTCCGGTGTCAGCCCCCGGACACCGAGCGTCATCCCGTACGGCCTCCATGTCCCGCACCGGGCGGCGGACCCGGGCCGGCCTGTTCGAGTGCGGCCGGGCCGTCGCCCCGCCCGCTTTCTTGGCATGTTCTTGGCGGAAATTTGAGCGGGGAAGGGGGCCCGGCCGGAACCGGTGTCGGGGCCGGTGCCGTTCTGGCTGATGTGACGTCGACCCTCGCTGTTCCAGCGGTGTCCGGTGAGAGAACCGGGCACATGGTGATCTGCGGCGACGACGGACTCGCCCACCGGCTCGCCGTCGAACTGGACGCCGTGTGCGGCGAGGTCGTCACCGTCGTGCTCCCGTCCGCCGCCGACGAGCACGGCGCCCGGGTCGCCGCGCTGCACCACGACCCGGCCTCCGCCGTCCGGCTGCACATCTCGGCCCGCCCCGACGAGGCCACCCTGCGCGCGGCCGGTGTCGAACGCGCCGCCGCGCTCGCCCTCACCTACCGCGACGACCAGGTCAACGTCACCGCCGCGCTGCTCGCCCGTGCCGTCAACCCCTCGGTACGGCTGGTCGTGCGGATGTTCGACCGGGAGCGCGGCAGCCACCTGGAACGGCTCCTGGACCGGGCGGCGGGCCTGTCCGACGCCCCCGCGCCGGACACCTCCACCACCGTGCTCTCCGACGCCGACACCGCCGTACCGGAACTGGTCGCGGCCGCCGCGGTGGGCCACGGACACACCCTCCAGGTCGAGGGCAAGGTCTTCCGCGGTGTGGTGCGGCCCGCGGGCACCCCGCCGCACGCCACCGACCTCGCCACCCTCGCCGTGCTCTCCGGCGCCCACCGGGACGACCCGGCCAGCCAGGACAGCGCCGAGACGGCCGGGGAGGACGGCACCCAGCTGCTGCCGGACGACCGGACCTCCTACCAGCGGCAGTTCACCCACGGCCGGCTGATGCTGGAGGAGGTCGTCCACCGCGACCCGGCCGAACCGGCCCGCCGCGCCTGGCGCCCGAGGCCGCTGCGCTGGCTGCGGGCGCGCCTCGCGCACCTTCCGTGGCGGGTCTTCCTCTCCCACCAACTGGCCGCGGTCTACGGTTCGTTGGCGGCGGTCGTGGTCGCCCTGTCCACCGCCACCGCGCTCTTCGCCGACGAGCACCCCTGGTGGAAGAACGTCTATCTGCCGCTGCTGGACATCTTCACCATGGGCGACCCTGCCACCGAGGAGTCGGTGGCCCGCCGCATCCTCCAGCTGGTCGCCGGCTTCGTCGGGCTGGCGGTGCTGCCGCTCGTGGTCGCCGCGACCATGAACGCCACGGAGGCGTTCCGCACCGCCTCCGCGAGCCGTCCGCCCGGCGAGGACATGAGCGGCCACATCGTCCTGGTCGGCCTCGGCATGGTCGGCACCCGGGTGCTCGACCGGCTCGGCACCACCGGCCACCGCGTCGTCGCCATCGAACGCGACCCGCACGCCCGGGGGGTCGCGCTGGCCCGTGCCCTCGGTGTCCCGCTGATCCTGGAGGACGCCTCGGCACCCGGCGTGCTCGACCGGGCCCGGGTCCGGCAGTGCGGCTCGCTCCTCGTCCTCACCCGCGACGACGGCCGGAACCTCGACATCGTCATGGCCGTCCGGGAGGCCAACCCCGAGGTGCGGGTGGTCACCCGGCTCTACGACGACGGCTTCGCCGCGACCGTCCAGCGCACGCTGCGGGCGTCCTACCCCGACGCCCTCACCCGCAGCCGGAGCGTCTCGGCGCTGGCCGCGCCGTCCTTCGCGGCGGCCATGATGGGGCGTCATGTGCTGGGCGTGATGCCGGTGGAGCGGGGCTCGCTGCTGTTCACGTGCGTGGACGTGGCCGGCCATCCGGAGCTGGAGGGACGCTCCGTGCACCAGGCGTTCCGGCGCCGGGAGTGGCGGGTGCTGGCCGTGGGACCGGCCGCTCCGGCGGGCGGCGGGACGGCCTTCGACTGGCGGCCGGCGCAGGGCAGGGTGCTGGCGGCGGGGGACCGGGTCGTGATGGCCACCACCCGGCGGGGGCTGGACGTGCTGATGACGGCGGTGCAGCGGGGCGGCGGAGGGCCGCTCCGGCCCTGACGGCCTGAACCCCGACCTGCGTGGTCGTCCCGCCGTAAGAGTCCCGTCAAAGCGGTGCGGGCGGCCGTAAGGGAGCCGTCAACGGCGGTCGAATCCGGTCACGGGCGCGGTTTGCTCTCACTGTCCACGTCCGATCCGAACCTCATCCAGGAGTTCACGATGGCCGATCTGGCCTTCGTCGTCACCGTCCTCGCGGGTTTCGCGCTGGTGGCTCTCGTCGCCAAGGGGGTGACGAAGCTGTGACCGCCGAGAACATCGTCGGCCTCGTGGTGGCCGTCGCCCTGCTGGGCTATCTCGTCCTCGCCCTGATCTTCCCGGAGAGGTTCTGAGCCACGTCATGGGTCCCGTAACCGCCGCCGTGCTCCAGCTCGCCGCGCTCATGGGCGCGCTGGCGCTCTGCTACGTCCCCTTCGGCACCTACATGGCCGGGGTCTACTCCTCCGACCGGCACTGGCGTGTCGAGAAGTGGATCTACAAGGGCATCGGCGCGAACCCCGACACCGAGATGCGCTGGCCCGCCTATCTCCGCGGTGTCCTCGCCTTCTCGCTCGTCGGTGTCCTCCTCCTCTACCTGCTCCAGCGGCTCCAGGGCGTCCTGCCCGGCTCGCTCGGCTTCTCCTCGGTCGGCCCGGCGCAGTCGTTCAACACGGCCGTCTCCTTCGTCACCAACACCAACTGGCAGTCGTACTACGGCGAGCAGACCATGGGTCACGTCGTGCAGACCGCCGGTCTGGCCGTGCAGAACTTCGTCTCGGCCGCCGTCGGCATCGCCGTCGCCGTGGCCCTCGTCCGGGGGTTCGCCCGCTCGCGCACCGGCGAGATCGGCAACTTCTGGTCCGACCTGGTGCGCGGTGTCGTGCGCGTCCTGGTGCCGGTCGCCACCGTCGCCGCGGTGGTCCTGGTCGCCTGCGGTGCCCTCCAGAACTTCTCCGGCATCCACGAGGTCGGGCAGTTCATGGGCGGCTCGCAGCAGTGGAACGGCGGAGCCGTCGCCTCCCAGGAGGCCATCAAGGAACTCGGCACCAACGGCGGCGGCTACTTCAACGCCAACTCCGCCCACCCCTTCGAGAACCCGACGCCCTTCACCAACCTCTTCGAGGTCTTCCTCATCCTGCTGATCCCGTTCGCGCTGACCCGCACCTTCGGCGTGATGGTCGGCTCGGTCCGCCAGGGCTACGCGATCCTCGCCACCATGGCCACCATCTGGGTCGGCTTCACCGCGCTGATGATGTGGACCGAGTTCGCCCACCACGGCCCCGCGCTCCAGCTCGCGGGCGGCGCCATGGAGGGCAAGGAGGTCCGCTTCGGCGTCGGCGGCTCGTCGATCTTCGCCGTGGCGACCACCCTCACCTCGACCGGCGCGGTGGACTCCTTCCACTCCTCCTTCACCGGGCTCGGCGGCGGCATCACGATGCTCGGCATGATGCTGGGCGAGATCGCGCCCGGCGGCACCGGCTCCGGCCTCTACGGCATCCTGGTCATGGCGGTCATCGCGGTGTTCATCGCCGGTCTGATGGTCGGCCGCACACCCGAGTACCTGGGCAAGAAGATCGGCTCCCGCGAGATCAAGCTGTCGGCGATCTACATCCTGGTCACCCCGGCGCTGGTGCTCGTCTTCGCGGCCCTCTCCATGGCCCTGCCGACCCCGCCGCACTCCATGCTCAACTCCGGCGCGCACGGCTTCTCCGAGGTGCTGTACGCCTTCACCTCGGCGGCCAACAACAACGGCTCGGCCTTCGCCGGCCTGAACGCGAACACCGACTGGTTCAACACCATGACCGGGCTCGCGATGCTGTTCGGCCGCTTCCTGCCCATGGTGTTCGTGCTGGCGCTGGCCGGCTCGCTCGCCGAGCAGCGGCCGGTCCCGGCCACCGCCGGCACCCTGCGCACCGAGAAGCCGCTCTTCACCGGCCTGCTGGTCGGCGCGATCCTCATCGTCACCGGTCTGACCTACTTCCCGGCCCTGGCGCTGGGGCCGCTGGCCGAGGGGCTCGCGTCATGACCGCCCGAACGGAAGCCCACGAGGACACCATGTCCACTCCCACCCTCGCGCCCCACCAGGACGCACCCACCGGGCACAAGCCGGCCGAGAGCCGTGTCGGCGCGGGCCTGTTCGACCCCGGGCAGCTGATCAGGTCGCTCCCCGAGGCCTGCCGCAAGCTCGACCCCCGGGTGATGGTCAAGTCGCCCGTGATGTTCGTGGTGTGGATCGGGTCCCTCCTGACCACCGTCTTCTCCTTCAGGGACCCCGGCGACTGGTTCGGCTGGACCATCAGCGCCTGGCTCTGGCTGACCGTGGTCTTCGCCAACCTCGCGGAGGCCGTCGCCGAGGGCCGCGGCAAGGCCCAGGCCGACACCCTGCGCAAGGCCAAGACCGACACCGTGGCCCGCCGGCTGACCGGCGGCACCGAGGAGCGGGTGCCCGGCACCGGGCTGAGGATCGGTGACCTGGTGGTCTGCGAGGCCGGCGACGTCATACCCGGCGACGGCGACGTCGTCGAGGGCGTCGCCTCCGTGGACGAGTCGGCGATCACCGGCGAGTCGGCCCCGGTCATCCGCGAGTCCGGCGGCGACCGCTGCGCCGTCACGGGCGGTACGAAGGTGCTGTCCGACCGGATCGTCATCAAGATCACGACGAAGCCGGGCGAGACCTTCATCGACCGCATGATCAGCCTCGTCGAGGGCGCGGCCCGGCAGAAGACGCCGAACGAGATCGCCCTGAACATCCTCCTGGCGTCCCTGACGATCGTCTTCCTGCTGGCCGTCGCCACGCTGCCGCCGTTCGCCGACCACGCGGGCACCCACCTCTCGATGATCGTGTTGGTCGCCCTGCTGGTCTGCCTGATCCCGACCACCATCGGCGCGCTGCTCTCCGCGATCGGCATCGCGGGCATGGACCGGCTGGTCCAGCGCAACGTGCTCGCCATGTCCGGCCGCGCCGTCGAGGCCGCCGGCGACGTCTCCACCCTGCTGCTCGACAAGACCGGCACCATCACCCTCGGTAACCGCCGGGCCGCCGAGTTCGTGCCGGTGGGCGGGACCACCGAGGCCGAGGTCGCCGACGCGGCCCAGCTGTCCTCGCTGGCCGACGAGACCCCCGAGGGCCGCTCCGTCGTCGTCCTCGCGAAGGAGCGGTACGGGCTGCGGGAGCGGCACCGGGGAGAGCTGGCCGGCGCGGAGTGGATCGCCTTCACCGCCCAGACCCGGATGTCGGGTGTGGACGTCGACGGCCGCAAGGTCCGCAAGGGCGCCGCCGCTTCGGTGACCGCCTGGGTGCGCGAGCGGGGCGGCCACGTCGCCGAGGACGCGGACACCCTCGCGGCGGCCGTCTCGCAGTCCGGCGGGACCCCGCTGCTCGTCGCGGTCGAGGACGCCGGGGGCGCCCGGGTCCTGGGCGTCGTCCACCTCAAGGACGTCGTCAAGGACGGCATGCGGGAGCGGTTCGAGGAACTGCGCCGGATGGGCATCAGGACCGTCATGATCACGGGCGACAACCCGCTGACCGCCAGGGCGATCGCCGAGGAGGCGGGCGTCGACGACTTCCTCGCCGAGGCCACCCCCGAGGACAAGATGGCCCTCATCAAGCGGGAGCAGGCCGGCGGCAAGCTGGTCGCGATGACCGGTGACGGCACCAACGACGCGCCGGCCCTCGCCCAGGCGGACGTCGGCGTGGCCATGAACACGGGCACGTCGGCCGCCAAGGAGGCCGGCAACATGGTCGACCTCGACTCCAACCCGACCAAGCTCATCGAGATCGTCGAGATCGGCAAGCAACTGCTCATCACCCGCGGTGCGTTGACGACGTTCTCGATCGCCAACGACGTCGCCAAGTACTTCGCGATCATCCCGGCCATGTTCGCCGTGGTCTACCCGGGCCTGGACAAGCTCAACATCATGGGCCTGTCCTCGCCGAGCTCCGCGATCCTGTCCGCGGTCGTCTTCAACGCGCTCGTCATCATCGCGCTGGTCCCGCTCTCCCTCAGGGGCGTCCAGTACCGGCCGGTGAGCGCCGACCGGATGCTCCGCCGCAACCTCGGGATCTACGGCCTCGGCGGGCTGATCGCCCCCTTCATCGGCATCAAGATCATCGACCTGCTCATCTCCCTCATCCCCGGAATCGGCTGACGACCATGAACAACTCCGTAACGAACACCGCCCGGTTGCTGGGCGCGGGACTGCGCGCGCTGCTCGTGCTGACCCTGGTGACCGGTGTCGTCTATCCCCTGGTCGTCACCGGCATCGCCCAGGCCGCGTTCCACAGCCAGGCGAACGGCTCCGAGACCAGGGCGGACGGCAAGGTCGTCGGCTCGTCGCTGATCGGCCAGCAGGGCTACAGCCTCGACTACTTCCAGCCGCGTCCGGCGAACGGCCTCGGCACCAACTCCGTCAACACCCGGTACAAGCTGATCCTCTCGGGCGCGACCAACCTCTCCGCCGACAGCAGGAAGCTCGTCGCGTCGGTCGAGGAGGCCCGCGCCAAGGTCGTCGAGGACAACTCCACCGCCGACTACCGGGTCCTGCCGTCCCAGGTGCCCGCCGACGCCGTCACCTCCTCCGGCTCCGGCCTGGACCCGGACATCTCCCCGACGTACGCGCGGCTCCAGGCGCACCGGGTGGCCGAACGCAACCACCTGCCGGTCGCCACGGTCGAGAAGCTGGTCGAGGACCACACCGACGGCCGCACCCTCGGCTTCGTCGGCGAGCCCCGGGTGAACGTCCTGGAGCTCAACATCGCGCTCAGGGACCTCGTGGCGAAGCACTGACGGGACGACGCGACACGGGCGGGAGCCGGTGGACGGACAGGAAGGGCACACCCCCATGACCCGGGTGCTCGTGGTGGAGGACGACCCGCAGCTGGTGCGGGCCCTGGTCATCAACCTCCAGGCGCGTCACTACCGCGTGGACGCCGCCCCGGACGGTGCCACGGCACTGCGGCTCGCGGCCGCCCGCCGGCCGGACGTGGTGATGCTGGACCTCGGACTGCCCGACATGGACGGGGCCGACGTCATCAGGGCGCTGCGCGGCTCGACCCGCGTACCGATCCTGGTGCTGTCGGCCCGTCAGGCCGCCGAGGAGAAGGTCGCCGCCCTGGACGCGGGCGCGGACGACTACGTCACCAAGCCGTTCAGCATGGACGAACTCCTCGCCCGGCTGCGAGCGGCGGTCCGCCGCACCGGGGACGCGCCGCCCGCCCCCGGGACCACCCGGGTGGAGACGGCGGACTTCGCCCTCGACCTGCCGGCCAAGAAGGCCGTCCGCGCCGGCCGCGACATCCGCCTCACCCCCACCGAGTGGCACCTGCTGGAGATCCTGGTCGGCAACCCGGGCCGGCTCGTCACCCAGCAGCACCTGCTGCGCGAGGTCTGGGGCGCGGGCCGGAGCGACAAGACCAACTACCTGCGGGTCTACATGGCCCAGCTCCGCCGCAAGCTGGAGGCGGACCCCTCGCACCCCCGCCACCTGATCACCGAGCCCGGCATGGGCTACCGCTTCGAAGGATGACATGGCACGCGGCAGGCTCCGGATCTACCTCGGCGCGGCACCCGGCGTGGGCAAGACCTGCGCGATGCTCGCCGAGGCCCACCGCAGGACCGAACGCGGCACCGACTGCGCCGTCGCCTTCGTGGAGCACCACGGCCGGCCGCGCACCGAGGTGATGCTGCACGGCCTGGAGCAGATCCCGCGCCGCGAACTGGGCTACCGGGGCACGGTGTTCACCGAGATGGACGTGGACGCCGTCCTCGCGCGCCGCCCCCGGGTCGCCCTCGTCGACGAACTTCCGCACACCAACGTCCCCGGCTCCCGCAACGCCAAGCGGTGGCAGGACGTGGAGGAGCTGCTGGCGGCCGGGATCGACGTCGTCTCGACCGTCAACATCCAGCACCTGGAGTCCCTCGGCGACGTGGTCGAGTCCATCACGGGGGTGCGCCAGCGCGAGACGGTGCCCGACGAGGTGGTCCGGCGCGCGGACCAGATCGAACTGGTCGACATGTCGCCCCAGGCGCTGCGACGGCGCATGGCCCACGGCAACATCTACCAGCCGGACAAGGTCGACGCGGCCCTGTCCAACTACTTCCGCCCCGGCAACCTCACCGCCCTGCGCGAACTCGCCCTGCTCTGGGTCGCCGACCGGGTCGACGAGTACCTGAACGAGTACCGCAGCGAGCACCGGGTCTCGGCGATCTGGGGCTCACGGGAGCGGATCGTGGTCGGCCTCACCGGCGGCCCCGAGGGACGGACACTGATCCGGCGGGCCACGCGGCTCGCCGAGAAGGGCGCCGGCGGCGAGGTGCTCGCCGTCTACATCTCCCGCAGCGACGGCCTGACCTCGGCCTCCCCCAAGGAACTCGCCGTCCAGCGCACCCTGGTCGAGGACCTCGGCGGCACCTTCCACCACGTCGTCGGCGAGGACATACCGGCCGCGCTCCTCGACTTCGCGCGCGGCGTCAACGCCACCCAGATAGTCCTCGGCGCCTCCCGGCGCCGTCCACGCCAGTACCTCCTGGGACCCGGGGTCGGCGCCACCGTCGCCCGGGACTCCGGACCCGACCTCGACGTCCACCTCGTCACCCACGCCGAGGCCGGCAAGGGACGGCTGCCGGCGGGCCGTTCGGCACGGCTCGGCCGGTCCCGGATCATCTGGGGCTGGCTGACCGGCCTGCTCGGGCCCGCCCTGCTCACCTGGCTGCTCGCCGCCGCCGCACCCGAGGTGGGCCTGGCCAACGACATGCTGCTCTTCCTGGCCCTGACGGTCGCCGCGGCCCTGCTCGGCGGCCTGCTCCCGGCCCTCAGCTCGGCGGTCGCCGGCTCCCTGCTGCTCAACTGGTACTTCACCCCGCCCGTCCACACCCTCACGATCGCCGACCCCGACAACATCGTCGCCATGGCGATCTTCGTCGGGGTCGCGGTGTCGGTGGCCTCGGTCGTGGACCTGGCCGCCCGGCGCACCCAGCAGGCGACCCGGCTGCGCGCCGAGTCCGAGATCCTCTCCTTCCTCGCGGGCAGCGTGCTGCGCGGCGAGACCAGCCTGGAGGCGCTCCTGGACCGGGTCCGGGAGACCTTCGGCATGGCGTCGGTGGCGCTGCTGGAGCGGGCGGACGACGTGGCGCCGTGGACCAGGGCCGGCGGCGTCGGACCGCGGCCGTGCCGGTCGCCGGAGGACGCCGACGTCGACATGCCGGTCGGCGACCACATGACCCTCGCCCTGTCCGGACGGGTGCTGCCCGCCTCCGACCGCCGGGTGCTCGCCGCGTTCGCCGCCCAGGCGGCCGTCGTCCTCGACCGGCAGCGGCTGCGCCAGGAGGCCGACCGGGCCGAGGAACTGGCGGAGGGCAACCGCATCCGCACCGCCCTGCTGGCCGCCGTCAGCCACGACCTGCGCACCCCGCTCGCCGGCATCAAGGCCTCGGTGTCGTCGCTGCGTTCGGACGACGTCGAGTGGTCCGAGCGGGACCGGGCCGAACTCCTGGAGGCGATCGAGGCGGGCGCCGACCGGCTCGACCACCTCGTCGGCAACCTCCTCGACATGTCCCGCCTCCAGACCGGCACCGTCTCGCCCCTCGTCCGCGAGGCCGACCTGGACGAGGTGGTGCCGATGGCGCTCGGCGGGGTCCCCGAGGACAGCGTCGAACTGGACATCCCGGAGACACTGCCCATGGTCGACGTCGACAAGGGGCTGCTGGAGCGGGTCGTCGCCAACGTGGTCGAGAACGCCGTCAAGTACAGCCCCGAGGACACCCCCGTCCTGGTGAAGGCCAGCGCGATGGCCGACCGGGTGGAGGTGCGGGTCGTGGACCGCGGACCCGGCGTCCCGGACGACGCCAAGGAGCACATCTTCGAACCCTTCCAGCGCCACGGCGACGCACCGCGCGGCGCCGGGGTCGGCCTGGGCCTGGCCGTGGCCCGGGGCTTCGCCGAGGCCATGGGCGGCGCGCTCGCCGCCGAGGACACCCCGGGCGGCGGCCTCACCATGGTGCTGAGCCTGCCGCCGGCCCGGGGACGCCGGCCGGGGCGGCCGGATCCGCCGGACCTGCCGGCCGCGGTGACGTCGTAGCCGTCCCGCCCCGGCGGGCGCCGTCTCAGCAGGGCAACCGCCGTACGCTCAGCGGCAGATGCCAGACGTTGCGGCGATGGACCGAGGCCAGCGCCTCCTCCAGCGGCGACGGCGGCACCGCGAGGACCGGGCAGTGCGCGTGGGCCACGCAGTAGCGGGCCACCCGGCCCGAGAAGGCCCGGTGCCAGCCGCGCCGGCCCGCGCCGACGACCAGCAGGTCGTCCTCGCGGTCGGCCGTCCCCACCAGGGCCGGCCCCGGCACGGCGCGTACGACGAGACCGTGCAGCGGGACGCCGGGTGCCGCGGCCCCCGGACCCGGCTCGCCGAAGACCCCGTCGAGCACGCCCAGCAGCCGCTGCCGGGCCGTGCGCCGCCACTCCTCGGCCAGCGGTGCCGGGACCGGCGAACGGCGCGCCGCCGACTCACCGCCCGGCGGCTCCCAGGCCAGCACCGGCCACAGCTCGGCACCTCGCCGCCGGGCCTCCGCGGCCGCCAGGCACAGCGCGGTGACACTGCCCGGCGAACCGCTCACACCGACGACCACCCGACCGCACGCACCCGCGTCGTGACCGGACATGTATCCACCGTACTTCCGCGTCGGCCACCGGGCGTCTCCCGGCGGCGGACCGTCTCCATCACACTCCCGGCACCCGGCCGCGGGCCACCCCCGCAACCGCTTCCTGACACGTCCCTGGCACCCGCGGACGGCGCCGGCACCACCGCCGTCAGCGTCCCGTCAACGTCGGCGCGATCACCGTCAGCGTCCCGTCATGAGCGGTCCGGGGACCGCCCCGGGCGGGCATAGCGTCCTCGGTGAGCCCCGGCCGGCCTCCCCGCCCGCCGGGGCGCTCCAGCTCCTTCCCGTGCCAGGAGGCACCCCATGCCAGAACTCGTGTGCGACGACGATCCGGAGCCCTGCGAACGCTCCCCGGCCGGACCGCTGTTCGTACCGGTCCGGCCGGGACCCGCGGGCTGCGCGGCCCGGCTCTTCCGCACGCCCCGGGGCGAGCGCACCGCCGTCGGCTTCACCTCGCCCGGCAGGCTCACCGCCGCCCTCGGCACCGACCAGGCCTGGATCCGGCTCGCCGAACCCGCGCTGCGCGCCCTGGCCGCACCGCTCGGCGTCACCGCCGTCACCGTCGACCCGCAGCTGTCGGCGCGCGCGCCGGCGGCCGTCGCACCGGCCGCCGCGCCGCTGCGGATCGCCTGAGCCGGCCGGGACCGGATCGTATGTACCGCACGAACCGTCCGAGAGGGGCGCGCCCGATGACCACCCTGCACGAACCCGTCCTCACCACCACACCCGCGGACCTGTCGGTGTGGCCCGCCTCCGCCACCGAGCCCCGGCCCGGCGACCCGGCGGTGGGCGGCGTCCCGCTCGCCGAGATCGCCGACCGCTTCGGCACCCCCGTCTACGTCCTCGACGAGCACGAGGTCCGCGAGCGCTGCCGCACCTACCGGGACGCCTTCCCGGACGCCGAAGTCCTCTACGCCGCCAAGGCGTTCCTGTGCCGGGCCATGGTCCGCTGGACCGAGGAGGAAGGGCTCGGACTGGACGTCTGCTCGGCCGGTGAGCTGGAACTCGCGGTCACCGCCGGGTTCCCGGCCGAGCGGATCGTGCTGCACGGCAACGCGAAGTCGCCGCGCGACCTGGAGACCGCGCTGCGGCTCGGCGTCGGCCGGATCGTCATCGACAGCCCCTCGGAGATCGCCCGGCTGGCCGCCGCCGTCGGCCCCGGCGGCCACCAGAAGGTCATGGTCCGGGTGGTGCCCGGGATCAGCGCGGGCGGCCACGAGAAGATCCGCACCGGCACCGACGACCAGAAGTTCGGCCTCTCCATCGCCGACGGCCACGCCCAGCACGCCGTCGCCCGGACACTCTCCCAGCCGCAGCTCGAACTGACCGGCCTGCACTGCCATCTGGGCTCCCAGATCACCAGCGTGAAGCCGTATCTCACCGCGGTGCGCCGGGTGGTGGGGCTGATGGCCCGGCTGCACGGGCAGCACGGACTGGTGCTGCCCGAACTGGACCTCGGCGGCGGCCACGGCATCGCCTACCGGCCCGGCGAGCCGTCCCTCGACCTCACCGCCCTGGCCCGCCGGGTGCGGGCCGAACTCTCCGACGCGTGCGCGGTGGCGGGACTGCCGGTGCCCCGGCTGCTCATCGAGCCCGGGCGGGCGATCGTCGGGCCGGCGGGCATCGCCGTCTACCACGTCCTCGCCGTCAAGCGGACCGGCGAGCGGGTCTTCGTCGCCGTCGACGGAGGCATGAGCGACAACCCGAGGCCCGCGCTGTACGGCGTCCGGTACGCGCCCCGGCTCGTCGGCCGCGCGAGCACGGCGCCGACGGCGGCGGTGACCGTCGTCGGCCGGCACTGCGAGGCGGGGGACGTGCTGGCCGCGGACGTGCCGCTGCCGGACGACGTACGCCCCGGCGACCTGCTCGCGGTGCCGGTCGCGGGGGCCTACCAGCTGTCGATGGCGTCCGGCTACAACATGGTCGGGCGGCCGCCGGTGGTCGCGGTCCGGGACGGACGCGCGCGGCTGCTGGTACGCCGCGAGTCCCTCGACGACATACGGCGCCGCGACGTCGGCCTGTAGGCAGGTGGCGGTGGCGGTGGCGGTGGCTGTGGCGGTGCCGGGCCGGGCCGGGCCGGGCCGGGGGCTGTACGGCTGTACGCGGGCTGCGGGGGCCCGGCGGGGCCAGGACACTGAGGGCGACCTGTCCGTCCCGGTCGTGATGAGGTCCCGATGGCGTATGGCCTGGCACGTCGTGAGCTGAGACCGCGGGTTCCGCTGCGGCCCGGCGAGGGCGAGAAGCACCGGCTCACCAGCCTGGAAGGGCTCGCCGCGCTGTCGCTGGACGCGCTGAGCTCGGTGGCGTACGGCCCCGAGGCCATCGTGCTGGCCCTGGTGGTCGCCGGTACCGGCGCGCTCGCGGCGACCCTGCCCATCACCCTGGCGATCACCTTCCTGCTCGCGGTGCTCGTCGTGTCGTACGGGCAGGTGATCGCCGTTCACCCGGACGGCGGTGGCGCCTACGCGGTCGCGAAGGCGGACCTGGGCGCCACCGCGAGCCTGCTCGCCGCCGCCAGCCTGGTCGTCGACTACGTGCTGACCGTCGCCGTCAGTCTCGCCGCCGGTGCCGACGCGCTCGCCTCCGCCTTCCCCGCCCTCGCCCACGACAAGCTGCCGGTGTGCCTGGCCGGTCTGGCCCTGCTCACGGCCGTGAACCTGCGCGGCGTCACCGACAGCGCCCGGGTGCTGATGCTGCCGACCGTCCTGTTCGTCGTGGCGGTCCTCGGCGTGGTCCTGCTCGGCCTGGTGCGCGGGCAGCCGGTCGCCGTCGTCGGCACCGCGCAGCCCGTCCGCCAGGCCGAGGCCCTGAGCCTGCTGGTGATCCTGAAGGCGTTCTCGTCCGGCTGCTCGGCCCTGACCGGTGTGGAGGCCATCGCCAACGCCGTCCCGACCTTCCGGGACCCGAGCGTCAGGCGGGCCCAGCGGACCGAGCTGATGCTCGGCGCGCTGCTCGGCACCATGCTGGTCGGGCTGGCGGTCCTGATCCACCGCGACCACGTCGCCCCGCGCGGCGGGGTCACCGTCCTCGCCCAGCTCACCGCGGGCGCGTACGGGACGGGCTGGCCGTACTACGCCACCAACGTCGTCGTCGCCCTCGTCCTCGGCCTGGCCGCCAACACCAGCTTCGGCGGGCTGCCGGTGCTGATGAGCCTGCTCGCCCGCGACCACCGGCTGCCCCACCTCTTCGGCCTGCGCGCCGAACGCCCGGTCTACCGCTACGGCGTGCTCGCCCTCGCCCTGCTGGCCGCGCTGCTGCTGGCCGCGACCGACGCCGACACCCACCGGCTGCTCCCGCTCTTCGCCATCGGCGTCTTCATCGGCTTCACCCTCAGCCAGACCGGACTGGTCCGGCACTGGGCGACCGGACGGCCGCCCGGCTGGAGGCGCCGCGCCCTGGTCAACGGCACCGGCGCCCTGCTCACCACCCTGGCCGGGGTCATCCTGCTGTTCACCAAGTTCCTGGCGGGCGCCTGGGTGGTGGTGATCGCCGTACCGCTGATGATGCTGCTGTTCGCCCGCATCGAGCGCTACTACACCGCCGTCGGGGAGGAGCTGGGGCTGGGACGGATTCCGCAGCCGCCGCCCCGGCGCACCGCCAGTCTGGTGATCGTGCCGGTCGGCGAGGTCAGCAAGCTCGCCCGGCACGCCCTGGGCGCGGCCCTCGCCCTCGGCGACGAGGTGGTCGCGGTCGCGGTGCACGCGGACCCCGACCGGTCCCGCGCGCTGGCGCAGGCCTGGGAGCGGTGGAACCCCGGGGTCCGGCTCGACATCGTCGACAGCCCGCACCGGTCGTTGGTGCAGCCGATCGTCGAGTACGTCCAGCGGGCGGCGGCGGACGGCCGTCAGGTGGCCGTCCTCATCCCGGAGGTGGAGCCCCGGCACCGCCGTTACGAGATCCTCCAGAACCAGCGCGGCCTCCTCCTCGCGACCGTCCTGCGGGCCCGCACCGACGTCGTGGTGTGCCTGCTGCCCTACCGGCTGACGCTCTGAGAGCGCTTCTTGTCGGTCCCGGACCGCCCTTCTACAGTGCGCCCCGTAAGGTTCGCCGACCTCGCCGAAACTTTCGGCACGGCGGCCTCGGGAGGGCGCGCGCATGCGGACGTACGACAACCCGGTCATCCCCGGCTTCCATCCCGACCCGAGCGTGTGCCGGGTGGGGGACGACTACTACCTGGTCTGTTCCAGCTTCGAGTACTTCCCCGGCGTCCCGCTCCTGCACAGCAGGGACCTGGTGCACTGGCGGCAGATCGGCAACGTCCTCGACCGGCCCGGCCAGCTGGCGCTGCCCGCGGACACCCCGGCCTCCGGCGGGGTCTACGCGCCGACCATCCGGTACCACGACGGGCTCTTCCACGTCGTCACGACCGATGTGAGCGGCGGCGGCAACCTCCTCGTCACCGCCGAGCGCCCCGAGGGTCCCTGGTCGGACCCGGTCCGGATCGACCTGCCCGGCATCGACCCCGACCTCGCCTGGGACGAGAACGGCGACTGCTGGTGCGCCGTGGCGGGGGTCGCCGTCGCCCGGATCGACACCCGCAGCGGAAAGGTCCTGGAGGGGCCGCTGCCGATGTGGTCGGGGACCGGGCTGCGCGATCCCGAGGCGCCGCACCTGTATCGGGTGGGGGAGTGGTGGTACCTGCTGGTCGCCGAGGGCGGCACCGCGCTCGGGCACGGGGTGTCGGTGGCGCGCGCCCGCTCCCCGCGCGGCCCCTGGGAGCCGGCGCCGGACAACCCGCTGGTGTCCCACCGGGGCACCCGGGAGCCGGTCCAGTGCACCGGGCACGCCGACCTGGTGCGGGCGGCCGACGGCAGTTGGTGGGCGGTGCTGCTCGGAACCCGGCCGCGCGGCTGGTTCCCGGAGTTCCACGTCCTCGGCCGGGAGACCTTCCTGGCCCCGGTGGAATGGGTGGACGGCTGGCCGCGCATGGGACCGGTGCGTGAGCGCCACCGGGCGCCGGACGTCTGGCACCCGCTCGAACAGCCGCCCGTGCGCGACGACTTCACGGGCACGGTGCTCGCACCGCAGTGGATCTCCCCGCGCAGCCGCCCGGACGGCTCCTGGTCGCTGACCGAGCGGCCCGGGTGGCTGACGCTCACGGCCACCGGGGACAGCCTCGACCGCCCCGGCCACACCCTCCTCGGCCGCCGCCAGCAGCACCCCGACTGCCGTGCCGCCGCGCTGCTCGACCCCGGTACGGCACGCGCCGGCCTCTCGGTCCGCATCGACGAGGCGCACCACTACGACCTAGAGGTGGGCGCGGGAGTGGTGAGCGTGGTCGCGCGGATCGGGCCGCTGCGGCAGCGGATCGCCGAACACCCGGTGCCGGCGGGCCCGTTGACCCTCGTGATCGAGACGCGCACGGACCGGGTGCCACCGCCCGCGGCCACCGCCGCCACGGCCGCCGAGGGGCCGGAGGCCGACGGCCCGGCCGGGGTCCGTCCCGCCGGGCCCGACGCCGTGATCCTCTCGGTCGAAACACCCGCCGGCGCCGTCCGGCTGGCCGAACTGGACGGGCGCTATCTGTCCACGCAGGTGGCGGGCGGGTTCACCGGCCGGGTGATCGGCATGTACGTCACCGAGGGCCGCGCCGCCTTCGACTGGTTCGCGTACACGCCCATCAGCTGATGCGCGACACCTTGACGCTCCTGATCCGCCTTTCTAAAGTCGCCGTTCGGAACGTTCGGTGAAAATGCCGAATGTTTCGATCGACCGTTGGCTCGGATGATCAACGATGTGCGGCGAATCGCGCTCCCTGGGACGGGACGGCGGCCGTCGCGCCGTGTCCGAAAGATTCGAAGCACCCCAGCGAACCAGGACGGCGCCGGTCGTCCCGTACCCCGAGGAGCGCATCATGGGCGACCCCGCACTGTCCCGTCGCGGTTTCCTGGCGGCCACCGCGGCCGCCGGTCTGGGTATGACCGCACTCAGCGGCTGTGGCGGCGACTCCGACGGAGGGTCGTCGGGGATCACCACCATCGAGTGGTGGAACATCTCCACGACCAACCCGACGAAGGGCGTGTGGGCGGCCCTCGCCAAGAAGTTCGAGGCGCAGAACCCCAAGGTCAAGATAAAGATCACCCAGCTGGAGAACGACGCCTACAAGACGAAGATGACCGCGCTGACCGCCTCCGGGAAGCTCCCCGACATCTTCCACACCTGGGGCGGCGGCGTCCTTCGGCAGCAGGTCGACGCCGGGCTGGTCGAGGACCTCACCGACCCGACCAAGGCCTGGGCCGAAGGACTCCTCCCGGTCGCCAAGGAGCCGTACATCCTGGACGGCAAGACGTACGGCATCCCCTTCGACATCGGCATGGTCGGCTTCTGGTACAACAAGGCGCTCTTCAAGAAGGCGGGCGTCAGCGCACCGCCCACCACCTGGAGCGCCTTCCTCGACGCGGTGAAGAAGCTGAAGGCCGCCGGTGTCACCCCCCTCGCCCTGGCCGGCAAGGAGAGCTGGACCGGCATGTACTACTGGGCCTACCTCGCCATGCGCACCGCCGGGATCGACGCCCTCAAGAAGGCGAACGACGACAAGGACTTCACCGGCGCCGGGTTCGTCCAGGCCGGACAGCGCCTGAAGGACCTCGTCGCCCTGGAGCCGTTCCAGAAGGGCTTCCTGGGCGCCGCCTACTCCAGCCCCACCGGCCAGGCCGCCACCGTCGGCAACGGCAGGGCCGCCATGGAGCTGATGGGCCAGTGGGCGCCGGTCGTCGAGGCCGACGCAGGCAAGGGCGTCGGCGCCGACCTCGGCTTCTTCGCCTTCCCGGCCGTCGAGGGCGGCAAGGGCACCGTCACCGAGGTCTTCGGCGGCGGCGGCGGACACGCGCTGCGCGCCGGCGCCCCGCAGGCCGCCGTCGACTTCCTGAAGTTCTTCGCCTCCGAGGCCACGGACGCGGAACTGGTGAAGAAGACCGGCGTGCTGCCCGTCGTACCGGCCGCCGAGAGCGCGCTCACCGACGCCAACCTCAAGCTCGTGCAGACCCAGTTGAAGGCCGCCACCGGATTCCAGCTCTACCTCGACCAGGCGTACGCGCCCGCCGTCGGCCAGCAGGTCAACGACAGCGTGGCCGGGCTGATCGCCGGGTCCAAGTCGCCCGAGGACGTCGCCCAGGCGATCACCAAGACCGCGAAGGAAGAGCAGTAGGCCGCCCGATGACCTCGACCTACCTGCCCGGCACGCGGTCGGGAGCGGACGCCTCCCCGCAGCCGCTCCCGCCCTCGGGCCGGGCCCGCTCCCGGCGCCGCCTGCTGCACTGGCTCACCGCGATGGGCTTCCAGCTGCCCGCCCTGGTGCTGTTCGGCGTGCTCGTCCTGCTGCCGATCCTGTTCGCGCTGTACGCCTCCTTCTTCCGCTGGGGCGGCTTCGGCATGCCCTCCGACTACACCGGCACCGACAACTTCACCCGGCTCTTCCAGGACGACGTCTTCCTCGGCGACCTGTGGCGCTGCCTGCTGCTGGTCCTGCTGTCGCTGGCGCTGCAACTGCCGTTCGCGCTCGCCATGGCGGTCCTGCTCAACCAGCGGATCCGCGGCCGGGCCGTCTACCGGATGCTGTTCTTCGCGCCGTACGTGCTCTCCGAGGCGATCACCGGTGTGCTCTTCGGCATGCTCTTCGCCCCCGGCCAGGGGCTCGCCGACCACGTGCTGGGCGCCGTCGGGCTCGACGGCCTCGGCGGCGAGTGGTTCTCCGACCCCTCCACCGTCATGGCCACCCTCTTCCTGGTCATGACCTGGAAGTACTTCGGCTTCCACATGATGCTCTACCTGGCCGGGCTCCAGTCCATCCCGGCCGAGCTGACGGAGGCCGCGACCGTCGACGGCGCCTCGCCCTGGCAGCGCTTCCGCCATGTCACCCTGCCGCTGCTCGCGCCCACCCTGCGCATCAGCGTCTTCCTGTCGGTGATCGGCTCCATCCAGCTCTTCGACCTGGTGTGGGTGATCACCGCGGGCGGCCCCGACCACCACTCGGAGACCATGGCCGTGACCATGTTCCAGTACGGCTTCAAGCGCTACCAGGTCGGCTACGCCAGCGCGATCAGCGTCGCCATGTTCGCCGTCAGCCTCGTCTTCGCCCTCGCCTACCAGCGGTTCGTGCTCCGCCGCGACCTGGCCGGCGCCACCACCACCATGAGGGGAGACGGCGCATGAGCGACCGCAGGAGCGCGCGGACCCTGCCGACGCACCTGGTCCTCGTCCTGGTCGGCGCGGTGATGGCCGTACCCGTGCTGTACGCGGCGCTGTCCGGGTTCAAGTCCACCGACGAACTGTCCGCCAACCCGGTGGGGCTGCCCCGCTCCTGGGTCACCGCCAACTACACCGACATCCTCGGCTCCGGCTCCTTCTGGCGGCTGGTCGGCAACAGCACGCTGATCGCGGTGGCCACGACGGTGCTCGTGGTCGCCGTGTCGGCGCTGGCGGCCTTCTCCTTCGCCCGGTTCGCCTTCCGCGGGCGCGAAGTGCTCTTCACCGTGTTCACGATGGGGCTGATGTTCCCCTTCGCGGTGGCCGCGCTGCCGCTCTTCCTGCTGCTGCGCTCGATGGACCTGCTGGACAACCCGCTGGGCGTGATCCTGCCGCAGGCCGCGTTCGGGCTGCCGATGACCATCATGATCCTGCGCGGCTTCTTCCGGGAGATCCCGGGGGAGCTGGAGGAGGCGGCCACCCTCGACGGCTGCGGGCCGTTCGCGTTCTTCTGGCGGATCCTGCTGCCGATGGCCCGCCCGGCCCTCGGCACGGTCTCCGTGCTCGCGGTCGTCACCAGCTGGAACAACTTCTTCCTGCCGCTGCTGGTCTTCAACGAGTCCAAGTGGTGGACCATCCCCATCGGCGTGCAGCAGTTCCAGGGCCAGTACGCCACCGACTACGCCCGCGTCTTCGCGTATCTCGTCCTCGCCATGGTGCCCGCCCTGGCCTTCTACTCGGTCGCCGAACGCCAGCTGGTCGGCGGCCTCACCGCAGGCGCCACCAAGGGCTGATCCCCTACTGATCGGAGTCGCACGATGTCCCGTGCACGTCTCAGACTCGCCGGTGCCCTCGCGGCCGTGCTCGTGGCCGCCGGGATCGCCACCGGCCCGGCCGCCCAGGCCCACGAACGGCAGCCCACCCTCGCCGAACTGGCCCAGCGCCACGGCCGCTACTTCGGCAGCGCCACCGACAACCCCGAACTCACCGACACCGCCTACACCGCGCTGCTCGGCAGCGAGTTCGACATGATCACGCCGGGCAACGGCATGAAGTGGTACGCCACCGAACCCGAACAGGGCGTCTTCGACTGGACCGCCGGCGACCAGATCGTGGACCTCGCCCACCGCAACCACCAGCGGGTCCGCGCCCACACCCTGGTCTGGCACAGCCAGCTGCCGGGCTGGCTGACCTCCCGCGAGTGGACGGCCACCGAACTGCGGGCGGTGCTCAAGAAGCACATCCAGACCGAGGTACGGCACTACCGGGGCCGGGTCTACTCCTGGGACGTGGTCAACGAGGCGTTCAACGAGGACGGCACCTACCGCGAGACCCTCTGGTATAAGACGCTCGGCCCCGGCTACATCGCGGACGCGCTGCGCTGGGCCCACCAGGCCGACCCGCACGCCAAGCTGTACCTCAACGACTACAACATCGAGGCCACCGGCCCCAAGAGCGACGCCTACTACCGGCTGGCCCGGGAACTCAGGGCCGAGCGGGTCCCGTTGGACGGCATCGGCCTCCAGGCCCACCTCGCCCTCCAGTACGGCTATCCGGGCACCCTGGAGGAGAACCTGCGGCGCTTCTCCCGCCTCGGCCTGGACACCGCGCTCACCGAGGTGGACATCCGGATGCAACTGCCCGCCACCGACGAGAAGCTGGCCGAGCAGGCGGCCTGGTACGCCGACCTGACCGAGGCCTGCCTCGCGGTGCGCGGATGCGTCGGCATCACCGTCTGGGACTGGACGGACAAGTACTCGTGGATCCCGGCGTTCTTCCCCGGCGAGGGCGCGGCCCTGCCCTGGGACGAGCAACTCGCCCCCAAACCCGCCTACTTCGCGCTCCGCTCAGCACTCGGCTACACCGGGTAGCCGGCCTCGGACATGCGTCGGGGCCGGTGCGCACCGTGTCTGTGCGTCCGGCCCCTCAAGTCACCGGGCGGAGCGGCGGGGCCGCCCGGGGTGGTGCGTGTTCCGTCTCGGACGGCGTTCGCTCAGACGGCGGTCGCGACGCGACCGGCACCGAGCGGGCGGTGCGGCGCGATGATCTTGCCGTCGGGCAGGAGCTCACCGGTGTCCTCGAACAGCAGAACGCCGTTGCACAGCAGGCTCCAGCCCTGCTCCGGGTGGTGCGCCACCAGACGGGCGGACTCCCGGTCGGCGGATTCGGCGGTCGGACACGGCGGCTGGTGCTGGCACATGAGTGGGGTCTCTCGCTCGGTCGTGGTCATGTCGGTCCCCGTGATGATGAGTCGGTCGAAACCAGTGTTGCCCTCCGGGCGTGCTTCCGCAGGGATTTCGCTGCACCGCTTCTCACAGGTTGGAGACGCGTCACCCGCGCGGTCGGTTCACCGCCACCGGACCGTCGATTCGGATGGTTTCGCATGGCCGGATGGGGCTAGTCCGGGCGGTGGAGGCGGTGCTCTCCCGGCTCACGGGCACCCGGACGTACCCCGTCGCCCCTTCGGGAACTGCGGGGTACGGCGGGGTACGGCGGCGCGGGGCTCAGGCGGGGGTGACGGCGGGGGTGACGCCTGGTGTGAGGGCGGCGGTGACGGCGGGGGTGACGAGGAGGGGCGCCGGGGTCGCCCGGTGGGTCAGCACCGGGAGGAGTTCGGCGACCAGGTGCGGCCGGTGGGCCGCGATGCCCGGCGGGGCGGGCGCCAGCGGGACGAGCAGGTCGCTCGCCGCGGGGTGGCCCTCGGCGCCGTCGGCCGTGTGGTCGCCGTGCAGCCACAGGGTCAGCATGTAGAGCGCGGGCACGGACAGCAGGCGTGGCTGGTAGGTCTGTTGCAGGGCCTCGGCCTGGTGCAGGGCCCGCTCGGTGGAGGTGATCCAGGGCCCCTCGAAGAAGTGCGAGAACGTCCAGCCGTCCGGGGTGAGCATCGTCTCGGCCGCGGCCACCGCCCGGTCGCCGCAGCGGATCAGGAAGCGCCAGCCGGTCAGCCGGGTCGCGGACACGCCCTCCGGGGTGATCCGGTCCAGTACGTGCACGGGCAGCGGGAGTTCGGGGATCGCGGGGCCCTGCGCGGCGCGCAGGGCGGGGGTACGGGCCTCACGGACCGCGGTGGGGGAACCGAGGGCGGTGAGGACGGAACGCAGTGCGGGCGCGGGGGCAGGGGGGAATAGCAACGGCATGGTGGGTCGCCTCTCATTCGACAGGCGCGGCGGCGCGAGGGCGGGGGCGGACGGCGCTGTCAGCTCACGGGGGGTCAGAGAGGCGGGGGCCCGGTTCGGAGAAGAGAGGTGCGGCCGTTGTCTGCCGCACGTCACCCAGACGGCAGGAACCAGGACCGTGGGCGCCAGCCTTCTGCCTTGTTCGCGGAGTTTATACGACACCCGTTCAGGCGGAGTTTCACCGGGCCGTTTCACAGAACAGCGCAAGGTGCAATTCGGTCGTTGATTTGTGGGAATCCTCCCGATTTCCGGACCCGCGCTCCACGCCGGCCTCGGGATATTCCGTTCTCGCGGTCGGCCGAATGTCGTCGGCGTTTTTCACGAGCGGATCGGGGCACTTGAAGTTGCGTGCTGCGCCATGCCCCGTGAATGTGCCACAGGACACATTTCGACAGCGTAGCGGGTGCCGGGCCCGCGCGGGACGTTATCGATCGCCTCCGCTGGGCATCATCACTCCTGGACCCGGGACACCGGCGGCCGGAACCTCGGCCCGCCCGATCGAGGAGGGACGCTTCGATGGGGGAGAAGGTCGTGGCGGGCCGGTTCGACCTGTCCGATCGCCAGCGCTACCGCGAAAAGCTCCACAGCTGTCTGTCGGGGCTGGAGCGGCTGCTGGTGGAGAAGCGGTTCGACCGGCCCAAGAATCTGATGGGTGTCGAGATCGAATTGAATCTCGCGGGCACCGACGGCATGCCGAGAATGCTGAACGGACAGGTTCTCGAACGTATCGCGAGCCGCGATTTCCAAACAGAACTCGCCATGTTCAACCTGGAAGTCAACATAGCCCCACACCGGCTCGGCGGCCGGGTATTCGACCGGCTCGCGGAAGAACTCCGGACCTCGCTGGCGTACGCCGACCGCAAGGCGGGCGAGGTCGACGCGGGCATCGTGATGATCGGCATCCTGCCGACACTGGAGCGGGACGACCTGGTCTCCACGAACCTCTCCGAGGTCGACCGGTACACCCTGCTCAACGACCAGATCGTGGCCGCCCGGGGTGAGGACTTCCGGCTCGACATCGAGGGCGTCGAGCACCTCGTGTGCACCTCGAAGTCGATCGTCCCCGAGGCCGCCTGCACCTCCGTACAGCTGCACCTCCAGGTCACCCCGGCCCGCTTCGCCGACGTGTGGAACGCGGCGCAGGCGGCCGTCGCCCCGCAGATCGCGGTCGGCGCCAACTCCCCGTTCCTCTTCGGCCGCGAACTGTGGCGCGAGTCCCGGCCCCCGCTGTTCCTCCAGGCCACCGACACCCGCCCGCCGGAGCTCCAGGCGCAGGGCGTACGGCCGCGCACCTGGTTCGGCGAACGCTGGATCACCTCGGCGTACGAGCTGTTCGAGGAGAACCTGCGGTTCTTCCCGGCACTGCTGCCGATCTGCGACGAGGAGGACCCGCTGGCCGTGCTGGACGCGGGCGGGGTGCCCAAGCTCGCCGAACTCGTCCTGCACAACGGCACGGTGTACCGCTGGAACCGGCCGGTCTACGGCATCGCCGACGGCGTCCCGCACCTGCGCGTCGAGAACCGCGTGCTGCCGGCCGGGCCCACGGTCACCGACGTCATCGCCAACGCGGCGTTCTACTACGGCCTGGTCCGCGCCCTCGCGGAGGAGAGCCGGCCGGTGTGGACACGGCTGCCGTTCGCCGTGGCCGAGGCGAACTTCGACGCGGCGTGCCGGGACGGGATCGACGCACGGCTGGTCTGGCCGCGGCGGGGCCGCTACGGCGGGGGCACCACCGAGGTGGACGCGGTGACACTGGTGCGCGACGAGCTGCTGCCGCTGGCGGAGGCGGGCCTCGAGGCGTGGGGAGTGGAGGCCGCGGACCGCGACCACTACCTCGGCGTGATCGACGAACGCTGCCGGCGGCGGGTGAACGGGGCGTCCTGGCAGGCGGCGACGTTCCGGCGGGCGCTGGAGCGGGGGATGCCGAGGGACGCGGCGCTGGCCGCGATGACCCGGCGGTACGCGGAGCTGATGAACGCGGGGGAGCCGGTGCACACCTGGCCGGTGGGGCTGCCGGAGCCGGCGCTGTCGGGGTGAGCGCCGGCGGACTGCCGGGGGCGGCGGGACGGGCGGCCCGGTCTCCCACGCCCCTCGCGGGACGCCGTGTTGCTAGGACGTGCTGCTGCTCGCGCCCGCCGCCACGATCGCCTGGAGGATGACCGTGTGGATCTGGGCGGGGTCGTCGACCTGGTGGCCGGAGCCGCCGGTGGCCTCGGCTATCTGCTGGGCCTCCTCCTTGGAGGCCTCCGGGCCGACCGCGATGACGATGAGGGGGACCGGCTTCTCCGGGTTGCTGAGCCTGCGGAGCTCGGAGACGAGGTGGGTGCGGGAGATGCTGCCGGGGTCCTGGTTCGCGCCGTCCGTCAGGATGACCAGGGCGTTGAACTTGCCGGAGGCATAGCCGGACGTCGCCTCCCGGTACGCGGCGAGCGTCGTGTCGTACAAACCCGTCGCGCCGCCGGGGACGGGCTGGAGGTCGCTGAACGCCGCCGAGAGCAGGTCGCGTTGGGTGCCGTCGCCCTTGCGGTCGCCGAGCCGCTCGGTGGGGACCAGGACGCGGTAGTCCTTGTCGCCGTCCAGCTTGGTGGCGAACTCCCACAGGCCGATCTCGTCCTCGGGGGTGAAGGTGGCGAGGGCCTGGAGGAGGGACGCCTTGGTGACGTCCATGCGCGAACGGCTCCCGGACACGGGCTCGGACATGGACCCGGACGCGTCGACCACCGTGGTGATGCGGGCGCTCTGCACGGTGATCGTCCAGGTGCCCAGCGCGTCCCGCACCGCCGTGTCGGAGGCCGGTTCCACGGCGGGTTCGTCGTAGGGCTGCGGACCGCCGCCGCCGGCCTGGTCGACCAGGTCCGCCGGCACGCTCTCGTCGTCCGTGCGGAAACCGGCCTTCGCGAGCAGCTTCCGCTGGGCCGGCTGCTGCACGTACGTCATGAACCGCAGCGCCGCCCGGCTCTCGTCGGTGCTCAGCTCCGGCTCGTCGACCAGGGTGTAGGGGTAGTCGAGAGCGGGTGAGCCGTCCTTCGGGTAGAAGAGGTCGAGCCGGCTGCCGGAGCCGGCCTTCGCGTTGTGGGCGTACGCCGCCTGCTCGGTGAGGATCAGCGCCTGGTTGCGCTTGGGGTTGCCCTGTTCGGTGCCGGAGGAGTCGCGGGGCAACGTGTCGACGACCTGCGCGTCGGTGTCGGAGATGCGCTGCGAGAGGGTCTTCATCATCGCGGCGCCCTGGGTGGCCCCGCCCTTCACCTTCGCCGCCGCCGTGGTGAGCTGGGTCAGCGCGAGCAGGCCCGTCGCGCTGCGCGCCGGATCGGCCGCGCCCAGCTTCAGCGAGTCGTCCTGCATCGCGGCGCCGACCAGCTCCAGCCAGCTGTACGTCTTGTCGGGCCACCCCAGCGACTTGGCGGCCGTCGGCACCATGGCCACCGCGACCGGCGTCGTGGCCACCTCGCCGACCGAGGTCACCTGGGTCGCCGTACCGTCCGCCGCGACCCGGTCCAGCCACAGCGACGAGTCCGGCACCCACACCTGGGCGTCCGGCTTCCGGCCCGCCCGGAGGGTGTCGGTCACCTTGTACGACTCCTCGGCGTCGACCGTGACCGCGATGCACCGTCCGTCGGAGGTGACGTTCTGCTCGCGCGCCCGGTCGGCCGCCGCCGTCAGCGCGGGCGCCAGGTCGGGGGAGGCGGCGATCTCCATCCGCACCGGGTCGTCCTGGCAGGACGTGCCGAAGGAGAGCAGCCCGCTCCGCACGGCCGCGGCGGTGCCCCCGGCGACGACGAGCACGAGGGCGGTCGCGACGGCCACCGTGCGGCGGTGGGCACGTGGACGGGGGTCGGCCGCGCCCGCCCGGTGTTGATCGGGCAAGCTGTGACGTCCCATGACGGTGGTGCCCCTCCCCTGTCCCCCGACAGCCTGGCGCGCACTGCTTTCGTAAGTGCTTTCGAGACACTAGCGGGGCGAAGATGGGCATGGGGCGGGATTGGCCAACTGGAGGCAGGAGTGCAGGTGGAGGCGGACACGGTGGCGGATTCCTATCCGCGGGAGCGGCCGACGCGACGCGTCTTCCGGGACGAGACCCTGCTCGTTCTGGGCCTTTCGCTCGGTGCGAGCGGAGTGTCCGCCCTGATCAGCTTTGTCGGATCGGTCACCAAACCGGGCGGGCTCAAGGACCAGGCGGCGACCCTCAACGCGTCCGCCGCGCCGGGCCGCCCCTGGCTTGATCTGGCCTGGCAGCTCTTCGGCATCGCGAGCGCGCTCGTGCCCGTGCTGCTCGTCGCCCACCTCCTGCTGAGGGAGGGGGCGAGCCTGCGCACACTCGGCTTCGACCGCACCCGCCCGTGGCCCGACCTGGGGCGCGGAGCGGGCGTCGCGGCGGTGATCGGCAGCACCGGGATCGCCTTCTACCTGGCCGCTCGCGGCCTCGGCTTCAACCTCACGGTGGTACCGGAGGCGCTGCCCGACGTGTGGTGGAAGTACCCCGTGCTGATCCTCTCCGCGATGCAGAACGCGATTCTCGAAGAGGTCATCGTCGTCGGCTATCTGCTGCGCCGGCTGGACCAGTTGGGGTGGAGCGCGGGGGCGGCTCTGGTGGCCAGTTCGGTACTGCGCGGCTCGTACCACCTGTACCAGGGGATCGGCGGCTTCGTCGGCAACATGGTGATGGGCGTGGTCTTCGTCTACCTGTACCGGCGGTGGGGGCGGGTCGGCCCGCTGGTGGTGGCGCATTCCCTGCTCGACATCGGCGCGTTCGTCGGCTACGCGCTGCTCGCCGGCAAGGTGGGCTGGCTGCCTACGGCGTGAACAGTTCCCCGTCGACGACGGTGACCGCGCGCCCGGTCAGCAGGACGCGGTCACCGCGCAGCCCGGTGCGGACGAGCCCGGTACGGCGGGAGGCCTGGAGCCCCGTCAGGTCGTCCCGGCCCAGCCGTCCGGACCAGTGCGGGGCGAGGGCGGTGTGCGCGCTGCCGGTCACCGGGTCCTCGTCGATGCCGACGTTCGGGAAGAAGCAGCGGGAGACGTAGTCGTAGCCCTTGGCGGGGTCCTCGGCGCGGGCGGTGGCGATGATCCCGCGCTCGGAGTAGGCGCCGAGCGCCCTGTGGTCGGGCGAGAGCCCGAGGACGGTCTTCTCGTCGTCGAGTTCGAGGAGCAGGTCCCCGATGTTCGGCCCGGTGTCGATGGCGGCGACCGGCTCGGCCCCGAGCGCCCCGGCGACACCGGCGGGCGCGTCGACGCGGGTGAGCGGGGCGGTGGGGAAGTCGAGGGTGATCGATCCGTCCGCCCCGGCCGACGCGATCAGCACCCCGCTGCGGGTGGCGAACCGCACGGGTCCCGCGTGCGCTCCCGTGGTGTGCAGCACATGGGCCGTCGCCAGCGTGGCGTGTCCGCACATCGCCACCTCGGTGACCGGCGTGAACCACCGCAACGCCCAGTCGGCGTCGCCGCCTTCGGGCAGGGGGTGCGCGAAGGCGGTCTCGGCGTGGTTCACCTCCATGGCGACGTTCTGCATCCAGCGCTCGTCGGGGAAGGCGTCGAGCAGGACGACCCCGGCGGGGTTCCCGGCGAACGGCCGCTCGGCGAAGGCGTCAACGATTCGAATCCGCATGCCCCGAAGCTAGGGCGTCCCCCTCGCGGACGGCCAAGGCCAATCCGGGAACTCTGGCCCGATTTCCACCGAACGGGGCCGCACCGCCCCGCCCGGGGCGCGGGGAACCGCCCGCCCGGCCACGACGGCGCCGCACCGCCGTGCGATCCGTCGGGCTCACTGCACCCGTGCGATCCCCCGGGCCGACGGCGCCCGTGCGATCCCCCGGGCCGACGGCGCCTCTGCCCGGGTACCTACGGCAACGAGAAGGGCCGACCCGGTGTACGGGTCGGCCCTTCTGGGCGGCACGCTCAGTCCGTGCCGAGTTCCATGGCGGCCCGGTCCAGCAGCTCGTCGGCGTCCGGCGCGGCCTCGCCACGGGAGGCGATCGCCTCGGCGCCGCCCTCCGGCATGCTGCCGATCAGACCCGTCGCCGCGGCCTGCGCCGCACCGATCGCCGGGTTGGCGGAGCCGATGAGGCCCAGCCCGGCGTACTGCTCCAGCTTCGCGCGGGAGTCGGCGATGTCCAGGTTCCGCATGGTCAGCTGACCGATCCGGTCGACCGGACCGAACGCGGCGTCCTCGGTGCGCTCCATCGACAGCTTGTCGGGGTGGTAGCTGAACGCAGGGCCCGTCGTGTCGAGGATCGAGTAGTCCTCGCCGCGCCGCAGCCGCAGGGTCACCTCACCGGTGACGGCCGCGCCGACCCACCGCTGGAGCGACTCGCGGATCATCAGCGCCTGCGGGTCCAGCCACCGGCCCTCGTACATGAGCCGGCCCAGGCGCCGCCCCTCGTTGTGGTACTGGGCGACCGTGTCCTCGTTGTGGATCGCGTTGACGAGCCGCTCGTACGCCGCGTGCAGCAGCGCCATGCCCGGCGCCTCGTAGATGCCCCGGCTCTTGGCCTCGATGATCCGGTTCTCGATCTGGTCGGACATGCCGAGCCCGTGCCGGCCGCCGATCGCGTTGGCCTCCATGACCAGCTCGACCGCGGTCTCGAACTCCTTGCCGTTGACGGTCACCGGCCGGCCCTGGTCGAAGCCGATCGTGACGTCCTCGGGAAGGATCTCGACCTCGGGCTCCCAGAACCGCACGCCCATGATCGGGTCGACGGTCTCGATGCCGTTGTCCAGGTGCTCCAGGGTCTTCGCCTCGTGCGTGGCGCCCCAGATGTTGGCGTCCGTGGAGTACGCCTTCTCCGTGCTGTCCCGGTAGGGCAGCCCGTGGGCGAGCAGCCACTCGGACATCTCCTTGCGGCCGCCCAGCTCGGTCACGAAGTCCGCGTCCAGCCAGGGCTTGTAGATCCGCAGGTGCGGGTTGGCGAGCAGCCCGTACCGGTAGAACCGCTCGATGTCGTTGCCCTTGAAGGTCGAGCCGTCGCCCCAGATCTGGACGTCGTCCTCCAGCATGGCCCGCACCAGCAGCGTGCCGGTGACCGCCCGGCCCAGCGGGGTGGTGTTGAAGTAGGACCGGCCGCCCGAGCGGATGTGGAACGCGCCGCAGGTCAGTGCGGCCAGGCCCTCCTCGACCAGCGCGGCCCGGCAGTCGACCAGGCGCGCGATCTCGGCGCCGTAGGTGTGCGCACGGCCGGGCACCGAGGCGATGTCGGGCTCGTCGTACTGGCCGATGTCGGCGGTGTAGGTGCACGGGACGGCGCCCTTGTCGCGCATCCACGCGACCGCGACCGAGGTGTCGAGCCCGCCGGAGAAGGCGATGCCGACGCGCTCGCCGGCGGGAAGGGAGGTGAGGACCTTGGACATAGGAAGATTATGCATGAGACCGCATGGTCATGCAACGTCCCAGTTGGAGCCGTCCCGTCCGGGCTCAGCCGGTGGGTGCCGTGGTGAGCATCCAGCGGCTGAAGGCCGCGTACCGCTCCGCGAACTCCTCGGCGCCGGCGGCCCGCTCCACCGCGTCCGCGTGCGCGCGGACCTCCTCGAAACGGGCGGTGCGCTCGGCCTCGTACCGCGCGAGCGCCTTCGCGGTGTCCGGCTCCGCCGCCAGGCACGCGCGCAGCACGCCCACGTCCTCGATGCCGAGGGTGCCGCCCGCCGAGATGTGCGGCGACAGGCCGTGCGCCGCGTCCCCGATCAGCGCCACCCGCTCGCCCGTCCAGCGCTCCAGCGGCGGGACGGACATGATCCGGTTCTCCAGGACGGCCTCCTCGGGGGTCTCGGCGATCATCCGCAGCAGGTCGTCGTGCCAGCCCGCCGCGGCCAGGTTCCGCGCGCGCAGCAGCGCCCGGTCCCGCCGGGTGCCGGTGAGCGGACCCGCCTCGAACTGGTTGACCATCCACATGGTCCGTCCGTCCGACACGCGCGCGTAGCCGCCCCGGGTTCGGTCCGCACCGACCGTGAGCACCGTGCCCTCGGGCCGCTCGTTCCCGGCGGGCACCAGCGCGCGCCAGGCGTAGTGGCCGCCGTGCGGCACGGCGTCACTGCCGGGCACCAGTCGGGCGCGCACCCGGGAGTACACGCCGTCCGCGCCGATCAGCAGGTCCGCGCGCAGCTCCGAGCCGTCCGAGAGGCGGACGACGACCTCCGTCCCGTCCTCGGTGTAGCCGCTCGCGCGGGCGCCGAGCCGGATCCGGTCCCGGCCCGCCGCGTCGGCGAGCAGGCCGTTCAGGGCGGGACGGGGCACGAGCAGGAAGCGGTGGTCGCGCGCGTCGGAACCGGCGGCCCGTATCAGGCGTCCGGCCGCGTCGTGGAACCAGGTGTCGATCTCGCGGCCCAGGGCGCGGACCGCGCCGCCGACGCCGATCCGGTCGAACTCGCGCAGGGCGTTGGGCCACAGTCCGATGCCTGCGCCGGCGGCCCGCACCTCGGGGGCCTGCTCCAGCACGGTCACCTCGTGTCCCGCCGACCTGAGGGACGCGGCGGTCGTGAGCCCCACGAGCCCGCCCCCGACGATCACGGTACGCATCGTTCGCTCCCCTCGGTTCCGGCGCCGTCCTGCGCCGGTGTCCAGTGATGTCCAGTGAAGGGGGCGGGTCGCATAACTTCAAATGCATACTTCTGATGAATAGCATTACTCCCATGCATCTGGATCTGAACCTCCTGGTCGCGCTGGACGCGCTGCTCGAAGAACGCGGCGTCGGCGCCGCCGCGGACCGGCTGCGGCTGTCGCAGCCCGCCATGAGCCGCACCCTCGGCCGGATCAGGAAGGCCACGGGGGACGAGATCCTCGTCCGCTCCGGCCGGGCGATGCTGCCCACGCCGTACGCCGAGCAGATCCGCGACGAGGTCCACCAGCTCGTCACCCGCGCCCAGGTCGTGCTCTCGCCGACGGCCGAGGTGGACCCCGCCACCCTGGAGCGCACCTTCACCCTCCAGTGCAACGACGTCGTCGCGGGCGCCCTCCTTCCGCGGCTGGCCGGCCCGCTCGCCGCCACCGCCCCCGGCGTCTGCCTGCGGGTGCTCGGCGAGGCGGACACCACCACCGTCGACGAACTGCGCCGCGGCCACGTCGACCTCCGGATCACCGACGAGACCCCGCCGCACGCCGACACGCGCTCGACGACCCTGCTCACCGACACGCTCGCCGTCGTCGGCCGCCCCGGCCTGCCCCACGACCCGTCCACCTGGGCCGGGTTCGCCGTCCTGCCCCAGGTGGTGGTCTCCCGCCGGGGCCGCACCCGGGACCGCGTCGACGACCTGCTGGAGGCCCGGAACCTGCGCAGGCGCGTCGCGTTCACCGTGCCCACCCTGGCGCTGGCGCTGCGGACCGTGGCGGACCACGACCTCGTCACCGTCGCCCCCGCGCTGCTCGGCGGCCGGGCGCTGCCGGCACCGCTGCGCACCTACGCCCTGCCCATCGACGCCCCGCCGGTCTCCGCCGTACTGACCTGGCACGCCCGCCACGACCGCGATGCCGCCCACCGCTGGCTGCGCACCCTGATCACGACCACCCTGACCGAGGTGACCCACGAGGCCCGCCCGTGACCGGCGACACGGGTCGCCCGCTGCGCTTCCCGGACGTCGACGGCGCCCTTCTGCCCTTTGCCGGGGCGCGGCTTCCCACGACCCGGCAGGGGTGGGCGGAGTGGCGGCACCCGTCCGGTCCCGAGCCGGCGCGGATCGATCGAGGGCCCGTGATCAGCCACGGGGCTCTCTCCGGAGGGGCTTGTCATCTGAAGTTCTCCGATATATCGTTGAGCCATCGCGAACGATACGCGACAGATCAGCGAATGAATGGAGTGATGGTTATGCGTTCCCACGGATTCGAGCGTGGACACGGACACGGACGTGACGGTCGCCGCGCGGCGTTCGGGCCCTTCGGCCCGGGTGGCCCCGGCTTCGGTCCCGGTGGTCCCGGTTTCGGACCGGGCCCCTGGGGGCCGCGAGGGCGTGGCGGCGGCAGGGGGAGGGCGCGGCGCGGTGACGTACGGGCCTCGATCCTGGCCCTGCTGAAGGACCGCCCGATGCACGGTTACGAGATGATCCAGGAGATCGCCGAGCGCAGCGGCGGTGCGTGGAAGCCGAGCCCCGGCTCGGTCTACCCCACCCTCCAGCTGCTGGAGGACGAGGGCCTGATCACGAGCGAGAGCGAGGGCGGCAAGAAGCTGTTCTCCCTCACCGAGAGCGGCCGCACGGTCGCCGACGAGGGGCCGGACGCCCCCTGGGAGGAGGCCTCCCGCGGGGTCGACTTCGAGGCCCTGAGCGAGATCCGCCAGGCCGGCTTCGGTCTGATGGAGGCCTTCGGGCAGGTCTGGAAGACCGGCAGCAAGGAACAGCGCGAGAAGGCGCTGGCCGTCATCAACGAGGCCCGCAAGAAGCTGTACCTGATCCTCGCCGACGAGGACTGAGCGACGTACGCGAGGGCGTCCCGCGGAGTGATCCGCGGGACGCCCTCACGCGTGCGCCGGGCCGCTCAGGACACCAGTGCGCCCAGCTTGCGCAGCGACTCGTTCAGGGCCGCCGTCGCCGAGTCCTTGAGCTTGCCCGCCATCAGCGACACCGCCGCGCCCGTGAACTCGCCGTCGATCCGCACGACCGTCGCGTCCCCGTCCGGGGTCAGCGTGTAGCGCGTCGCGACGATCACCGCCATCGGGCCCTTGCCGCGGATCGCCAGCACCCGCGCCGGCTCCAGCTCCTCGACGGTCCACTCGACCTCCGCAGGGAAGCCCATCAGCTTCATGTTCTCCTGGAACGTCCCGCCCTCCGCCAGGGTCTCCGGACCGCCCTTGGGGAAATTGGTGTGGGTCGCGTTCCACTCCCCGTACGCCGGCCAGTCGGTGAGCTGTGCCCACACCTTCTCGGCCGGTGCCTGGATGCGTGCCTCCGCGCTGACTTCGGCCATGCGACCACCCCTTCGTATCGGGCTACGGTGTCGCGGAACGTAGCCGCAGGGCCTCGAACATTCAATACTGATGAACCGTCAGATAATGTGTGAGTCCACGCGCCGTATCTCCGCCGCGTCGAACAGGTCCCACGCCCGCGGGAACGCGCTCTCGTCGTGGCAGTGCCACGCGTCCCAGAACAGGTCCGCGAGCAGCGCCTCCTTCGGGGCGTACACCCGGTACACGTACTGTCTGCCGTCGACCGCCGGCAGGGCGACCAGCCAGCAACCGCACCCGCTCTCCATGTCACAGACAGACGTGGGACCGGTGCGCGGCGGTTGCGTGCCGGGCGCGCCGCAAGGCGGCGCGCGCCGGTCGGGGCGAATCGGCCTGATCTCATCCGCAAGGAGGAGATTCCCGCCGCACGGCTCCACTCTGCGTGGGACGCGAAGATGCTCCCCCTCGGCGATGACTCGTGCCCCCGGGGTTGATGAGGTAGGGGGTGTGCAACCCCGTATTCCCCGCCAGCCGGCCCAGGACCAGGGCCGTGTCCGCGCGGACGACGAAGCCGGGCTCGGAGCGGAGCTGGCGGCGGTGGTCGCCGGTGCCCGCCGCCGGGCCGTACGGGACGGGGACCGGCAGGTCGACACCGCCCATCTGCTGCACTCGCTGATCGAGTACGACCCCGAGGTCCGTGCCGCCGTCGGCGACGCCCCGCAGCTCGCCCGCCTGCTCGGCTACCTCGTGCAGCGCAGCATCGGCTACGGCCTGCGCTGGCAGAGCGGGGTCGAGAACTCCGGCACGCTGCCCGTCGTCCCCCGCCCCGACGCGAAGGCGGACGGCGCCTGGTCGCCGGTGGCCGCGGCCGCCCTGGAGTACGCGGGCAGCCGCGCCCGGCGCCGCGGCGAGGAACACGCCGACGGCACCGACCTGCTCGCCGGGCTGGTCGTCGACCCCGGGGCCCGGGCCGTCGAGGTGCTGGAACGGGCCGGAGTGGCCGCCCGCGCACTCGCCCTGCGGATCGACGGGGGCGACGGGGACCACAGGGACCACGGGGACGACGGGACACGGGACGCGGAGACACGGCGGCGCACGTCCAGTCGCTGAGACAGGGGTCAAAGGGGGTGACGCTCATGTCGACCGCTGCCATCATGTGCCGGTGCGCATCTCTGACAACAGCCAAGGGAAGGGCCTCGGGCTCTCCCTCGCCCTCGGTTCGGCACTCGCCTTCGGGGGCTCCGGCGTCGCGGCCAAGCCCCTGATCGAGGCGGGGCTCGATCCGCTGCACGTGGTGTGGCTGCGGGTGGCGGGCGCCGCCCTGGTGATGCTGCCGCTCGCCGTCCGCCACCGTGACCTGCCGCGCCGCCGGCCCGCGCTGCTCCTCGGGTTCGGCCTGCTCGCCGTCGCCGGTGTCCAGGCCTGCTACTTCGCCGCGATCTCCCGGATACCCGTCGGCGTGGCGCTGCTCGTGGAGTACCTCGCTCCGGCGCTGGTGCTCGGCTGGGTCAGGTTCGTGCAGCGCCGTCCAGTCACCCGCGCCGCCGCGCTCGGCGTCGTCCTCGCGGCCGGCGGCCTCGCGTGTGTCGTGGAGGTGTGGTCCGGGCTGAGCTTCGACGCGCTGGGACTGCTGCTGGCGCTGGGGGCGGCCTGCTGCCAGGTGGGGTACTTCGTGCTGTCCGACCACGGCGGGGGAGAGGGCGGCGCGGATCCGCTCGGCGTGATCGCGTACGGGCTGCTGGTGGGCGCGGGCCTGCTGACCGTGGTGGCCCGGCCGTGGCGCATGGACTGGTCGGTGCTCGCGGGCCCGGCCCGGATGAACGGCACGACGGTCCCGGCCGTCGTCCTGCTGGTGTGGATCGTGCTGATCGCGACCGTCGTCGCCTACGTCACCGGGGTGCTGTCGGTGCGCCGGCTGTCCCCGCAGGTGGCCGGGGTCGTGGCCTGTCTGGAGGCGGTCGTGGCGACCGTCCTGGCCTGGGTGCTGCTGGGGGAACACCTGTCGGCGCCCCAGGTGATCGGCGGGGCGGTCGTGCTGGTCGGGGCGTTCATCGCACAGTCCTCGGCGCCCGCCAAGGGCTCGGCCGAGCCCCTGGCGCGTGGCGAGGGCGCGCTGCGGGAGCCGGCCGTCTGAACCGCGCCCCGCGCCGTGCCGCGGGAGCCGGCCGTCCGGACCGCCCCCCCCGCCGTGCCGCGGGAGCGGGCCGTCCGGACCGCGCCCCGCGCCGTGCCACGGGTTCAGGCCCGCGTCAGGTACGGCGGCACCGGGACGTCCGCCGCCAGGTCGCCGTTCCCGACCGGGACGCCGAGGCCCTTCCGCAGCGGGACCACCCCGGCCCAGTAGGGGAGTTCCATGTCCTCGGGCTCGTCGTTCGCGTCGCCCGTGCGGGTCTTCGCGGAGACCTCGTTCAGGTCGAGGCGGATCACCGAGGTCGCGGCCAGTTCCTTCTTGTCGGCGGGGCGCGAGTCGGCGGAGCGGCCCGGCACCACATGGTCGACCAGCGCGTCCAGCGCGAGGCGCCGCTCCTCGGGGTCGGTGACCTGGTGGGCCACGCCGTGCACCACCACGGAGCGGTAGTTGATCGAGTGGTGGAAGGCCGAGCGGGCCAGCACCAGGCCGTCGACATGGGTGACCGTCAGGCACACCGGCAGCCCCGGGCCCGCCTGGCCGGTCATCCGCAGCGGCCGTGAACCGGTCGAACCGTGCACGTACAGCACCTCGCCGACCCGGCCGTACAGCGTCGGCAGCACCACCGGCGCGCCGTCGCGCACGAAGCCGAGGTGGCAGACGTACCCCTCGTCGAGGATCGAGTGCACCAGCTCCCTGTCGTACGACGCCCGTTCCGCGGCGCGGGTGGGGACGGTGCGGCCGGTCCGGGGGTAGGTGTCCGGCCGCACCGGCACGGTCCCCCGGCCGGCGGTCGTGGTGGTCTCCATTGGCGAATCTCCATTGCACTAGTGCATAATCTGCTTTGTGCTAGGAGAATATCCGATCGAAGGGCGCGGCGCAGCGGAGATTGCGGCCAGCGTCGAGCGCGCGGTGGGTTCCGGTGAGCTGGAGCCGGGACAACTGCTTCCACCGATGCGGGAGTTGGCGACTCGGCTCGGGGTGAATCCCAATACGGTCGCGGCCGCCTACCGCACCCTGCGCGAGCGCGGGGTGATCGAGACCGACGGCCGCCGGGGCAGCCGGGTCCGGCCCAAGCCGGCCACCACCGGCCGGGACCAGGTCGACGTCGACGTCCCGGCCGGCGTGCGCGACCTGTCCTCCGGCAACCCCGACCCCGCGCTGCTGCCCGCCCTCGCCCAGGCCCTGGCGGCCGTCGCGGCCGAGGCGGACCGCGACCCCGTCCTGTACGGCGCCGAACCCGTCGATCCGGAGCTGGAGCGCATGGCGCGCGCCGCGCTCGCCGCCGACGGCGTGCCCGAGGGGCCGCTCACCGTCACCTCCGGCTCCCTCGACGCGGTCGAACGCGTCCTGCTGGCCCACCTCAGGCCCGGTGACCAGGTCGCCGTCGAGGACCCCGGCTGGGGCCGCACCCTCGACCTGATCCCCGCGCTCGGACTGCGCACCGTCCCGGTCGCCGTCGACGACGAGGGCCCGCGCGCCGACGAACTGCGCCGGGCGCTGGAGTCCGGGGCGCGCGCCCTCGTCGTCACGGCCCGCGCGCACAACCCCACCGGCGCCGCGGTGAGCGCCGCACGCGCGCGTGCGCTGCGCGCCGTCCTGCGCGCCCACCCGCGGACCCTGCTGATCGAGGACGACCACGGCCACGGCATCGTCGACCTCCCCCTGCACCCCCTGTCGGGCGGCACCCGGCACTGGGCCTTCGTCCGCTCCGTCGCCAAGGCCTACGGCCCCGACCTGAGGCTGGCCACCCTCACCGGCGACGAGGTCACGGTCGACCGGGTGCGCGGCCGCCAGCGACTGGGACCGGGGTGGGTGAGCCGCCTGCTCCAGCGCACGGTGGTCCGGCTGTGGGCCGACGGCGCGGTGAACGGCCCGGAGGCGGCCGCCGCCTACCGGACCCGGCGGGACCTCCTGATCGGCGCGCTGGCCGGCCTCGGCGTCGAGGCGCACGGCCGCAGCGGCATGAACGTCTGGGTCCCGGTGCCCGACGAGACGGGCGTGGTGTCCCGCCTGCTGCACGAGGGATGGGCGGTCGCTCCCGGCGCGCGCTACCGCCTGGCGACCGGGCCGGGCATCCGCGTCACGGTCTCGACGCTGACCCCCGGGGAGACCGGCTCCCTGGCGAAGGCGATCGCGGCGGCGACGGCCCCGACCCGTGGACGCGTCCAGGCCTAGCCGGGGTGCGTGGTCCGGGGGTCGGCCGGGGTGCGTACTCCGGGCCTAGCCGGGGTGCTCGGTGCGGGCCTGGGGCTGGGCCTGGGTCCGGGCCTGGGCCTGGGGTTGGGCCTGGCCCCGGATCTGGGGTTGGGCCTGGGGTCGAGGCTGGGTCTCGGTCTGGCTCTGGCTCTGGGGTCGCTGTCTCCTGGGGCGGGCCTGGGTGAGGGCCGCTCCGGCCAGCACCACGCCCGCGCCCACCGGCGTGCTCCAGCGCAGCGACTCGCCCAGCACCGCGACCCCCGCGGCCGTCGCGATCACCGGGATGAAGTAGGTGACCATCTGGGCGGTGGTCGGCCCCACCTCCGCGACCAGCCCGTACTGCACCAGCACCGCCAGCCCCGTCCCCAGCGTCCCGAGCGCGGCGATCGCCAGCAGCGGCACCCAGGACACCCGCCCCGGGAAGGACGTGAACAGCGGTGTCACCACGGCCAGCTGCACCGTCGCCAGCAGCAGCTGGGCCCCGGTCATGGACAGGTGCGACCGCCCCTGTCCCGCCAGTGTCCGCCGTACGTAGATCCAGCCGATCGGGTAGCTCAGCGACGCCAGCAGCGCCATCGCCACCCCCGTCGCGTCCAGCCCGTGGAACCCCTCCCAGGCGCCCAGCACCGTCAGCACCCCGAGGAACCCGAGCCCGAGCCCGGCCACCCGGACCCGGGTCGGGCGGTCCTCCGACAGGGCCACCAGCGACAGCGCCATGCCCCACAGCGGCGAGGTCGCGTTGCAGATCCCGGCCAGCGTGGAGGGGATCGTCAGTTCCGCGTACGCGAACAGGGAGAACGGCAGCGCGTTCAGGAGGAAGGCCGCGACCGTCAGATGGGCCCAGGTGCGTGCCCCGCGCGGCAGCCGCTCCCGTTTCACCGCCATCGCCGCCACCAGGACCGCCGTACCGAAGACCAGCCTGCCCAGCGTGACCTGGAACGGCGCGTAGCCCTCCGTGCCCACCTTGATGAAGAGGAAGCTGAAGCCCCAGATCAGGGACAGCGCGCCGAAGCGGAGGCGCCAGTCGAGGCGGGGGCGGGGACGGTCGAGGCCCAGGGCCGGCTTGCCGGCCGTGGCGGTCACGGTGCTCATGGACTCCACCATGCGGGAGCCCGACCTCGTAGCACAATCGACATTTCGCGCGCGGTACCTCTTAGAATCGCTTACATGTTGAACCTGGAGCGCCTGCGCACCCTCGACGCCCTCGCCCGGCACGGCTCCGTCAGCGGTGCCGCCGACGCCCTGCACGTCACCACGTCGGCGGTGTCGCAGCAGATGGGCAAGCTGGAACGCGAGGTCGACCAGCAGCTGCTCGCCAGGAACGGGCGGGGCGTCCGGCTCACCGACGCCGGCCGGCTGCTCGCCGAGCACGCGGCCCGCATCCTCTCCCAGGTCGAGCTGGCCCAGTCGGACCTGGAGGCGCACCGCGGCCAGGTCGTCGGCGAACTGAGGCTGTCGGCGTTCCCGACCGCCGCCCGCGGTCTGTTCCCGGCCGCGCTCGCCGCGCTGCGCGCCCGGCACCCGGCGCTTCGGGTCCGCTCCAGCGAGCTGGAACCGGAGAGCGGCATCGCCGGGGTCGTCCGCGGCGACCTCGACCTCGCCGTCGTCCTCGACTGGTACAACAAGCCGATGCCGCTGCCCGACGGGCTGGTCAAGGCGCCGTTGCTGGACGACCCGGCCGAGGTGGCCCTGCCGGTCGGACACCGGCACGCCGACCGGGACGAGGTGGACCTGGGGGAGTTCGCCGAGGACGAGTGGATCACCTGGGGCGAGGGCGAGTTCTGCCACGAGTGGCTGATGTTCACGCTGCGCTCACGCGGTGTCGAACCGATCGTGGGCCATCGCGCGGCCGAGACGCACACACAACTCAACCTGGTCGCGGCCGGGTTGGGGGTCTGCATCGCCCCGCTGCTGGGCCGTCACCCGGTGCCCGAGGGCGTGGTGATGGTGCCGCTGCTGCAACGGGTGCGCCGCCATGTGTACGTCGTCTGGCGGGCCGACGCCGACCGCCGCCCCTCGATCAGGGCGGCGGTGGAAGCGCTCCGCGGCGCCGCGGAGGGCATCGCCTGAACCCGCCCCTGAGCCTGGTGTTCGACCTCGGCGGTTCACCTGACCCGCTGGTCTTGGGTCTTTCCCGGGACAGCAGGGCGGCCGTTCTTCACGCTGCGAGGTGTCGAGCAACGTCGCGTGAAGGAAAGGCCGCTGGTGAAGAGCCTCGCCGCTGGACAGTCTGCTGGCGCCGCGTCGGCACGTTGATCCGGCTGAAGGGCGTGCACCTGCCCGGCGACCGCGGCCCGAAACCGGTGTGGCTGTGGTCCTCGCGCACCGAGTCGACCGGCGCGGACGTCGACCAAGGTCAATGACCAAGCTCAGGGAGGAGCTGGAGGATGCCGGGACGTGCCCCAGCGGCCGGAGGGCGGCAGGCTCTCGCCCTCTCACCTGGTCAGCGTGCCGTCCGGAGTCTCCTGTACGGAGACTTTCTTCGCCTGTCGGCCCAAGGCGCTGGACACGACCTCGCGGATACCGTCCGGGTCGTTCCTCTGCTCCGGGACCGAGCTGGAATTCTCGATGGCAGTCTTCAAGTACGCGGGGTTCCACGACGAGATGGCACCACTGACGTCGATCCTCTCCACCCTGCTCTTGCCCACCTGTGCCTTTATCGCCGGCAGGATCTGGTCCGAGTACATGCCACCGGACGCTTTGAACAGACTGGCATGACCGCCGACCTTGCCGCCGTCCCGGAGGTAGACGGTGATGGTCAAGCAGCTCGTGACCGAGGGATAGGTGATCGTGCCGCCCGGGCCGACACTTTTGACTTCGCCCTCGGCAACGCTCTTCGCCTCCGCCGCGCCGGCTGTAGTGCTCCCGCCGGCGTTGTCGTTCTCGGCGCGCTGGACGGTCGGGTCCGTGGCACGTGGCGGCCGACCGCGGTCGGCCGCCAGCGCACGCGTTGTCGCGGCGTTGCCCGCCATGCGCTGCAGGACGGTCACTGCCGACGAGCCCAGGGGGCCGGCCGTTGTCCGCGGCAGGTCACCGGTTGGGCCGATCGGAGCAGACCGCCGCGGTGCCCTGGCGGGTGCCCCTCCGGTCGATTCCCTGTGCATGCGCTCGTGCTCGTGCAAGGCGTGCCCCCTCGGATGGCTCGGCATAAGCATCTCACCCTGTTGCCTCCCGCCATCGGGACACAAGACATGCGGGGGCAGACAAGAGGGCACTCACCGTTGCTCCTCACCCCCGGGCGGACCCTGGCGGGGGTGAGCCGACGCGGCTCGGCGGGCCGTTCCCAGGGCCGCGGAGGTCCTCGGCGAGGGGCCGGGCGAGACGGAGTCGGGTATGGGCGGCGATGATCGGCCAGGTCCACAGGTCGGCCGTGTGCGGATCGCGGACCTTGGGGACGGTCCGGCCCAGGGGCTGCTTGAACAGCCGGAAGGTGTGGTCAAGACCGAATCTGCGGAGGAACACCTGCCATCGCGGGTCAGGTGAACCGCCGAGGTCAAACACCGAGCTCAGGGGCTGTGACGGGGGCGCACCGCTCGGGTGGTGAAGTCGCCTGGCGGCGGTGGCCGACGGGGGACGGTCATTCGCCGGTCCACCGGTTGCGGTCGTGCTCTAATCGGCGGATGACGAAGATCGAACCAGAGCTGATACGACGTTGGCTGAACGGCTGGACCGTGGCGCGCTCCCTGCCCGAGGCCGAGCCGGTCGAGTCCGCCGGGGACGGCCTGCGGTCCGAGTGCGACCAACCCGGCCGCGAGGTCGAGGTGTTCGCGCTGCGCGCGGACGAGGAGCCCGAGTCCTTGGCCCGGCTGGCGGCAGCCGTCGCCGCCGCCAAGCAGACCACCTGGCTCACGGTGCCCACGCTGCGCCCGGGCGCCGTCGAAGCCGTCGTCCGCGCCGCCGGACTGGAGTTGCTCCACCGGTCCGAGTGGTTCATGACGACCGATCTGACCGGGCACCCGCAGCACGCGCCCGCCGCGCCGTACACGCGCGAGGTCCGCACGCAGGGACCGGTCACGTTCGTCTCCCTCCATGACTCCTCCGGAGAGGTGGCGGCGCGCGGCACCATCGCCGTGGTCGGCGCCGACGCGATCGCCGATCGCATCGAGACGGACGCGGCGCACCGGCGACGCGGCCTGGGCCGCGCCATGATGAGCGCGCTGGCGGAGGCCGCCGTGGCCCAGGGCGCCCGTACCGGTCTTCTCATCGCCAGCGAGGAGGGCCAGCTCCTCTACTCCTCCCTCGGCTGGCGCCGCGAAGCCGACGTCCTGATCGCCCGGGGGCCGGCGGTTCCCGCCGACCGGTAGGGCTCACACCGGCCGATCCGCTCTCGCGCACGGCGTACTCCCGTGGATCCCGCCGGGCGAGGATGTCCGGATTCTCCGCACATGCCTGTTCCGGCTGTACTCCGCCCGCCCTCAGGCCGAGCCGAGCTTGCGGAAGTCCCAGGAGGCGATCTTCGTCGGGGTCAGCCGGGCCCAGGCGTGCCGTCCGTCGTGCGGCATCTCGTCCAGGCCGAAGTTCTTCCGGGCGAACAGCGTCTCGATGGTGTCGAGTTCGGCGCGCAGCTCGCCGGTGCGCGGCACCTCGCCCACGAACTCCACGGTCCCCCGCAGCTCCACCCCGCGCAACTGGTCGTACTCCTCACCGGAGTCGACCACCACGGCCACCCGCGGATCGCGCGTGAGGTCCTTCCAGCGCTGGCTGCGCACCACCGAGTACAGCCACAGCGAGGTGCCGTCCCAGGCGAACCACAGGGCGCTCACGTGCGGGGCCCCGGACGCCGACACGGTCGCGACCCGGCAGGTGCGCTGACTGGTGAGGAACTCGTCCAGCTCCCCGGGCGTCATCATGATCTTCCGGCCCCGGCGCTGAGTGACGGTCATGCGGCCCCCTCTTCTTCCGTTCCCGCGCGATGGTGGTTAGTCTCGCCCGCCCCGAACCAAGGCGGAAGGGGGCGTCATGCCGACGAACGAACGGCTCGTCGAACTCCTCGATCCCGTGAGCACCGTCCTGCTCACCGTCGAGTGCCAGCAGGGTGTGGTCGGCCCGGACAGCGCGCTGCCCGAACTCGCCCGCGAGGCCCGTTCCTCGGGGGCGCTGGGCAATATCGCCCGGCTGGTCGCCGCCGCCCACGACACCGGCGTCCAGGTCATCCACGCCGTCGCCGAACGCCGTCCGGACGGCCGGGGCGCGAACCGCAACGCCCGTCTGTTCCGCGCCGCCGAACGCCTCCCGGTCCAGCAGCTCACCGGCACCACGGCGGTACGCGTCGCGCCCCCGATCGAGGTCTCGGAGGAGGACCTGGTCGTACGACGGCTGCACGGGCTGTCGCCGATCCAGGGCACCGACGTCGACCCGCTGCTGCGCAACCTCGGCTGCCGCACTCTGATCGTCACCGGTGTCTCGGCCAACGTGGCCGTTCCCAACGCCGTGTTCGACGCGGTCAACCGGGGCTACACGGCCGTCGTCCCGGCCGACGCCATCGCGGGAGTGCCCTCCGACTACACGCCCGCGATGGTCCGCAACACCCTCGCGTTGGTCGCCACGGTCGCGACCACGGACGAGGTGCTCGGCTGCCTCAAACGCCCGCGTCGGCGGGCCTGAGCGTCAGGCCAGCGTGATCTGGTCGCCCGAGACGGTGATGTTCGTGGCCGCCAGACCCGTGGTCGCGGGGCCCTTCTTCACGCTGCCGTCCTCGATGGAGAACTCGCTGCCGTGACAGGGGCAGACGATCGCGCCGTTGGCCACGCTGGTCACCGGGCAGCCGGCGTGCGGGCACTTCGTGGCGAACGCCTTGTAGGTGCCCGCCGTGGGCTGGGTGACCACCACGGCCTGGTCCTTGTAGATCGTGCCGCCGCCCTCGGGGATGTCCGTGGTCTTGGCGAGCGCGGTGCCGCCGGCCGCGGCGGTCGAGGTGTCGGCGGCACCGCCCGAGCCGTTGCTGTCCTGGGTGGTCGAGCCGGCCCCGTTGTTCGTGGTGTCCGACGAGGTGTCGTCCGACGATCCACAGGCGGTCAGCGCGGCGGCGAGCCCCGCCGCCCCGGCCGCCGCCATGACGGTACGGCGGGCCGGTCCGGCTGAGGGGTTGAGCGGTGCGCTGGTCATGTGAGGGGTTCCCTTCCGCGGGGCTTCTGGTTGATCCGTCCAGGGGTACGGTCTTCACGCACCACCTGTTCAGACGGCATCCAGATAGTGACCACCCCGACATGAGACCCCGGTAAAACAGCGCTGTCGATTCGCTGTCGGCCCGGACGAGGCCCTGACCGACCGGCACCGGAGCGGGAAAATGAAGGCGCCGGACCGGCCGGACCGGCGCCCCGGGGCGCATGCGGCAGACCGACTGCCGTCAGGCGCCCGCGACCGGGCGTGCGCGGTCAGTCCTGCCAGTCGGCCAGTTCCGGCATGGCCTTCGGGTTGATCGTCAGGCCGATGCCGGCCGCCGAGGGCAGCTCCGGCGTACCGTCGATCACGGCGGGCTCACCGAGGAAGAGGGAGTCGACACGCTGGTCGAGGCCCCAGTGCGACGGGTTCGTGAGGTGCTCGATCCAGCCGCAGTTCGGCTGGGAGAGCACCACGTGCAGCGTGGCGGCGGAGTAGACGTGCGGGATCACCTCGATGCCCGAACCCGAAGCCATCTGGCACACCCGGCGCAGTTCCGTGATGCCGCCGACCCGGTGCACGTCGGGCTGCAGGACGTCGGCGGCACCGGCGTCCAGCAGCTGCTGGAAACCGTGCCGGGTGAACTCGTGCTCGCCGGTCGCGATCGGCACCAGTCCGAGATCGCGCAGCATCGCGTGGCCGGAGATGTCGTCGGGGATGAGCGGCTCCTCCACCCAGCGAAGTCCCAGGCCCGCGAGGCCTCGTAGCATGGCCGTGGCGAAGGGGCGGTCCCAGCCCATGTAGGCGTCGCTCATCAGCTCGATGTGGTCGTCGAGCTCGTCGCGGATCGCCTCGACGTAGCGCAGGTTGGCCAGCAGTCCGGCGCGTCCGTCGGCGGGGCCGAAGGGGAAGTTGGCCTTGACGCCGGTGTAGCCGCGATCGGCGTAGTCCCGGGCCATCCGGCGCACCTCGCGCAGGTCGTCATCGGGCTGCACCTTGCTGGCGTAGGCGCGCACGCTCTTGCCCGACGGGCCGCCGAGCAGCTTGTACACCGGCTGGCCGGCGGACTTTCCGACCGCGTCCCAGATCGCGATGTCGATGGCGCTCATCGCCTCGATCGCGGCGCCCTTGCGGCCGTACACGATCGAGGAGCGGTACATCTGCTCCCAGATCTGCTCGGTGGCGGTGGCGTCAAGACCGGTGGCGATGCGGCCCAGGTGGGCGTTGACCATCAGCGTGGCCGCGCCGATGCCGTCCTCGGAGTAGCCGATGCCGGAGGTGCCGTCGGCGAGGGTGACCCGGACGACGACGATGCCCTGCGGCCAGGTGTACCAGGACCAGCCGTCGCCCCGGCGGGGGAACTCGTTCATCGGGCTCGGCCCGCGGACGCTCTTCTGCTGCTGCCAGAAGTTGCCCCACATGGAGCGGGGGACGTGACGTGCTTCGACGCTGGCGATCTCCACGTGAAACCTCGTTGCTAGGTGGCTGTGCCGTGACGGGGGAGGGGACCGGTGACGCGGGACGCGGTGGATCCACGCGTTCGGCCCGTTGACATGTTAAGCAGAAGCAACCTAGTTTTTGCATATGCTGCTACAGCGTTGCAAATATTGCAACATGATCATTTCTTTCCGGGTCCTCCGGATCCCCGATCACGTGGTGGCTGCACATCAAGAAGGCGGTTGGCAGTGAACACACAGACCATGCAAGCCATCAGGTGGGCCGGACCCGGTGAACTGGCCCAGGACACGGTGCCCGTTCCTCCGGTCGGACCGGGCTGGGTGCTGGTCAAGGTGACCCGGGTCGGTATCTGCGGGTCCGACCTCGCGATCTGGCGCGGCGAACACGCCCGGGCCCGGCCCGGCGTGATCATCGGCCACGAGTTCGCCGGGATCGTCGCGCGGGCCGCCGACGACACCGGGCTCCGGCCGGGTACCCATGTCGCCGTCCGTCCGCTCATCGCCTGCCCCGACCGGGACGTCACACCGCCCTGCCGGCCCTGCGCGTCGGGCAACTCGCACGTCTGCGCCCACCTCGGTCTCTACGGGGTGGACGAGCCCGGCGGTCTCGCCGAGTACGTCCTGGTCCGGGCGGCCGCCGCCCACCCGGTCGACGCCTCCGTCCCCGCCGAGCTCGCCGTCCTGGCCGAACCGCTCGCCGTCGCCGTCCACGCCGTCGCCCGTTCCGGCCTGCGGGCCGGGGACTCCGTGGCCGTCTTCGGCGCGGGCCCCATCGGCCTGTTCACCGCTCTGGTGGCCCGGCACCGGGGCGCCGGACAGGTCATCCTGGTGGAGCCCAACGACTGGCGCCGCCGCACGGCCGAGGAACGCGGCTTCACCGTGCTGCCCGCCGGGCCCGACGCCCCGCGGCGGGTCCGCGAACTCACCGGCGGCGACGGCGCGGACATCGCCTTCGACTCCGCCGGCCACGCGTCGGTCCCTCTCCAGATCACCGACGCCGCGCGGATCCAGGGCACCGTCGTGATCGCCGGTGTCCACAAACAGCCCCCGGCCGTCGACCTGCGGGGGATCAACTTCGCCGAACAGCGCCTGGTCGGCACCCGCGTGTACTCCCGCGAGGACTTCCTCACCGCGATCGACCTGCTGGAGAAGGACGAACTCGGGCTGGCCGCCCTGCCCGTCGCCACCTTCCCCCTCGACCGGAGCGAGGACGCCTTCCACGCCGCCGGCCGCGGCGAGGGCAGCGTCAAGATCCTCATCGACCCGAACCGCAACGGAAGCTGAGCACGATGTCCACAGTCACCCCCTCCACTCCTTCCAGAGCCGTGGGCGCCTGGGTCGTCGGCGGCACCAGCGGCATCGGCCGGGCCACGGCCGAGCGGCTGGCCCGCGACGGATACGCCGTCGCCGTCTCCGGCCGCCGCAGGGAACTCCTGGACCAGGTCGTGCGCGGGATCACCGACCAGGGCGGCACGGCCCGCGCCGTGCCCGTCGACGTCACCGACCCCGAGTCGCTGGAAACCGCGTACGCCGACATCACCGCGTGGCTCGACGGTCCGCTGGAGCTCCTGGTCTGCTCGGCCGGCACCAACGTCCGCAACCGGTGGTGGTCCGACCTCACCCCCGCCGACTTCGACCGGGTCGTGGACACCAACCTCAACGCCGTCACGCGCTGTGTGCTGACCGTGCTGCCCGGATTCCGGCGGGCGGCCTTCGGCCAGGTCGTCGTGGTCTCCTCCTGGGCCGGATGGCAGTACATGTCGGCCGCCGGCGCCGCCTACAGCGCCAGCAAGACCGCGCTCGGCGCTCTGGTGCAGACCCTCAACGACCAGGAAGGGCGCTCCGGCATCCGGGCCACCCACCTGTGCCCCGGCGAGGTCGCCACCGACATCCTGCGCACCCGCCCCGTCCCGCCGCCCGAGGAGGAGATGGCCCGCATGCTCGACCCCGACGACGTCGCCGAGGCCGTCGGCTGGCTGGCCGGCCTGCGCGCCAAGGTGTGCGTCAACGAACTCGTCCTGACCCCCGTCCACAACCGCATGTACGTCGACACCAGCGCCTACCCGCCCCCGGAGGCGACGGCATGAGCGAACGACTGACGGCACTGGTCACCGACGAGAACGTCTGGCCCTGGCTGCGCGAGGACCCCACCCTCGCCGACCACGGGATCGACACCCGCTTCGTCCCCCTGGCCGACCTCGCCCGTCCGAACGGCGCCCTGGCCGACGCCGACGCCTGCGTCAGCGTGTTCTTCCCCTCGGAGCTCGCCGCACAAGCGGGCCACCGGCTGCGGTTCCTCCAGGTCACCGCGGCCGGAACCGACCACATCGCCTGGGCCGGACTGCCCGGCACGGTGACGGTCGCCAACGCCTTCGGACACGGCCGGTCCGTCGCCGAGCACGTCCTGATGACCGTGCTCGCGGCCCGCCGCCGACTGCTCTGGCACGACGCCGAACTCCGCCGGGGACGCTGGCACAGCCGGCTCGTCGACCCCGACGCGCCCGCGTTCCACACGCTGCCCGGCACCACCGTCGGCATCGTCGGACTCGGGCACATAGGACGCTCCATAGCCCGGCTGGCCGCGGCCGTGGACATGCGCCCGATCGGCATCCGCCGCTCCCTCACGGCCCGCACCGCCGACGACCCCGACTTCGCCTGGACCGACGGACCGCACGCGCTGCCCGAACTCCTGCGGGAGAGCGACGTCCTGGTCCTCGCCTGCCCGCTGGACGACACCACCCACCACATGATCGGCGCCACCGAACTCGACCTGCTCGGACCCGACGGCATCCTCGTCAACGTCGGCCGGGGCGCCCTCGTCCGGGAACAGAGCCTGTACGACGCCCTGCGCACCCGGCGCCTGGGCGCCGCCGCCCTAGACGTGTGGACGACGCCCGCCTCGCCCGTGCCGGCCCCGGCCTCCCCGCTGCCGTTCCACGAACTGACCAACGTGATCATGACACCCCACTACTCCGCCACCGCCCAGGACACCTACCGCGACCGCGCGCAGGAGGTCGCCGACAACCTCAGGCGCATGGCCACCGGACAACCGCTGTGCAACGTGGTCCGCGCCGGGACATCGGCTGCCGCCCGATGAACAACACCTCCACGGAGACCACCCCCACGGAGACCACCCCCTCGGAGTCCACCGACGTCCTCGCCATCGGCGAGACCATGGTGATGGTCACCCCCCGGGACGGCGGCCGCCTCGACGCCGACTCCGCCTTCGGCCTGCACCCCGGCGGCGCCGAGTCCAACGTGGCCGCGCTGCTGGCCGAACTCGGCCACCGCACCCACTGGGCCGGGGCGCTCGGCCAGGACCGACTCGGCGACATCGTCACCTCCGTCCTGTCCGGCCACGGCGTCGACACCACCCTCGTACGCCGCGATCAGGACCGTCCGACCGCCGTCTACTTCAAGGACCCCACCCCCCAGGGCACCAAGGTCCTCTACTACCGGAGCGGCTCGGCGGCCACCGGCATGAGCACCGCCGACCTCGCCCACTGGAACCGGGTGCGGCCGCGCGTGGTGCATCTGTCCGGCGTCCTGCCCGCCCTCTCGGACAGCTGCGCCGACCTGGTCCGGCACATCGTCCGCGACCGTCCCTGGCCCGGTGCGGTCGTCAGTTTCGACGTCAACCACCGCCCGGTGCTGTGGCGACGCGCCGAGGACGAACCCGGCGGGGCGCGGACCGCCGAGCGCGCCGCCGAGACGCTCTACGACCTCGCGCAGCGCAGCGACATCGTCTTCGTCGGACGGGACGAGGCCGCGGCCCTGTGGGGCACGACCGACGCGGACAGCGTGCGCGCCCTGATCGACAGGCCCGGCCACCTCGTCGTGAAGGACGCGGCCGTCGAAGCGGTCGAGTTCACCCCGGGCGGCGCCACCCGGGTGCCCTCCCGCCGGGTCCGGGTCGTCGACCCGGTCGGCGCCGGGGACGCCTTCGCGGCGGGATGGCTGAGCGGTTGGCTCGACGGCCGGCATGAAACCCTGCGTCTGCGGCTCGGTCACTACGCTGCCGCGCAGGTCCTGGCCTCCGCCTCCGACCTGGTCACCCTCCCGGCAGCCGGTCAGGTCGTCGCCCTGCTGGACGACGAGTCCGCCGGCAGCGCCCGAGTCAGCAACTGAGGACACCCATGTCGCAAACCGTCGCCCGCGCCATCGACATCATCGGCTTCGTCTCGCAGACCCCACGCACCCTCAACGAGGTGGCCGAACGCGTCGGTGTGCACAAGTCGACGGCCCTGCGGCTCCTGCAGACCCTGGAGGAGGCCGGCTTCGTACGCAAGGACCCCACCGGACGCTACGCCATGGGCTTCCAGCTCATCGCCTACGGCCAGCTCGCCCTCGACCAGGTCGAGGCGAGGGCGCTGGCCCATCCGATCCTCCAGGAACTCGCCGAGCGGTACGGGCACACGGTGCACCTCGGCGAACTCGTGGGCGACCGCGTCGTCTACATCGACAAGGTCGACGGACGCGGCACGGTCGCCATGGGGTCGCGCATCGGCCTGCCGGCCCAGATCCACACCGCCGGCGTCGCCAAGGTCATCACCGCCTACCAGGACCCGGCGGTGCGCGAACGCATCCTCGACCAGGCGACCTTCGAACGCTACACCGAGACCACCCACACCGACCGGGACTCCCTCGCCGAGGAACTGACCCTGACCCGCGGACGGGGCTGGGCCGAGGACGACGGCGAGCACGAGGGCTACATCAACTGCGTGGCGCTGCCCGTCTTCGACGCCCGCGGCAAGGTCACCCACGGCATCTCCGTGACGGCCCTGTCCGCCGTCGCCCCGCTCACCGAACTCCGTTCCCACATCGACGAGTTCCGCTCGGCTGCCCAGCGCATCAGCACCAGGCTGGGCTGGAAAGGAAACACCTCATGACCGCCACCGCCACCGGCTCCGACTTCTTCGCCCGGCACCTGGCCGCCACCCCCGTGATCGGGATCTTCCGCGGCCAGGATCCGGCTCGCACCGTCGAACTCTGCCGCCGGGCCTGGGACTTCGGCGTCGAACTCGTGGAGATACCGGTCCAGGACGACGCCGCCCTGCCGTCGCTCGAAGCCGCCGTCGACGCCGCCCGCGACCACGGCCGGCAGGTCGGCGCGGGCACGGTCACCACCGCCGCCCGGCTGCGGGACGTGCAGCGGATCGGCGCCGCCTTCACCGTGGCCCCCGGCCTGCATCCGGAGGTCGTCGAGGCCTCCGCCGAGGCCGGCCTGCCCCATCTGCCCGGGGTCGCCACCGCCACCGACATCGCCGCCGCCCTGGCCGCCGGGCACACCTGGCTCAAGGCGTTCCCGGCGCAGCAGCTCGGAGCGGCCTGGATCACCGCGCATCTCGCCCCGTTCCCCCACGTGAACTTCGTCGCCACCGGTGGTGTCGACGCAGACAACGCCGCCGCGTTCCTGGCGGCCGGATGTCGCGCCGTCGCGGTCGGCTCGGCCCTGGCGGACCCCGCCGCCCTGCCCCGGCTGCGGGAGGCGGTGACGCCCGTGCACTGACGCCCGCACCCTGTTCCGCACCACGTCACGGGCGCACCGGCCGGTCGGGCCGATCCCGCCCCCCACCGCCGAGGACGACCCCACTCGTCGACGCGCGGACGTTCCCAGGACGACAGACGTCCCCAGGACGACATCGGGACGACGGCTCGCGACCGCGGCCGTCCACCGGGCCGTCGGCAGCCGCCGACCCGCTCCTTCCCGTCCCCGCCGCACAGGCACCGGCACCGGCCGAGACCGGCCACCGGCCGCCCGGCACCACCCGGCGCACCGGACCCATCCCCCGGGCACGCCCCCAAGAGCCGCACATCCCGAATCGCGGCATCGCACTGCACTTCAAAGACGAAACCCGCAAGGCGATACTGAAGAGAGTCCTCATGTCACACACGCCCACCTCCCCAGTCATCGAGCAGCAGGCCATCAGACGCGTCGTCGTGGCCAGCTCCATCGGCACGGTCATCGAGTGGTACGACTTCGCGCTCTACGGCGTGGCCTCGGCCCTGGTCTTCGGGCCGCTGTTCTTCCCCAGCCAGAGCTCCGTGGCCGGCACCCTCGCCTCGTTCGCGATCTTCGCGGTCGCGTTCTTCGTCCGGCCCCTCGGCGGTCTCGTCGCCGCCCACATCGGTGACCGGGTCGGCCGCAAGCCCGTGCTGGTCTTCACGATCACCCTGATGGGAGCGGCGACCGTCGCGGTCGGGCTGCTGCCGACCTACGACACCGTGGGCGCGTGGGCCCCGGTACTGCTGCTGATCACCCGCATCCTTCAGGGGCTGGGCGCCGGCGCGGAGTTCGCCGGTGCCGTCACCACCGTCGCCGAGTACGCACCGGCGGCGCGGCGCGGGTTCTACACCTCCTTCGCGCAGGCCTCGGTCGGTGCCGCCTTCGTGCTCTCCACCGGCTTCTTCTCCATACTGGCCACCATCCCCGAAAACGTCCTGCTGGGCTGGGCCTGGCGGATCCCCTTCCTGGCCAGCATCGTCATCTTCGCGGTGGCGCTGTTCATCCGGCGCCGGATCGAGGAGACCCCCGACTTCGTCCAGGCCAAGCAGGCCGTCCAGCAGCGCGGGGAGCAGAAGCCCGAGGCCCGCAAGATCCCCGTGGTGCAGGCACTGCGTGAACGCCCCCGCCACCTGGTCGTGGGCCTGCTGTGCGGATCCGGGCTGAACGTCGCCGGCTATCTCGTCAACACGTTCTCGCTGAGCTACCTGAAGAACACCCTCGGCGTCTCGGCCACGACGGCGACCATCGGCGTGGTCGTGGCCCTGGCCAGCAGCATCGCGGCCGTACCGTTCTTCGGCCGGCTGTCCGACCGGGTCGGGCGCACGCCCGTACTGGCGGGCGGCGCGATCTTCACCGCCTGCTACATCCCGCCGTACTTCCTGCTGCTCCAGACGAAGCAGCCGGTCCTGATCGTCATCGCCATGACGATCGCGTACGGCGTCGGGCAGAGCGCGATGCTCGGCTCGCAGTCCGCGTTCCTGTCGGAGCTGTTCGAGACCCGCTACCGCTTCACCGCGATCGCCTTCTCCCGTGAGCTGAACGTGATGGTGCTCGGCGGGACCACGCCCTTCATCGCCACCGCCCTCGTCGCCGCGGCCGACGGCCCCTGGCTCGTCGTCGGCTTCGTCATCCTGTGCCAGGCGCTGACCCTCCTCTCCGTCCTGCTGGCCCGCTCCCCCCGCACCCGCGCGGAACGGGCCGGGTCCGACGCCGAGGAACACGACACCGGCACGGTCCTCGTCCAGGAGTCCTGACACGCGCCGCCCACGGCACCGGTCCGCGCCGGCGCCGTGGGCGGTCCTCGCCCGTGATCACCCCCGGTTACTATGCTCACTTCGCTCCGGGGCAAAGTCGAGGAAACGGGTGACCTGGGAAGATGTTGAAAGCGGTCACCGCGACCCGCTACGTCACGCCCCTGCGTGAAGGCGGCTCGCTGCCCGGTCTCGTCGAGGGCGACGACCTCGGGCTGTACGTCATGAAGTTCAGCGGCGCGGGACAGGGCCGCAAGACACTGGTCGCCGAGGTCGTCTGCGGTGAACTCGCCCGCCGGCTCGGGTTCCGGATGCCCCGGCTCGTGACCGTCGAACTCGACCCCGTGCTCGGACTCGGCGAACCCGAGCAGCAGGTGCAGGACCTGCTGCGCGGCAGCGGCGGCACCAACCTCGGCATGGACTTCCTCTCCGGCGCCCTCGGCTTCGACCCGCTCGCCTTCACCGTCGGCCCCGAGGAGGCCGGGCGGATCGTCTGGTTCGACGCGCTGGTCAACAACGTCGACCGCTCCTGGCGCAACCCCAACCTGCTGGTGCACCGCGGCGACCTGTGGCTCATCGACCACGGCGCCACCATGATCTGGCAGCACAACTGGCCGTCGGTGGACACCTCCGCCGCCCGGCCCTACGACGCCTGCGACCACGCCCTCGCCCGCTTCGCCCCCGATGTCCGGGCGGCCGCCGCCGCGCTCGCGCCCCTGGTCACCGAGGACCTGCTGGCCGAGGTCACCGCCGAGATCCCGGACGTCTGGCTCGACGGCGAACCCGGCTTCGACACGCCCGACGACCTCCGCCGCACCTACGCCCGGCCGCTGCTCGCCCGGGCCGCCGTCATCCACGAGCGCATCACGGGTGCCGCGCCCGGCACCGAGGGGGCCAAGTGAGCGAGACCCACATCCACATGGCCGGACATGTGACCGAGCGCCACATCACCCGGGCCGGCCAGGGCGGCGACCGTGACGTCTTCGAGTACGCCCTGCTGCGCGTCGTACCCCGCGTGGAGCGCGGCGAGTGCATCAACGCGGGCGTCGTCGTCTACTGCCGGGCCAAGGCGTACGTCGGTGCCCGCACCCACCTCGACGAGGCCCGGCTGCTCGCCCTGGACCCCGGCGCCGACGTGGCCGGGGTACGGGCCGCGCTCGGCGCCGTCGAGGCCGTCTGCGCGGGCGGCGCGGCGGCCGGGCACGCGGCGGCGGACGACCCGGGGCGGCGCTTCCGCTGGCTCGTCGCGCCCCGGTCCGCCGTCGTCCAGCCCGGTCCCGTGCACACCGGACTCACCCTCGACCCGGCCGCCGAGACACGGCGTCTGCTGGATCTCCTGGTGAGGTAATGGATCACACCGCGCGGTGCGGCGTTGACACCGGGTGCCAGGGCTTCTAGCGTCTCGTCTGTCGAAGGTACTAAGCGGTCGCTCACCGCGGCGGGGCGCCACGGGCGGGCCCCGCAGACCAGGTTCTCTCAAGGGCGAGGAGACACACCCATGTCCACCACTGAGCAGCGGGTAGCGGTCGTCACCGGTGCGGCGCGCGGCATCGGCGCCGCCACCGCCGTACGGCTGGCCGCCGAGGGCCGCGCGGTCGCCGTGGTCGACCTCGACGAGGCGGCCTGCAAGGACACCGTCGAGAAGATCACCGCGGCCGGCGGCACGGCGATCGCGGTCGGCGCCGACGTCTCCGACGAGGCCCAGGTCGCCGCCGCGATCACGCGGATCGTCGAGGAGCTGGGCGCCCCGACCATCCTGGTCAACAACGCCGGTGTGCTCCGCGACAACCTGCTGTTCAAGATGTCCGCCTCGGACTGGGACACGGTCCTGGGCGTCCACCTGCGCGGCTCCTTCCTGATGACCAAGGCCGTCCAGCAGCACATGGTCGAGGCCGGCTGGGGACGCGTGGTCAACCTGTCCTCCTCCTCCGCGCTCGGCAACCGCGGCCAGGCCAACTACTCCGCCGCCAAGGCCGGTCTCCAGGGCTTCACCAAGACCCTCGCCATCGAGCTCGGCAAGTTCGGCATCACCGCCAACGCCGTCGCCCCCGGCTTCATCGCCACCGAGATGACCAAGGCCACCGCCGAGCGCGTCAAGATGGGCTTCGAGGAGTTCAAGGCCGCCGCCGCCACCCAGATCCCCGTGCAGCGCGTCGGCGAGCCCGAGGACATCGCCAACGCCATCGCGTTCTTCACTGACGAGGCCGCCGGCTTCGTCTCCGGCCAGGTCCTGTACGTGGCCGGCGGGCCGCTGGACTAGCGGGCACCAGGAACTCTCCAGGGACTCATCAGGGACTATCGAGGATCACGGACATGACTGAACTGCCCGAGCCGTCCGGCAAGGTCGCCGTCGTCACCGGAGCGAGCCGCGGCATCGGCTACGGCGTCGCCGAGGCCCTGGTCGCCCGTGGCGACCGCGTCGCCATCACCGGCCGCAACGAGGACGCCCTCAAGGCGGCCGTCGAGAGCCTCGGCTCCGACCGGGTCATCGGCATCGCCGGCAAGGCGCACGACCTGGCCCATCAGACCGAGGTCGTCGAGCGCGCCATGGAGGTGTTCGGCCGCGTCGACTTCCTGGTCAACAACGCCGGCACCAACCCGGTGTTCGGCCCGATCGCCGACGTCGACCTGGACGTGGCCCGCAAGGTGTTCGAGACCAACGTGGTCTCGGCCCTCGGCTTCGCCCAGAAGACCTGGCACGCCTGGCAGAAGGACAACGGCGGCGCCATCGTCAACATCGCCTCCGTCGCGGGCCTTTCGGCCTCGCCGTTCATCGGCGCCTACGGCATCAGCAAGGCCGCGATGATCAACCTGACCCAGCAGCTGGCGCACGAGTTCGCGCCCCGGGTGCGGGTCAACGCGATCGCCCCGGCCGTCGTCAAGACCAAGTTCGCCGAGGCGCTGTACGAGGGCCGCGAGGCCGAGGCGGCCGCGGGCTACCCGCTCAAGCGGCTGGGCGTGCCCTCCGACATCGGCGGCACCGCCGCGTTCCTCACCTCCGGGCAGTCCGACTGGATCACCGGTCAGACGCTCGTCGTGGACGGCGGCATCTTCCTCAACGCCGGTGTCGCCTGACCGGACCTGCGGCACGTCACGCCGGGTGTCGTCTTCGTCACAGACAATTCCTCGCAGGGACGACGGAAACGACGCCCGGACGGCCGTACGAGATGCGCACAGGCGGATGACAACGTCGTCATAGCACATTCGATCAACGCCCGCGTTTCCGGGGTGGTTCCAGGCGGTCAACGCTCCGGTATGGTCTGCCGCCGACCCCTGGTGCGGCGGATCGAGGAGTGTGCGCGTGTTCAACCGGAACCGAGGCCTGCGAAGAGCGGCTGCGGTCGCGTCCATATCCCTGGTGGCCGGGTGCGGCGTCTTCGACGGCGCCGGCGCGGGGGACAGCGGGCCGATCGTCGTCGGGACCACCAGCGCCCCCAGCACCCTCGATCCCGCCGGATCCTGGGACGGCTCCTGGGAACTGTTCCGGAACATCTACCAGACCCTGCTGGCCTACCCCGACGGCGCCACCACCCCGCAGCCCGACGCCGCCCGCAGCTGCGCCTTCACGGACTCCGGCAACCGCACCTACCGCTGCGAACTGCGCTCCGGCCTGAAGTTCGCCGACGGCGACCCGCTCGACGCCGCGGCCGTGAAGTACTCCATCGACCGGATCCGCGCCATCAACGCGCCCAGCGGTCCCGCCGGACTCCTCGGCAGCCTCGACCGGGTGCAGGTGCTCGGCGAGCGCGAGGTGGTCTTCCACCTCGACAAGGCCGACGCCACCTTCCCGTTCGTCCTCGCCACCCCGGCCATGTCCCTCGTCGACCCCGACGACTACCCCGCCCACTCGCTGCGCAAGGACGACTCGGTGCACGGCTCCGGGCCGTACACCCTCAAGTCGTACCAGGACGGCGAGAAGGCCGAACTCGTCCGCAACGACAACTACCAGGGCTTCGCCGACCGGCAGAACGACGCGGTGACCATCCGCTACTTCCACGACTCGGCCACCATGGTCAAAGCGCTGCGGTCCGGGGACATCGACGTCACCTACCGCGGCCTCGCCGCCTCCGACATCGTCGCCCTGCAACGGCACACCGACACCGACCTGCAACTGGTCGACGGCGCCGGCACCGACATCAGCTACCTGGTGTTCAACCCCGAGGACCCGTGGGCCAAACAGCCCGCCGTGCGCAAGGCCGTCGCCCAGCTCGTCGACCGCTCGGCCATCGCCCACAAGGTGTACAAGGACACCGTCGACCCGCTCTACTCCATGGTCCCGGCGGGCCTCACCGGCCACACCACCGGCTTCTTCGACGACTTCGGCGACCCCAGCACCTCCAAGGCCCACAAGATCCTCGCCGACGCAGGCATCACCCAGCGGGTCCCGCTCACCTTCTGGTACACCAGCGACCGCTACGGCTCCGAGACCGGGCAGATGTTCCAGGAGCTCAAGCAGCAGCTGGAGGACTCGGGCCTGTTCACCATCACCCTCAGGACCCGGCCCTGGAAGACCTACGTGGTCGGCTACCAGAAGGGCGAGTACCCGGTCTTCGGACGCGGCTGGTTCCCGGACTTCCCCGACGCGGACAACTTCATCGCCCCGTTCGTCGGCCGGCAGAACGCCCTCGGCACGCCCTACCCGGCACCCGTGATCACCGGGAAGCTGCTGCCCGAGTCCCGCCGCGAGAGCGACCGCGCCGAGGTCGTCAAGCAATTCGAGGACGCCCAGCAGATCCTCGTCAACGACACCCGGCTGATCCCGCTGTGGCAGGGGCGGCAGTACGTCGCGGCCACCGACGACGTCTCCGGCGGCGAACGGGCGCTCGACCCGTCGACGATCATGATGATGTGGGAGCTGCACCGCAAGACCAGTTGGTGAGGCGGGAGCGGGCACCGGTTGTCAGTGGTCGCCTGTAGGTTCTTGGGCATCAGCAGGAACCGCAAGTGACCGCAATTCGTGAGGACGTTGACGTGACCGACATCGCCATGCTGCCCGAGTCCTGGCGCGGGGTTCTGGGCGACGAGCTGCAGCAGCCCTACTTCAAGGAGCTGGCCGAGTTCGTCGAGGAGGAGCGGGCGAACGGACCCGTCTACCCGCCGCGCGAGCAGGTCTTCGCCGCGCTGGAGGCGACGCCGTACGACCGGGTCAAGGTGCTGGTGCTCGGCCAGGACCCGTACCACGGCGAGGGCCAGGGGCACGGCCTGTGCTTCTCCGTCCGCCCCGGTGTGAAGACCCCGCCGTCCCTGCGCAACATCTACAAGGAGATGAAGGAGGAGCTGGGCCTGGAGGTGCCGGACAACGGCTACCTGATGCCGTGGGCCCAGCAGGGCGTGCTGCTGCTCAACGCGGTCCTCACGGTCCGCGCGGGCGAGGCCAACTCGCACAAGGGCAAGGGCTGGGAGAAGTTCACGGACGCGGTGATCCGCGCGGTGGCCGAGCGCCCCGACCCGGCGGTCTTCGTCCTGTGGGGCAACTACGCCCAGAAGAAGCTCCGGCTGATCGACGAGACCCGGCACGTGGTGGTCCAGGGCGCGCACCCGTCCCCGCTGTCCGCGAAGAAGTTCTTCGGCTCCCGCCCCTTCACCCAGATCGACGAGGCGGTCGCGGCCCAGGGTCACGAGGCCATCGACTGGCGCATCCCCAACCTGGGCTGAGCCCGTCCCCGACACCGTCATCGACCCCGGCCGGACCGAGGGGGCGGCCCGGCCGGGGCCGGGAGGAGGGGGCGTGCGGGCGGCCCGGCCCCGGGCGTTGGGACAGGCGGGCGGGGGACACGGCGGGCCGCGGGGGATGAGCCCGAAGAAGTGACCGGCGGCCGTTAGCGTCGGACGGGTCGGGCGAGGAGTGCGGAGGGCGCGGTGGCGGAGCGACAGGAGCGGACGGCACCGGATGCCCTGCTCACACGGATCGGCCAGGTCGTGATGCTGCATCACGGCGGTGACCGCGAGGAGGCCCGCCGGCGCCTGCTCGACCTGTGGACGGAGCTGGGCGAGAACGGCGACCCGCTGCACCGCTGCACCCTCGCCCACTACCTCGCCGACACCCAGGACGACCCGGCCGACGAACTCGCCTGGGACCTCAGGGCGTTGTCGGCGGCCGACGAGGCCGAGGAGACGGCCGCGGAGCCGGGCGCGGTGCGCGGCTTCTACCCCTCCCTGCATCTGAACCTCGCCGCCGACTACGTCAAGCTCGGCCGCCCCGAGGCCGCCCGCACCCATCTGCGCCGGGCCCGCGGCGCGGCCGGCGCCCTCGCCGACGACGGCTACGGCAACGGGGTCCGGGCCGCGATCGGCCGACTGGAGCTGCGGCTCGGGGACGACGGCACACCCGGCGGCGACTCCTGGGGACCGCCGCGACAGCGGCCCGAGTAGAACCGGCGGCGGGCCGCGGCGGGCAGGGCAGGAGCGGGCCGCGGCGGGCAGCAGTGGAGTGCCGCGGGGTGCAGCCGGCCGCCGAGGGGTGCCGCGGGCCGTCGGGAGGGGTGCTGCCTCAACGGCCGTACGTCTGCTCGCAGATCCGTGCCTGCGGGCTGTCCGCGGGCCAGCTGCCGTACTGCCTGCCGAGGGCGCACACGTCGGGGGCCTTCGGCACGGACCGGGTGACGTCGGGTGCGCCGGCGCCCGGGGTGCGGGCCCGGTGCGGGTGGGGGTGCGGGGCGGCGGCGCGCGGCTCCCGCGCCTGCCGACGGGGCTGGGCCGGGGGCTGGGCCGCCGGGGTGTGCGGGGCCGGGTCCGCGGGGCGGTGCGGGGCGCGGGACGGGCCCATCATCTCCAGGGCCTCCTTCACCGGCGCCTGCACCACCTTCGGCTCGGTGCTGCCGTCCGGGCGGGGCACCGACGGCAGCGAGGCCGCCGTACCCGCCGGCGGTCCGGGCGCGGCCGGACGCTGGACCGCCACGCACCCGGAGAGGGCCGAGACGGTCACGGTGACCAGGAGCGCTGCGGTGGTCGTCGTTCGATGCACCCGCGCAACTCTGCTGGGTCCGCGGGCGGATCGGCACCGCCGACCGGACGTTGCGGCACCCGCCCGGGTGATCTCGTTCCCCCTACGTGTGACGGGCGCCCGCGCGGCTGACGTCAGTCGCCGGTCGCGCCGTCGATGCGCTCGCGGATCAGGTCGGCGTGGCCGTTGTGCCGGGCGTACTCCTCGATCATGTGGGTGTGGATCCAGCGCAGGCTGATCCGCTCGCCGGTACGGCGGTGCCGGCCCTCGGAGAGGTCGTCCAGGCCGAAGCCGGCCGCGCGGCGCCGGGCCGCCCCGATCTCGGCCTGCCAGACCTCGTACGTCTCCTGCCAGGTCTCCGTCCCGCCGAGGTGGAACTCGCCGTCGGGGTCGGCGTCGCTGAAGTGGAGCGGCGGCGCGTCCTCGTCGGTGAGCACCCTGCGGTACCAGGACCGCTCCACGTCGGCCATGTGCCGCACCAGCCCCAGGAGGGTCAGCGGCGACGGCGGCACGGAGGCGGTCCTGAGCTGCTCGTCGGTCAGACCCTCGCACTTCACCGCGAGCGTCTGCCGGTGGAACTCCAGCCAGTCCTCCAGCATGGTGCGTTCGGGGGCGTCGACGGCGGGCATGCGGCGTTCGGTGGTCATACCCGGCATTCTGGTGCAGCCCCGCCCGGTCCACCACGGAATATCGCCCGTATGCTTCCGCACAGGCACGCACGCGTAGGCACCCGCACGCGTGGGCCACCGCGAGGGGAGCACCCGTGAAGGTCGGCTGCATCGGACTCGGCGACATCGCGCAGAAGGCGTACCTGCCGGTGCTCGGCGCGCTGCCGGGGGCCGAACTCCACCTCCAGACCCGCACCCCCGCCACCCTCGCCCGGGTCGCCGACAGCCTCCACCTGCCCGCCGGCCACCGCCACACCACCCTCGACGGACTCCTCGCCCAGGGCCTGGACGCCGCCTTCGTGCACGCGCCGACGGGCGCCCACCCGGAGATCGTCACCCGCCTGATCGAGGCCGGCGTACCGACGTACGTCGACAAGCCGCTCGCCTACCGGCTCGACGACTCCGCCCGCCTGGTGGCGCTCGCCGAGGAACGGAACGTGTCGCTGTTCGTCGGCTTCAACCGGCGTCACGCCCCCGGCTACACCCAGTGCGCCGACCATCCGCGCGAGCTGATCCTCATGCAGAAGAACCGCGTCGGGCTGCCCGAGGAGCCCCGCACGATGATCCTCGACGACTTCATCCACGTCGTCGACACCCTGCGCTTCCTGGCCCCCGGCCCCGTCGACGACGTGACGGTCCGCGCCCGCGTCGCCGACGGCCTGCTGCACCACGTGGTCCTCCAGCTGGCCGGGGAGGGCTTCACCGCGATCGGCGTGATGAACCGGCTCAGCGGCTCCGCCGAGGAGATCCTGGAGGTCTCCGGGCAGGACACCAAGCGCCAGGTGCTGAACCTCGCCGAGGTCGTCGACCACAAGGGGCAGCCGACGGTCCGGCGGCGCGGCGACTGGGTGCCGGTCGCCCGGCAGCGCGGTATGGAACAGGCCGTGCTGACCTTCCTCGACGCGGTCCGCGCCGGCAAGGTGCTCAGTGCCCGTGACGCGCTGGCGACTCACGAACTGTGCGAGCGGGTGGTACGAGAGGTCGGGCGCCGCCCCGGCGCAGCCTGACCGCCCGCAGCCCCTCGCCGAGGCAGTAGACCGCCAGCACCAGCAGCGCGCCGTCCACCGGCCAGTCCCCGAACCGCACGAACGGCGTGACACCGTGCGCGACCGGAACCTCGTAGACCCGCGCGGTGCTCGCGTCCGTGCCCAGCCAGGGGCCGATGCGCCCGCCGTCCGGGCCGTACACGGCGGACACCCCGGTCAGCGTGGCGTGGACCATCGTGCGCCCGGTCTCGGCGGCCCGCAGCGCGGCCAGCGAGGCGTGCTGCTCGGGGGCCCAGCTGTGCTGGAACGTGGAGGTCGAGGACTGCCCGACCAGCACCCCGGCGCCGTCCTGCGCGAGATGCCGGCTCATGTCGGGGAAGGCCGTCTCGAAGCAGATCAGCGGGCCGACGCGCAGTCCGTGGCCGACGTCCATCACCACCTGCCCGCTACCGCGCCGCCGGTCCTCGCCGGCCGCCTTGCCCACCGAGGTGGCCCAGCCGAACAGCGAGCGGGCCGGGATGTACTCGCCGAACGGGACCAGCCGCATCTTGTCGTACCGGTCCCCGGTCGGTCCGTCCGGGCCCACCAGGAGGGAGCTCTTGTAGATCCCGGGCCGGTCCGAGCGCCGGGCGTCGACGTTGACCAGGATGTCCGCGCCGGTCTCCCGCGACAGCGCGGCGATGCGCTTCGCCAGGTCGGGCCGGTCCCCGAGGTCGAAGCCGACACTGCTCTCGCCCCAGACGATCAGGTCCGGGTGCTGCTCGGCCAGTTGCCGGGTCAGCCGCTCCTCGCGGTCGAAGCGGCGGTCGCCGCCGTCCAGGACCCCGGGCTGTACGACGGCGATCCGGACGTGACCGGTCACCTCCGGGCGCGGCGACCACGCCCAGGCGGCGGAGGTCGCGGCGGCCGTGGCCACCAGCGAGGCGACCGCCGGCACCCGGGCCTCGCGCACGGCGAGGAGCACGGCGACGGCCACGTTCACCGCGACCACCAGGAAGCTCAGCAGCCACACCCCGCCGACCGACGCCAGCCGCAGCGCCGGAGTCACCTGCCACTGCGTGGCGCCGAGCATGCCCCAGGGTCCGCCGAGGCCCTGCCAGGACCGCACCAGCTCCACCAGCAGCCAGCCCGAGGGCAGCACCAGCAGCGCCACCACGCCGCGCCCCGGCGAGGGCACACCGCCGAGCAGCCGGCGCACCAGCCAGCCCCAGGGCGCCCAGAGCAGACTCAGCAGCCCCGCTATCAGGAAGATGAAGACGTGCAGGCTCGGCAGCAGCCAGTGGTGCACGGCGATCATGAACCCGAACCCGCCGCACCAGCCGTCGTACGCCGCCCGCCGCCCGGTCGGCGCCGAGCGGGCCAGCAGCAGCCACGGGACCAGCGCGACGTAGGCGAACCACCACAGGGAGGGCGCGGGGAAGGCCAGTACGGGCAGGGCGCCGGCGAGCGCCCCGGCGCAGGACCGCCGCCACGGGGAGGTCAGCCAGCGCTCGACGGTCCTCATGCGTCGCCTCCTGCCTGCGGGTCCCTCCAGTGTGCGTGACCGGGAGGGATCTCCGACAGGGGGCACGGGAGCGGGCTCAGTCGGGTACGGCCGCCGCGCGCGGGGCGGGCAGCCTGCGCCACTTCTCCTCGACGACGACCTGCCGCAGCCGCCAGCCGTCCGCGGTGCGCAGCAGCGTGAACGCGTAACGGCCGCCGCACACGAGATCGGGGGCCGTGGCGCCGGCGTCGCCGTCCGCGAAGCGCATGGGGTTGAGATAGTCGGCCCGCACCCGGGCGGTGTCCCCGGTGTCGTGCTCCAGGACGCCGAACCGCACCAGCCGGTTGACGATCAGATGCTGCCGCATCGAGAACAGCGCGAGACTCTCCGCGAGCCACCCGGCCACCCGTCCGGCGTCCCCCTCGATCCCCCCGGCGGACCGGTAGTCGGCCCGCCCGTCCGCGGTGAACAGTCCGCGGTACGCCGCCCAGTCGCCGTCGTCGACGGCCACCGCGTACGCGGTGACCACCTCGTCCACGGCCAGCCGGTCCATCACGGTCGCGAGCTCCACACGCTGCGTCATCGGCACAGTGTTGGGCACGGGACGGACACAGCCAAGGGGTGCGCGCGATATTCGGCGATGTTCGAACGCCGCCGACCACCGGGGACGGGCCGCCGGGGTCCGGGTCAGGAGGCGGGACGGCTGCCTGCTCCGTTCCGGTGCGCACGGGGAGCGATGGCGGCACCTCTCCCGCCCCGACCGCCCAACGCCCGCCCCTCGCCCTCAGGACGGAGGGTCGCCGTGCCGACCGGCCGTCATCTGCGGCCGTGGAGCCGCGGTCCCGGGGAGCCGTGGGCCCGTGGAGCCGTGGGCCCGTCGACCCGCGGTCCCGGGGAGCCGCGGTCCGGTGGAGCCGTGGGCCCGAGGGCGGTCGTGGTGACGGTGGCGCGGCGCGGCGCGGGGGCTGCCACGGCCGTAGGATCCTGGTTCCCGTCCGGTTCCAGGAGGTTCGCATGGCACGTCCCGTCACGGTGGTCACCGGCGGCAGTCGCGGTATCGGCGCCGCGACCTGCCTGCGGCTCGCGGCCGACGGACACGATCTCGTGATCGGGTACCTCCGGGACGCCGACGCCGCCGAGGAGGTCGCCGAGGGGGCGCGGAAGGCCGGCGCGCGGGCGGTCGCCGTAGCGGTGGACACGGCGGCGGAAGCGGACGTGGAGCGGCTCTTCGACACCGCGCAGGAGCGGCTGGGACCGGTCACGGGACTGGTCAACAACGCCGCCGTGACCAGCCCGTTCGGGCGGCTGGCCGATGCGGCGACCGAGGATCTGCGGCGGGTCGTGGAGGTCAACCTGCTGGGCACGCTGCTGTGTTCGCGGCGGGCGGCGCGGCTGATGGTGCCGCGGGGGAGCGGTGCGATCGTGAACGTGTCCTCGGCGGCGGCCACGCTCGGCAGCCCCGGCGAGTACGTCCACTACGCGGCGACCAAGGCGGCCGTCGACGCGCTGACCGTGGGCCTCGCCAAGGAACTCGGCCCGGACGGCGTCCGGGTCAACGCGGTGGCGCCCGGTGTGATCGACACGGAGATCCACGCGGCGATGGGCGAACCCGGGCGGGCCGAACGGGTCGGTGCCGGAACGCCGTTGGGCCGGGCCGGCCGGCCCGACGAGATCGCCGCCGCGATCGCCTGGCTGCTGTCGCCGGAGGCCTCCTACACCACGGGCGCGGTGCTCCGGGTCTCCGGCGGGCGCTGAACCCCGCCGCCGGTCAGGCCGCCTCGATGATCCGCTCGCGGATCGCCTCGGCCCACTCGACCACCAACAACTCGTACTCCGACCGCTCCTGGGCCGACAGGGTGCCGCCCGCTCGCAGCCACAGCGCCCGGATGTGCTCGTTGACCTCGGCCGCGGAACGCACGGAACCAGGGGTTCGGGAATCGGGGGACATGCGTTCCAGCGTAGGGGCAAGAACTGACGGTGCGCTACCGGGCCGCTACGCAGACCGTATGGGGTTGGTCACGGGTGACACGGTCCCTGGGCGGTCGGGCCGTGGCATGTGCCGGGCGGGCAGTCCGGCCGCGAGCGGGCGCAGGAGCCGCTGGCCGGGGCCTTCGTGCCCACCTGGGCCGTGACGACGGCCCCGGACACCAACGGGAGCGGCCCCGCCAGGGGTTGGCCGAGATCAGCCGCCCGGCTACTCGGCAAGTCCGCCCTACCGCCCGGCCGCTCGGCAAGTCCGCCCGCCCGCCAGGCCAGTCCGTCCGACCGCTCGGCCACTCGGCAAGTCCGCTCGACCACTCGCCCGCCCGACCGGCCGTCCGCCGGTCCTGCCCCAGCCCTGCGCTGCCCTGCCCTGCCCTGTGTGTCCTCGCTCTGCGCGTCCTCGCTCTGCGCGTCCGGCTCACGCGGTGCGCAGTGCCGAGGCGAGCAGCGCCAGCTTCTCGGCGCTGTCGCTGCCCGGGTCCGGGTGGTAGACGACGAGCGTCTGTCCCGTCGTCCCGCTGACGCCCAGCCGTTCCCGGTTCAGCCACAGGCCTCCGACCCCGGGATGGTCGAGGTGCTTGGCGGCGCCCTCGCACGCGGCGATGTCGTGGCGGGCCCAGAGCCTGCTGAACTCCGGGCTGGACAGGGAGAGTTCGCCGACCAGCTCGATGACCCGGGGGTCGTCCGCGTCCGCCCCGACGGACTTGCGGAAGCCGGCCACCATGCCCGCGCCGGCGTCCGTCCAGTCCGGGTACAGGGCCTGCTCGGCGGGGTCGAGGAAGGTGTCCCGCAGCCGGTTGGAGCCCACCCGCAGCCGCGGTGACAGGGCGGTCGCCAGGGCGTTGACGGCGAGGACGTCGAAGTAGCGGCCCTCGACCAGCGCGGGCAGCGGCAGCGCGGCGACGAGCTGCGCGACCCCGGGCGGAACCGTCTCCCGGCGGGACCGGCGCCGGCGCCGGCGCGGTGTCCCGGCGCCGAGGCCCAGCAGGTACGCCGTCGCGTGCTCGTCGAGGCGCAGCACCCGGGCGAGGGACTCCAGGACCTGGACGGAGGGGTTGCGGTCGCGGCCCTGCTCCAGGCGCAGGTAGTAGTCGGCGCTGATGCCGGCGAGCATCGCGACCTCCTCCCGGCGCAGACCGGGCACCCGCCGTACCCCGAGCACCGGGATGCCGACCTGCTCGGGCGTGACGAGCTCGCGGCGGGCCCGCACGTACGCGCCCAGCAGGTTCGGTTCACCGGTCATCCCCCCACCGTAATCCGGCCCACCGCTCCCGTGCCTGGTCCTGTCACCCCCAGGATCGGCGGGGCTCTGCCTCGGCCGGGTCCGACGCGGAAGCGTGCTCGGCGAACGATCACGAGCACCCTGAGGAGCACGGTCATGTCCACATATCTGCTGGTACACGGTGCCTGGCACAGCGGGGAGGTCTGGGAGCGGGTCACGTCGCGGCTGACGGCCGCGGGGCACCGGGCGTACGCGCCTTCCCTCACCGGCCACGGCGACCGGGCGCATCTGCTCGGTCCCGGCGTCGGCCTTGACACGCACGTCGACGACGTCGTGCGGCTGATCACGGAAGAGGACCTCACGGAGGTGGTCCTCGTGGGACACAGCTACGCGGGACTGGTCGTCTCCGCCGCCGCCCACCGGGTCCCCGACCGCGTCGGCCACCTGGTCTACCTCGACGCGATGGTCCCGGACCACGGGGAGAGCGCGGTCGACGTCCAGCCCCTGTCCCGGGCCCTGATCGAGAGCGCGCTGGCGTCCGAGAGCGGGTGGCGGGTCCCGCCGATGCCCGAACTCCCGCCGCCGTACGGCCTGTTCGGGGTCACCGACCCGGCGGACACGGCCTGGCTGCGGAGCCTGTTGTCCGACCAGTCGGTGCGCTGCCTCCAGCAGCCGGTACGCCTGGACAACCCCGCGGCGGACACGATCCCGCGGACCCACATCCACTGCACGGCCGGCGTGCCCGAGGGCATCGTCCGCCGCAAGGTGCCCGGCACCGAGCAGGTGCGGCAACTGCCCACCGGCCACGACTGCATGATCACCATGCCGGGCGAACTCACCGCCCTGCTGCTGGAACTGGGCTGATCCGGACGGCGGCCACCCGTAGGGTCGCCGTATGACGTACGACGACCAGCGGGCGGTGCAGGCTGCCATCGACGCGGAGTTGCGCCTCCTCGACCCCGGGGTACGTGCTTCTCCACACCTCGTCCTGGCGCTGCTCGACCCGGAGTTCACCGAGGTCGGGGCGTCCGGCAGACGCTGGGACACGACGTCGGTCCTCACGGTCACCGGCGACGGCTCGGTGTCCCCCGACTCACCGGTCGAGGTGAGCGAGATGTCCGGGACCGTACTGGCCCCGGACATCGTCCACCTGACGTACCTCACCGACCACCGGGGCCGCCGCGTCTGGCGCACCTCCCTGTGGCGCCTGACGGCGACGGGCTGGCGCATGTACTACCACCAGGGCACCCCGGCCGCCGAGTGAGAAGCGAATCCGCGCGGCCGCCCTGCGAGCGGGGCGGAACGATCCGCCTGAGCTCTTGAGCTAGCCCGCCGACTCCGCCGCGTGCGGGCTGAGGACGTCCGCCGAGACCAGGGCGATGATGACGATGCCGAGGGCGATGCGGTACCAGACGAACGGCATGAAGCTCTTGTTGGAGATCCACTTCATGAACCAGGCGATCACCGCGTAGCCGGACGCGAACGCGATCACCGTCGCGAACAGGGTCGGGCCCCAGGCCACATGGCCCTCGCCCACCGAGTCCTTCACCTCGAACGCACCGGAGGCCAGCACCGCCGGGATGGCGAGCAGGAAGGAGTAACGTGCGGCCGCCTCACGGCGGTAGCCCATGAACAGGCCGCCGCTGATCGTGGCGCCGGAGCGGGAGACGCCCGGGATGAGGGCGCAGGCCTGGCAGAAGCCGAAGATCAGACCGTCCCTGATGCCGAGGTTCTCCAGCGTCTTGCGCTGCTTGGGCGTGCGGTGCTTGCCGCCGTTCTCGTCGCGCGCGGCGAGCCGGTCGGCGACGCCGATCACGATGCCCACGACGATCAGCATCGTTGCCGTGATACGCAGATCGCGGAACGGGCCCTCGATCTGGTCCTTGAGGGTCACGCCCAGCAGGCCGATCGGGATCGAGCCGACGATCACCAGCCAGCCCATCTGGGCGTCGTGGTCCTGCCGCATCGCCTTGTTGAACAGCGACCGGAACCAGGCCGAGATGATCCGCCCGATGTCCTTGCGGAAATAGATCAGCACCGCGGCCTCCGTGCCGATCTGCGTGATCGCCGTGAAGGCCGCTCCCGGGTCCTGCCAGCCGGAGAACGCGGCGGTCAGACGCAGGTGCGCGCTGGAGGAGACGGGCAGGAACTCGGTCAGCCCCTGGACGAGGCCGAGGACCAGCGATTCAAACCAAGACATGAAGGTACGGCGTCCCAGAGGTGAGAGAGGGGCTGGCGGACGCGCGAGCGCGCGTGATCATGCGTGTGCAACGGCAGCGTAGCGGGCCGGTATGACAGCGCGGACACAGGGGGTTGGGCCGGGACCGTAGCGACGACCGAACCGTTCGGCGGACCGGACAGCTGCGGGGCACGACGAGCACGGCCCGTGACGAACGGGGGCGGGGCGGGGCGGCGGACAGAGCGCGCAAGGGGTGCGGAGGGAACGGGGAGGGAGCGCGGAGGTGGTGGCTTGGCCTGTTGCCGAATGGGAAGACGCATCGAGTGGCGCGGGGGTGCGGGGGAGGCGCGGGAGTGCAATGACGCGGCGGGACGGCGATGGCAGACGCTGGAAGGCGGACGGCACGCGGCGGACGGCACGCGGCGGACGGCGGACGGCGGAAGGCGCCGCAGACCGCCCGGTGCGTCCACCCGTCGGATGGTGCGGCGGCGGTGAGCATGACGGCAGGCGCGGTGGCCGGGCGGTGGGGCGCCGGGGTGGAGAGGTGGCGAGGTGGAGAGGTGGTGGCGCGATGACAAGGCAGCGAGGGGAGGCGTGGCGGTGCGCCGACGCCGGGCGGGCCCATCGCCGGGACGCCGGGCAGCGGCCGACATGGTGGTGGAAGGGGCGGCGCGGCGGGCATGGTCGCTCGGTGGTGACCGGTGCGTGCGCCCGTCCCGCGCCCGGCGTGAGGAGTGTGTGGTGCGGGCGCCGAGAGGTGTCGCTAGCGCTTGCTCGGCCCCGGTACGCCCCCGTGATCCGGCGCCCGACACTCATGGGGTGTTGACCGGTCAGGGCACCGCCGCTTACGTTTCCCCAGGAGAAAGCGCTTGCTCCCGCACATCGGGGTGTGGGTACGGCGCATTCGGGCGACGGTGCGCGCCCATCGTCGGTACACGCCCCGAGGAGTGCTGATCACGTCCATGCCCCGCACGCCCCTTTCCGCGGCTCCCTTCACCGGCCGGCGCATCCGGGTCGCCGTCGTAGGCGCCGGCGCCATCGGGCGCGGCTCCCATCTGCCCGCGCTCGCCCAGCTGGCCGCCGAGGGCGAGACCGAGATCGTCGCCGCCGTCGACATCGATGCCAACGCCGTCGAGGCGATGTGTGCCGAGGCCGGCGTTCCGCACGCCTACACCGACCTGGACCGGATGCTTGAGGAGCAGCGGCCCGACCTGGTCACCATCGGCACCCCGCCGACCCTGCACAAGGCGCAGACGATCGCCGCCCTGCGGGCCGGTGCCTGGGTGTGGTGCGAGAAGCCGCCCGTGCCGTCGCTCGCCGACTTCGACGAGATCGAGGCGGAGGAGGGCGCCGACGGCGGGCCGTACGCCTCGATCGTCTTCCAGCACCGCTTCGGCTCCGCCGCCACCCACGTGCGCCGGCTGCTGGCCGAGGGGGCGCTCGGCCGTCCGCTGGTCGCCCACTGCCAGACCACCTGGTACCGGGACACCGCTTACTACGCCGTGCCCTGGCGGGGCCGCTGGGCGACCGAGGGCGGCGGCCCGGCCATGGGCCACGGCATCCACCAGATGGACCTCCTGCTCGACCTGCTCGGGCCGTGGGGCGAGGTGCGCGCGATGGCCGGCCGGCTGGTGCACGACGTGGAGACCGAGGACGTCTCCACCGCCCTGGTCCGGTTCGCCGACGGCGCCCTGGCGACCGTCGTGAACAGCGTGCTCAGCCCCGACGAGGTCAGCCGCATCCGCATCGACTGCGAGCGCGCCACCGTCGAACTGACCCATCTGTACGGCCACTCCAACGACAACTGGCGCATCACCCCGGCCCCCGGCGTCCCCGCCGAGGAGGCGGCCGCCTGGCAGGACTTCGGCCCGGACGTGCCCAGCTCGCACCTGGCCCAGCTGCGCGAGCTGGTCGCCAGCATGCGTGCGGGGGAGCGGCCGCGCAGCAGCGGTGCCGACGGGCGCACCAGCCTGGAGCTGATCACCGCGCTGTACAAGTCGGCGTTCACCGACACCACCGTCCGCGCGGGCGAGATCGGTCCGGGCGATCCTTATTACACGGCCCTGCACGGCGGCGCCCCCGGCTGGGCGCCGGTCGAGCGCGAGGAGGTGTCCGCGTGAGCGGCGAGCTGCGGATCACGCACGCCCACGGCGACCGGATCACGGTGACCGAGCCGGTCACCGGGGTCCAGCTCTTCGCGTACGTCTACCGGCCCGAGGCCGCCTGGGAGGCGCCGCGGCCGTACCTGCACCCGGTGCGGACCCTCGCCGGGGACGTCGTCACCGACTACCGGCCCAACGACCACCGCTGGCACAAGGGCCTCTCGCTGACCGCCTCGCACCTGTCCGGCGCGAACCTGTGGGGCGGCAACTCCTATGTCCATGGAGAGGGTTACCTCGCGATCCCGGAGCGGGTCGGCTCGATGCGGCACGCCGGCTTCGACGAGCTGTCCTCGGACGGGGACCGTCTGGTCATCGCGGAACGGCTGACCTGGCACCCGTACGACGGGACGCTGTGGGCGGACGAGCGGCGCCGCGTCGAGGTCCATGACGTCGACCCCGACTCCGGCTCCTGGGCGCTGACCTGGGCCAGTGAGATCACCAACCGCCGTGACGAACCGCTGCTGTTCGGCAGCCCCACCACGGCCGGGCGCGAACAGGCGGGCTACACCGGCCTGTTCTGGCGCGGTCCGCGTGCCTTCCGGGACGGCCGGATCATCGGCCCGCAGGACGAGGGCCCGCAGCTGATGGGCTCCCAGTCCTCCTGGCTGGCCCTGTCCGGCGAGCACGACGGCGCCGACGGCCACGCCACGGTCCTCTTCGAGCACGCCCCGGAGAACGACCACCGGGGCACGGAAGGCGCCCACCCCGCCCACTGGTTCGTGCGCAACGACCCGTTCGCCGGCATCGCCCCCTCCTGGTCCTTCCACGACGAACTGGAACTGGCCCCCGGGGACACCCTCCGGCGCCGCTACCGGGTCGTCGTCGCCGACGGCGCCTGGGAGCGCGACGACATCGCCAAGTACCTGGAGGCGCATCCGTGGTGAGTGGCGGGGAGTCCGGGTCCGCCGGGCTGCCGGGCGGGGTCGCGGTCTCGCGCCTGTGCGTGTACGACTGGCCGGCCGCCGACGGCGTGCGCGGCGGAACTCCCCATCTGCACCTGACCTGTTCGGAGGCGTACGTCGTCACGGGCGGCCGGGGCGCGGTGCAGACGCTCACCACCTCCGGGTACGAGGTCACGCCCCTCGTGCCCGGCACGGTCGCCTGGTTCACGCCGGGCACCGTCCACCGCCTCGTCAACGAGGACGACCTGCGCATCACCGTGCTGATGCAGAACAGCGGGCTCCCGGAGGCCGGCGACGCGGTGCTCACCCTGCCGCCCGAGTACCTGACGGACCCGCAGACGTACGCCGCGGCGACCGCCGTTCCCGCCGACGCGCCTCAGGCCGAGCGGGAGCGGATCGTCCGCGCCCGCCGCGATCTGGCCCTGGAGGGCTACCGAGCCCTCCGCCAGGCCGCCGGACCCGAGCCGCTGGCCGCCTTCCACCGGGCCGCCGCGGCGCTCGTGCGGCCCCGGCTCGCGGAGTGGCGCGAGCGCTGGCGGCGCGGTGCGCTGGCCGCCGCCGAGGCGACGGGGGAGCAGCTCGACCGCCTGGAGAAGGGCGATCACGGCCACCTCTCGCAGGCCGCGGTGCGGTCCGAACAGCCCTACGAGCTGGGCCGGTTCGGGATGTGCGGGCGGCTCGACGTGTACCGCCAGGGGCAGTAGCGCGGGCGGTCAGGCGGCGGACGGTCCGGTGACCGTCCAGCCCGGGGCCTGCGGGTGGGCCGTCAGGTCCTCGTGGCGGACCGGGTCGCCGCAGGCCGCGCAGGTGACGACCGGGACGAGGTCGTCGCCGCAGCTGTGCCCGATCACCATGGGACGGTCGCCGTCCTGGTGGAGATGGCGGTCGCCCCAGGCCATCAGGGTCATCAGGACCGGCTCCAGTTCGAGGCCCGCCCGCGTGGGCCGGTACTCGAAGCGCTGCGGGCGCTCGCTGTAGGCGCGCCTGGTGAGGATCCCGGCGTCGACGAGCCGGCGCAGCCGGGTGGCCAGGATGTCGCGCGGGGCCCCGATGTTGCGCGCCAGCTGGTCGAAGCGGCCGTTGCCGAGGCACACCTCCCGAAGGATCAGCAGGGAGTGCTTCTCGCCGACGAGTGCCAGGGTGTCGGCGATCGAGCAGGGGCGGGGGTCTCTCGGTGCGGCCATGGAGGTCAGTCTAGAGCCGGTTCCCCATAGGGTTTGATTTTCCAACTCGCGGGGTTATGGTGGGTCCGGATTTCCTACTCACCAGTAGTCGAGACTGGCAAACGAGGTGCCCGAGATGCGTGACGCAGTCATCGTCGAAGCCGTACGCACGCCCGTCGGGAAGGGCAGGCCCAACGGCGCGCTGGCGCACGTCCACCCCGTCGAACTCCTCGCCCACACCCTGCGCACCCTCGTCGAGCGCTCCGGCGTCGCCCCGGCCCTCATCGACGACGTGATCGGCGGCACCGTCGACCAGGTCGGCGAGCAGGCCATGAACACCACCCGCTACGCCGTCCTGTCCGCCGGACTCCCCGAGACGGTCCCGGCGACCACGGTGGACCGCCAGTGCGGCTCCTCCCAGCAGGCCGTGCACTTCGCGGCCCAGGGCGTCATGTCCGGGGCCTACGACATCGCGGTGGCCTGCGGCGTCGAGTCGATGAGCCGGGTGCCCATGTGGTCCAACGTCCCGGCCGGCAAGGACCCCTTCGGCCCCGGAGTCGCCGCGCGCTACCCGGAGGGCCTGGTGCCGCAGGGCATCAGCGCCGAGCTGATCGCGGCGAAGTGGTCCATCGGACGGGAGCGGATGGACGACTTCGCCCTCTCCTCGCACCACCGGGCGGCGGCCGCCTGGGAGGCGGGGCTGTTCGACGCGGAGGTGGCGCCGCTGGACGGCGTGGCCCGGGACGAGTCGGTACGGCCGGACACCACCGCGGAGGTTCTCGCGGGACTCAGGCCCGCCTACTACGACCCCGGGTTCGCCGAGCGGTTCCCGCAGATCGAGTGGAACGTCACGGCGGGCAACGCCAGCCCGGTCAACGACGGGGCGTCGGCGGTGCTGGTCATGGCCGGTGAGACCGCGGCGCGGCTCGGACTGCGGCCGCTGGCCCGGCTGCACGCGGCCGCCGTCACCGGCTCCGACCCCCTGCTCATGCTGACCGGTGTGGTTCCGGCGACGGAGAAGGTGCTGCGCAGGGCCGGGCTGGGGCTCGGGGACATCGACCTGTTCGAGGTCAACGAGGCGTTCGCCAGTGTGGTGCTGGCCTGGCAGCAGGAGACGGGGGCGGACCTCGCCAGGGTGAACGTGCACGGTGGGGCCATCGCCCTGGGGCACCCGCTCGGGGCGAGCGGGACCCGGCTGACCACGACGCTGGTGCACGCGATGCGGGAACGCGGCGCTCGCTTCGGGCTCCAGACCATGTGCGAGGCGGGTGGGCTGGCCAACGCGATGATCCTGGAGGCGGTTCGGTAGGCGGTTCGGTAGGCGGTTCGGTAGGCGGTGGGGTGCCTTGTGGGGTGCCGCGCTGTGTCGTCGTGCGGCCGCGGGGCCGTCGGGGCTGGTCGCGCGGTTCCCCGCGCCCCTGACGGGGCGCTCGGCAGTCGGGTCGGCTACTTTGCGCGGAGGTGGTGGCGTTTTCTCCAGGCCACCACCGCGCCCGCCACCGCCGGGACGACGATGGCCGCCACCGAGACCAGGAAGACCGGGGACGTCGGCGTCGAGGCCCGGGCGCCCGCCACGACGTACGCGGCGACGTTCGGGACCGAGCCGAGGGCCGTGGCGACGAGGAACGGGGCGCAGCGCATGCGGGAGACGGCGGCGGCGTAGTTCGCGGCCCAGAACGGGACACCGGGGAACAGCCGCACCGCCAGCATCGAGCGGAAGCCGTGCCTGCTGAACTGGTTGTCCGCCGCCGTCAGCAGACGGCCGCGCAGCAGCGGGCGCAAGGCGTCCTGGCCGAGCATCCGGCCGAGCGCGAAGGAGATCCACGCGCCGAGGACGGTGCCGGCCATGGCGGCGCCCATGCCCAGGGCCGAGCCGAAGAGCGCGCCGGCCGCGAGGTTCAGGAACGGCCGCGGTACGAACGCCACGGTCACCAGGGCGTACGCCACGGTGAAGACCACCAGCGCGGTGGCGCCCTGGGCCTGCGGCGGCCAGCCGTGCGTCATGAGCTTCTGGGGCTCGAAGAGCAGCACCGACGCGCCGCCCGCCGCGAGCAGGGCGACCAGCAGGGAGAGGCGCGACCAGGGCGACAGCAGCAGTCTCGTGCACCGCGCGGTGAAGGCCGGCGGCGCGGGTACGGCGACGGGAAGCTCCGTGGCGGCGGCCCGGGGAGAGGCCGTGGCGGTGCCAGAGCGGTTGGCATCGAGCATCCGGTGACAGTAACCGAAGCGGATGTGTGATCGCCGTACGGACGCCGTCCATCGGCCGAACCGGCGGCGTGGAAAACCGTTCGACGCGGGGAGACGGGTCGGTCATGATCTGTGTCATGTTCCGGTTCGCCTTCCTCGTCGCAGCACCCGCAGTCGCGGGTGCGCCGAAGGCTGCCGTCCCCGTGTTCACGGCCGCTGTCGACGGCGCCCGAAGCTGACCCTCTCCGGATCGTCCGGCGGACCCCGCAGGGGGAGGGTCGGCCAGGTCACCGGGGTCCCAGCGTCTCGCCCTGACGAGGCGTACCACCGCAGTACACGCTTCGAGGTACAGCCATGCCCAAGACGGCGTACGTCCGCACCAAACCGCATCTCAACATCGGCACGATGGGCCATGTCGACCACGGCAAGACCACCCTGACCGCCGCCATCACCAAGGTCCTCGCCGAGCGCGGCACCGGCACCTTCGTGCCGTTCGACCGCATCGACCGGGCCCCCGAGGAGGCCGCCCGCGGCATCACGATCAACATCGCGCACGTCGAGTACGAGACCGACACCCGGCACTACGCGCACGTGGACATGCCGGGTCACGCCGACTACGTCAAGAACATGGTCACCGGCGCGGCGCAGCTGGACGGGGCGATCCTCGTCGTGTCCGCGCTCGACGGGATCATGCCGCAGACCGCGGAACACGTGCTGCTCGCGCGGCAGGTGGGCGTCGACCACGTGGTGGTGGCGCTGAACAAGGCGGACTCCGCCGACGAGGAGCTGGTCGAACTCGTCGAGCTGGAGGTCCGCGAGCTGCTCAGCGCGCACGGCTACGGCGGCGACTCCGTACCCGTCGTACGGGTCTCCGGACTCAGGGCGCTGGAGGGCGACCCGCGGTGGACGGCGTCCGTGGAGGCGCTGCTCGACGCGGTGGACACCTACGTGCCGATGCCGGAGCGGTACCTGGACGCGCCGTTCCTGCTGCCGGTGGAGAACGTGCTGACCATCACCGGGCGCGGCACGGTCGTGACCGGCGCGGTGGAGCGGGGGACCGTGCGGGTCGGGGACCGGGTCGAGGTCCTCGGCGCGCGGACCGAGACCGTCGTCACCGGACTTGAGACCTTCGGGAAGCCGATGGACGAGGCGCAGGCCGGGGACAACGTGGCGCTGCTGCTGCGCGGGGTGCCGCGGGACGCGGTGCGCCGGGGGCACGTGGTCGTGGCGCCGGGCAGCGTGGTCCCGGCCCGCCGGTTCTCCGCGCGGGTGTACGTCCTGTCGGGGCGCGAGGGCGGCCGTACGACTCCGGTCGCGACCGGGTACCGGCCGCAGTTCTACATCCGTACGGCGGACGTGGTCGGGGACGTCGACCTCGGCGGGACGGCGCTCGCCCGGCCCGGGGACACGGTGGAGATGACCGTGGAGCTCGGGCGGGAGGTGCCGCTGGAGCCGGGGCTCGGCTTCGCGATCCGCGAGGGCGGCCGCACGGTCGGGGCGGGCACGGTGACCGCCGTGGAGTGAGACCGGGGTGAACGGGGAACCGCGGACCGGCGCCGGCCGGTCCGCGGTTCCCCGCGCCGCTCGGGCGGCTCCGCGCGTCGGGCAACGGGCGCACCCCACAATGGAGAAGTGAACGATTCCATACCCGTCGTCCGTGTCACCGAGCACGGCACCGCCAAGCTGATGCCCGACGTCGACCGGGAGCGGGCCTGGCTGCTGACCGTGGACGGGGCTCCTCAGTCGTACGTCGATCTCGACGAGCCGACGTATCTGGAGTTCGAGTACGCGCGCCGGCTCGGGTACGTGCTGGACGCGGTGGCGGCGGCCGGGGAGCCGCTCGACGTCCTGCACCTCGGCGGCGGCGCGCTGACGCTGCCCCGGTACGTGGCGGCGACCCGGCCCGGCTCCCGGCAGGACGTCGTGGACGCTGACGGGGGGCTGCTGGAGCTGGTGACCGAGCATCTGCCGCTGCCGGACGGCGCCGGGATCGCGCTGCACGCCGCCGACGCGCGCGGCTGGCTGGAGGAGGCGCCCGCGGACTCGGCCGACGTGATCGTCGCCGATGTCTTCGGGGGGTCCCGGATCCCCGCCCATCTGACCTCGCTGGGTTACGCGCGCGAGGCCGGGCGGGTGCTGCGCGGTGACGGGGTCTACCTGGCGAACCTCGCGGACTCCGCGCCCTACGGCTTCCTGCGCTCCCAACTCGCCACGTTCGCCGTCGTGTTCGAGGAGCTCATGGTCATCGCCGAGCCCGGGGTGCTGCGCGGACGGCGGTTCGGGAACGCGGTGCTCGTCGCCTCCCACCGGCCGGTCGACGCGGGCGTCCTGGCCCGGCGCACGGCCGCCGACGCGTTTCCGGCCCGGGTCGAACACGGCCCGTCGCTGCGGGAGTTCGTCGGTGCGGCCCGACCGGTCGAGGACGCGGACGCCGTGCCGTCACCCGAGCCCCCCGGCGGAGCGTTCGGTATCGGGTGATTCGCTGCGGGCGGCGACCGGCACCGAACGCCGGGTGAGGTTGCGGACGTCCGGGACGAGGAGCACCGCGGCCGTGACCCCGGCGATCACGCAGGCGCAGCCCCACAGGGCCGGCCCCCGGCCGAAGGCGTCCTCGGCGGGCCCGGCCAGCGCGGTCGCCGCGGGCAGCAGCGAGAGGGAGCCGAACCAGTCGTAGGCGGAGACCCGGGAGAGCTTCTCCTCGGGGATCTCCTGGTGCAGCGCGGTCATCCAGGAGACGCCGAAGACCTCGACCGTCGTGCCGGCGACGAACATCACGGCGTACAGGACGCCCACCGGGACGGGGACCGCGAGGGCCGCGGAGGGCAGCGCCAGCGGGAAGATGCACAGGGTGCCGACGAACAGCAGGCGGCGGGGCTTCCAGCGGGTCATCAGCAGGGCGCCGGCCACCGTGCCCGCGCCGAACGCGGCCAGGGCGAGGCCCCAGGGGCCCGGCCCGCCGAGGCTGTCGCGGGCGACCAGCGGGCCGTAGACCGCGTCGGCGGCGCCCAGCACTGCGTTCGCGATCGAGAACTGAAGGACGACGCCCCACAGCCAGGGGCGTCCGGTGACCTCCCGCCAGCCGTCCCGCAGATCCGCCAGCATCCCGGCGCCCGGAGCGCGCGGCGGGATGTGGCCCACGTCCAGGAAGGAGCGGAGCGTACCGGCGACCGCGAAGGCCGCCGCGTCCACCGCCAGGACCCAGCCGGGGCCGACCGCCGCCACCAGCGCGCCGCCGAGCGCCGCGCCGCCCAGGGCCGCGCCCTGCATCGCCATCCGGAACACGGCGAACGCGCGGCCCGCCTGTTCGCCGCTGACCGTGGACAGGAGCATGCCCTCCGCCGCCGGGCTGAAGAACGCCTGTCCGGTGCCGCCCAGGGCGGTGAGCAGCATCATCTGCCAGAGGCGGGGCTCACCGGCCAGCACCAGCAGCGCGAAGGCGCCCTGGGAGAGGAAGTTGAGGGCGTTGGCGGCGACCATCACCCGGTGGCGGGGGAAACGGTCCGCCACCGCGCCGCCGATGAGCAGGAAGAGGACCAGCGGGAGGGTGCGGGCGGCGGCCACCAGGCCGACGTCCCCGGCGTCGCCGCCCGCGCCCAGGACCGCGAACGCGGCGGCGATCAGGGAGCCGTTGGCGCCCAGGCTCGTCACGATTGCCGCCGCGGTCAGCAGGCCGTAGTTGCGGTCCGCCCAGGCGGGGACGCGCGGGCGGGCGGGGGTGCCGGGGGAGTCGGAGGCGGAGGTCACCGCCCGACTATCCCCGGCGGGGGGCCGGCTTGCCAAACCGATCGGTGCGCTTCCGGCCCCCTGACCTGCTCAGCTTCCGGTCGGGGTGCCGTGCAGCCGGACCGTGCTCAGGATCTTCATGATCGTCGCGGTGGGGACCTCGCCGGTCACGCCCGTCGCACCGTAGAAGTCCCACGACACGAAGTCACCGGCCGAGTTCTTGAAGCCGAACGTGATCGCCTTGCCGTCGGTCACGCACTTGCCCGTGGTGGGGTTGTTCTTCGAACTCGCCCAGGCGTAGGCGCCCTTGATACCGGACTTGGTCGTGTAGTCGGTGGCCTTCTTGTCCCAGGTGAGGCTCTTCTTGTCCGGATAGGTGTACCCGCCGTACACCCACCAGGGGACCTCCCTGACGGCCGCGTCGCCCGCGCTCGTCGCACCGCTCTCGCCCTTGGTGCCCACCGCGGCCAGGGCCGTGTCCGAGGTGTTGCCGTCCTTGTCGTCGTCGCTGGTGCACCACTTCGACTTGTACTGGGCGGGCGCCGACATCGTGATGATCGGCTTGCCCTTCTTGTCCTCGAAGCCGATGGAGGTGCCCGTGGTCAGGACCTCCCAGTCGGCCGGGACGTCGAAGGCGGTGCCCCACTTGGGGTTCACGACGGCCTTCCAGCCCGCGATCGTCGGCTGCACGGTGTCGTCGTCACCACGGGTGCCGTCGTCCGTCGAGGCGGACGGGGAGACGGTCGGCGAGGCGGACGGCGACTGGGTGGACCGCTGGTCCTTCCCGCTGTCCGCCGTGTCGTCCTTCTTGCCGCCGAGCACCAGGTAACCGGTCACCCCGGCGGCCACCACGACGGCCGTGGCCGCGATGACCGCGACCAGCTTCGTGCGGTTGCCGCCGCCCCCGCCGCCCTGCGGTGCGCCCGCCGGTCCCGGCGGACCCCACTGCGGCTGCTGCCCGTGCCCGCCCGGCTGCGGGTACTGCTGGTAGCCGGGTTGCTGGTACGGATTCGGCTGCTGGTAACCCGGTTGCTGATACGGGTTGTTCTGCGGGTACTGCTCGCCCCCTGGCGGCTGCTGTTCTGGCCACATGGCTCGTAACCCTAGTCCTGTCCAGGACACGGTTCGGTCACCGGTCCTCGGCGGGGACGTACCGATACGTCAGCCGGACGGGACGTCGTAGAGCCGTACCGTCGAAAGGATCTTGCGGACCGTGGTGTCCGGGACCTCGTCCGCGACGCCCTTCACCCCGACGAACGACCAGGACACCAGGTCGCCGTCCGGGTCCTTGAAGGCGAAGGTGGTGGCCTTGCCGTCGGTGTCGCACTTGCTCTTCCTGGTCACCCCGGACGACTGCGAGGTGGCCATGCTGCCGGTGATGCCGGAGGCGGTGGTGTACGAGGTGACGGTGCCGATGTCGATCTTCTTCAGGTCGGGCTGGGCGTAGAGGCCGAAGACCCACTGCGCCGAGTCGTTGCGGGCGATCTGCTGCGGGCTCTTCGCGCCGTTGTTCCGGCGCGAGCCGGTGTCGGCGAGCGGGACGTAGTCGACCGTGCCGTCCCGGTCGGTGTCCGAGCCGCACCACTTCTCCTCCAGGACGGCCGGCGCCTTCATGGCGATCAGGATGTCGTCCTCGTCACCGTCCCGGACGGCGTAGGTGACCCAGCCCGTGGACTGCGGGGCCCACTGGGGCGGTACGTCGAAGGCGATCCCGGTGTCCGGGTTCGCCACCACCTTCCAGCCCGCGACCGTCGTCCGCGGGCCGCCGTCCGTGCGCGGCGCGGTGGACGCCGAGGCGCCGGCCGACGCGGTGGGGGAGGTGGTCGGGGCGGGAGCGGGATCGTCCTTGCCGCCGAGCATCAGATAGCCGGTCACGCCGGCCGCCACCACCACGGCGGCCGAGGCGGTGAGCGCGACCGCCTTCGTGCGGCCGCCGCCCGCCGGGGGCCGGGGCTGCTGCGGCGGCTCCGCGAGGTACGGGTTCGGCTGGTGATAACCCGGCTGCTGGTAAGGGTTGTTCGGTGCGTTCTGCCCGCCCGACGGCGGCTGTTCCCCTGGCCACATGGGGCGTCACGATAACAATGATCATCGCACCGCTCTGGCCAGGCTCTGCTACCCGTGAGTAACATGCCCGTCATGAGCACTGACCAGATGTCGATCGGCGAGATGCTCGCCGCCACCGTCCCGATGGTGCGGACCCTCAACCTGGAGTACCTGGAGACCACTCCGGAGCGGGCCGTGCTGTCCCTGCCGGACCAGGGCGACTTCCACAACCACATCGGCGGCCCGCACGCCGGCGCGATGTTCACCCTCGCCGAGTCCGCGAGCGGCGCGATCGTCCTCGCCGCCTTCGGCGACCAGCTCTCCCGGGCCGTGCCGCTCGCCGTCAGCGCGGAGATCGCCTACAAGAAGGTCGCCCTCGGTCCGGTCACGGCCACCGCGACCCTGGGGCGCCCGGCCGCCGACGTCGTCGCCGAACTCGACGCGGGCCTGCGCCCCGAGTTCCCGGTCGCCGTCGCCATCACGCGCGCGGACGGCGCCGTCACGGGCGAGATGACCGTCGTCTGGACCCTGCGCCCCAACGGCTGACCACCCGAACGACGGCCAAGGCTCGAACGACGGCCAAGGCCCGTCCGACTGCCGCGTCCCACCCGGCGGCCGAGCCCTGTCCGACTGTCGAGTCCCGGCCGGCGGCCGTGTCCCGCCAGGCTGTCGAGCCCCACTCGTCAGCCGTCAGCCGTCAGCCGTCAGCCGTTCGTCCGGCGTCAGTCGTCAGCCGTCAGTCGTTCGTCCGGCGTCAGTCGTTCGTCCGCCCGGCGTCTGCCGCCCAGCGTTCGCCGTTCGCCGTTCGCCGTTCGCCGTTCGCCGTTCGCCGTTCGCCGTGCGGAGACGGCGGGCGGGGCGAGGGCCGCCGGACCCTCGCCCCGTCCCTCGCGGGGGCCGTTCAGGCGGCGCGGCTCTCGGTCCGCCCGGCCCCGTCCTCCTCCAGGCCGGCCACGAACCCCTTGAGCCACCTGGTGAACTCAGGCCCCAGGTCGGGGCGTTCGCAGGCGAGCCGGACCACTGTGCGCAGGTAGTCGCCCTTGTCGCCGGTGTCGTAGCGCAGTCCGTCGAAGACCACACCGTGCACCGTGCCGCCCGCGGCCAGCTCCTGGAGCGCGTCGGTGAGCTGGATCTCGCCGCCCCGGCCGGGCGCGGTCCGCTCCAGCACCTCGAACACCTGCGGGTCGAGGACGTAGCGGCCGATGACCGCGTAGTTGCTCGGCGCGTTCTCCGGGTCGGGCTTCTCCACCAGCCCGGTCACCCGGACCACCCCGTCCTCGCCGGTCCGCTCGACGGCGGCGCAGCCGTACAGGTGCACCTGCGACGGGTCGACCTCCATGAGCGCGACGACGCTGCCCTCGAAGCGGTCCCGGACCTCCAGCATCCGGCTGAGCAGGGTCTCCCGGGCGTCGATCAGGTCGTCGCCGAGGAGCACCGCGAAGGGCTGGTCGCCCACGTGGTGCTTGGCGCACAGCACCGCGTGGCCGAGGCCGAGCGGGTCGCCCTGGCGGATGTGGTGGATGTCGGCGAGCCGCGCGGGATCGCGTACGGCGTCCAGCCGCACGGTGTCGCCCTTGGCGGCCAGCGCCTGCTCCAGCTCGAAGGCGTTGTCGAAGTGGTCCTCGATGGCCCGCTTGTGCCGGCCGGTGACCATCAGGATGTCGTCGAGCCCGGCCTTGGCGGCCTCCTCGACGACGTACTGGATGGCCGGCTTGTCGACGACCGGCAGCATCTCCTTCGGCGTCGCCTTGGTGGCGGGCAGGAACCGGGTACCGAGCCCGGCGGCCGGGACGACGGCCTTGCGCACCGGCCTGGGGGACGTGGGGGCGGATGTGGAGTGGGGGGCGATCATGCCCCACATGCTCGCCCACGGGGATGAGAGCGGGCCGGGAGAAACATGGGAGACGGCTGTGGAACGCATCGTTCCGGCTTGTGCGCCCGCGGTGGTCGTGCCCGCGGCCGTCCGGGAGTTGAAGATTTCGTGTGACATCCGGTCCGCCGTGCTCACAAGTTGAACCTGTGCGCCCGCTGAATGCAATCCAGCTGTGGATACCGGCAGTAACTTTTCTGAATTCCCAGGACTCTGAACTTCGGTCACCCGAACTTCTTGTTCCCTGTGAGGCGCGTGTGCGAAGGTGAGCCTCTCCGCGGGAGGGTCCTCGGGCCGGTAGGGCTGCGCAGTCGGCCGTTATGGGCTCGAAAAGGTACGCACCAATCAGGCACTGCATTCCACAGGGCGCCATTTCGCATGCCGTCCTGCGGGCCGGGAGGAAATGGTTCCGTGCAATCCCCTTACCCCCCACGACCGCCGTACCCGCCCCGCCCCGGTGCGACACCGGGGGAGTCCGACCGGGACCTCCTCGCCCAGCTCACCGCGGCCCCCGCGGCCAGGCACCACGCGGTCGCCCTGCTGCTCGCCCGGCACTGGCGCGCCACCTGCGAGTACGCCGTCGTCTGCCTCGCCGCCGGGACCCCCGCCGCGCAGCTGGTCGCCTCCGCCGCCTTCGAACGGGTCCTCGGCCGGCAGGCCCGCGGGGCGTTCGGCGGCGCGCTCCGCCCGCAGCTGCTCGTGGCCGTAAGGGATACGGTCCGCGCGTGGGCCGCCGACGAAGCGATTTCCGTCGTCGTACCGGAACTGCGCAAAACCGCCGGCGGACGCGGGCTCAGTGCCGCAGGATCCGGCACACCGGAAAGGAGGCAACTCGCCGAGCGCGCATTCCAGTCCCTTCCCGGTGCCTCGCAATGCCTGCTCTGGCACATCGAGGTCGAAGCCGAACCCATAAACATACCTGCTGGTCTGTTGGGGGTCGACGAGGGAACCGCGAGTGCCGCCCTCGACCAGGCCCGTGAACAATTCCGGTCCGGTCTGGTGCGTGCCCACAGGGAACTCGCGCCCTCGAAGGAATGCCGCTTCTACAACCGTCTCCTCGACGTCCCCATGCGCCGGGGCGGCCGGCTGCTGCCCGACGTCCGAAGCCATCTGACGGCGTGCCGCCACTGCCGGCACGCCGCCGAGCAGCTCGGTCACTTCGACGGCGGCCTGGAGGTGCTGCTCGCCGAGACCGTGCTCGGCTGGGGCGCCCGCCGCTACCTCGGCTCGCGGCCCGGCCGCGGCGCCGTCCGGGCCTGGCCGTCCGGCTCCGAACCCGAGGGCGCCGCGGCCTCCGGCGGACAGCACGGCACCGCCTCCGCCGGAAGACGCCGCAGCGTCTTTGACGGCAGGCGTCACCCGGCCTCCGACGGCAGGCGTCGCACAGTCTCCGACGGCAGGCGTCGCACAGTCTCCGACGGCAGGCGCCGTAAGGTCCTGCTGGCCGGTGCCGGCCTGGTCACCCTGCTCCTGCTCGCCACCGTGCTGGCGGCCAGGAGCTGGTCCGACGACAACGGCGTTCCGCACCCCGGCACCACCAGCTGGGGAGCCCCCGGCGACGGCACCGCCCGCCCCGGCCCCCGGGTGGACCCGCCCGCCTCCGGCGCCTCCCCGTCCCCGGCCTCCGCCGGCGAGCCGGTCGGGATCGCCCGCGGAACGCTGCGCAGCCTCCGCGCCGGGCGCTGCCTGGAGGTGCACGGGGGCGGCCCGCGCACCGGCGCGGAACTGCGGCTCGGCACGTGCTCCGGCGCCGGTTCGCAGCAGTGGTCGTACCACGGTGACGGCATGCTCCGCAGCGCGCTCGACCCGGCTCTCTGCCTCACCGCCGACCCCGGCACGCGCGCCGTCCTGCTCGACGGCTGCCTGGTGCACGCGGGGGAGGTGTCGTACGACCTGGCGGCGGGCGGCGAGATCCTGTCGCGCTGGGACCGGCACCTCGCGCTCGTCGCGGACGCCGCGCACGTGGCGCCGGCCCGGCGGGACCACTCCGCGGAGCAGCGATGGGAGCTGGACGCGGCCGACGGCGCGGCGCTCCCGCGGGCCACGCACCCCGCGTCGCCCGGACCGGAGGAGGAGGGCGGGAAGGCGACCTCCGTGCCCGCCTCCTCCCCGGAGCCGGAGCCGGAGCCGGAGCCGGAGCCGGAGTCGGAGCCGGAGGAGAGCACGCGTGGACCTCGGGAGTCCCACCGCACCCGGGTCGCGCAGGCCGGAACGGCCCACCGGCCCGTCCCGGTGACGTCGCCCGCACCCGGCGGGCCCGTGCACGCCCTCACCGGAACGGCCGATGACGTCCTCGGCTCCGCGCCGGACACCGCGACGCACGCGGAGGACGAAGTGGGCGTTCTGCTCCGGTAGTTCGGGTCGGAGCCGGAGCGCCTCCCCGCGAAGTGGCCCTCCGATCAGCGCTCTTGCCGACTCCTGACCGTGCCTTCTCCAGATCGTTGATATGGGTGGGCCGGGCACCAGGGCACCAGGGCACCCGGGCACCAGGATGTCGCTGCGCCCCGGGGAGACCGACGCCGATCGCGCGGCCCGCCTGGCCGCGACGGTTCCGATCGCCCGCGTCGCGACCACGGACGAGATCGTCAACGCGGTGCCGTGGCCGGCGTCCGACGAGTCGAGCTTCGTCGTCGGCCACGACCTCGTCGCCGACGGTGGCGTCACCGGCTGACCCCACCACCCGGTTCAGGGAACCTCTCCCTACCAGGAAGGACGTGTGCACACCGACCCGCTGCGCAACTGAATTCCTCCGCGCCGGTCCGCACCCCGCGGAAGTGGTCCAGCGCGCGGGCCTGCCCGGAGTCAGGATCTCCCGCCGTTTGTTTCAAGGGTTTACGAGAATTTTTCCCACTGTGTGTTTCATTTGAAGTAATACAGTTGGCGACAGGTTTTTGTCAGGCTTGGCTCGGAGTTGGTGCAGGAAAGCGCGCGGCGGGATTCCGGTGTGCCGCGTTCGAGCCAGCGGATCCAAGTCATCGGGAATTTACAGAGCTGGGCGCGGCCGCACCCCGCGTTGCGCACGGGTGAGTAGCGGGTGAATGCCCCAGGCGCTTTGACGGGGTTGTGGCGGTGTGGTGCCCGTGTTCCGCGGGTGCAACGGCCACCGGACCGCGTTGGATTGCTCGGACTTTCGGCATTTGCGGTGAATTTCCTCGACTGGCCGAATCGATGCCCTGGGCCATGAGAAGGCCGTGACGTTATTGACCCGTGAGTAATCAACTCGCTAGTTTCCGGTGGCCTCACCCGGAGATTTCCGCCGCACACCCCCCACCGTGCTGTCCTCCCGATTATTCGGAGCATCATGACGTCTCCTGTGCGCGCCGTCGACCTGATCATCTGCATCACGCCTTTCGGAGAACCGGACGCCAGGCTCGCCACGGCGGTCTGCGCCGCCGGCGGACTCGGCGTCCTCGACCTGGGGCGCGGTGACCGAAGAACCCGGGAGGCGCTGGCCCGGCTGAAACGGGCCGCGCCCGGACCGTACGGGGTGCGGGTCGCCGCCGGCTGCGCGCTCACCCCGGAGGACTTCGGCCCGCTGCCCGACACGGTGGTGCTGGCCGCCGACGCCCCCTGGCCCGCCTCCCGACTCGCCCCGCACTGCCGGGTGCTGGCCGAGGTGACCGACCTGGCCCAGGCGCGGGCGGCGGCCGCGGCCGGCGCGCACGGGCTGATCGCCCGGGGTGCCGAGAGCGGCGGCCGCGTCGGCGAGCTGAGCACCTTCGTCCTGCTCCAGCAACTCCTCGGCGCCGACGGGCCGGACCTGCCGGTCTGGGCCTGCGGCGGCATCGGACCGCGCACGGCCGCCGCCGCGGTGGCCGGCGGCGCGGCCGGGGTCGTCCTGGACAGCCAGCTGGCCCTGCTCGCCGAGTCCCGCCTGCCCGAGGCCACGGCCGCCGCCCTCCGCTCCCTGGACGGCTCCGAGACGGTCGTCGTCGCCGGCCACCGCGTACTGCACCGCCGCGGCCCGGACACCCCGCGCCCGCCCGCCGACGACCCCGCCGCGGTCGCCGCCCTCCTCGGCGCCGAGGACCCGCGCGACCGGCTCCTGCCGCTGGGCCAGGACGGCTTCCTCGCCGCCCGGTTCGCCGAACGCTGGGGCGATGTACGGCGGACCGTGCGGGAGTTGACGGCCGCCGTCCGGGAGACCACCGGTGCCGCCGAGGCGCTGCGCCCCGGCACCTCCGCCATGAGCCGGGCCCTCGGCACCCGACTCCCCGTCGCCCAGGGGCCGATGACCCGGGTGAGCGACCGGGCGGACTTCGCGGAGGCCGTCGCCGCCGACGGCGCGCTGCCCTTCCTCGCACTGGCCCTCGCCGACGGCGACCGCACCCGGCAGATGCTGACCGAGGCCAGGGCGGCGCTCGACGGCCGCCCCTGGGGCGTCGGCGTCCTCGGCTTCGCCCCCGAGGAACTCAGGACCGCCCAGCTCGACGCCGTACGGGAGCTGCGGCCCAGCCACGCCGTCATCGCGGGCGGCCGCCCCGCGCAGGCCGAGGCGCTGGAGCGGGCCGGGATCAGCACCTTCCTGCACGTGCCCTCACCCGGGCTGCTGCGCCAGTTCCTGGAGGCCGGCGCCCGCAAGTTCGTGTTCGAGGGCTCCGAGTGCGGCGGCCACGTCGGACCGCGCGCCAGCTTCCCGCTCTGGGAGGCCCAGCTCGCGGTGCTGGAGGACTTCCCGGACACCGAGGGCCTGGAGGTGTTCTTCGCCGGCGGCGTCCACGACGAACGCTCCGCGGCCATGGTCGCCGCGCTCGCCGCCCCGCTCACCGCCCGGGGCGCGGCCGTCGGCCTCCTCATGGGCACCGCCTACCTCTTCACCGAGGAGGCCGTGGACCGCGGCGCCATCCGGCCCCTCTTCCAGCGCCAGGTCCGAGCGGCGAGCTCGACCGCCCTGCTGGAGACCGCCCCCGGCCACGCCACCCGCTGCGTACCCAGCCCCTTCACCCTCAACTACCACAGGCGCGAAGCCGAGTTGCGGGCGAACGGGATACCGGACCGGCGGCTCTGGGAGGAGCTGGAGCGGCTCAACATCGGCCGGCTGCGCATCGCCAGCAAGGGCGTCGACCGGGACCCCGACAGCGGCCGGCCGGCACCCGTCGACGAGGCACGCCAGCTCAACGACGGGATGTTCATGGCCGGTGAGGTCGCCGTGCTGCGCTCGGCCACCACCACCGTCGCCGCCCTGCACCACGCCGTGACCGACGGCGCCGCCGACCTGCTCGCCCGCCGCCCCGGCCCGCCGCGGCGCGCGGAACCCGCCGCACCCGCCCCGCTGGACATCGCGATCGTCGGCATGGCCTGCATGTTCCCGCACGCCCCCGACCTCGCCACCTTCTGGGCCAACGTGGTCGCCGGACACGACGCGGTCACCGAGGTCCCGCCCGAACGCTGGGACCCGGCCGTCCACCACGCCGACGGCCACACCACCTCCAAGTGGGGCGGCTTCCTGCCGCCCATCCCCTTCGACGCCCTGGGCTACGGCATCCCGCCCGCCTCCCTCGGCCACATCGAGCCCGTCCAGCTGCTCTCCCTGGAGGCCGCCCGGCGCGCCCTCGAAGACGCCGGATACGGCGCGCGGGGGCGGGAGTTCGACCGCTCGCGCACCTCCGTCGTCTTCGGCGCCGAGGCCGGCAGCGACCTCTCCAACGCGGCCACCCTGCGCGCCGTACTGCCCTCCTACTACGGCAGGGTGCCCGAGGGCCTGACGGACCAGTTGCCCGGGCTCACCGAGGACTCCTTCCCGGGCATGCTGGCCAACGTCATCTCGGGGCGCATCGCCAACCGCCTCGACCTGGGCGGCGCCAACTACACCGTCGACGCCGCCTGCGCCTCCTCCCTCGCCGCCGTCGACGTCGCCTGCAAGGAACTCACCGCCGGCACCAGCGACGTCGTCCTGTGCGGCGGCGCCGACCTGCACAACGGCATCAACGACTACGTCCTCTTCTCCTCCGTGCACGCCCTGTCCCCGACCGGCCGCTCCCGCGCCTTCGACGGCTCCGCCGACGGCATCGCGCTCGGCGAGGGCGTCGCCTGCGTCGTCCTCAAGCGGCTCTCCGACGCCGAACGCGACGGCGACCGCGTCTACGGCGTTATCAAGGGACTCGGATCCTCCAGCGACGGCCGCTCCCTGGGCCTGACCGCGCCCCGCCCCGAGGGACAGCGCGCCGCGCTGCTGCGCGCGTACCGCAACGCCGGGATCTCCCCGGCCCGGGTGGGCCTGGTCGAGGCGCACGGCACCGGGACCGTCGTCGGTGACCGCACCGAACTCACCATCCTCAGCAAGGTGTTCACCGAGGCCGGCGCGGCGAACGGCGGCTGCGCGCTCGGCTCGGTCAAGTCCCAGATCGGGCACACCAAGTGCGCCGCCGGACTCGCGGGCCTGATCAAGACCACGCTCGCCCTGCACACCGGCGTCAAACCGCCCACCCTCCACGTCGACCACCCCAACCCGGCCTGGCGGGAGGACGACAGCCCGTTCGCCTTCCACACCGAGGCCCGGCCGTGGGCCGCCCCGCCCGCCGAACGGGTCGCCGGGGTCAGCGCGTTCGGCTTCGGCGGCACCAACTTCCACGTGGTGCTCGGCGCCTACGACAGCCCGGTCCCGCCCGAGCAGGGGCTGGACGCCTGGCCCGCCGAACTGTTCCTGTTCCGGGGGCGGGACGAGAAGGCCGCGCACCGGGGCGTCGAGGAGATCGTCCGGGCGGCCGGGTCCGGCACCTGGCGGCTGCGCGACCTGGCGCTCGCCGCCGCCCGCCGCGCGGACGCCTCGCACGAGCCGGTGCGGGCCGCCGTGGTCGCCGCCGACGTGGCCGGACTGGCCGGGCAGTTGCGCCGGGTCCTCGCCGGGGAACACGACCCCGCGGCCGGGATCCACCTCACCGACGGGACACGGGAAGGCGTCGGGGCAAGGGGCGCCGACGGGGTACGGGGCGCCGACGGGGTACGGGACGGTGTCGGTGCACGGGGCGCCGACGGGGCAAGGGACGGTGTCGGGGGCGGGGCGCGGGGCGGGGACGCCAAGGTCGCCTTCCTCTTTCCCGGCCAGGGCAGTCAGCGCCCCGGCATGTTCGCCGACGTCCTCATCGCCTTCCCCGAGCTCCAGCACTACCTCCAGCTCGGCCGGACCCACGCCGACGCCCTCTACCCGCCCACCGCCTTCGACGACGCCGCACGCGAGCGCCGCCGGGCCGCCCTCACCGACACCCGGGCCGCCCAGCCCGCCCTCGGCATCACCGGCCTCGCCGCCCACGCCCTCCTGACGGCGGCCGGCGTCCGCCCCGACATGGCCGCCGGGCACAGCTACGGCGAACTCGTCGCCCTCGGCGCGGCCGGCGCCCTCACCCCCGAGACCCTCCTGGACCTGAGCGCCGAACGGGCGGCCGCCATCCTGGCCGCCGCGGGCGACGAGCCCGGCACCATGGCAGCCGTCTCCGCCGGGGCCGACGACGTCGAGCGCGCCCTGCGCACGGCCGGAGCACCGGCCTCGGTGGTCCTCGCCAACCACAACTCGCCCCGGCAGACGGTCATCTCCGGCCCGACCGAAGAAGTCACCGAAGCCGTAAGGCTGTTGCGCGAGGCGGGCCTCGGCGCCCAACGCATCCCGGTGGCCTGCGCCTTCCACAGCCCGGTCGTGGCCGGCGCGGGTGAGCGGTTCGCCGAGGTCCTCGCGCAACGGACCGTACGAGCACCCGAGTTCCCCGTCTGGTCCAACCGCACCGCGGCCCCCTACCCGCAGGACGCCGACGCCGTACGCGCCGGACTCGCCGCCCAGATCGGCTCGCCCGTCGCCTTCGCCGCCCAGGTCGAGGCGATGTACGAGGCCGGGGCCCGCGTCTTCGTGGAGGCCGGGCCCGGGACGGTCCTCACCCGGCTCGTCGGGCAGATCCTCGGCGATCGCCCGCACACCACCGTCGCCTGCGAACCCCGCGCCGGCGCCGGACTGCCCGGCTGGCTCGACGCGTTCGCCCGGCTCGCCACCGCGGGGCTGCCCGTGCGCACCGCCTGGCTGCTGCGCGGCCGCGACGCCGTCGACGCGGTCCGCAGCCCGGCGCCGAAGCGGCCGGGCTGGACGGTCGACGGACAGCTCGTGCGCACCGCCACCGGAGACCTCCTGCCCGGTGCCCTCGCACCGGCCCGACGAGTCGTGGAGACGACGACCGTGACCACGAACCAGCCGCACGGCGCCCCGGCCGACCGGGACGCGCTGATCTCCGAATACCTGCGCACCAGCCGGGAGATGATCGCGGCCCAGCGCGATGTGCTGCTCACCTACTTCGGGGCGGCCCCGGGCGCGGTACCCGCCGCACCGGAGGCCCCGCAGCCACAGCCACAGCCACAGGCGCAGCCGCAGTCGCTGCCGGTCGCCGCAGCCGTCGTACCGCGGTCGGAGCCCGAGGTCCCCGCGGCGGCCGAGGAACCGGAGACCGATGTCGCGCTGGTCGTCCTGGAGATCATCAGCGAACGGACCGGCTACCCCGTCGACATGATCGAGCCCGACCTCGACCTGGAGGCCGACCTCAGCATCGACTCCATCAAACGGGCCGAGATCGCCGGGGAACTGGCCAAGCGGCTCGGGATCGCGGGCGGGGCCGAGACCCTGGACGACAGCGAGCTGGAGGAACTGGCCAAGGCGCGGACGGCCGCCGCGGTGACCAACTGGCTGACGGCCAGGGTCGGCACGGAGGAACCGGGCCCGGACACCGGCCCGGACACCGGCCCGGGCGGCCCGAGGCAGGCGCCCGACGCCGGCTCCGACGCTGACGCCGCCGCCGACGACGGGACGGCCGGCACACCGGAGCCGGTCGCCGCGGCCGCCCCGTCGGCGGCCCCCCGTCCCGGCGCGGCCGAGAAGATCCCCGCGGCCGAGGAGATCCCCGCGGGCGAGGCACCGAAGCGGTACGAGGTGCGGCTCGTCGCACTCGCGGGGCCCGACGCCGTGGGCGATCCCGCCGACGCGCTGGGCGGGCGGCGGTTCGTGCTGCTCGGTGACGGCGGCGGTGCCGCCGACGAGATCGCGGCCCGGCTCGCCGCGCACGGCGCCGAGTCCGTGGCCCTCGGGGCCGGGCATCTGCTCACGGAGGCGGACGGCACGGTGGACGGGGTGCTGTACCTGGGCGCGCTGCCCGGTACCGACACGCCCGTGCTGCCGGACGCCTTCCCCGTGCTGCGGGCGGCCCTGGCGCGCGGCCCGCGCTGGCTGCTCGCCGCCCGGCCCGCCGAGGGGCAGGACGCGGCCCGCTCCGCCGGACTCCACGGGCTGTTCCGCACCGTCGCCCGCGAGTACCCGGACACCGTCGCCCGGTCCGTGGCCCTGACCGACACCGCACCGCCCGCCGTCGCCGACGCGCTGCTCGCCGAGGTGCTGGCGCCGCGGCCGGCCCCCGTCGTGCTGCGGACCGGGACCGGGCGGCACGGCCTGGAACCGGTGGAGGTACCCCTCGGGATCCTCGGCACCTCGGGCGCCGGACCGGCCGGGGAGGGGGCCGCCGAGGCCGCCGCGCTCGGCCTGGACCGGGACTCCGTGGTGCTGCTGGTCGGCGGGGCCCGGGGCATCACCGCGAAGTTCGCCGCCACCCTCGCCGGCGCCTGCCGCTGCCGGATCGAACTGCTCGGCCGGACGCCCGCGCCCATCGGCCCCGAGGCCCCGGACACCGCCGCCGCCCGCACCCCGGCCGAACTCCGCGCGGCGCTCGCCGCCAGGGGCGGGGCCCGGCCCGCCGAGGTGGGCCGCGCGGCCGAACTGATCCTCGCCCAGCGGGAGATCACCGCCACCCTCGGCGAACTCGCCGCGCTCGGCAGCGAGGCCCGCTACCACGCCGTCGACTTCCGCGACCGGGACGCGGCACTCCAGGCCGTCAAGGAGATCCACGCCGACCACGGCCGCCTGGACGGGGTCGTCTTCGCGGCCGGGGTGATCGAGGACCGGCTGATCGCCGAGAAGACCCCGGAGTCCTTCCGGCGGGTCTACGGGACGAAGACGGCCGGCGCCGCCACCCTGCTCGCCGCACTGGAGGAACTCCCGGCCGGACCCGGCTTCGCGGTGCTGTTCGGCAGCATCTCCGCCGTCCTCGGCAACCGCGGGCAGGCCGACTACGCCGCCGCCAACGACGCGCTGGAGAGCCTCGGCGCCGCCTGGGCGGAGCGCACCGGCAACCGCGCGCTGACCGTGCACTGGGGTCCGTGGGCGCCGACCGGCGGTCACACCGGCATGGTCAGCGCGGAACTCGGGCGCGAGTACGCGCGGCGCGGGGTCCGGCTGATCGACCCCGACGAGGGCACCGCCGCCCTGCTGCGCGAACTGGCCTGGGGCGAGGAGTCCGCCCGTGCCGTCGTCTACACCGCCTCGGGCTGGTGACATGAGCGACGACCGCCGCACTCCGGTCGCGATCGTGGGCATGGCGGTGCTGCTGCCCGGCGCCGCCGGCCTCGACGCCTACTGGAGGAACCTGCGCGACGGCGTGGACGCGATCGGCGAGGTCCCCGACGGCCGCTGGGACGCGGACTACTACCGGCCCGGCTCGGCGGCCGGACCCGCCGTCCCCGACCAGGTGTACTGCCGGCGCGGCGGCTTCGTGGACGGCCTCGCCGAGGTCGAGGTGACCCGCTACGGCATCATGCCGTCCTCCGTCGACGGCACCGAGCCCGACCAGCTCATCGCCCTGGACGTGGCAGCCGCCGCGATCGCCGACGCGGGCGGCGCGGACCGGCTGCCCGACCGGCACCGGATCGGGGTCGTCCTGGGCCGGGGCGGCTATCTGACCCCCGGCCTGGTCCGGCTCGACCAGCGGGTGCGGACCGCGGGCCAGCTGGTGCGGACGCTGGGCGAACTGGTGCCGGACCTCAGCCCCGGCCAACTGGCCCGGGTCCGCGAGGCGTTCACCGAGCGGCTCGGTCCGGCCAGCCCCGAGTCCGCGATCGGCCTGGTGCCCAACCTCGCCGCCTCCCGGATCGCCAACCGCCTCGACCTGCGCGGCCCCGCCTACACCGTGGACGCGGCCTGCGCCTCCTCGCTGGTCGCCGTCGACCAGGCGGTCACCGAACTCGGCTCCGGACGCTGCGACATGATGCTCGCCGGGGGAGTGCACCACTGCCACGACATCACCCTGTGGAGCGTGTTCTCCCAGCTGCGCGCGCTCTCCCCGAGCCAGCGCATCCGCCCCTTCCACCGCGAGGCCGACGGCATCCTCATCGGCGAGGGCACCGGAGTCGTCGTACTGAAGCGGCTCGCGGACGCCGAGCGCGACGGCGACCGCGTCTACGCCGTGATCCGGGGCACCGGCGTGGCCAGCGACGGCCGTACCGCCGGGCTCGTCAACCCCGACCCGGGCGGCCAGACCCACGCCGTGCGGCAGGCCTGGCGGGCCGCCGGGCTCGATCCCGCCGCACCGCACTCGGTCGGGCTCCTGGAGGCGCACGGCACCGCGACCCCGGCCGGTGACGCGGCCGAACTCATCACGCTGGCCGAGGTGTTCGGCACCGCCGACGAACGTGCGGTGCTCGGCTCGGTGAAGTCGATGATCGGCCACACCATGCCGGCCGCCGGAGTCGCCGGGCTGGTCAAGGCGGCCCTCGCGCTCCACCACGCCACCCTGCTGCCCACCCTGCACTGCGACGACCCGCACCCGGCGCTCGCCGCCACCCGCTTTCGCACCCTCGACCGGGCCCGGCCCTGGGAGACCTCCCCCGGGCAGCCGGTGCGCCGGGCCGGGGTGAACGCCTTCGGGTTCGGCGGGATCAACGCCCACGTGGTGCTGGAGGAGGCGCCCCGCGGCACCGCCCGCCCCGTGCGCGCCCACGTCACCGAGCCCGAGCGCGTCCTCCTGCTCGCCGCCCGCACCCCGCAGCGGCTCGACGCCGCCCTCGCCGCCGACGACTCGGCGCTCCTCGTCGCCGGTCTGGACCCCGGGCACCCGCACCCGCAGGCCGGTCCGGCCCGCCTCGGCATCGTCGACCCGACCGCCAAACGGCTCGCCCTCGCCCGCCGCGCCGTCGCCCGGGGCCGGGCCTGGCAGGGCCGCAACGACGTCTGGTTCCGGCCCACCTCCCTGCTCGCCGACGGCGGCAGGCTGGCCTTCGTCTTCCCCGGTCTGGAAGGCGAGTTCACTCCCCGCGTCGACGACATCGCCACGCATTTCGGCCTCCCCACCGTCACCGCGGGACCCGCCCGGGACGTGCGGGTCGGTGACGTAGGCCGTCATGGGTTCGGTGTCGTCGGCGTGGGGCGGCTGCTCGACACGGCACTGCGCCGGATGGGCGTCGTCCCGGACGCGGTCGCCGGACACAGCGTCGGCGAGTGGACGGCCATGGCCGCCGCCGGGATCTACTCGGACGAGCAGGTGGACGCCTTCATGGCCGGGTTCGACCCCGACACGGTCACCGTCCCCGGCCTCGTCTTCGCGGCGATGGGCGCCTCCGCCGACCGGGTCCTCGCCGCGCTGCGCGACGACTGGCCGGACGCCGGGATCGTGCTCTCCCACGACAACGCGCCCGGCCAGTCGATGGTCTGCGGACCCGACCGGGCCGTGGCCGACCTCGTCCGCGCCTTCCGTGCCGACGGCGTGCTGTGCCAGGTGCTGCCGTTCCGGTCCGGGTTCCACACACCGATGCTGGAGCCGTACCTCACCCCCATCAAGGAGGCCGCCGAGCGCTTCCGGCTGCACCGGCCGGCCGTCCCCGTCTGGTCCGGCACCACCGCGGCGCCGTTCCCCGAGGCCGAGGCCGAGGTGCGGGAGCTGTTCGTCCGCCACCTGCTGGAGCCCGTCCGCTTCCGGCAGCTGATCGAGGCCCTGTACGCCGCCGGGCACCGTACCTTCGTACAGACCGGCCCCGGCCGGCTCGCCTCGCTCATCGACGACGTCCTCGGTGGCCGCGACCACCTCGCGGTCGCCGCCAACTCCCCGCACCGCTCCGGCCTCGCCCAGCTCCGGCGCGTGGCGACCGCGCTGTGGACGGCGGGTGCGCGGGTGGCGGCCGCGGTGCCGGGCGAGGCCGCCCCGGCCGTCACCGGGCGCAACGGACGGCACCGCCCACCCGTACGGCTGGACCTGGGCGGCGCCCTGGTCTCACTGGAGGGCCCGACCCTCGCCGCGCTGAGAAGCGAACTGAGCGGCAGCACGCCGCCCCCAGGCCCCGTCCCCGGCATCGACAGCGGCACCGGCATCGACAGCGGCGTCGGCATTGGCGTCGGCACCAGCACCGGCACGGCCACCACCGGATCCGGGCCCGCGGCCACGGGCCCGGCGCGGCTCGACGACCTCGCCGCACGGATCCCGGCCGCCGCCGAACTCAGCGCGCTCCTGCGCGACACCGCCGACTCGGCCGTCGCCGTCCTCACCGCGCTCCGCCCGCCCCCCAACCCCTCACCCGCCACGACCCTGGACGCCCCGCCCTCGCCGACCACGGCCTTGAACGCCGCCCCCTCGCCGGCTACGGCTTTGAACGCCGCCCCCTCACCCGCCATGGCCCTGAACGCCGCAGCCCCGCCCTCGCCCACCACGGCCCTGAAGGCCCCGCCGTCACCCGCCACGACCCTGGACCCCGCGCCCCCGCCCGCCCCGCCCTCGCCACCACCGGCCTCATCCGGCATGTCCCCGCCCGCCATGTCCCCGCCCGCCACGCCCCCACCCGCACCGGCCTCCCACCCCGCTCCCGCCCCCACCGCCCCGCGGGCGCTGTCCGCCGCCGTCCCTGCCTCCCGCACCACCACCGTCCGGGTCTCCCCGGACACCATGCCCCACCTCCTCGACCACTGCTTCTACCCGCAGCGTCCCGGCTGGCCGGACATCGAGGACCGCTGGCCGGTGGTCCCCGCCACCACGATCGTCCAGCACATGATGGACGCGGCCCAGGCGGCCACCGGGCTGCGCGCGGTGGCCGTGCACGGCGCCCGCTTCGACCGCTGGCTCACCGCCGCACCCGCCGTGGACGTCCCGGTCACCGTCACCCCCGAGGACCCCGGCCGGGTCTCCGTCGCCTTCGGCCCCACCGCCCGCGCGGTCGTCGAACTCGCCCCAGGGCACGCCGCGCCGCCGGCCGGACGCTCCCGCCCCCCGGTCCCGGAACGCGTCCCCGACCACACCGCCGCCCAGCTCTACGGCGAACGCTGGATGTTCCACGGCCCGGCCTACCAGGGCGTCACGGAACTCACCGGGATCGGCGACCGGCACGTGCGCGGGGTGATCACCACGCCCGCCGCACCCGGCGCCCTGCTCGACAACGTCGGCCAGATCCTCGGCTACTGGATCATGGCCACCCGCACCGAGCGGACCGTCGTCTTCCCGGTGCAGATGAGGGAGATGCGGTTCCACGGCCCGCACCCGGCCGCCGGCACCGAGGTCGGCTGCCTGGTGCGGATCACCTCGCTCACCGACACCGTCCTGGAGGCGGACGTGGAGCTCACCGTCGGCGACCGGCTCTGGGCCCGGATCGGCGGCTGGCAGGACCGCCGCTTCGACAACGACCCGCAGACCCGGCCCGTCGAGCGCTTCCCCGACCGCAACACCCTCTCCGAGGTCCGCCCCGGCGGCTGGGTGCTGCTCCACGAACGCTGGCCGGACCTGGCCTCCCGCGAGCTGATCATGCGCAACTCGCTGGGCGGGGCCGAGCGCACGCGCTACGCCGAGCACGCGCCGCGCGGCCGCCGGCAGTGGCTGCTCGGCCGGATCGCGGCCAAGGACGCCGTCCGGCAGTGGCTCTGGCGGCACGGCGAGGGCCCGGTCTTCCCGGCCGAGCTCCGCGTCCGCAACGACGACGCGGGCCGCCCCTACGTGACCGGCGTGCACGGCCGCACGCTGCCCGCGCTGGACGTCTCCCTCGCCCACCGGGCCGAGGCGGCGGTGGCGATCGTGAGGCCGCACACCTCCGGTCCCGGCCCGGGCATCGACATCGAGGAGGTCACCGAACGCGACCCGGCCGCCCTGGCCGCCGCGCTCGGCGCGGCCGAACTCCGGCTCATGGAACGCCTCTCGACGGACGGCTCCCGGGCCCTGTGGTTCACCCGGTTCTGGGCCGCCAAGGAGGCCGTCGCCAAGGCCGAGGGCACCGGATTCGGCGGCCGGCCGAGGGACTTCACCGTCCTGGAGGCCGCCCCGGACGGCAGCCGGCTGCTGGTCTCGGGCCGGCTGGAACGCGCCTACCCGGTGCGCTGCGCGCCGGTCCGCAATCCCCCCGCACTGCCGGACCGCGACTACGTCGTGGCCTGGACGACCGGACCGGCAGCCGAAGCAGCACAGGAGGACCCGCTATGAACCCCACCGAACCCGAAGTCCGCGCCGACGAGGAGGCGGTCCTCGCCGACCTCACCCGGATGCTCCGCACCCTCCTGGAGGAGTACGGCGACGACGACGCCGTGATCGGCATGGGCACCACCTTCAACCGCGACCTGGAGCTGGAGAGCATCGACCTCGTGACCCTCGCCGGGCTCCTGGAGGAGCGGTACGGCAAGCGGGTCAACTTCGCCGAGTTCCTGGCCGGGATGGAGTTCGACGAGATCATCGGGCTCACCGTGGGCCGCCTCGTCGAGTACGTGGTGTGGAGCCTGAAGGCCACGGAGGCGGGCTGAGCCATGGCGATGGTCGACACCGGCGACATCCGGCTGCACGTCCAGCGCATGGGCCCGGCCGAGGGCCGCACCCCCCTCGCCACCGTGGTCCTGGTGCACGGACTGCTCACCGACAGCCTCGCCAGCTACTACTTCACCGTGGCCCCGGCCTTCGCCGCCTCCGGCCTCGACGTGGTCATGTACGACCTGCGCGGCCACGGCCGCAGCGCCCGCCCGCCCGGCGGCTACACCCTCGACCACAACATCGACGACCTGGAGGCACTCCTCGACCGCCTGTCGATCACCGGCCCGGTCCACCTCGTCGGCAACTCCTACGGCGGCACCATCGCCTTCGGCTACGCGGCCCGCCATCCCGCACGCGCCGCCAGCCTCACCCTGATCGAGTCCGAGCCCGCCACCGCCGCCTGGGCGCACAAGCTCGGCGGCATCCTGGGCCGGGTGGTCACCGAACTCGCCCACAACGAGCCGGACGCCATCGCCTGGATCACCGCCAACCGCAGCCACAACACCGCCCGCCTGGCCCGGGGCGCGGCCCGGCTCGCCCGCGAGACCAGCCTCGGCCGGGACATCCCGGCCAGCCGGGTGCTCACCGAGGACCAGATCAGCGCCGTACGCTGCCCGGTCCTCGGGGTGTACGGCGGTGACTCGGACCTGGTGCACGTGGTGCCGCTCAAGGAGGCGCTGCTGGCCGACTTCCGGGCGGTGGTGCTGCCCGGGCACGAGCACTCGGTGCTGGTCGAGGCGGCCGGCACGGTCGGCGGACACATCCTGGAGCTGATCCACTCAGTCAGCGCGACACGGGCGGCCGGGGTCCGGTGAGCGGCTTCCTGTTCGTCGTACCGCCCCTGGTCGGGCACATCAACCCGGCCGTCGGCGTCGCCGCCGAACTCACCGCGCGCGGCCACCGGGTGGCCTGGGTCTGCCCGGACCCGGCGCTGCTCGGCCGCCTCGCGGGACCGCAGGCGTACGTCTTCCCGTGCGCGGGCGCCGTGGCGGGCGAACGGCCGGCCGACCTGCGGGGCGCGGAGGCGCTGAAGTTCCTGTGGGAGTGGTTCCTGGTGCCGCTCGCCGACGCGATGGCCCCCGGGGTGCGGGCCGCCGTGGACGGTTTCCGGCCGGACGTGGTGGTCGCCGACCAACAGGCCTTCGCCGGCGCCCTGGTGGCCGAACGGCTCGGGCTGCCCTGGGCGACCTCCGCCACCACCTCCGCCGAGTTCGGCGGCGCCTACGACGGCATCCCCAAGGTCGCCGAGTGGCTCCGGGCCCGCCTCGGTGAACTGCGGGCACGCGTCGGCGACCCGGCCGGGACGGCCGACCCGCGCTTCTCGCCCCACCTGGTGCTGGCCTTCACCACCCCCGAACTGGCGGGCCCCACCGGCCGGCCCGGGGTGCGGCACGTCGGCCCGTCCGTCTCCGAGCGGCCGGCCGACCCCGGCTTCCCCTGGACCTGGCTCGACCCCGGCCGCAGCAAGGTCCTGGTCTCCCTGGGCACCGCCAACGCGGACGCGGGCGGCCGCTTCCTCGCCGAGTGCGTCACCGCGCTGCGCGAACGCGCCGACCGCGTACAGGCGTTGATCGCGGACCCCGGTGCCGCGCTGCCCCGCGCCGGGGACGACAAGGACCTGCTGATCCGGCCCTCGCTGCCCCAGCTCCCGCTGCTGGAAAGGGTGGACGCGGTGGTCTGCCACGCCGGGCACAACACCGTCTGCGAGGCGCTGTGGCACGGCGTCCCGCTGGTCGTCGCCCCGATCCGCGACGACCAGCCGGTGATCGCCGGGCAGGTCGTCGACGCGGGCGCGGGCGTCCGGGTCAGGTTCGGCCGGGTCACCGCCCCAAAGCTGGGCGCCGCCCTGGACACCGTCCTGCACGAGAGCGCCCACCGCACGGCCGCGGCCCGGATCCGTACCGCGTTCCGCGCGGCCGGCGGCGCACCCGCCGCGGCAACCCATTTGGAAAGCCTGGCAGTTGAGGGGATCAGATGAGCAAGCAGAGTGAGATCGAGGCGCTGCGCTCCGCCTACCGGCGGGACCTGGCCGACGGCGTCGACCGCTTCTTCGACCCCCCGCGCACCACCTGCCCCTGGTGCGACTCGGACCGGCTGGCGAACCGGCTGCGCACCACCGACCTGCTCCAGCACAAGCCCGGCGCGTTCCGTCTCGACCGCTGCCTGGACTGCGGGCACACCTTCCAGAACCCGCGCCTGAGCGAGGCCGGACTGGAGTTCTACTACCGGGACTTCTACGACGGCCTCGGCGAGCAGAGGATGAGCGGCACCTTCGGCGGCCGCGCCAAGATGTACCAGGGGCGCGCCCGCTCCATGGTCCCGCACGATCCGACGCCGAAGAACTGGCTCGACGTCGGCACCGGCCACGGCCACTTCTGCGCGGCCGCCCGCGAGGTGCTGCCCGGCACCGCCTTCGACGGCCTCGACTTCACCGACGGCGTCGAACTCGCCTCCCGCGAGGGCCGGGTGGAGCACGCCTACCGGGGTGCCTTTCCGGACCTGGCCCCCGAACTCACCGCCCGCTACGACGTCGTGAGCATGTTCCACTACCTGGAGCACAGCACCGACCCCGACCGCGAACTGCGCGCCGCCCACGAGGCGGTACGCCCCGGCGGCCACCTCCTCATCGAGGTCCCCGACCCCGAGAGCCGCTACGCCCGCCTCCTCGGCCGCTGGTGGCTGCCCTGGCTCCAGCCGCAGCACCTGCACTTCGTCCCGGTCGCCAACCTCCGCGCCCGGCTGGCCGAGCTGGGCTTCACCGTGGTGGCCGAGGAGCACGCCGAGGCCCACGACCCCGTCGACCTGCTGGCCGCCGTCTGGCTCGCCCTGGACCACACCGCCCCGCGCGAGGACGCGCCCTGGCTGCCGGAGCCTCCCGGCGGCCTGCGCAGGACGCTCCGCGCGGCCCTGCTGATCGCGGGCATCCCGGCCCTGATCGCCGGTACGCTCCTCGACCGCTTCGCGGTCCGGCCGCTGTCGCACCGGCTCCGCCTCGCCAACGCCTACCGGGTGGTCGCCCGCCGCGACTGAACCCTCACAGCACGTCCGAGCGGACCACGGTGCCCTCACAGCACGTCCGAGCGGATCATCGCGCCCCCACGGCACGTCCGAGCGGACCACGGTGCCCTCACAGCACGTCCGAGCGGATCATCGCGCCCCCACGGCATCTTGGCGCGGATCATCGCCGACAGCACCAGGGCGCCCGGCAGCAGCGGCACCCAGTCGGTCAGCACCCGGTAGCCGATCACGGTCGCGGTGGCCACCGCGACCGGGGCGCCGAACGCGGCCAGCGTGAACACCAGCGCCGCGTCCACCGCGACCCCGCCGGGCACCGGCACGGCACCCCCGGCGGTGCCCGCCGCCAGATACGCCAGGATCACGTCCCCCCACGACAGCCCGAGCCCCAGCGCCTCCCCGGTGCAGGCCAGCACACCCGCCTGCACCAGCGGCATCGCCGTGGCCCCGCCCCACAGGGCCAGCACCCGGGACGGCCGCGCGTGCACCGTCCGGGCATCGGTGAGCGCACACCGCACCAGCCCGGTGACCGGCCGCCGCAACGGCCGTACGACCGCCATCGCCACGCCCGCCAGGGTGAGCACGGCCGCGGCCGGGACCAGCACCGCGCCGTCCGGCACCAGCTCGCCCAGCCGCCGCCACGCGGACGTCGACAGCAGGAACACCAGCAGCACGAGGGTCTTCGCGCCCGACTTGGCCACCGAGTACAGCGCGATCGAGGAGGTCGCCCGGTCCAGGGGCACGCCCCGGGCCCGCAGGAAGCGCACGGTGACGGCGTGCGCGCCCAGCCCGCCGGGCAGCGCGTGGTTGGCGGCACCGGCCGCGAACTGCGAGGCCAGCAGCAGCCCCGGCGGCAGCCGGTCGGGCACGGCGCCCTGCCGGGTGCAGGACGCCGCCACCCAGGTCAGGCAGGTGAGACCGCCGCCGGCCAGCAGCCACGCCGGTTCGGCGCGGGCGAGCCGGGTGACACCCTCGTACAGCAGTGACCGGTTCGTCAGCACCCAGACCGCCGCGACCAGCAGCGGGGACAGGCACAGGGCGAGCCGGAGCGGCCGGCCCGCCGCCGGGGGCACCGCCGGGGGCACCGGCGGGGGCGGCACGGGCGGCGCGCCGGGGCGGGACGACGACAGCGACGGCAGCGGGGGCGGTGAGGACAGTGATGACACGGGGACGTTGTCCTTCCACAGGGGCCCGGGGTGGGGAGCCACGGGCGAGCGGGACCGCCGGGGGAGCCTTCCCGCCCCGTATGACTCCCGGATGTCCGAAAACCGAAGGCGGGAGGGCGGGCGGGTGCCGCGGGCGCCGCCCTGCCCCGCCGACCCGGTAGCCTTCCCGGGAGGAGTACGCGACAGGGGAGGATCCGGCCGGTGCACGTCCAGGAATGGCTCGACTCGGTGCCCGCGGTGGCCGTCTACGCAGTGGTGGCGCTGGTCATCGGACTGGAGAGCCTGGGCATCCCGCTGCCCGGCGAGATCGTCCTGGTCTCCGCGGCGCTGCTCTCCTCCCAGCACTCCGGCGTCAACCCCGTGGTCCTCGGGATCTGCGCGACGGCCGGCGCGGTGATCGGCGACTCCGTCGGCTACGCGATCGGCCGCAAGGGCGGCCGGCCCATGCTGGCCTGGCTGGGCAAGAAGTTCCCGAGACACTTCAGCGAGGGCCATGTGGCCACCGCCGAGCGCTCCTTCGAGAAGTGGGGCATGTGGGCCGTCTTCTTCGGCCGCTCCATCGCCCTGCTCCGCATCTTCGCCGGTCCCCTCGCCGGTGTCCTCCACATGCCCTACTGGAAGTTCCTGATCGCCAACCTCCTCGGCGGCATCTGCTGGGCCGGCGGCACCACGGCGGTCGTCTACTACGTCGGCATCGTCGCCGAGGACTGGCTGAAGCGGTTCTCGTACGTGGGCCTGGCGGCGGCGGTCCTGGTGGGCCTGGCATCGATGCTGATCGTGCGGCGCAAGGCGAGCAAGGTCCAGGTCACGGAGAAGAAAGCCGAGCCCGTAGGCGCCGGCGAGTAGACGTACCTCAGGGGCGCGGGGCTGTACCGATGCGCGGCTGCCGCAGCGTGGGCGGGACACACCCGCACCCCCCATGCCACGCCGCGCCCCCTACTCGTGCACCTCGCGATGCGCCTGCGCCAGCCCCGCGTACAGGGTCCCGTTGAGGGTCACCCCCTGTCGCTCCTCCTCGCTCAGCTCGCGCCGGACCTTCGCCGGCACCCCCGCCACCAGCGACCCCGGCGGCACCACCATCCCCTGCGGCACCAACGCCTGCGCGGCCACCAGCGACCCCGTCCCGATCACCGCCCCGTTCAGCACGGTCGCCCCCATGCCGACGAGGCAGTCGTCCTCCACCGTGGCCCCGTGCACCACCGCGTTGTGCCCGATCGACACCCGCTCCCCGATCCGCACCGGGAACCCCGGATCTGCGTGCAGCGTGGCGTTGTCCTGCACGTTGGCCTGCGCCCCCACGGTGATCGTCTCGACGTCCCCCCGGATCACCGCGCCGTACCAGACGCTCGCCCCGGACCTCAGCGTCACGTCCCCGATCACGGACGCCGTGGGGGCCACGAACACCTCGTCCTCGATCTTCGGCTCGCGCCCGCCGATCCCCACGATCAGCGCCTCGTGCGTCATCACGGTCTCCTGTCGTCGTCGATGTCCCCGCAACCTATGCCACCGCCTGGGGCGAAGATCACAGCGGCCCGCCCTCTCGCCCCCCGGCGCCCGCTGAGTACCGTGACCCCCGTGCCGAAGCCCAAGAACACGTTCTCGTCCTGGCGTCACCGCCTCGCCCAACGCGCGGTGCACGCGGTGTGGGCCTGGGCGCAGCGCACCGGCTCCGTCACCGCCGAGCACCCCGGCCGGTTCCGGTTCGGCGCGATCGGCGAGGCCACCCGGCTCGCCTTCCCGCTGGGCACGGTCTTCGGCGAGCCGTGGATCCGCCTCGGCTCGCACTGCATCGTCGGCGAACAGGTCACCCTCACCGCGGGCCTGATGCCCGACCTCGACCTCGGTCCGGACCCGATCCTGCGCATCGGCGACGGCGTGGTCCTCGGCCGCGGCAGCCATGTCATCGCGGACACGACGGTCACCATCGGCAGCGACTGCTACTTCGGCCCGTACGTCTACGTCACCTCCACCAACCACTCCTACGACGACCCGCACGAGCCCATCGGCAGGCAGTGGCCGCGCATGGAGCCCGTGGAGATCGGCTCCGGCTGCTGGATCGGCACCGGCGCGGTGATCCTGCCGGGTGCCCGGATCGGCCGGAACGTGGTGGTGGCCGCCGGCGCGGTGGTCCGGGGCACGGTGCCCGACCACGCGGTGGTGGCGGGCGCCCCGGCCCGGGTCGTACGGCGCTGGACCGCGGAGGCCGGCTGGCAGCCGCCGCTGCGCACGCCCCCGCCGGTGCCGATCCCGGCGGGCACGACACCGGAGCAGCTGCGGGCGCTGGGGGAACTGGACGAGGCGAGCGTGGCCCGTCTCGCCGAACTGGAAACCGAGGCCTGAACGCCCGGCCGGCGGTCCGCTCAGCCCGTGGCCAGCAGCAGGGTGCCGACCAGGGCCAGGCCCGCCCCGGCCGCCTGGACCATCCGCAGGCGTTCGCTGAGGAATCCGCGGGCCGCGAGGGCGGTGACCACCGGGTAGAGGGAGGCGAGCACCGCGGCCACGGTGACCGGACCGTGCTGCGCGGCGACCGAGTACGTGCCGTTGGCCGCGACATCGGCCAGGCCGACGAAGCCCAGCGCCGGGAGCGCGGACAGGGCGAGGCCGCCCTCCGGCAGCGCGGCCGCGCCCTTGCGCACGGACAGCCACAGGGCCGTGCCGCCCGCCGCGACGCTCGTCAGCCGCTGCACGAGCAGGGCCAGGAACAGGCCGGTGACCGTGGTGGACGCCTCCGTGATCAGCGCGAACACCGTGCCGAAGCCGCCCGCCGCGACCAGGGTGAGCAGGACCGTACGGCGCTGGACGGGCGCCCCGCGCAACTGCGGGCCGCCCGCGAGGACGACCCCGGTGACGGCCACCGCGATGCCCGCGACCTGGAGCAGCCCCGGCCGTTCGCCGAGGAACAGACCCACGCCGACCGGGACGGCGACGCTCAGCGTGGCCAGCGGCGAGACCACGCCCATCGGGCCCGCCGCGAGCGCCTTGTAGAACGAGAACAGGGCGACCGGCCCGACCAGGCCCGCCGCGAACGCGAACCAGAGCCGGGGCCCGGCCTCGCTCCAGCCGCCGGTGGCCACCACGACGACACCGAGGACGGCCGCGGCCATCCCCTGCGACACGACGACCACGGTGAGCGCCGGGGCGCGTCGAGTGAGCAGCCCGCCGCCGAAGTCGGCCAGTCCCCACAGGAGGCTGGTGGTCAGGGCGAAGAATGCTGTCACGGCCCGCCTCGCAGTACAGTTCGGTGAACGATCAGGTGCAACCCACCGTAGTTCATTACCTTGAACTGTGTCATTCAGAATACTGGACCACGATGATCTCGACGATGGACGGAACGTGTCGGACCTCGACCTGCTGACCCAGTCCCTGGCCCGCAACGTCAAACACTGGCGCGCGGTGCGCGGCTTCACCCTCGACGTGCTCGCGGCCCGGGCCGGGGTCAGCCGGGGCATGCTCATCCAGATCGAGCAGGCCCGCACCAACCCGAGCATCGGCACCGTCGTCAAGATCGGCGACGCGCTCGGCATCAGCATCACCACCCTGCTCGACTACGAGCAGGGCCCGAAGGTCCAGATCATCCCCGCCGACAAGGCCGTACGGCTGTGGCACACCGAGGCCGGCAGCTACAACCGGCTGCTCGCCGGCACCGAGGCGCCCGGCCCGCTGGAGATGTGGGACTGGCATCTGGTGCCGGGCGAGAGCAGCCCGTCGGAACCGCACCCCGCCGGCACCGTGGAGATCGTCCACGTCACCGCCGGTGAACTGACCCTCACGGTCGACGGGACCGAGTACCGGGTGCCGACCGGCTCCAGCGTCTCCTTCGAGGCCAACACCCCGCACGTGTACGGCAACACCGGGGACGTGGCGATGGAGATGGTCATGACGGTCTCCGTGCCGCCGGTGCCCTGAGCGGCGCCGCTCAGGGCTGTTAGCGTGCGGACATGCGCGCACCCATCGGAGACTTCGACACCGCCGTTCCCGCCCCCGACTGCCTCGCCGAGCTGACCGCCCCGGTCGCCGACGCCGTACGCCGCTGGAGCGGTGCCGTCCCCGCGGAGCAGATCGTCTACGTGGAGACCGACCCGCAGTGGGCGGACACCGCCGTCTTCGTCGAGCACTACGGGCGCGAACTGCTGGAGCGGTCGGCGAACTGCGTGGTCGTGGCGGGCAGGCGCGGTGGCGAGTCGACCCTGGCGGCCTGTCTGGTCCTGTCCACCACCAAGGTCGACGTCAACGGCGTCGTGCGCCGCCAACTCGGCGCCCGCAAGGCCTCGTTCGCCTCGATGGACACCGCGACCGGCGAGACCGGCATGGAGTACGGCGGCATCACCCCGATCGGACTCCCTGACGACTGGCCGCTGTTGGTGGACTCCGCCGTCGTCGACCTGCCCTGGGTGCTGGTCGGCAGCGGCCGCCGCCGCGGCAAACTCCTCGTCCCCGGCAAGGCGTTCGCCCAGATCGCGGGCGCGGTGGTGCTCGACGGGCTCGGCGTCTAGCGCTGTGGCCGGAAAGGGTTACCGGAAAGCTCGCGGCGTCCGGTGCGGTGCATCGCAAGGCGGAGCATGGCCCGCGTACTGGATGTACTCGGGTGATGCGACAACGCGGCGAGGTGCCGTGCCGGGCGTCGCGAGCCGGTGAACCTTTCCGGTCGCAGCACTGGCGGGCGCCGCCTCAGGCCGGGGCGTGGTGCGCCAGGGCCAGGTGCGGGTCCTGCTCGCCCGGTGCGGGCGCCGGGTCGGCGTGCACCAGGGCCGCCGTGAGCCGCGGTACGGCGTGCAGCAGGGCGTGTTCGGCCTCGACGGCGACGGCGTGGGCCTCGCGCACGCTCACCTCGCCGTCGACCACGACGGCGACCTCGGCCCGCAGCCGGTGCCCGATCCAGCGCAGCCGAAGCTCGCCCACCGCGCGCACCCCCGGCACCTCGCCCAGCGCCCGCTCGGCCCGGTCCACCAGCTCCGGGTCGACGGCGTCCATCACCCGGCGGAACACCTCGCGGGCCGCGTCCCGCAGGACCAGCGCGATGGCGGCGGTGATCGCCAGCCCCACCAGCGGGTCGGCCGACTGCCAGCCGAGGGCGGAGCCGCCGGCGCCCAGCAGCACGGCCAGTGAGGTGAAGCCGTCGGTACGGGCGTGCAGTCCGTCGGCCACCAGCGCGGCCGAGCCGATCTCCCGGCCCACCCGGATCCGGTACCGGGCCACCCACTCGTTCCCGGCGAACCCGACGAGCGCGGCCACCGCGACCGCCGGCACATGGCTGACCGGCCGCGGCTCCAGCAGCCGTTCGACCGCCGTCCACGCGGCGAAGCCGGCCGACGCGGTGATCGTCAGCACGATCGCGATCCCCGCGAGGTCCTCGGCCCGGCCGTAGCCGTAGGTGAAGCGGCGGTTCGCGGCCCGCCGCCCGAGCACGAAGGCGATGCCGAGCGGTACGGCGGTCAGCGCGTCCGCCGCGTTGTGCACGGTGTCGCCGAGCAGCGCCACCGAGCCGGACAGCGCCACGACGGCCGCCTGCGCGAGCGCCGTCACCCCCAGCACCGCCAGCGACACCCACAGCGCCCGCATGCCCCGCGCCGAGGACTCCAGGGCGGAGTCGAGCTTGTCGGCGGTCTCGTGGGAGTGGGGCGTCAGCAGGTGGGTGAGGCGGTGCCGGAGGCCGCCAGCGGGGGAGCGGGTGTGCCCGTGGCCGTGGTCATGCCCCGGGGCGTGCCCGCCGTGCCGGTCGTGCCCGCCGTGCCCGCCGTGCCGGTCGTCCGGGTGCGTGTGCCCGTGGTGGTGCCGGTCGTCCGCGTGTGCGTGCTCGTGGTGGTGCCGGTCGCTCATGCGGCTCCCCTCTCCGGTGCGCGGGACGTGGACAGCGGAGGCCCACGACGCCATTATGTGCGTATGAGCGCACGCTTGCACCTATCACCTGCGCATCATGCGCACCCGCGCAGCCCCGGCGAGGAGCAGTTCGCGCTCGCCGCCGAACTGCTCGCCCTGCTCGGCGACCGCACCCGGCTGACCCTGCTGCACGCCCTGACGACGGGGGAGGCCGACGTCACCACGCTCACCGAGGTGTGCGGTGCCGCCCGCCCCGCCGTCAGCCAGCACCTGGCCCGGCTGCGGCTCGCGGGACTGGTGGGCACCCGCAAGGAGGGGCGGCGGGTGGTCTACTCGCTGCGCCACAACCATCTGCGCCGGCTGGTCGACGAGGCGCTCAACGTGGCGGACCACCGGCTCACCGAGACCGCCGCGGACGCTCCGCTGCCGCCGCGGTGACGGTCAGAACGAGGCGGCCGAGCCGAGGTACTGCTCGGCGAAGGCCGTCGCGGCCGTGCGGGAGGTGAACAGCCTGCGCAGCCGGGCCAGCGAGGTGCCCGCGAGGAACGGGTCGCCGGAGGCGGTGCCGTGGTAGATGCCGGACAGGAACCGCGAGAACTCCTGGTAGTCCCAGACCCGGCGCAGACAGGCGTGCGAGTAGCCGTCCAGGCCCGTGTCGTCGCCCTTCACGAGGTGCGCGGCGAGGGCGTCGCCCAGCAGGAAGGCGTCGTGCAGGGCGAGGTTCATGCCCTTGGCGGCGATCGGCGCGATCAGGTGCCCGGCGTCGCCGGCCAGGAGGAGACGGCCGAACACCAGGGGCTCGACGACGTAGTCGTGCATGTCCAGCACGCGCTTCTCGATCAGCCGCCCCTCGTTGAGTGCCGGTGCGCCGGTCGCCGCCAGCCGGTCCCGCAGCTCGGTCCAGACCCGGTCGTGCGACCAGGTCCCGGGGTCGTCGCCCGGCGGGCACTGGAGGTAGTAGCGGGTGACCTCGGGGCTGCGCGCCATGTGCCCCGCGAAACCGCCCGGGTGGATGCCGAACACCACGCAGTCCGAGGACGGCGGCGCCTCGGCGAGCAGCGCCAGCCACCCGATGCCGTGGTCCTGCCGCGAGATCCGCGCCCGCCCCTCGGGGACCGAGTCCCGGCTCACCCCGCGCGCCCCGTCGCAGCCCGCGACGAACTCGCAGCGCAGAACGTGCCGCCGGCCGGACTCCGGGTCGAGGTAGGACACCGCGGGCCGGTCGCTGTCCAGGTCGTGCAGCGCGACGTCGCGCACCCCGAACCGGATGTCCCCGCCGCGTACGTCGGCGTACTCCCGCACCAGGTCCGTCACCAGCAACGGCTGCGGATAGACGTAATGGTGATGATCCGTCAGCTCGGTGTAGTCGAACCGGAAGCGCTCACCGGCGAAGCGGAACTCGCAGCTGCTGTGCAACTGCGCCCCGGCCAGCAGGCCGTCGGCCAGACCGCGCTGCCTCAGGCCCCGCACGGCCCACTCCTCGACGACCCCCGCACGGGGCCGGGTCTCGATGGACGCCCTGCTCCCGGCCTCCAGGACCACGCAGTCGACGGCGGCCGCGCGCAGGATGTTCCCGACGGTCAGCCCGGCGGGTCCGGCGCCCACGACGACGACCGTACGGCGTTCCTCGGCAGGGGAGTTGGGGATCACCCCCGCATTATGGCGGTGTCCCGCCGGCCACGGCAGTGCCACCGTGGCCGACGGGACGCGGGGGGAGGAGGGAGCGGACGGGTCAGTGCGCCGGGGCGTCGGTGACCGCGACCTCGTCGATGCTGCGCTCGATGTCCTGGGCCGAGGACGAGGTCGCCTTGGCCCAGTAGTAGATGACGGCCGAGAAGACGGCGATCACCAGGATGTCCCACCACAGGCCGATGTGCCCCTGGCCGCCGAAACCGCCCTGCCAGGAGATCAGGCCCATGCCCAGCAGGTAGACGGGCAGCCACCGCGCGGCCCTGAAGTCCAGCCGCGGGGCGTCCGGCAGGTTCCTGCTGTGGGCGTAGCAGGCGTACCCGCCGAGCAGCAGGTAGCCGAGCACGATCGCCAGGCCGAGCCGCCACAGGGTGTCCCAGCCGGACCAGTAGATGATCAGGTCGGCCACCACGAACGACAGCGGCGAGACCACCTTGCCCGCGGGCAGCCGGTACGGGCGCTCCAGGTGCGGCAGCCGGTCGGCGAAGACGCCGTAGGCGAGCGGGGCGCCCGCGTACATCAGCACGCTCGCGGAGGTGATGAAGCCGACCAGCTTGTGCCAGCTCGGGAACGGCAGGAAGCAGATCACCCCGGTCACGAAGGACATGACGAGGCCGAACCACGGGACACCGCGCGCGTCGGTCCTGGTGAAGATCTTCGGCGCGTACCCGTTCCTGGCCAGGCCGTAGGAGACCCGCGAGGTGGCGGTGGTGTAGATGAGGCCGGTGCCGCCGGGGGAGATGATCGCGTCGAGGTAGAGGACCACGGCCAGCCAGCCGAGGCCCACCAGGGTCGCGAGGCCGGCCCAGGGGCCGCTGTCGCCCGTGTAGTGCAGGTGCGCCCAGCCGTGCGCGAAGCTGCTGTGCGGCAGCGCGGCGATGAACACGACCTGGAGCAGGACGTAGACGACGGCGCCGATCGCGACCGAGCCGAGGGTGGCGCGCGGCAGGTCCCGCCGGGGGTTGCGGCTCTCCCCGGCCAGCTGGATCGCCTGCTCGAAGCCGAGCAGGGCGAAGATGATGCCGCTGGTGCTGATCGCGGCCAGCACGCCCTTGGCGCCGAACGGGGCGAAGCCCTCGGAGTGGAAGTTGGCCGGGTGGAAGTGGGTGGCGGCCATGATGAGGATCGCGGCCAGCGGTACGGCGATCTTCCACCAGGTCGCCGCGCTGTTGGTGTGGGCCAGCGCCCGTACGCCGAAGAAGTTCACGCCGACGAACAGGGCCATGAGCACGATCGCCACCAGCAGACCGCTGGTGGTCAGGGTCTTGTCGGCGTGCTGGAAGTGCTGGGCCCACTTCCAGTGGCCGGCGTAGCCGATCATGGCCTCGACCTCGATCGGGGCCACGGTCGCGGCCTGCAGCCAGGAGAACCAGCCGAAGGACATGCCGGCCAGTCCGCCGAAGGCGTAGTGCGGGTACCGGGCCGTGCCGCCCGCCACCGGGAACATGCCGCCCAGTTCGGCGTGGACCAGGGCCAGCAGCACGATCGCGACCGCGCCGATCACCCACGAGATGATCGCCGAGGGGCCGGCCTGCATGACCGCGTCGTGCGCGCCGTACAGCCAGCCGGAGCCGATGATCGAGCCCACCGAGGCCCACATCAGGCCGATCAGGCCGACGTTCCGCCTCAGCCCGTCGGAGGGCCCGGTGTCCTCCGTCGCGGGTTTCTCGACACTCACCATGTCAGGTGGCCTCTCAGTTTCCGAACGCGGAATCAATGAGCAAGGGGCCACAAGTTAAGGGTTCGTTCCGCGACGGCTGAAGGGCGCCGTCGAAGATTTGACCCTCGATCTTGCCTGTCTTGGCCAAAGCTTTTGCGCAGGTGGGGGAGGGCTAAGGAATGTCCGTATTCAGTTGTCAACTGTAAGAATAAGGTAAGACAATCACTGTCCGGGCCGGCCGAGGCGGGGAATTTCGATGGCCGGGCAGCGGTCCATCGCCATGTCCAGGCCGGCGGCGCGGGTGCGCTCGTAGGCGGCCTCGTCGATCACGCCGAGCTGGAACCACACGGCACCGGCGCCGATGGCGACCGCCTCGTCGGCGACGGCTCCGGCGAGGCCGCCGTTGACGAACACGTCGACGACGTCGACCTCGAAGGGGATCGCCGCCAGGGACGGGTACCCCGGCTCCCCGTGGACCGTCTCCGCCTTCGGGTGCACGGGGACGACGCGCTTGCCGAAGCGCTGGAGGGTCGCGGCGACGCCGTACGCCGCGCGCAGGCGGTTCGACGACAGGCCGACGACCGCCCAGGTGTCGCCGAGCTCGGTGAGGATCTTCCGGACGGTGGTGGGGTCGCCGTACACGCTGGGGCTCCTTGGGGTCGGCGCGATGACTGCCGCCTGGCACAACGGCGGGCGGGGCGCGGTGATTCCTCAGCCGTCGGCGGGTCCCGCGGGTGCGGCCGCGACCGCCGCCGCGGTCATCCGCCGGGCGGTGGCCGCGAGCGCGGCGACCGCGTCGTCGGGGGTCAGGCCGCACAGGTCGATCAGGGTGAACAGCGACTCGGCGCTGATCACGAGGGCGAGGTCGCGGACCAGCTGTTCCGCCTCCGCGCGTCCCGCCGGGCCGCACCGCTCGGTCCACGGGCCGAGCGCGTGCTCGATCAGTCCGAAGCGGTGGGCGGGCCGGTCCTTGGCCGCCGAGGGTTTCGCGATGGTCGAGGCGACGACCGCCCGGACGGCGCCCTGCCTGCGCAGCACCGCCCGGCCGAGGATCTCCGCGGCCCGGCCGATCCGTTCGACCGGGTCGTCGCCGCACTCCGCCGAGCGCAGGACCGCGACCAGGTCCTCCGTCATCACGGCGGCGCGCAGCAGCGAGAGGAGATCGGGGAAGTAGCGGTACGCGGTCGCCTCGGAGACCCGCGCCCCGGCCGCGACCGCCGGCATCGTGACCTCCGCCCCGGTGTCGGCGAGCTCGCGGGCGGCCGCGACGATCGCCGCCCTGGTGCGTTCCATCTGGTTGCTGAGCCCGTTCGGGCGACTCCGCTCGGCCATGATCATCCCTTCGTGCCGACCGTGAGCATATCGGGCGCGACACCTTCATGAGAGTGAACTCTTTTTTTGAGAGTGCACTTGCATAGAGGGCCGGATCGATCATAAGGTCCTGCCGTCGGCAATCAACGCGAGTCAGGGAGACCTCATGGCCAAGGTGGCGATCACCGGTCCCGGCGAGGGCGAGCTCATAGTCAACGGGCCGTCCATGGTCCGGATCCTGGAGGACGGCAGCAACACCGACCACCGCCTGGGAATGGCCGAGATCACCGTCCCGCCGCACACCCCCGGCCCTCCGCAGCACCGCCACGCACAGCACGACGAGGGCTTCTACGTGCTCTCCGGCAGCGTCCGGTTCACGGTCGGCCAGGACGACCACGACGCCGGAGCCGGCACCTGGGTCATGGTCCCGCCGGGGGCGCCGCACACCTTCGCCAACGTGACCGGCGACCCGGCGGTCATGCTCAACACCTTCACCCCGGACCTGTACGTGCAGTACTTCCGCGACCTCAAGGCCATGGTCGAGTCCGGGCAGCCGCTCTCCCCCGACTCCGTCGCGGCCGTCTGGACGAAGTACGGCACCGAACCGTCCACCGAGTACACCGCGTGAACGCCCTCCTGGCGGCCAACGCCGTCGCCGCCGTGGCGAGCATCGCCTTCGCACTGGTGGGCGGAGTACGCCCGGCGGCCCTGAGCGAGAGCGGCACGCCGACGGCCGGGGAGCGCTTCTACGGCTGGATGTACGCGACCAGGGGGGTACCGCTCGGGGTGGCGGCCCTCCTGGCACCGCTCGCGTGGCCGGGACCGGCCGCGGCGCTGATCCTGTCCGCGGCCGCCGCCGCCCAGGCGGGCGACGCCGTCATCGGGGTCGCCACCCGGAAATGGACGATGATCGCGGGCGCCTCGCTGCTGACCGTCATCCACACCGCGACGGCCGTCGCCGCGGCGTGAGCCCGCCGCCGCGCCGCCGCCGCCGACGGCGGACGGGCGACGGCGACGCCCCGGCCCGGTCCGTGCGAGAGAAGGTGGTCCATGTCCCGCATGTCCCGCATGTCCCGCCACGGTGACCGGAATCGGCGCAAGGTGCCTGCGGACGGCTCTCCGTCCGCCTACGCTCAGCCCGTGCTGCGCATTCTCGACGCCAAGACCGGTCAGACCGTCCCCGCCGTCCCCGTCCACCGTGCCCTGACCCGGGTGGAGGCCCATGTCTCCGGGTACGACCTGACGGCGCTGCGGGTCCTGCTCACCACCGACCTGCTCCTGCGCGCCCTGGAGATCGGCGGCACCCCGGTCCTGCCCCTGCTCACCGCAGACCGCCACCAGGCCGAACTGCACGCCGCCGCCACCACGCTCGGCATCCGCCCCTTCGAGGACGGCCACGACCTGGTGTCGGGACTGGGCGAGGCGCAGGTCGTCCACGTGGCGGCGCGGGGCGTGACCCCGCCCGGCCCCGGATCCCTCGTCACGGTGGCCCCCGCCGAGGGCCCGGACGCCGGTGTGCTGAGCGGGCTCCCCGACCCCGCCGCCCTCCGGCTCGCCCTGCTGGACACCCCGCGCCGCGCCGCCGTCCTGCTGGGCGCCGGCGCCCTCGACGAGGCCGGCCGGCGGCTCGGCCGGCTGCGGCAGGCGGTGGCCCGGTGGGCGTGCAGTCCCTCACGGCCGGTGCCCGAGAAGGTACGGGGGCGGTTGCGGGACGCCTGGGAGGACGACCTCGACGTGCCCGCCGTCCTCGGCGTGCTGCGCTGGATGGAGAACCAGCCCGAGATCCCGGCCGGCGCCCGCTTCGAGACCTGCGCCTACGCCGACCGGCTGCTCGCCCTCGACCTCACCCGCGACCTCGGGAGCCCGGCGTGATCGCCCGCACGGGCGCCGGACCGCTGCGCCGCCTGGTCGTCCTGCGGCACGCCAAGTCCTCCTGGCCCGAGGGCGTCCCCGACCACCTGCGCCCGCTCGCGGCCCGCGGCCGCCGCGACGCCCCCGCCGCCGGGCGCGCCCTCGCCGAGTCCGACTGCCTGCCCGACCTCGCGGTCTGCTCCACCGCCGTCCGCGCCCGGCAGACCTGGGACCTGGCCTCCGGCCAGTGGGGCACGCCCCCGCCGGTCCGCCACGACCACCGGGTGTACGCGGCCGACGCGCCCGAGCTGCTGGAGGTGGTCCGCGAGGTCCCGGCCGAGGTCGAGACGCTGCTGCTGGTCGGCCACAACCCAGGCCTTGAGGAACTCGTCCTCGAACTGGCCGGCGACGGCCTGGAGGACACCCTGGAACGGGTGCGCGAGAAGTTCCCGACCTCCGCGATCGCCGTCCTCGCCTGGCACGGCCCGGGCTGGTCGGCACTGGACTCCGGCGCCGCCCTCCTGACCGAGGTCACGGTGGCCCGCGGCAGGAAGGCGTAACCGCCGCCGGCGGACGCATAGGCTGGGCGGATGCAGGACGAGTACCGCACGGTCGCCCGCGCCGGCGCCCACGAGACCGAGGTCAACCGCTCCCGTTTCCTGTGCTCCCTCGCCCCGGCGGCCACCGAACAGGAGGCCCAGGACTTCCTCGCGGCGATCCGCAAGGAGCACGCCGACGCCACCCACAACTGCTGGGCCTACGTCATCGGCGCCGACGCGTCCACCCAGAAGGCCGGCGACGACGGCGAACCGGGCGGCACCGCGGGCGTCCCCATGCTCCAGATGCTGCTGCGCCGCGACATGCGGTACGTCGTCGCCGTCGTCACCCGCTACTACGGCGGCGTCAAGCTCGGCGCCGGCGGACTCATCCGCGCGTACGGCGGCGCGGTCGGCGAGGCCCTCGACGCGGTCGGCACCCTCACCCGGCGCCGCTTCCGGCTCGCCACGGTGACCGTCGACCACCAGCGCGCCGGCAGGGTCCAGAACGACCTGCGGGCCACCGGCCGCGAGGTCCGCGACGTCCGCTACGCCGAGGCCGTCACCATCGAGATCGGACTGCCCGACACCGACGTGGACGCCTTCCGCGCCTGGCTCGCCGACACGACCGCCGGCACGGCCCTCCTCGAACTCGGCGGGGAGGCCTACGGCGACGCCTGACCGCCGGGAGGGACCCGAACCTCCGGCCCCGCGGGAACGGGGTTCGTGACGGATCAGGTGCCCGCAGGGGTTAGCGTGGTCGGTGCTGAAGGTGAGGGCCATGAGGGCCCGGCGCCGGGTCCAGGGCGAGGCAAGGGGAGACATGCGGGTCGGAGCGGCGTCTTGAGGATCCTGCACACCTCCGACTGGCACCTCGGGCGGGCCTTCCACCGGGTGAACATGCTCGGCGCCCAGGCCGGCTTCATCGCCCACCTGGTCACGACCGTGCGCGAGCACGCCGTCGACGCCGTGGTCGTCTCGGGAGACGTCTACGACCGCGCGGTGCCCCCGCTGGCCGCCGTCGAGCTGTTCGACGACGCCCTGCACCGGCTCGCCGACCTCGGCGTGCCCACGGTGATGATCTCCGGCAACCACGACTCGGCCCGCCGCCTCGGCGTCGGCGCCGGACTCATCGACCGCGCCGGCATCCACCTGCGCACCGAGCCCGCCGCCTGCTCCACCCCCGTCGTCCTCACCGACGCCTTCGGCGACGTCGCCTTCTACGGCCTGCCGTACCTCGAACCGGCCCTGGTCAAGGACGAGTTCGCGGTCGACAGGGCCGGGCACGAGGCCGTGCTCGCCGCCGCCATGGACCGGGTCCGCGCCGACCTGGCCGCCCGCGCCCCCGGCACCCGCTCCGTCGTCCTCGCACACGCCTTCGTCACCGGCGGCGAGGCCAGCGACAGCGAGCGGGACATCACCGTCGGCGGGGTCGCCGCCGTCCCGGCCGGTGTCTTCGACGGCGTCGACTACGTGGCCCTCGGCCATCTGCACGGCTGCCAGACGATCACCGAACGCGTCCGCTACTCCGGCTCCCCGCTCGCGTACTCCTTCTCCGAGACCGACCACCGCAAGAGCATGTGGCTCCTCGACCTCGCCGCCGACGGCGCCCTCACCGCCGAGCGCCTGGAGTGCCCGGTGCCGCGCCCGCTGGCCCGCGTCCGCGGCACCCTGGAGGAACTGCTCGCCGACCCCGCCCTGACCCGGCACGAGGACGCCTGGATCGAGGCCACTCTCACCGACCCGGTCCGCCCCGCCGACCCCATGGCCCGCCTCACCGACCGCTTCCCGCACACCCTCAGCCTGGTCTTCGCCCCCGACCGCGCCCCGGACGACCCCGACGTCTCCTACGCCCGCCGCCTGGCCGGCCGCACCGACCGGCAGATCGCCGAGGACTTCGTCGCCCATGTGCGCGGCGCGGGCCCCGACGCACGCGAACTGGCCGTGCTGGGCGAGGCGTTCGACGCGGTGCGGGAGGTCGCCCAGTGAGGCTCCACCGGCTCGGCATCACCGCCTTCGGCCCCTTCGGCGCCACCCAGAGCGTCGACTTCGCCGCGCTCTCCTCCGCCGGGCTCTTCCTCCTGCACGGCCCGACCGGCGCCGGCAAGACCTCCGTCCTGGACGCCGTCTGCTACGCGCTCTACGGCACCGTCCCCGGCGCCCGCCAGAGCGGCCAGGGCCTCACCCTGCGCAGCGACCACGCCGACCCCGCCACCCGCACCGAGGTCCGCCTCGAACTCACCGTCGCCGGACGCCGGTTGGAGATCACCCGGCAGCCGCCCCGGGAGCGCCCCAAGAAGCGCGGCACCGGCACCACCCTGGACAAGGCACAGACCTGGCTGCGCGAGTACGACGCCACGGCCGGGGTCTGGAAGGACCTCAGCCGCTCGCACCAGGAGATCGGCGAGGAGATCACCCAGCTGCTCGGCATGAGCCGCGAGCAGTTCTGCCAGGTCGTCCTGCTGCCCCAGGGCGACTTCGCCCGCTTCCTGCGCGCGGACGCCGCGGCCCGCGGCCAGCTGCTCGGCCGCCTCTTCGACACCCAGCGCTTCGCCGACGTCGAGAAGCGCCTCGCCGAACGGCGCAGGACCACCGAGGCCCGGGTGCGCGAGGGCGACCTGGCGCTGCTGGCCGACGCGCACCGCATGCAGCAGGAAGCCGGCGACGCGATGGAGCTGCCGGAGCTGGAGCCGGGCGAGCCCGGCCTTGCCGAGGCCGTCCTCGGCGCCGCCGCCGTCGCCCGCAGCACCGCCCGCGAGCACCTCGCCCAGGCCCACTGCCGGCTCGGCGCCGCCGAGTCCGCCCAGGCCGCCGCCGACCACGCACTGACCGGCGTACGCGAACTCGCCCGGCTCCAGGGCAGGTTCACCGAGGCACGAGGACGGGCGGCGCGGCTGGAGGAGCGGGCCGGGGCGCACCGCGAGGCCCAGGCGCGGATGGAACGGGCGCGCAAGGCGGAGCTGGTGGCGCCGGCACTGAGACTGCGGGAGGACGCCGAGGCCGGGCGGCGCACGGCGGCCGACGCCGAGGCACGCGCACGGGCACTGCTGCCGGACACCTTCGCCGGCGCCGGTACCGCGGGGCTCGCGGCCGCCGCCCGCAGGGCCGCCGAGGAACTGGGCGGCCTGGAGTCCGCGCGCCGTGCCGAACTGCGGCTCACCGAGGTCGTCGGGGAACGCGGGCGCCTGGACCGGCAGGAGCGCGCCGACGAGGGCGTGCTGCGCGAGGCCGAGGGCTGGCTCACCGACTGGGACACCGCGCGTACCGGGTTGCAGTCCCGTATCGACTCCGCCCAGGAGGCCGCGACCCGCGCCGAGCAGCTCGCCGTGCAGCGCGAACCCGCGCGCCGGCGGACGCAGGCGGCGCGGCTGCGGGACGAACTGGCCCGGGACACCGACGACGCGCGGCGCACGGCCCTCGACGCCGCGGACCGGGCCGCCGACGCCCGGACGCACTGGCTCGACCTCAAGGAGCAGCGGCTGACCGGCATCGCCGCCGAACTCGCCGCGCACCTCAACGACGGTGAGCCGTGCGCCGTCTGCGGGGCCACCGAACACCCGGCGCCCGCACGGAAGTTCGCCGGCCATGTCGATCGCGAGGCCGAGGAGCGGGCGCAGGCCGCCTTCCAGCGCGCCGACGGGCGGCGCGCCGAGGAGGAACAGCGCCTGGCGACCGTGCGGGAGGCGCTGGCCGCCGCGTCCGCCGAGGCGGGCGACACACCCACTGCCCAACTCGCCGCCCAGGCCGACGAACTGGAGCAGGAGTACGCCCGGGCCCGGCGGGCCGGCTCCGTCCTGCACGCGGCGCACGAGGAGCTGCGGCTGGCCGGGCAGGAGCGCGAGCGACGGCTCGCCGACCGGCAGCAGGCCGAGATCCGGGCCGCCTCACGACTGACCCGGCGCGACACCCTCGACGCGGAACAGGCCTCGCTGGAAGAGGAGTTGGCCAAGGCCAGGGGAAGCGCCGGGAGCGTGGCGGCGCGGGCCGCCCAGCTGGAGCGGCAGGTGGCGCTGCTCACCGACGCCGCCGACACCGCACGCGCCGCCGAGGAGACCGCCCGGCATCTGAAGGACGCCGACGCCCGGCTGGCCGACGCCGCCTACCGCGCCGGTTTCGACACCCCGCATACCGCGGCCGCCGCCCTGCTCGACGACACCGCCCACCGTGAGCTCCAACGGCGCCTGGACGACTGGCAGTCCGAGGAGGCGGCGGTGCGCGCGGTGCTGGCGGAGGCGGACACCGCGGCCGCCGCCCAGCGGCCGCCCGCGGACCTGGAGACGGCGCAGCGCACCGCCGGCGCCGCGGCGCGGCGGCTGCGGGACGCCGTCTCGGCCCGCGACCGGGCCGCCCGCCGCTGCACCGAGCTGGACCGGCTCTCCGCCCGCGCCACCGAGGGCGTACGACGGCTCGCCCCGCTGCGCGAGGAGTACGACCGGGTCGCCCGGCTGGCCGGCCTCACCGCGGGCACCTCCGCCGACAACGAGCGCAGGATGCGCCTGGAGTCGTACGTCCTGGCCGCCCGTCTGGAACAGGTCGCCGCCGCCGCGACCGTACGCCTGCGGCGGATGTCCTCCGGCCGCTACACCCTCGTCCACTCCGACGACCGCACCGGGCGCGGCCGCAGCGGTCTCGGCCTGCACGTCGTCGACGCGTGGACCGGGCGCGAGCGCGACACCGCGACCCTCTCCGGCGGCGAGACCTTCTTCGCCTCCCTGGCGCTCGCCCTCGGCCTCGCGGACGTCGTCACCGACGAGGCCGGCGGGGTCCGGCTCGACACCCTCTTCATCGACGAGGGCTTCGGCAGCCTCGACGACCAGACCCTGGACGAGGTCCTCGACGTCCTCGACTCGCTGCGCGAACGCGACCGCAGCGTGGGCATCGTCAGCCACGTCGCCGACCTGCGCCGCCGTGTCCACGCCCAGCTGGAGGTGGTCAAGAGCCGGTCGGGCTCGGCGCTGCGGCAGCGCGGGGTCTGACCGGCCGGGTGCCGATGGCGCTAGGTGCCGATGGCGCGGCGGGGGAGCGGGGAGGAGTAGACGACGCTCGTCGTCACCGAGCCGAGGGTGCCGATCCTGCCGGAGACCTCCTCCAGGTGGCGCATCGAGCGGGCGGTGACCTTGATGACGAAGCAGTCGTCGCCCGTGACGTGGTGCGCCTCCAGGATCTCGGGCGTGACGGCGACCAGGTCGTGGAACGGCTTGTAGTTGCCGTTCGGGTACCGGAGCCGCACGAAGGCGAGGATGGGCAGGCCGAGGCGCTCCGGGTCGACCACCGCCGCGTACCCCTGGATGACCCCCGCCTCCTCCAGGCGGCGCACCCGTTCGGTCACCGCGCTCGGGGACATCGCGACGGCACGCGCCAGCTCGGCGAAGCTGGCCCGCCCCTCGCGCTGGAGGACGTCGAGAATGCGCCAGTCGGTGGCGTCCGGGGAAAACGCGGTCATGGGTGATGGATAACAGGGAATCCCCGGCCGGACAAGGCGGGGGCCGGGGATCACGCCTTCAGGACGGCGGATCACCGGCCGTAGATTTCTGGTCATCGAGTCGTGCCGCCGACCCGGCGGCCGTGAGGGAAGGGCCCGACATGACCGTGACGACCACCAGCCCCGTACTGCGCGTGGCCCCGGCCGCCCCCGCCGAGGCCGCCGCCCACTTCCGCACGAGTCTCGCCCTCTACGCCGACGTCTCTGACGTGGCCGCGGCCCTCGCCGCCGGCGGCGACCCCGGCTTCGTCGTCGTGGACTCCCGCTCCACCGAGTCCTGGGACCAGGGCCACGTCCCCGGCGCCGTCCACCTGCCCACCGCGCTGGTCCCCGAGCAGGCCGCGGCCCTCCTCGACCCGGAGGTGCCCGTGGTGACCTACTGCTGGGGGCCCGGCTGCAACGGCGCCACCCGCGCCGCCCTCGCGCTGGCCGAACTCGGCTACCGGGTCAAGGAGATGCTCGGCGGGTTCGAGTACTGGACGCGCGAGGGCTTCGAGTTCGAGACCTGGCAGGGGCGCGAGCGCCGGGACCCGGACCCGCTGACCGCCCCCGTCGACGGCGACTGCGGTTGCTGATTCCCGGAGGCGAACCTGTGCCGTCGCTGTCCGTGTAGGTTCACCCCATGACTCGTGATGCGGATCCAGGCGCGGTGGAGTGGGTGGAGTCGGGCGGCGGCCCGCTGGTGGCGGTCCCGGAGACGGTCCTGCCGTTCTGGGCCGGAGCCGACAGCGAGGACCTGGCCACCGACTACGACCGCGCCTGCGAGGTCGACGGCTACGTCGGACTGCTCCCCGTCGGGGACAGCGCCGCGCTCGTCCTCGGCGACGAACCGGCCGCGACGTCCTTCCTGCCGGACCACGGCACCTTCGTCCGCTGGTCCGCCGCGAACTCCGAGGACGAGCTGCTGGCCCAGGTGCCGGCCGCCCTCGACAGCGCCGTCTGGGAGAACGAGATCCGCTGGCAGGTGCCGGGCCCCGTGGTCCTGTTCGACTCCGCCTGGCCCGGCGGCGACATCGAGGGCGGCGACCGGCTGCGCGTCCCGCTGGAGCCCGGCACCTACGCGGTGCGCGCCGCCTACACCAGACCCGGCCCGGAAACCTGGCTCGGTCTGGTCCAGTTGCGCAAGCTCACGAACTGACTGTCCGTCACCTCACACCGTCCACCGCGATGTTGAGGTGACGCGGACCGCGCAGCACCGCGTTCTGCCGATACGGCGGCGGGTCCTCGACCAGCCGCGGGTTGTCCAGCCGGCGGGCCAGCTGGGCCAGCGCGAGCTGGGCCTCGATCCGGGCCAGCGGGGCGCCGAAACAGCTGTGGATGCCGCTGCCGAAGCCGAGGTGCTGGATGTCCTGCCGGTCCGGGTCGAAGCGGTCCGGGTCCGTGAAGCGGTGCGGGTCCCGGTTGCCCGCACCCAGCACGAGCCAGATGCGCGAGCCCTTCGGAATGGTCACCCCGTGCACCTCGATGTCGGCGATGCAGGTGCGCTGCGGCAGCAGCTGGACCGGCGGCTCGTAGCGCAGCAGCTCCTCCACGATCCGCACCGAAAGGCCCGGGTCCTCGCGCAGCCGCGCCAGGACCTCCGGGTGCCGCAGCAGGGTGAGCATGCCGTTGGTGATGAGGTTGACGGTCGTCTCGTGGCCCGCGATGAGCAGCAGCACCGCCGTGCTCAGCACCTCCATGGTCGTCATCGAGCCGTCCGGGCCCTTGCTGTTCACCAGGTCCGACAGCATGTCGTCGCGCGGCTCCCTGGCGCGCTGCTCCACCAGCCCGTTGAGGTACATGCCGAGCTGGAGCCGGGCCTCCTGCGCCGTCTTCTCGGAGTCGGCGGCGGTCCGGGTGTCGGGGTCCAGACCGGCCACGATCGGGTCGACCCAGGCCCGGAAGCGGGGTTCGTCCTCGCGCGGCACACCGAGCACCCGGCAGATCGCGGTGACCGGGAAGGGATAGGCGACCTGGTCGACCAGGTCGAACTCCCGGGCGTCCCCGAGACCGTCGATCAGCTCGGTGACGACGTCCTCCAGCTGACCGCGCATGTCGTCGATCCGGCGCGGCCGGTGCGGCGGGCCGAAGGAGCTGTTGGCGATCCTGCGCAGCCGGTCGTGCTCCGGCGGGTCCATCCGGATGAAGCTCGGCGGCAGCCCGGTCGCCTCCGGGCCGGACAGCTCGTCCTCCCCGACGGCGGCCAGGTTGGCGGCGTCCGAGCTGATCCGCGGATCGTGCAGCAGGGCCTCGATGTCGTGGTAGGAGCTGATGAGGTAGGGGCCGTCCTCCTCCTCGTGCAGCACCGGCGTCTTGCGGAGTTCCTCGTACAGCGGGTACGGGTTGGCGCGGTTCGCGAAGTCGGTGATCTGGCGCAGCATCGAGACGTGCGTCATGACAGGTCCTCGGAGCGTCGGGGCCGGGTGGCGGTCAGTTGCGGGCGGGGTGGAAGACCAGCTGCTGGTCCGTGGGCGAGTAGCCGCTGAGGGTGACCATCGGGGCGTGCGTCGGCAGGGCCGGGTCCGGGAAGTCGGCGCCGACCGGCACCCGTCCCTCGGGCCGGCGGTCCACCGTCGGGAACTCCACCGGGAACGGCGCGCCCTTCTCGATCTCCCGCTGGTAGAACTCCAGCCACCGCGTGTTGTCGAAGCTCACCGCGGCGATCGTGCGGCCCTTGTGGCCGTACACCCCGACGAACCGGCGCTCGGCCAGCGACCCCTGGGTGATCATGATCTGGTCGCCCATCGGCGGTACCCCGACCGACTTGATGTTCACCCCGAACTGCGAGGACCAGAACGCAGGCACCCACAGGTGCGGCCTGCGTTCCGCGCTCGGGCTGATCATGTTGTGCGCCGCGGTCTCGGCCTGCGCGACCGCGTTGCCCCAGTGTTCCAGGGACAGGAACTGGTAGCCGAAGAGCGCGTGCGGGGAGCGGGCGACGTCACCGGCCACGAAGATGTCGTCGGTGACGATGCCCCGGAAGTCGAAGGCACGGCAGCCCGCGTCGCAGGCGATGCCCCGGGGCCCGGCGCCCAGCCCCGACCCGGCCAGCCAGTCGGTGTTGCGGACCGCGCCGAGCGACACGATCACCACGTCCGCCTCGACCACCGACTCGTCCGACAGGTGCACCGCCCGCACCCGCCCGGCCGGATCGCCCTCCAGCGCGGTGACCATGACCCCGGTGCGCAGGTCCACCCCGTTCTCGCGGTGCATCTCGGCGGCGACCGCGCCGATCACCCCGCCCAGGGCGCCCACCAGCGGCGCGCCCGCGCGCTCCGCCACGGTCACGGGGATGTCCTGTTCCCGGCAGGCCGAGGCGATCTCCGAGCCGGTGAACCCGGCGCCGATCACGAACACCCGGCGCGGTCCGGCCTTCATCCGGCGCAGCAGCGCGGCCGCGTCGTCCCGGGTGCGCAGGGTGAAGACGCCGTCCAGCCGGGCCTCCTCCTCCCTGGGCCAGGGCCGTGCCCGGACCCCGGTGGCGATCAGCAGCCGGTCGTACTCGACCTCGTCGCCGTCCGCCAGCCGTACCCGCTTCGCCTCCATGTCGAGCCCGGTCGCCGCCACGCCCAGGCGCCACTTCGCGTCGATCTCCCGGCGGTGCGGCAGCTCGGTGTGGTGCGGGGCCGCCTTGCCGAGCAGCACGCCCTTGGACAGCGGCGGCCGGTCGTACGGCTCGTACGGCTCGTCGCCGATCATGGTGAGTTCGCCGGCGAAGCCCTCCTCGCGCAGCGTCTCGGCGCCCCGCAGACCCGCCAGCGAGGCACCCACGACCACGATCCGGCCCTCGCGCCGGAGCCAGTCGAGATAGTCAGCGGGCGGCATCGGACGTCCCTCCCGACACCCCGTCCAGGCCGTCGGCCGTGATCGCCTGCACCGGGCACGCGGCCACCGCGCGGGCCAGCCGCTCCCGCTGCTCCTCCTCGGCGCGCGGGCTGTAGACGAGGGACTCCTCGCCGTGCATGGTGAAGACGTCCGGAGCGAGGAACGCGCACTGCGCGTACCCCTGGCATCTGTTGAGATCGACGACGAGGCGCATCATGGCTCGCCCTTCCGGTGGTCGGGTCCCCGCACGCCAGCATGGGAGCCCGGACCCGGGCCCGCCCGCCGGGGCCTGCCGATCGGGTGAGCCCCCGGCCGCCTCAGCCGGGCCGCCGGAAGCTGACCACGACGATGTAGGAGCTGAGCAGCAGCGACCAGCCCGGGAAGACCAGTTCGGCCCAGGGTACGGCGGACGAGACGAACAGCAGCACCAGCGAGGTCAGGAAGCCCAGCGCCGTCAGCCAGCGCGGCAGGACGCCCAGGCGGTGGCCGATCACCGACGTGGAGCAGGTGAAGACGGCCGCCATCCGCATCGCGTACCCGGTCATCAGCGTGTACGCGAAGTGCCGGCCGAAGTCCCAGGTGGGCAGCGAGGGCGTGGCGCCCTGGGGACGCGCGGTGTCCAGCACCGCCGCCGCGGCGGCGGCCGCGCCGAACATCGTGGCCGTGAAGACCAGCCCGCTGCCGAGGAACACGGTGGCGAGGAACCGGTCCTCCCCGTCCCCGACATGGGCGCGGACGACGCCGACGAACCAGAGGAAGCAGATCCCGGCGAACGGCACCAGCGTCAGCGCCGCGTGCACGGCGTCGCGCCGGGTGGCGTCGGTGAACCCCTGCGCGGTGACCGCGTCCGCGCCCTCGGGCAGCCCCAGCCGGATCAGCACGATCGCCGCCGCGAGCAGCACCGCGAAGACGATCCCGGCCACCCCGGCGGCCCGCGGTGTCTGCAACGGCTGCCGCGGGGGAGCGGATCTCTGCATGCGCGGCTCGCCTCCTGGTGCCGGTGTTCCCGGCACCAGCAAGCCGCCTGCGACCGTCCCCCGCCACCGGAGCACACCCGAACGGCAGAGCCGGCCCGCCGTCAGAGCCGCGACAGTTCGTCCACCAGGTCGTCGAGGCCCAGTGAGCCCTGGGACAGGGCGGCCATGTGCCAGGTCTTGAGGTCGAAGTCGTCGCCGTGGCGTTCGCGGGCCTTCTCCCGGCCCAGCAGCCAGGCCCGCTCGCCCAGCTTGTAGCCGATGGCCTGGCCCGGCATGGACAGGTAGCGGGTCAGCTCGCTCTCCACGAAGTCCGCCGGGCGGCTGCTGTGCGACCCGAAGAACTCCTGGGCCAGCGCGGGCGTCCAGCGCTCCCCGGGGTGGAAGGGAGAGTCGTCCGGGATCGTCAGCTCCAGGTGCATGCCGATGTCGATGATGACCCGCGCGGCCCGCATCATCTGCGCGTCCAGGTAGCCGAGGCGCCGCTCCGGGTCGGTGAGGAAGCCCAGCTCGTCCATGAGCCGCTCCGCGTACAGCGCCCAGCCCTCCGCGTTGGCGCTCACCATGCCCACGCCTGCCTGGTAGCGGGAGAGGTTCTCGGCGATGTGCTTCCACTGCGCCAGCTGGAGGTGGTGGCCGGGCACGCCCTCGTGGTACCAGGTCGAGACCAGGTCGTACACCGGGAACCGGGTCTGGCCCATGGTCGGCAGCCAGGTGCAGCCGGGGCGGGAGAAGTCGTCCGACGGGGGCGTGTAGTACGGCGCCGCCGCGCTGCCGGGCGGAGCGATCCGGGACTCGACCCGGCGGACCCGCTCGGCCAGGTCGAAGTGGGTGCCGTCGAGCTTCTCGATGGCCTCGTCCATCACGCCTTGCAGCCAGCGCTGCACCTCGTCGACGCCCTCGATGTGGGTGCCGTGCTCGTCCAGGTGGGCCAGCGCCACCCACGGCGTCTCGGCGCCGGGCAGGATCTTCTCCGCCTCGGCCCTCATCTCGCCGAGGATCCGGTGGTACTCCGACCAGCCGTACGCGTACGCCTCGTCCAGGTCCAGGTCCGTGCCGTTGAAGTAGCGGACCCAGCGCGCGTACCGCTCCCGGCCCACCACGTCCGGCGCGCCCTCGACGGCCGGCGCGTACACGTCCCGCATCCAGTCCCGCAGCGCCGCGACCGCCTCGGTGGCGGAACGGCCCGCCGCGTCCAGCTCGCCGCGCGACGACTCCGGGCCGGCCGCCGCGAACTGCTCGAACCAGCCGCGGCCGTCGCCCGTGTCGGACCACTCGCCGAGCTGTCCGACGAAGGTGGCGGTGGCCCGCGGGCCCGCGTACAGCTTCCGTTCCAGGCCGAGTTCGAGGGACTGCCGGTAGCCCTCCAGCGCGGCCGGCACCGCGCGCAGCCGTTCGGCGACGGCCGCCCAGTCCTCCTCGGTGGCCGTCGGCGTCACGGTGAAGACCTGGCGCACCGCGTGCGCGACCGAGCTCAGGTTGCTGACCGACCGCAGGCCCTCGTCCGCCTCGTGCACGGCCTGCGAGGCGGTGAGCCGTTCGCGCAGCAGCCGGGCGCACCGACGCTCGATGTCGCTGTCCGCGCCCGGCTGCCGTTCCGCCTCGTCGAGCCTGGCGAGGGTGGAGCGCCGCAGCCGGGCGAGCGCTTCGTCACCGGCCGGGGAGGTGTCGGGCAGACGGCTCGAACACTCTTTGACGCCGAGGAACGTACCGGTGATCGGGTCGAGGGCGATGAGTTCGTCGACGAAGGTGTCGGCGACCTGGCGGGGGAGCGGGCTGTTGGTCTGTGACATGCGGTCCATCCTCGTACGGGGGACCGCCGCGCGTCACTGGGATTGAGCCGACGGCGTAGGCGGCAGCAGCGGCCCGCAGTCCCACTGCTGGAAGATCAACCGGGTCTCCACCCGGGCCACTTCGCGACGGGAGGTGAACCCGTCCAGGACCAGCCGCTGCAGGTCCGCCATGTCCGCCACGGCCACATGGACGAGGTAGTCGTCGGGACCGGTGAGGTGGAACACCGTCCGCGACTCCGGCAGCGCCCTGATCCGCTCCACGAACGGCCCGACCAACTCCCGCCGATGCGGTCTGACCTGGACCGACAGCAGCGCCTCCAGCCCCCGCCCGAGCCTGGCCGGATCGAGCTTTAGCCGGTGGCCGAGGATCACCCCGCTGCGGCGCAGCCGGGCCACCCGGTCCAGACAGGTCGACGGCGCCACACCCACCTGGGCGGCGAGATCGCGGTAGGTGGTCCGGGCGTCGTTCTGCAGCAGCCGCAGCAGATGCAGATCCACCGGATCCAGTACGACGGAATCGGCCATGGCCCGAACGTAACACGGTGTAGCGCCCGGACGGCCCGGCCGGTGTTCACCCTTGCGGCATGGACTCCGTGAGCATCCGTGACCACGTATCCGGCGCCCCGCGCGCCCTGGCCACCGAGGCCGTGCACGCCGGCCGCGACGACCTCGCCCGCCAGGGCCTGCACGCCCCGCCGATCGACCTGTCCACCACCTACCCGTCGTACGACAGCCGCGCCGAGGCCGCCCGCGTCGACGCCTTCGCCGCCGACGGCGTGGACCCCACGGGACCCCCGGTCTACGGCCGGCTCGGCAACCCGACGGTCGCCCGCTTCGAGACCGCCCTCGCCCGGCTGGAGGGCACCGCGTCCGCGGTCGCCTTCGCCAGCGGCATGGCCGCCCTGACCGCCGTCCTCCTGGCCCGCGCGGCGGCCGGCCTGCGCCATGTCGTCGCCGTACGGCCCCTGTACGGGTGCAGCGACCACCTCCTGACCGCCGGGCTCCTCGGCACCGAGGTCACCTGGACCGACCCGGCCGGCATCACCGACGCGCTGCGCCCCGACACCGGGCTGGTGCTGGTCGAGTCACCGGCCAACCCGACCCTCGCCGAACTCGACCTGCGCGCGGTCGCCCACGCCTGCGGCACGGTCCCGCTGCTCGCCGACAACACCTTCGCCACGCCCGTGCTGCAACGCCCCGCCGAGCACGGGGCCGGGCTGGTGCTGCACAGCGCCACCAAGTATCTCGGCGGCCACGGCGACGTCATGGCCGGGGCGGTCGCCTGCGACGAGGAGTTCGCCGGGCAGCTCAGACGGATACGTTTCGCGACCGGCGGCGTCCTGCACCCGCTCGCCGGCTACCTGCTGCTGCGCGGCCTCTCCACCCTCCCGGTCCGGGTCCGCGCCGCCTCCGCCACCGCCGCCGAACTGGCCCGCCGCCTCACCGCCGACCCGCGCGTCGCCCGCGTCCGCTACCCGCGCCTGGGCGGCGCGATGATCGCCTTCGAGGTGTACGACGACCCGCACGAGGTCGTCTCCCGGGTACGGCTGGTCACCCCGGCCGTCAGCCTCGGCAGCGTCGACACCCTCATCCAGCACCCGGCGTCCATCAGCCACCGCATCGTGGACGCGGCCGACCGACGCGACGCCGGGGTGAGCGACGGACTCCTGCGCCTGTCGGTGGGTCTGGAAGACGTGGACGACCTGTGGGCCGACCTGGACCGGGCCCTGGGGGCGCTGTAGAGCGCCCCCAGGGGGCGCGGGGAGCTGCGCGACCAGCCACCACCCGCCCGCAGCCGTCACACAGCCCCCACCCCTTACGGCGCTTCGTTCCTCCCCTGAGGCCCGGCCGTCCCCATCACTCCCACCGCGTCCCCCGGCTCCGCCGGAACCGCCGCCAGCCGCGCGGTGATGACGAGCGTCCCCTCCTCGATCTGGTAGTCGAGCGGCAGCTCCAGCGCCCGCATCGCGGCCACCATCCCGGTGTTGGACGCCTGCGTCACCGCGTACACGCTCTCGCAGCCCGCCTCGACGGCCATCCGCACCAGCCGGCGCAGCAGTTCGCCCCCGATGCCGCGCCGCTGCCAGTCGTCCTCGACGAGCAGCGCGACCTCGGTCTCGTCGCCGTCCCACAGCAGGTGGCCCAGGCCGACGATCCGGCCCGCCGCGGTCTGCACGGCAAGCGTCCGGCCGAACCGCGGGCTGAGCAGGTGGTTCAGATAGCGGTCCGCGTCCCCGACCGGCCCGTGGTAGCGCAGCCCCAGGGTGCGTGCCGAGCAGCGCTCGTGCATCGCCCTGGCCTCCGCCAGGTCTCCGGTGTCGGCCCGGCGCACGGTGATCGCGTTGCCCTCGGGCAGCGTGAGCACGTCCTGGCCGCGCGGGATGCGCGGGCCGAGCCGGGCGTCCAGCTCCACCAGCGCCCGCGCCCGCGCGAACTCGGTGGGTGTGAACGGCAGATACGGCCGCTCCACGGTGATCACTCCGCCTTCCGGTGCGCGCAGTCGCATCACGGTGTCCTCCAGCACTCCTTCGACGGGGACCGCCTCGGGGCGCCGGGCCCCGCCGACCGGGTGGGCGGGGAGTGAACGGATCGTGCACCGTCCCAACAACTGCCGGAGTGCCAGCGGAAGTTCCGCCGCGTCGAGGGCGGTTCGGGTGGCCAGGCCCAGGACCCGGGTCGGCGCGTCCACCAGGTCGTGCGCGTCGGCCCGCTCGATCCAGGTGTCCGTGCCCCCGGCCAGCGCCACCGCCCGGGTGATCTCGCCGGCGGTCAGTTCGCCCGGCGTCCGGAGCAGGAACTCGTCCACCGTGCCGTCGGCCAGCGGATGCGTCTGGAGGCTCAGGATGTCCCCCCGGTGCCCGGCGAGCGAGGTGCACAGTGCCGCCAGCGAACCCGGCTCGTCCCGCACCGTCGTCCGCAGCCGCCACAGCGTGCTCGGGGCCACCGGGGTCCCCGAGGCGTCCGTGCCGGCCCCGGCCCGGCCCGCCCGGGCGGCGGCCGGCCGGGCGCCGGTATCGGTATCCGTCACCGGAGGTGCGTGACCTGGGCGCCTCGCCCACCAGACGTGGAAGCCCGCGGTGGCCGCCAGCACCAGCGCCGAGATCACCAGCAGCACCGGACCGTCGGGCCCGTGCCCGACCAGGTTCGCCACCGCGTCCGCCACCGCGACGGCCGTGAACAGCGCGGCGAGTTCGACGACGTCCCGCCGCCAGTGGTGCACGGGGCGGCCGTTCCGCGTGCGTGTCACATCAGACATGTCTCGATTCATGCAACCCACTGTGAAGGAACGGTGTTGCGTGATCACGAACTCTCTGTGACCGACGGGTAAAGCGTGCTTACGCTCCCTTTGTTGCGCTTTCTGCCTTCTCCTCGGCCAGCGTGTCCCGCAGCCGGCGGGCCTGGAGCACCAGCCGGGACGAGCCGTGCCGGGCCGCCGTTGCGGAGAGATGGGGCACCTCCCCGCGCGCCCCGGACCGCTCGGCGCACTCGGCCGCGACCGTGAGCAGCTCACCGAGCCCGCGGGCCGCGCCGGTGGTGCCCGCCGTCGCGAAGTCGGCCAGCAGCAGCGGCAGGGTGTGCCGGAGCACGGCCCAGGTCGTCGCGTGCGCCCCGGTGGCCGCGGCCGTCCGCGCCGCGTCGGCGACCCGCAGTGGCTTCACCGCACCGCGCCGGACCAGCTGGGCCAGGTCGGCGCCCAGCCGTGCCGGGTCGAGCTGCTCCCGCGCGGCCAGCACCAGCAGCGCGTCCACCGCGGCCAGCCGGTCCTCGGGATGCCGGGCCCCCAGCCCGTACGCCAGGCACAGATGCGTGCTCTCGCCCGCCGTGCCGCCGGACTCGGCGAGCACCGGAAGGGCGGCGGCCATGCCCTGGTGGTCGTCCACGGCGGCCTCGGAGACGTCGTGCACCAGCCGCACGGCGACCAGTTCACGCAGCTCCGGGAGGGCGGCCAGCCAGTGCCGGTGGTCGTCCTGGCCCCAGTGGTGGCAGTAGCGGACGGCGTCGGACACCGTGAACGGCCGGCCGAGCCGCCGGAACGCCTCGGGGAGGTCGCCCTGGAGTTCCAGGACCTCGCCGCACTCGACCAGGATGCGCGGACGCGACCCCCGGCGGGCGGAGCTGGGCAGGGCGGGCTCGCCCGCGGACAGCCGGCGGGCGAGCCGTTCGCCTTCCGGGGTGCCGAGCCCGCTCGCGCGCCGGGCCGCGGCCAGGGCCGCCGGACGGTCCGTGCGCCGTACCCGCAGCAGGGCCTGGGCGAAGTCGGCCTCGCCCACCCGGGCGCCGAGCCGGCGGTAGGTGTCGAGCCGGTCCACGAGGTCGTCCGGTTCCAGCAGGCCGGTGCTCCACGACGGCGTGGCCAGCAGCAGCGGCTGCGGGTCGGTCCGTATGCGATGGGCCAGTTCACGGAAGCGGATGTCGAGGACCCGGGAGAACGCGTGCCGCGCGCACTCGCCGCCGTCCGGACCGCGCTCCAGGCCGGCGAGCAGGGTGGTGGTGCGTACGACCCCGAACAGCGACGCCAGCACCAGTTCGAGGCCGTCCCGGGTGCCGAGGAGACCGCGCCGCTCGGGGCCGAAGTGGAGATCGGCATGGCGTGGGCCGAGCGTCTGGGACGTCCGCCACCACCGGGTGGCCGCCACCGGTTCCAGGGCCTCGCGCAGGGCGTCCCGGTCGCGGTGGGCGAGGCGGGCCAGACCGTCCAGCGCCCGCTCGAACACGGCCACGTCCCCGTCGGACGCCAGCAGGGCTCCGACCTCCTCGGCGAGTTCCACCGCCGTCCGCGGCGCCGGTGCGAGCCGGAACGGCTCCGGCACGGGCGGCAGCACCTCCTCGTACACCTCGGGAGCCGGCGCGAGCGCCAGGCCCAGCGCGTCGGCGGCCCGGACCCGCAGGGACGGGCTCAACTGCTCGGCCGCGCCGGCGATCCCGGACCGCGCCGCCGGATCGTCGGCCAGCCGCTTCGCGTGCCGCTCCACCAGCTTCAGCGCCCGCTCCTGCACCTGGGTGTCCTCGTGGCCGAAGGCCTGGGCCACCACCGGCAGCAGCTCCGCCGCCGAGGCCGGGTGATGGACGAGCACCTTGCCGAGCAGCACCAGCTGGGCGCGCACCAGCTTCTTCTCGGCGCGGAACAGCAGCGCCTCGGAGGCCTCGGCCAGCAGCCGTGAGGACAGGCCGCCGTCGAGCGCGAGGGCGGCGAGGACCGACTGGGCGTGGGCGGCCACCGGGGAGGCGGCGTCGCGGGCCAGGACCGTCCAGTCGGCGACGCGCTCGCGTTCCTCGTCCCGGGTGAGGGCGAGCCGCTCCAGCATCGGCAGGAAGATCTGGTGGTCGGACGGGCCGCCGCCGCGCAGCAGCCGCGCGACGCACGCGTCGACGACACCCGCCCGGTCCAGGTCGCCCGTCCCGGTCAGCTCCGCGAGGGCGCTCTGCCACGAACCGGTGCTGCCGAACAGCCAGCGGACCTCACTGATGTCGGAGAGCTCGAACAGCCCGTTCACCAGGATCGCGAGGTCCGGCTCGGCGCGCAGGACGTCGACGAGGGGGACGCGTCCCCAGTTGCGGCCGATGTGCCGGACCCAGCCGACGACATAGGCCTCCGTCGCCGGGACCTCGCAGCCGGAGCGGCGCACCAGGCCCGCCATCAGCTCGAACGGCACGTCCGCGGAGACCGGCCGGGCGGCGAGCCGGCGGGCCACATCGGCCTGCCAGCCGGGGTCCCGGTCGGCCAGCGCCTTCAGCAGGGTGTCCGCCGGCGCCTGCCGGTCGCGCAGGTCGGCCGAGGCGATCCAGGTCGCGGCCGCCGCGGCCCCCGAGTGACACATCGCCCCGGCCACCTGGAGCGCCTGACCCCTGCGTCCGAGGCGGTCCAGGCGGTTCCAGGGCGTGTCCCGCACCTCCTTGCGCAGCCTCTTCAACTCCGGCAGCAGCGCACGTCGTTCGGCGTCCGTCAGCTTCCTCACCAGCAGGGCCGTCTCCCCGGCCCGGCCCGCCTGCACCGCCGTCAGCACCGCACTCATCACGCACCCCCGCCGATCCCCGCCACGTCCTGTCCCGCCCCGGCGCCCCGCCGCACCATCCGCACCGCCAGCGCGTGCTTGCACGGTCCGCGCCCGCCCCGGTACTTCGCCCACCACAGGCAGCTGCAACTCAGCACCCCCGCCGTGTCCCGCACCCGGTGCGTGTGACCGTCCTCGGCGGTCACCGTGCCGAGGTCGCCGTCCACCGCCACCGCACCCGCGGCCACCAGTGTCCGGGCCGACCGCAGCCGGGGGTTGTGCCGCTCCACGCGCCCGGCGTCGTAGGGCAGTTCCCGGTGGAAGTAGGCGGCCTCCGCCGTGTCGTAGCCTACCCGCCCCGAGGTGCCCAGGCGGATCAGGGCCGCCCGGACCCGCTCCGGGGTCAGGCCCGAGGCGGCGGCCAGATCGGTCGGGTCCACCCGTGGCTCCCAGGCCAGCAGCACTGCCACCAGCTCCGCGTCCTCGGCGGCCTCGTCGGTGGCGAGCGCGTCCAGTACACCGCCCTCGCCGGAGAACCCGCGGGCCGCGTCGGGCGACAGGGTCAGCGTCAGCCGCATGCCCGGCAGCACGACCTCCCAGGCGGCGGCCGTCCCGGTCGCCGGGAGGGCGCCGTGCGGGCCGTACACCCGCAGCGCGGTCGCGTGACGCAGCACCCGCTGGAGCGCGGCCAGCCGCTCCGGGCCGGGCAGGCACACCGCGCCCGGCACCGGGCGGGTCGTCGGGCGCAGGCCCCGGCCCACCGGCACCACCCAGCGCGGGCCCGCCGAGCCGCGGCGCGCGGTGCCGCCGCGGGGGAGCGAGCGCAGGAAACGCACCGCCTCGTCCGCCGGGAGCTCGGCCCGCAGGTCGAAGCCGGCCGCCACGACCTGCGCCTCCGCGAAGCCGCGCAGCCAGCGGTCCGGCAGCGGCACCTTCTTCTCCACCACCGGGCCGTCCAGCGTGGTCACCGCCAGCTCCTCGGGGCCGACGCGCAGATGCAGCGGGTCGTCCGAGCCCAGCCGGGAAAGCGCCTCCCGCAGCGGGTTGTTGACGTCGACGTTCGTCGTCCCGTGGCCCACCTCGCCGCCGTCCAGACCCGGGCCGAGCACGTCCAGCCGGGCGTACACGCCGCCGCAGCCGGAGAAGGACTCGAAGCGCAGCCGGTCGCCGTTGCCCGTCACCACCGGGTCCAGCGAGGCGCGCAGCTGCGGCTGGTAGTACCGGGCCGCCGCCACGTCGGCCACCGCGAGCAACCCGGCCGCGGCCACCTGGGGTGAGGTCAGGAAACCCGCGAAGAACCGCGGATGGTCCTCGACGCCGGTGGGTGTCGCACCCCGGGAGGTCTCGAGTCCGAGGTGGCGTCCGCCGGCGCCGGAGCGCAGCACGGAGGGGTGGCGATAAGCCACGGCCTGGGAAGATCGCGTCATGGGAAAAACGGTAGAGGCGGCCACTGACAATCGGCCCTGACCTGCGAAAACACCCTGTGGACAGGCGAGTTGCGGGAACGCGGCAGGGCCGCGCACCGGGGGATGACGCCGGGGCGCGGCCCTGGGAGGAGCGTACGGGAGTCACTGGCCGACCAGGCCCGGCCGCAGCGTCCGCGTGAACAGCACGGTGCCGTCGAACTCGCGCAGCCGCACCGTCAGTTCACCGCTGCCGCCGTCGATGTCGACCTCGCCGAAGAACTGGTAGCCCTCCGCGGGCGACACGTTCGAGGCGGTCGGCGCCTTGACGAACACCCGGTCGGGGCCGAACGTGCCGTCCAGCGCGCTGGCCGGGAAGGCGCCGGCGTTCAGCGGACCGGAGACGAACTCCCAGAACGGCTCGAAGTCGGTGAACGCGGCCCGTGACGGGTCGTAGTGCTGGGCCGAGGTGTGGTGGACGTCGGCCGTCAGCCACAGCGTGCCGGTGATCCTCCGGTGCTTGACGTACCGCAGCAGCTCGGCGATCTGCAGCTCGCGGCCGAGCGGCGCGCCCGGGTCGCCCTGGGCGACGGCCTCGAAGTTCGCCTCGCCCTCGACGCCGTCGGGCACGACCAGGCCGAGCGGCATGTCCGCGGCGATGACCTTCCACACCGCACGCGACCGGGACAGCTCGCGCTTGAGCCACTCCAGCTGCTCGGCGCCGAGGATGCCCTGCGGGTCGGCCGTCTGGTCGTCGGCGGAGTTCGCGTTGCGGTAGGTCCGCATGTCCAGCACGAACACGTCCAGCAGCGGGCCGTGGTGGTGGACGCGGTAGATCCGGCCGTCCGGGCGGTCGCCGAGGGTGGAGATCGGGAAGTACTCGGAGAACGCCCGCCGGGAGCGCAGCGCCATGTCGTCCAGCCTGGTGCCGGCCGGGTAGGCGGTCCCGGTGCCGATGACCTCGCCCGGGTACCAGTTGTTGCGGACTTCGTGGTCGTCCCACTGGATGACGCTCGGCACCTGGGCGTTGAACCGGCGCAGCGCCTGGTCCAGCAGGTTGTAGCGGAAGTTGCCGCGGAAGTCGTCCAGGGTGACCGCGACGTGCGACTTCTCCTCGGAGGTGACGTTGCGGTACAGGCTGCCGTCGGGCAGGGCCTGGGCCGTCGGGATCACGCCGTCGGCGTAGATGTTGTCGCCGCTGCACAGGAAGAAGTCCGGGTCCAGTTTCGCCATGGCGTCGAAGATGCGGTAGCCGCCGATGGACTCGTTGATGCCCCAGCCCTGTCCGGCCAGGTCGCCGGACCACACGAACCGCACGCCCTGGCGGCGGCGCGCGGACGCCGTCCGGAAGGTGCCGGTGACCGGCTCGCCGGTGCGGCGCGGGTCGTCGGGGTCCGCGAGCAGCACGCGGTAGTGGATCTGCTCGCCGGACGGCAGCCCGTGCAGCCGGGTGGTGCCGGTGAAGTCGCTGCCGGCACCGAGCAGCGGGCCGTGCCACCTGCGGGCGCCCCGGAACGACTCGGTGGCCGAGGTCTCCACGACCATCCGGGCCGGCCGGTCCGAACGGACCCAGACCAGGCCGGAGTCGGCGGTCACGTCGCCCGCCTGTACGCCCCAGTCCGCGCGGGGACGCCCGGACAGTGCGAACGCCGGCGCGGAACCGAGCGCCGTGGGCAGGGCCAGGGCCGCCGACGCGGCGAGCGAGCCGCGCAGCACGCTGCGGCGGGCGGGGAACGAAAGGGACATGAAAGGGCCTCCAGGACGGGATCCGGCCGGCAGTGCACCGCCACAACTACTGGGGCACCGCAGCGCACACGCAAACCGCGGGTGAACAACTGACCGGTCGCACGGCACCACCCGTCGAAGGCCTCCGCCATGAGCCGCACACCCTCCCGGATCCGCGCCGGCGACAGCTGCGCGTATCCCAGCACCAGCCGGTCGCCGCTCGGCGGTCCGGCGGAGGCGTGGGCCGTCGGGGTTCTCGGTCAGCGGCTGCCGTCGAGGATGACGCGGGCGACGAGTGACGGGTCGTCGTTCATCGGGCAGTGGCCGCAGCCGGGGAGCCGGACCAGGCGGGCCTTGGGGATGATCCGTTTGGCGCGGACGCCCTGCCGGCGCACCAGCAGCATGTCCCGGGTGCCCCAGCCCACGGTGACCGGGATGCCGGGGACGTCGTCGGCGAACTGCACGGCGGAGCCCGCCCGCAGGGTGTCCGCGAACCCGGTGGCCCGCGCGAGCGCCAGCGTCTCGGCGACCACGGCCTCGGGTGAACGGCGGGCCGGGCGGGCGTAGATGGTGCTGGTGAGGGCCGTCCGGCCGGCGGCGCTCCGGGACAGCCGCTCGACCAGGGGCAGCGGCAGCCGCTCCGCGATCCGGCGCATCGCGATCAGCACGCCGAAGGCGTAGCGGCGCTCGGCCTGCGACCAGAACCCGGCCGGGGAGAGCGCGGTGACGGACCGTACGAGCTGCGCGCGGCCCAGCTCCAGGGCGAGCAGCCCGCCCAGCGAGTTGCCCGCGACGTGCGGCCGGTCCAGTTCCAGGGCCTCGAACAGGGCGCCGAGCACGGAGTTGGTCGTCTCCAGGCCGTAGGAGAGTCCGGCGGGCAGCCCGGGGGAGGCGCCGAAGCCGGGCAGGTCCACGGCGATCACGTCCCGCTCGGTCGCGAGGATGTCCACCACGGGGTCCCAGGCCTGCCGGTGATGCCCTATGCCGTGCAGCAGGACCAGCGGCTCCCCGCGGCCCACACGCGCGTAGGAGACGGTCACGTCGTGCTGCCCGTGCGGGGCCGGGACCTTGAAGGAGACGGTGGCGGACATGAGTGCTCCTCGGCTGGGACTTCTGCGGACGCCGTAGACAGCTTGTCAGCAATTGCTACTGGCGGGTAGTCCCCGATGTCCCGTGTCGGCGCCGAGACGCGGTGCCGTACGCGCCCTTCGCGATCCCGACCGGCCGCGGCCCGCCGCCGAGGGCCGATTCACCCTGTTCCGGCGGCTCTCGGCGTGCGACGGGGGCTTTGCCGTTTTGTCACGAGAACGACCTCGTGCGAACGCCTCGTGAACGCTGCCCGGCACGGGCCCTGTGCGTTGTCCCAGGGATCGAGGATTGGTCTTGACCAAGGGTGTGCACCGCCCTATCGTCGCAGATAAGTACAACAACCTTTAATAAACAAGGGCGCTAAAAACGCCGCCGGACCACGGCTATTGCGGAGGACAGGGTGGGGACCACGCAGCTGGAATCGGTGCCGGAGCCGAAATACTGGCATCTCAAGACCGTGCTCAGTGAGGCACTCGACTCGGAGTTCTCGGTCGGCGAGATCCTGCCCAACGAGCGCGACCTCGCCGCTCGCTTCGGTGTGGCCCGGGCCACCCTCCGACAGGCACTCGAACAGCTCGAACTCGAAGGCCGTCTGCAGCGCCGCCGCGGTGTCGGTACGACGGTCGCGCCGCCGCGCATGGGCGTGGCGGTCGGCACCGGCCAGGACGTCTGGCCCGGCGCCCCCGGCGACGCCTGGCAGCCCGTCGACGGCACCCTCGCCGTGCCGCCCGCCGCCGTCGCGACCGCCCTGGAGACCGGCGCGGAGGAGCCCGTGCACATCGTGCGCCGCTCCCGTGTCTCCCACGGCCAGCCCGTCGCCGCCGAACTCCTCTACGTCCCCGCGTCCGCGGTGCCGGACCTGACGGGGATCGACACGCCGTCCGGGGCCGCACGCGCGCGTGCCGTCCTGCGCGAGCTGCAGCACCTGGAGCTGGAGGGCCAGGACCGCTCCGTGGAGCTCGGCTCGGCCCGCGCGGAGGACGCCAGGGAACTCGACCGCCTGCCCGGCGCGCCGGTCCTCGTCGTCACCACCCGCTTCCTCGCCGACGGCCGGACCGCCGCGCTCTCCGTCGCCACGTACCGCGCGGACACCTGCCGGCTGACCTTCGGCGCCCTGGGAGACGTGGAGATCCACCACGGACCCGAGCGCCAGGCCTCCTGACCTCCGCCCCGCACCCGCGCCCCCGCGGCGGCACGCGCCCCGGAACGCCACCGGGGCGCGTCGCGTGGGGCCGCGTTCGGCGGGGCGGCCGCTCAGCGGCGCGCGGTGACCGTCCCGTCCACCGCGAACAGCTGCTCCTCCACATGGTCGAGGGCCAGCCGCAGCGCACCCGTCGCCACCGCCGCCTCGCCGAGCAGGGAGAGGGCCACCCGGGGCGGCCGCAGACAGTAGCGGGCGAGTTCGCGGCGCAGCGGTTCCAGGACGCCGTCGAGCCCGGCCGCCCAGCCGCCGATCACCACCAGCTCCGGGTCCAGGGCCAGCACCAGCGCGGCCACGTCGTGCACCAGCCGCTGGATGAACCGCTCCACCGCGGCCCGCGCCCGCGCGTCCCCCTCACGGGCCAGCGCGAACACCTCGGCCACCGCCTGCTCGTCCAGCGGATGGAGCGGCTCGTCGGTGGTGGACAGCAGCGTCTCCGGGGTCACCTCCCGGCCCAGCAGATGCAGCGCGCCGATCTCCCCGGCCGCCCCGCCGTACCCCCGGTGCAGCCGCCCGCCGATCAGCGAACCGGCGCCCGGACTCAGCCCGGCCAGCACCATCACCACGTCGTCGGACTCGGTGGCGGCGCCCTTCCAGTGCTCGGCCACGGCCGCCGCGTTGGCGTCGTTCTCCACCAGCACCGGGCACCTGAAGGACCGGCTCAGCCGCTCGCCCAGCCGCAGCCCCGTCCACTGGGGCAGCGCGGTGCCCAGCCGCACCCGGCCGTCCGCCTCGACGATCCCCGGGGTGCCGACCCCGACGGCCCGCAGCGAACTGCGCGGCACCCCGGCCCTGCGCAGCAGTTCGGCGACCGCGGTGCGCAGCCGCTCCAGGCGCTCGTCCGCGTCGGCCGTCTCGGCCACGTCCTTGGCCTGCGACCCCAGCAGCCGGCCGTCCAGGTCGGACAGGAGCGCGGCGACCCGGTGCGGGCCGATCTCCAGGCCCAGCAGATGCCCCGCCTCGGCCCGGAACCGGAACCGCCGCGCGGGCCGCCCCTGGCGCCTGGCGGCCCCCTCCTCGGCGGCCTTCTCGACGACCAGACCGCCCTCGATGAGCCCTTCCACGACCCCCTCGACGGTCGGTCGGGACAGCCCGGTCACCCTGGTGATCTCGGTGAGCGTCGCGCAGTCCGTGGCACGCAGCGCGTGCAGCACCACCGCGGAATTGATCCTTCGCAGCAGCGAGGGGTCACCGCCCGTCAGGCCCGCCAACGTCCGTCCTCCCAGCCAGCCGCCGTGTTGGCCGGATCGTACTTCGGCACGGACGGCCCCGGCGAGTGCCCGGCGCCCCCGACCTGACGAAGATCCACGCTCGACGCGGCGCGACGAACCCCGACTCGTACGCCGTGATCACCGCCCGGGTGCGGTCCCGCGCCCCGAGCTTCGCCGGCACGGCACCCACGTGGGACTACACGGTCTCACCCCCGACGCCCAGCCGCCCGGCGACCCCCTCGCCCAGGCGCACGGCGGGCACCGGGCCGAGCGGAAGCAGCAGCGCCGGTACCCACCGGGTCGACATGTCGATGTGGAGCCACACGCTGACGACCGGCATCGGCACCCACAGATGCAGCAGACGAGCTGCTCGGAGCGGCCGCTTTGACCTGGGTACAGGGGCTGCGCGCGGCGGTGGCCTGCGGTGTCCACCTGACGCTGATGGCCCTGTTCGCGGCGGGACTCACCGCCGTCCTGCGCGGCGGCACGGTGACGCTGTCCGTCCTGATCCCGTTCCTGCTGACCGTGTCCTTCGTGGTCGGCGACCTCTCCGGAGGCGTCGCCGGCCTGCTGCCCGACCGGGCCGGCCAGACGGCGCTGCACAGTGCCCGGGACGGCTCGCCCGGCCCCTGGAGCGGACTCGCCGTGACCGCGCTGTGGACGGCGGCGGCGCTGTTCGCCGGGGCCCGGAGCCTGGGCCGGCGGGACGCCTGACGGACCGCCAGTTGTCAGTGGCGCGCGCTTTACTGGATCACATGGACATCGCGCAGCACCTCGCCGTCATCGCCGAGCTGTGCGCCCGCCGGTTCCCGGCGGAGCACGGCAGGACCGACGTCGGCACGGGCGGACCGGGTTATCTGACAGCCGAGTTACGGACCAGCGACGCCTTCCACGAGGCCGACCCGGACGTGTGGGAGGAGACGGAGGCGCAGTTCGACGCCGACCGGGACGCGCTGGGGGAGCGGCTGAGCGAGCGCTGGGAGGCGGCCGGCCCGGTCAGCCTGTTCAGCGTCCTCCAGCGGAGCGAGGAGGGCGAGGAGATACCCGAGCCGTGGCGCGCCCTCGCCTCGCACGTGCCCGACCTGCACCTGTGGAGGTCGGCCGAGACCGGCCGCTGGATCGCCCTCGGCGTCTCCCAGTGGGACCGGGAGCTGCCTTTCCAGCTGCTCGCCGTGATCACCGACGTGGACCCGCCCTGACCCGTCCCGACCCGCCCTGACCGCACCGGTCAGCCCGCCGCCTCCCGCAGCCGCCCGAACTCCTGCGCCATCGTCGCCGCCGTCCAGTGCGCGTTCAGCCCGCTGGGGTTCGGCAGCACCCACACCCTGGTGTCCCCGATGGTCCGCTCCTGCGGCCCCACCCGGGCCCCGCGGTCGTCGAACGCGGCCCGGTACGCCGTCACCCCCACCACCGCCAGCCACTTCGGCCGCACCCGCGTGACCTTCGCCGTCAGCAGCCGCCCGCCCTCGGTGTACTCCGCGGCGGTCAGCTCGTCGGCCCGCGCGGTCGCCCGCGCCACCACGTTGGTGATGCCGAGCCCGTACGACAGCAACTCGCCCTGCTCCGCGGGCTTCAGCAGCCTCGGGGTGAAGCCGGACAGGTGCAGCACCGGCCAGAAGCGGTTCCCGGGGCGGGCGAAGTGGTGGCCCGTCGCCGCCGTCATCAGGCCGGGGTTGATCCCGCAGAACAGGACGCGCAGGCCGTCCGCGATCACGTCCGGGACGAGACGGTCGCGGGCGGCCTCCAGTTCCGCCGCAGTGAACCGGGTCAGAGGATCGCCCCGGGCGTGTAGCCGGCCGCCTCCGGGTGCTGCTTCGCGATCTCCTCGATCCGGCCGACGACCACGCCGACCTGGTCGGCGGCCGCGCCGGTGAAGGAGAGCTTGTCGGCCATCAGCGCCGCCAGCTGCTCACGGTCGAGCGGCAGCCGCTCGTCGGCGGCCAGCTTGTCGAGCAGGTCGTTGCGCTCGGCACCCTGCTCCCGCATCGCGAGCGCGGTGGCCACCGCGTTCTCCTTGATCGCCTCGTGCGCGACCTCACGGCCGACGCCCGCCCGCACCGCGCCCATCAGCACCTTGGTGGTGGCGAGGAAGGGCAGGTAGCGGTCCAGCTCGCGGGCGACCACGGCCGGGAAGGCACCGAACTCGTCGAGGACCGTCAGGAAGGTCTCCAGCAGACCGTCGAGCGCGAAGAACGCGTCCGGCAGCGCGACCCGGCGCACCACCGAGCAGGACACGTCGCCCTCGTTCCACTGGTCGCCCGCCAGCTCGCCGGTCATCGACGCGTAGCCGCGCAGGATGACCATCAGGCCGTTGACGCGCTCGCAGGACCGGGTGTTCATCTTGTGCGGCATCGCGGAGGAGCCGACCTGGCCCGGCTTGAAGCCCTCGGTGACCAGTTCGTGCCCGGCCATCAGCCGGATCGTCTTGGCCAGCGAGGACGGGGCCGCCGCCAGCTGCACCAGCGCGGTCACCACCTCGTAGTCGAGGGAGCGCGGGTAGACCTGGCCGACGGAGGTGAAGGCCTGCGCGAAGCCCAGGTGACCGGCGATCCGGTCCTCCAGCTCCGCGAGCTTCGCCGCGTCCCCGCCCAGCAGGTCCAGCATGTCCTGGGCCGTGCCGACCGGGCCCTTGATGCCGCGCAGCGGGTAGCGGCCGAGCAGCTCCTCGACGCGGCCGTACGCCACCAGCAGCTCGTCGGAGGCGGTCGCGAACCGCTTGCCGAGGGTGGTGGCCTGCGCCGCCACGTTGTGCGAACGGCCGGCCATGACCAGCTCGGCGTACTCGCCGGACAGCTTGCCCAGGCGCGCCAGGACCGCCACCGTACGGTCGCGCACCAGCTCCAGCGAGAGCCGGATCTGGAGCTGCTCGACGTTCTCCGTCAGGTCGCGGGAGGTCATGCCCTTGTGCACGTGCTCGTGCCCGGCGAGGTCGTTGAACTCCTCGATGCGCGCCTTCACGTCGTGCCGCGTGACCTTCTCGCGCTCGGCGATGGAGGCGAGGTCGACGGTGTCGAGGACCCGCTCGTAGTCGGCGATCGCCTCGTCCGGCACCTCGATCCCGAGGTCCTTCTGGGCCCGCAGCACGGCGAGCCAGAGCTGGCGCTCCAGCTTCACCTTCTGCTCGGGCGACCAGAGCGTGGCGAGCTCGGCGGAGGCGTAACGTCCGGCGAGGACGTTCGGGATGCGGGGCTTGGCGGGTGCGGCTGAAGTCACGTGGAGGGAGTTTACCCGCAGCCCGGAAGCGCCCCGGGAGCGTCCACGGAGCAGGACGCGCAGGTCACCCCGGTGAACCGGCCAGGCCGGCGTCCCCGTCCCGCCGCTCCCCCTCGCGCCGCCGTTCGTCCATCCCGGCCAGCAGCGCCTGGTGGCTGCGCCGGACGTGCTCGCGCATCACGCGCTCGGCGCCGTCGCCGTCCTTGGCGAGGACCAGGTCCAGGACGCGGTGGTGCTCGTGGTCGGACTCGGTCAGCCGGCCGGGCTGGGACAGCGAGGTGCGGACCAGGCGCGCGTAGGCGAGCTGGTTCATCAGGGTGCGGTAGTGCGCCTCCAGCTTGGTGTTGTCGGCGCCCGCCACGATCAGGTCGTGGAACTCGTGCACCAGCCGCGCGTACTCCGTGGAGTCGCCCGCGCGCACCGCCTCGTCGGCCGCCCGCATGTTCTCCTCCAGGCGGGTCACCTCCGGCACGTTGCCGCGGAAGGCCAGCAACCGCGCCGCCGCGCCCTCCAGCAGCTCCTTCATCTGGAACAGCTCGGTGATCTCCCGGCGCGAGGGCACCGCGACGAAGGTGCCGACCCGGGGCCGTACCTCCACCAGGCCCTCGATCTGCAACTGCTTCAGGGCCTCGCGGATCGGTGTCCGGCTGACCCCGAAGGTCTCCGACAGCGCCATCTCCGACAGGCTCGACCGCGGCGGCAGCTCACCGGTGATGATCATCTGCCGCAGCTCCTCGGCGACGCGGGCCTGCATGCTCGTCTGCTGGAGCGGCTTCCGCGCCCGACCACTGGGTTGTTGCATGGTACGTGAACGTAGTGGGGGTGCCCAGGCGTCGTCAACTGTCGGGACGCCACTGATCCCCCTGCCATGCAAGCGAGGCTAGAAGTGTGGCCTGGGATCGTCAAGGCTTCACCTGGAGAAATGCGCACGACTCCTGCCTTTAACCCGCTCACCAGGAACTTCTTGAGTCTTGTGTCGAAGGTGTTGACACGGGTGTGTGGCCTATTTAGCGTCCTCTGCCATGCAAGAGCCGACGAAGGCGTCTGGGTCACCCTCGGCTCCCACAGCAAGAGCAGAGGAGCACCGCATGGCAGAAGGAGCACCGCTGCCGGTCTACGGCAGTGCGGTCACGAAGGTCGAGCCGTTCGGGGTCGATCACATTCCCGACAGCGAGCGGCACGGGAAGCCGAGTTCGCAGTTCTTCGTGTGGTTCGCGGCGGGTCTGAACTTCCCGATCATCCTGCTGGGGTTCAGCGCGGCGTGGTTCGGGCTGAGCTTCGGCGCGGCGGTGACGGCGATCGTGGTGGGGGCGGCGCTGGGGTCGGTGCTGATGGCGGTGATGTCGCGGATGGGGGTGCGGCTCGGGGTGCCGCAGCAGATCCAGGCGCGGGGCCCGCTGGGGTTCTTCGGCAACTTCCTGCCGGTGGCGTACATCAACGTGTTCGCGGGGATCGGCTGGGCGTCGGTCACCGTCATCCTCGGCGGCAAGGCGTTCGCGGAGCTGACGGGGCTGCCGTTCTGGGCGTGCGCCGGGGTGCTGACGGCCGTGCAGCTGGTGGTCGCGATCTACGGCTACAACATGATCAACTACCTCCAGAAGGTGCTGACGTACGTCCTGACGCCGTTGTTCCTGCTGATCACGGTGGTCGCGGTGGTGCGCGGCGGCAGCCTCTTCCACGCCGACCCGCACGCGTCCGGATACATCGGATCCACCGGCGGCTGGGTGACGTTCGGGGGGTGGTTCCTGTCCTTCCTGGTGGCCTGGGCGCCGTTCGCCTCGGACTACTCGCGGTACCTGCCGGACACGCCGGAGGCGGTGTCGCGCACCGCCTGGTACACCGGGCTCGGCAACTTCGTCACGATCTGCTGGCTGGGCATCCTGGGCGTGGTGGTCGGCGGCAGCGCCACGAGTTCGGACTCGATCACGGCGCTGCACGAGCTGGCCGGGCCGTTCGCGGTGCCGGCGCTGATCGCGGTGGGCCTGTCGGCGCTCGCGCAGAACTTCCTGAACGTGTACGGCGGCGCGATCTCGGTGCAGACGCTGAAGGTGCCGGTGAGCCGCTCGCAGGCGGTGACGGTGATCTGTCTGCTCGCCTACGTGATCAGCCTGTGGGGGGAGTCGGGCACGGAGGACAAGTTCAAGGTCTTCCTGAACCTGACCGCCTACTTCATCGCGCCGTTCGCGGCGGTGCTGCTGCTCGACTTCTATCTCGGCGGCCGTTCGGACCCCTCCCGGATCCGCGAGCTGTACGACCGGCGGCGGGTGCTGGACTGGGGGTTCGTGGCCTGGGCGGGCGGGGTCGCGGCGTCGGTGCCGTTCTGGCAGTCCAGCTTCTTCACGGGGCCGTTCTCGAAGGCGTTCCCGGGCGCGGGTGATCTGAGCATGTTCGTGGCGGCGGGCGCGGGAGCGGTGCTGTACCTGCTGACGTACCGGCTCAAGCCGCTGTGGGTCGCCGGCGGCGGGCCGGTGCCCGTGGACAGCGCCGACAGGCCGTCGGTCGACGTCTCCTGACGGTCGGTCCAGGGCCGGTCACCCCTCCCCGGAGGCGGTGGCCGGCCCTTTCCGATGTGCGGCCGAGGCCCGGGCTAACGCGGAACTTCCCGGACGGACATCCCGCCGTAACACCCGGACTGTCTACTGGTGTGCAACAGTGATTCATGTGAGTGGACACCTCTTGGGAGGCCCCCATGACGACAGACCAGGCGGAGCGGGCCGGGCAGGCCGCCGAAGCCGACCTGGCCCGACTGGTCCGGGACGACGGCGTCGAGTTCGTGCTCGCCGTCTTCGTCGACCTGACCGGCAAACCGTGCGCCAAGCTCGTCCCCGCCCAGGCCGTCGAGGAACTGCGCGACGAGGGCGTCGGCTTCGCCGGGTACGCGGCCGGCGCGCTCGGCCAGCAGCCCAGCGACCCCGACGTCGTCGCCCGCCCCGACGCCTCCTCGTACACCCCGCTCCCCTTCGTCAGGCCCGGTCTCGCCCTCGTCCACTGCGACCCGTACGTGGAGGGCCGCCCCTGGCCCTACGCCCCGCGCGTCGTCCTGCGCACGCTGCTGGACCGGGCCGCCGCGCACGGACTCTCCCTCGTCGTCGGCGCCGAGGTCGAGTACTTCCTGGTCAACCGGGACGAGCACGGCGTGCTCAGCGTCGCCGACCGCAAGGACACCGCGAGCCGGCCCTGTTACGACGCCCGCGGCCTGACCCGGATGTACGACCACCTCACCGCCGTCTCCAGCGCGATGAACAGCCTCGGCTGGGGCAACTACGCCAATGACCACGAGGACGGCAACGGCCAGTTCGAGCAGAACTTCAAGCACGCCGACGCCCTCACCACCGCCGACCGGGTCATCACCATGCGGTACCTGGTGTCGGTCCTCGCCGAACAGCGCGGCATGACGGCCACGTTCATGCCGAAGCCGTTCACCGACCGCACCGGCACCGGCATGCACCTGCACCTGTCCCTGTGGCGGGGGGACCGGCCCGCCTTCCCCGACGCGACCGACGCCCGCGGCCTCGGACTCTCCCCGCTCGCCTACTCCTTCGTCGCCGGGATCATCGAGCACGCGCGGGCCCTCCAGGCCGTCATCGCGCCCACCGTCAACTCGTACAAGCGGACCGGCGCCGTCTCCACCCGCTCCGGCGCCACCTGGTCGCCGCGCGTCGCCGGCTACGGCGGCAACGACCGCACCCACTTCGTGCGCGTCCCCGACGGCAACCGCGTCGAACTGCGCGGCGGCGACGGCGCCGCCAACCCCTACCTCGCCGCTGCCGCCGCCCTCGCCGCGGGCCTCGACGGCATCGAACGCGGCCTGGACCCGGGCGAGCCGGGCGCCGGCGGCAAGGGACCGGAACTCCCGCCGACCCTCCTGCACGCCGTCGAGGCGCTCCAGGCCGACGACGTGATCAGCGGCACCCTCGACGCGGCCGGACCCGGAGTGAGCCGGTACTTCGCCGACCTCAAGCGCGAGGAGTTCTTCGACTGGCACTCCACGGTCGGCCCGTGGGAGCTGGACCGCTACCTGACCGCCTTCTGAAGGGACTCGGTATGTGTGGAATCGTCGGGCTCCATCTGCGGGAGCCCGCTCTGGAACCCCGGCTGGGCGAACTCCTCGCCGCGATGCTGGGACAGGTCGTCGAACGCGGGCCGGACTCGGCCGGTGTCGCCGTCTACGGCGATCCACGGCTGTCACCGCCAGGACGGAGCGTGGTGTCACTGCTCGGCACCTCGAAGGCGGAGGCCGAGGCGGCGCTGCCGGGCGTGGTCGCCCACGACGCCGACGTGACCACGGTGGTCCACGCGGAGGCCGCACGGGTCGCCGCCGCGCTGCCGCACGCCCGGGTGATCGGCTCCGGCGAGGGCTGCGCCGTGCTCAAGGGCGTCGGGGACCCGGTCGGGCTCGCCGAGTCGTTCGGGCTCGCCGGGGTGACCGGCTGGCAGGGCGTGGGACACACCCGGATGGCCACCGAGTCGGCGGTCACCCCCGAGGGCGCCCACCCCTTCTCCGTCGGGCCCGGGCAGTGCCTGGTGCACAACGGCTCGTTCGCCAACCACGCCACGATCCGGCGTGAACTGCGCGCCCGGGGAGTCGGGTTCGACAGCGAGAACGACTCCGAGGTCGGCGCCCGGTTCATCGCCCACCAACTGGCCCAGGGCGCCGACCTGGAGAAGGCGCTGCGGCTGCTGTGCGAGCGGTTCGACGGCTTCTACACGCTGCTCGTCTCCACGGGCGACTCCTTCGCGGTCGTCCGGGACGCCATCGCCTGCAAGCCCGCGCTGGTCGCGGAGACCGCCGACTGGGTCGCGATGGCCTCCGAGTACCGGGCGCTGGACGTCCTCCCGGGCATCGAGAACGCCCGCATCTTCGAACCCGAGCCTGAAGAGGTGTACGTATGGCGACGCTGATCGACCTCGCGAGGACGCCGGTACGGGAGCTGAACGCGGCGCTCCACGCGCCGGCGGCCGGGGCCGGCCCCTGGCGGGTGGCCAACCCGCGCGGCGCGCATGCCGTCGCCTGCGGCATCCGGGACGCCCTCACCGTCGACGTCGAGGGCCATGTCGGCTACTACTGCGCCGGCATGAACCAGTACGCCACGGTCACCGTGCACGGCAACGCGGGGACCGGGGTCGCCGAGAACATGATGTCCGGGACGGTCCGGGTGCGCGGCAGCGCCTCGCAGTCGGCGGGCGCCACGGCCCACGGCGGACTGCTGGTGATCGACGGCGACGCGTCGGCCCGCTGCGGGATCTCCATGAAGGGCGTGGACATCGTGGTCGGCGGGAATGCCGGTCACATGAGCGCGTTCATGGGGCAGGCGGGGCGGCTGGTCGTCTGCGGGGACGCGGGGGAGGCGCTGGGGGACTCGCTGTACGAGGCGCGGATCTACGTGCGCGGCACGGTGAAGTCGCTCGGGGCGGACTGCGTGGAGAAGGAGATACGGGACGAACACCTGGCGGAGCTCGCCGAGTTGCTGAAGGCGGCGGAGCGGGACGAGGACCCGGGCGAGTTCCGCCGGTACGGCTCGGCCCGGGAGCTCTACCACTTCAAGGTCGACAACTCGGCCGCCTACTAGCGCCGTTGCCACCGAGCCCCTGAGCGATCCCCCCAGTTTGGAGTTGTGAACCTTGGAACACGCATCGCGCGGCCTCCGCGAGTCCGCCACCTTCGACCGGGCCACCATCCACGCCATCCAGCGCGCCGCCGACACCGGCATCTACGACATCCGCGGCTGGGGGGCCAAGCGCAGCCTCCCGCACTTCGACGACCTGCTGCTGCTCGGCGCCTCCATGTCCCGCTACCCGCTGGAGGGTTACCGCGAGCGGTGCGACACCGAGGTGGTGCTCGGCACCCGGCACGCCAGGAACCCGCTGCGGCTCGCCACCCCCGTCACCATCGCCGGCATGAGCTTCGGCGCGCTGTCCGCCCAGGCCAAGGAGGCGCTCGGGCGGGGTGCCAGCGAGGCCGGCACGTCCACGACCACCGGCGACGGCGGCATGACCCCCGAGGAGCGCGGGCACTCCAAGCACCTCGTGTACCAGTACCTGCCGTCCCGGTACGGGATGAACCCCGACGACCTGCGGGCCGCCGACGCCATCGAGGTCGTGCTCGGACAGGGCGCCAAACCCGGTGGCGGCGGCATGCTGCTCGGGCAGAAGGTCACCGAACGGATCGCCGGCATGCGGACGCTGCCCGTCGGCGTCGACCAGCGCAGCGCCTGCCGGCACCCCGACTGGACCGGACCCGACGACCTCGCCATCAAGATCCTCGAACTGCGGGAGATCACCGACTGGGAGAAGCCGGTCTATGTGAAGGTCGGCGCGACCCGCACGTACTACGACGTCAAACTCGCCGTCCAGGCCGGTGCCGACGTCGTGGTGGTGGACGGCATGCAGGGCGGTACGGCCGCCACCCAGGACGTCTTCATCGAGCACGTCGGCATCCCGACGCTCGCGGCCCTGCCGCAGGCCGTGCGGGCGCTCCAGGAACTGGGCGTCCACCGGGAGGTGCAGCTGGTGGTGTCCGGCGGCATCCGGTCCGGCGCCGACATGGCCAAGGCGCTGGCGCTGGGAGCGGACGCGGTCGCCATCGGTACGGCGGCGCTCATCGCGCTCGGCGACAACCACCCCCGGCACGACGCCGAGTACCGGCGGCTGGGCTCGGCGGCCGGCTTCTTCGACGACTACCAGGACGGCCGCGACCCGGCCGGCATCTCCACCCAGGACCCGGAACTCGCCGCCCGGCTCGACCCCGTCGACGGCGGCCGGCGGCTCGCCAACTTCCTGCGGGTGATGACCATGGAGGCCCAGACCCTGGCCCGCGCCTGCGGCAAGGCCCACCTCCTGCACCTCGAACCGGAGGACCTGGTCGCCCTCACGATCGAGGCCGCCGCCATGGCCCGGGTGCCGCTCGCCGGCACCGACTGGATCCCGGGAGCGGGCCGGTGATCGCCGTCGTCGGAGCCGGACTCATGGGCGCTGCCACCGCCTGGCAGCTAGCCCGGCGCGGCCATCCGGTCACCCTGATCGAGGCATACGACATCGGCCACAAGAAGGGCAGCTCGCACGGCAGTTCGCGCATCTTCCGGCACGCGTACGCCGACCCCTTCTACGTCGGGCTCACCGGACGGGCGTACGAGGAGTGGCGCGCGCTGGAGGAGGACACCTCGACGCCCCTGCTGCGGATCACCGGTGGGCTCGACCTGGGGGAGGGCCGCGACCCGGAGGGGCTCGCCCGGGTGCTGGCGGCGGCCGGGGTTCCGTACGAACTCCTGGCGGCGGAGGCGGCCCGGGAGCGCTGGCCGTACATCCGGTTCGACGGACCGGTGCTCCACCACCCGGGCGCCGGGGTGCTGGACGCCGACGAGACCGTCGCCGCCTGTGTGCGCGGGGCGGTCGAGCACGGGGCCGAGGCGTTGATCGGCGTGCGGGTGACGGACGTCGGGGTGCTCGGGGACGGCACGGCGCTGCTGCGCACCGACGACGGCCGTGAGATCGCCGCCGACAGCGTGGTGATCGCGGCCGGACCCTGGCTGCCGGAGCTGGAACTGCCCGTCACGCTGCCGCCGTTGCGGGTGACCCAGCAGCAGGTCTTCCACTTCCGGCAGCGCGAGCCCGGGCAGCGGTGGCCGATCCTGGTGGCCAAGGACGCGGACATGCAGGTCTACGGACTGCCGTCGGGCAGCGACGGGGGCTTCGCGCCGGCCGTGAAGGTGGCCGAGCACGACCGGGGCACCCCGACCGGTGCCCGTACCCGCAGCGGGGTGGTCGATCCGGCGTCCCGGGCGCGGGTGAGCGGATACGTCCGCGACCGGCTGCCGGGCCTCGACCCCGTACCGGTCGCCGAGGCGACCTGCCTCTACACCACCACGCCCGACGAGGACTTCGTCCTGGACCGGCAGGGCCCGCTCGTGATCGTCTCCCCGTGCTCCGGTCACGGCGCCAAGTTCGCCCCGCTGATCGGGGCGATGGCGGCGGACCTGGCCACCGGCCGGGCCGAGCCCCACCCGCGCTTCCGGCTCGACCGCGCGGGCTGACGCTCGGCCGTGCTGGCTGAGCGTTCCGCCGGGTGGGCTGAGCGCTCGGCCGAGGGCGCGAGCCGCGCCCTACGCCTCGTACGGCAGCAGCTCCGGGCGCTTGGGCGCGCGGCCGTCGCCCGAGGAGCGGCCGGTGAGGCGGCGGGCTATCCAGGGCAGCAGGTACTGCTTGGTGAAGCGGGCGTCCGCGGCCCGGCGGGCGGCCCAGCCGGGCGGCGGGGTGTCCGGCATCGGTGTGCGCCACTCGGGGTCCTCGGGCTCGTGGCCCAGGGTCTGCCAGACCGCCTCGGCGACCCTGCGGTGCCCCTCGGCCGTCAGGTGCAGCCGGTCCACGTCCCACATCCGCGGATCGGCCAGCGAGGGGGCGCCGTACAGGTCGACCACGAGCGCGCCGTGCCGCTCGGCCAGCGCGTCGACGCACGCGAACAGTTCCTCCATCCGGGGACGGAACCGCTCCAGCACGGGTCCCTGGCGGCCCGGGCTGCGCATCAGCACCAGCCGCTCGCAGGCCGGCGCCAGCCGCTCCACGGCCTCGGTGAGCAGATCCCTGACCCGGACCATGTCGCACTTGGGGCGCAGGGTGTCGTTGAGGCCGCCGACCAGTGTGATCACATCGGGCCGCATGGCGACCGCCACGTCCACCTGCTCCTCGACGATCTGCCCGATCAGCTTGCCGCGCACCGCGAGGTTCGCGTAGCGGAAGCCGGGGGTGCGGGCGGCCATCCGTGCGGCCAGGACGTCGGCCCAGCCCCGGTAGGAGCCGTCGGAGGTCAGGTCCGACATGCCCTCGGTGAAGGAGTCGCCGATCGCGACCAGGCTGGTGTGTGCGGGAGGCACCGGGTTCTTCTGCATGGCGACGGAAATGGTATCCCGAGGCTCATACCCGCCGGTCGGTCACTCCCCGGGCGGTCGGTCACTCCCCGGGCCGGGCACCGCGCGGCGGTCGGCGAGACCGGCCCGTCGTCCTTGCGCCGCCGCCCCTGCGAAGCCAGCCCTGCGAAGCCAGCCCTGCGAAGCCAGCCCTGCGAAGCCGTCCCTGCGAAGCCGCCCCTACGAAGCCGCCCCCGCGGCGCCGTCGCCCTAGGCGTGCTGCCCGAACAGCTCCCGCAGCACGTCCTCCATCGTCACCAGCCCGGCCAGCCGGCCGTCGTCGCCGAGCACGCCCGCCAGATGGGTGCGGCTGCCGCGCATCGCGGTGAGCACGTCGTCCAGCGGGGTGTCCTCGCGCACCCGCGCGATGGGCCGCATGTCCCGCAGCCGGAACGCCGCCTCCCGGGGCGAGGCGTCCAGCGCGTCCTTGACGTGCAGATAGCCGACGATCCGCCGCCCCTCGTCGACCACCGGGAAGCGCGAGAAACCCGACTCCGCCGACAGCCGTTCCAGTTCCTCCGGCGTGATGCCCACGCGCGCGTAGACGACGCGTTCCAGCGGCACAACCACGTCCCGCACCGGCCGCCGCCCCAGCTCCAGGGCGTCGTGCAGCCGCTCCCTGGCCCGCTCGTCGATCAGCCCCGCGGCACCGGCGTCCCGGACGATGTCGGCCAGCTCGGTGTCCGTGAAGGTCGCCGCGACCTCGCCCTTGGGCTCCACCCGCAACAGCTTGAGCAGGCCGTTCGAGAAGGCGTTCACCGTGAAGATCACCGGGCGCAGCGCCCGCGACAGCGCCACCAGGGGCGGCCCCAGCAGCAGCGCGCTGCGCACGGGCTCGGCGAGCGCCACGTTCTTCGGCACCATCTCGCCGAACAGCATGTGCAGGTACGTCGCCAGGGTGAGCGCGATCACGAAGGACACGACGTGGCCCGCGCCCTGGGACACCCCGACCGCGTGGAACACCGGTTCGAGCAGATGGGCGATGGCCGGTTCCGCGACCACGCCCAGGACCAGCGTGCACAGCGTGATGCCGAGCTGGGCGGTGGCCAGCAGCGCGGAGACGTGCTCCAGCCCCCACAGCACGCTCCTGGCCCGCCGGTCGCCCGCCTCGGCGTGCGGCTCGATCTGGGAGCGGCGCACCGAGATCAGCGCGAACTCGCCGCCCACGAAGAACGCGTTGACGACCAGCGTCGCCAGACCGATCAGCAGCTGTACGACGGTCACCGCTCCCCCTCCCGTTCGTCCTCGGCCGGCGCGTGCAGCAGCACCCGCGACGCCCGCCGCCCCGACGCGTCCACCACGTCGAGCCGCCATCCGGCGACCACCACGCCGTCCCCGACCTCGGGTATCCGGCCCAGCTCGGTCGCGACCAGCCCCGCCAGCGTCTCGTACGGCCCCTCGGGCGCCCGGAGGCCGACCCGCGCGAGCTGGTCCATCCGGGCGGCGCCGTCCGCCGAGTAGAGCGCGCGGCCCTCCCGGTCGGCGCCGGCCGGAGCGAGGTCGGGGGTCTCGTGCGGGTCGTGCTCGTCGCGGACCTCGCCGACGACCTCTTCCACGATGTCCTCCAGGGTGGCGACCCCGGCCGTACCGCCGTACTCGTCGATGACGACCGCCATGGTGCGCCGGCCGCCGAGGCGGTCCAGGAGCCGGTCGACGGTGAGGGACTCGGGGACCAGCAGCGGTTCGCGCATCAGCTGGGCGACCGAGGCACGGGCCCGGTCCCCGGCCGGCATGGCGAGGACGTCCTTGATGTGGACGGTGCCGACCACCGAGTCGAGGCTGTCCCGGTAGACCGGGAAGCGGGACAGCCCGGTCGCCCGGGTCGCGTTCGCCACGTCCTCGCAGGTCGCGTGCAGCTCCAGGGCGACGACCTGGACGCGCGGGGTCATCACGTTCTCCGCGGTGAGGTCGGCGAGGTTCAGCGTGCGCACGAACAGCTCGGCGGTGTCCGCCTCCAGCGCCCCCTGCCTGGCGGAGTGCCGGGCCAGCGCGGCCAGCTCCTGGGGCCCGCGCGCGGAGGCCAGCTCCTCGGCGGGCTCCAGGCCCAGGCGCCGCACCACCCGGTTCGCGGTGTTGTTGAGATGCGTGATGAACGGCCGGAAGGCCGAGCTGAACCAGCGCTGGGCATTGCCCACCCGCTTGGCCACGGCCAGCGGCGAGGAGATCGCCCAGTTCTTGGGCACCAGCTCGCCGACGACCATCAGGAACACCGTGGACAGCGCGGTGCCGATCACCAGCGCCACCGAGCCCGCCGCCGACGCCGGGACGCCCACCGCCTCCAGCGGGCCGGCCAGCAGCTCGGCGATCGACGCCTCGGCGAGCATGCCGACGACCAGATTGGTGACCGTGATGCCGAGCTGCGCCCCCGAGAGCTGGAACGTCAGGTTCCGTACGGCCTTCAGGGCGCCCGACGCGCCCCGCTCGCCGCGCTCGGCGGCCCGCTCCAGCTCACCGCGCTCGACCGTCGTCAGCGAGAACTCGGCCGCGACGAAGGCACCGCAGGCGAGCGAGAGCAGGATCGCCACCAGCAGCAGGAGCACTTCGGTCATCGGGTCACCTCCGTCCCATGATCGGACAGGGCGGACACTCGCACACCTTTCGTCGAGGAACTCGTCCTCGCACGGAGATCACCCCCAGGGTAAAGGATCGGCAAAGCCTCCCTCGGTCGGCGGCCCCTTCCGGCCGCCGGCCCTGTCGGTCGCGTGGCACGTCGTCCCCAGACCCCGTCGTCCGCCGGCCCCGTCCGTCTGCGGTCCCCGTCCGTCGGCGGTCCCCGTCAGTCCGCGGGGTCCGGGAGCGGCTTCACCCAGCGCCGCCATGTCTCCTGGCGCTCGTACCCCGCCGCCCGCCAGGTATGGTGCGCGGTCTCGTTGCGTACCAGCACCATCGCGTCCCCGCGGCGCCCGCCCAGCGTGACGAACCGCTCCTCGGCCGCCGCCAGCAGCGCCGAGCCGATGCCCCGGCGCCGACGCTCCGGATGCACCGCCAGCCGGTACAGATGGCAGCGCCAGCCGTCGAAGCCCGCAATCACCGTGCCCACCAGCTCACCGTCCAGCTCGGCGAGGAGCAGGGACTCGGGATCGCGGGCGACCAGGCGGTCCACGCCGCCGCGGTCGTCGCTGATGCTGGTGCCCTCGGCCGCCGTCCGCCAGAAGGCGAGCACGGTGTCCAGGTCCTCGGGTCCGGCGGCGCGTATACGCAGGTCGCTCATGCCGCGATCCCATCACGGCCGGATGCCCGCGCCCGCGGATTCCACTATGCGGACAGCTCCGCGATCACCGGCGCGAACGCCTCCATGGAGGGCTCCAGGACGGTCAGGTACGAGATGCCGTACCGCTCGCGCAGCCCCCGCACCCGTGCCACGACCTCCGCCAGGGTGCCGACCAGGACGACCGGCAGCGCGAGGGCCCGCTCCAGGGTCAGCCGCGGCTGCCGGCCCAGCAGCGGAGCCAGCGCGGACGCGGGGTCGTCGGTCACCGTCACCAGCTGCACGAGCAGGTTCCGCTCGGCGGGCTCCGCGCGGTCCGCCGCCCACTTCGCGTAGCGGGCCACCCGTTCGTCCAGCTCCTCGGCGGTGACCGGCTCCAGCCGGCCCTCGGTGTCCCCCGGCACCAGCCGGGCCCCGGCGAAGGCCGCGATGTCCGCGTGCTCGGCGGTCAGCCGCAGCATCCGGTCGCCGTTGCCGCCGATCAGCAGTGGCACCCGGACCTCCTCGGATGCCGCCAACTCCGCTACCGTGCGCCGCAGATGGGCCACCCGCTCGCCCGGCGAGCCGAACGGCAGCCCGGCCCGGTCGTGCTCCGCCCGCACATACCCCGTCCCCAGCCCGAGTTCGAGACGGCCGCCGGTCAGCGCGGCCGTCGTCGCCACCTCACGGGCCAGCAGCACCGGGTTCCAGAAAGCCGCGTTGAGCACGAAGGTGCCCAGCCGCGGCCGTTCGGTCGCGGCGGCCGCCGCCACCAGCGCAGGGAAGGGCGCGGGCATCCCGAGGTGGTCGGGGACGAGGATCACGTCGTACCCGAGCTCCTCGGCGCGCCGGCAGCGGGCACGCCACGCGTCGGCCGGTGCGGGCGTGAGCAGGTTGACCCCGAAGCGGAACGGGCGTGGCATGGACCCTCCTCGTCTCTGCGTGGTCCGGGCTGTCCGCGGGAACACCGTCATTCGTGCGCGATGGCCGCCAGCACGTTCATGCGGGACGCGCGCAGCGCCGGCACCAGCGCGGCCACGACGCCCACCACCGCCGAGCCGATCACCACCGCGACGATCGTGCCCCACGGGACGGCGAGGGCCTTCATGCCCTGGAGGGCCAGGACCTGCTGGGTGCACACGCCCCACACCAGGCCCAGCGCGAGCCCCAGCACCGCGCCGAACACCGCGATCACCACCGACTCCAGCCGGATCATCCGCCGCAGCTGCCGCCGGGCCAGCCCGATCGCCCGCAGCAGACCGATCTCCCGGGTCCGCTCCACGACCGACAGCGCGAGGGTGTTGACCACACCGAGCACCGCGATCACGATCGCGAGGCCGAGCAGCGCGTACACCAGGTAGAGGAGCACGGCGATCTGGTCGTGGACCAGCTTCTTGTAGTCGGCCTGGTCGCGGACCTGCACCTGGGGATAGGCGGCGAGGGTCCGCTCCAGGTTCGCGCGCAGCCGGTCGGTGTCCGTGCCCGCGGCCCGGTTGACGTACAGCGCGGAGTCCTGGGCGCCGGGGGCGTACTTCTCCACGGTGGCGATGCCGAAGAACAGCCCGCCCTGGGTGCCGAAGCCGCTGCCGCCGTCCTGGTCGGTGAGGGCGCCCACCCGCATCTCGGCGGTGCGCCCGCCCTGGAACTCCACCGGGATCACGCTGCCGAGCCGCACCGCGTGGTCCCGGGCGAAGGTGACGTCCATGCCGAGGCTGCCGTCGGCCAGCGCCGCCGCGGTGTTCCCGCCCTTGTAGACGACATGGGCGATGTCGTCGACCCGGGGGTCGTACCCGGAGGCGGTGGTGGTGATCCGCCTGCCGTCCGGCAGCCGTACCGCCACGGGCGCGAACCGCTGCCGTACGACGAGACCCACGCCCCCGGTGGCGCGCACCTTGTCGGTGATCTCCTCGGTGAAGGGGAGGAAGCTGCCGTTCTGGACGACGAAGTCGGCGCCGAGTGTCTTGTCGATCTGCCGGTCGAAGGACTCGGACATGGAGGCGCTCGCCACCGACATCCCGCCGACCAGCGCGAGGCCCACCATGAGCGCGGCGGCCGTGGCGCCGGTACGGCGCGGGTTGCGCAGGGCGTTGCGCTGGCTCATCCGGCCGACCGGGCCGAAGAGGGCCGGGAAGGCGCCGCCGAGGACGTGGATGACCGGACGGACCAGCAGCGGGCCCGCGACGACCGTCGCGACCAGGGTCAGGACGACCCCGAGGCCGAGCAGCGAGGCCGCGGAGCCGGTCCTGGTGGCCGCCGCGCAGCCCGCGAGCGCGGCCGCCCCGAGCACCCCGACGACCGAACCGACGACCGCCCGCGCCTTCAGCGGCCTGCCGATCTCGGCGATCTCGGCGTCCGCGAGCGCCGCCATCGGCGACACGGCGGCCGCGCGCCGGGCGGGCAGGTAGGCGGCGACGAAGGTGACGCCGATGCCGACGGCGTACGCGGCGACGGGCGTGCCCCAGCCGACGACCATCTCGGTGGCCCTGAGGTTCATGCCGAACGCGCTCATCAGCTTGATCAGCCCGAACGCCAGCCCGATCCCGGCGCCCAGGCCCAGTGTCGAACCGACCAGCCCGAGCAGGACGGCCTCGGTGAGCACGGACCGCCGCACCTGCCGCCGGTCGGCGCCCAGCGCGCGCAGCAGGCCCAGTTCGCGGGTGCGCTGGGCGATCAGCATGGAGAAGGTGTTGACGATCAGGAAGACGCCGACCAGGGTCGCGATACCCGCGAAGCCGAGCATCACGTACTTGATGACGTCGAGGAACCCGCCCAGGTCCGCCGCCGAGGACTTCGCCTGCTCGTCCGCGGTCTTCAGGTCGTACGTCCCGGTCCCGATCGCCGCGCCGATCCGGGCCTTGAGCCGGGCGTCGGTCACGCCCGGCGCCGCGTCCACCGAGATGCTGGTGGCCCGGCCGGGGGAGCCGAGGAGCCTGTCGGCGGCGACCGACGGGTCGAGGAAGACCAGGGCGGCGCCCGGGTTGGTGGTGGTGAAGGTGGCGATGCCGACGACCTCCACCTCGAAGGAGCCGGGCCGGGCCTGCACGGTCAGCGTGTCCCCGATGCGCACGTGCTTCCTGGCGGCGGTGTCCGCGTCCAGCAGCGCCTGCCCGGCGCCCCGCGGGGCGTGTCCCGAGGTCAGCCGCACCGGGCTGCGGCGGGTGCGGTACCAGTCGGTGGCGATGGTCGGGGCGCCGGTGGTCGGGCCGACCGATTCGTCGTGGCTGTCGACCACCACGATGTTCTCCACGGACACGTCCGCGTGCGTCCCGGCGACCCCGTCGACCTTCGCGACCCGGTCCGCCAGCGCGGCCGGCACGGTCTGGACGGCGCCGTTCGACACCGCCGTCCTGAGTTCCTGCTTCGGCTCGACCGTGACGTCGGCGGAGGTGGAGGCGAACAGCCGGTCGAAGGTGCGGGTGACGGTGTCGGAGAAGATCAGACTGCCCGCGACGAACGCCACGGACAGGACGATGGCCAGCGCGGACAGCAGCAGCCGCCCCTTGTGGGCCAGGAAGCTCCGCAAGGTTGCCCTGAGCACGGGGTCAGTCCTCCTCGGGGGCGGCGGACCCGTGGTCCGGGTCGGCGCCGGGGCCCTGCCGGCCGGCCCCGGAGAGCAGGCGCATGCGCTCCAGCACCGCGCTCGCCGTCGGCCCCTCCATGCGGTCCACCATCCGGCCGTCCGCGAGGAAGAGCACCAGGTCGGAGTGGGCGGCGGCGCCCGGGTCGTGGGTCACCATGACGACCGTCTGGCCGAGCTGGTCGACCGCGTCCCGCAGAAAGCCCAGGACCTCCAGGCCGGCCCGGGAGTCCAGGTTCCCGGTCGGCTCGTCGGCGAAGATCAGCTCCGGGCGGGAGGCCAGCGCCCGCGCGCAGGCCACGCGCTGCTGCTGGCCGCCGGAGAGCTGGGCGGGCCGGTGCCGGAGCCGGTTGCGCAGGCCCAGCGTGTCGATGACCTGGTCCAGCCACTTCTCGTCGGGCCTCCGGCCGGCGATGTCCATGGGCAGGGTGATGTTCTCCGCCGCGTCCAGCGTCGGGATCAGGTTGAACGACTGGAACATGAACCCGATCCGGTCCCGGCGCAGCCGGGTCAGCTCGCGGTCCCTCAGCCCGGTGATCTCGGTGCCGCCGAGCCACACCTGACCGGCCGACACCGTGTCCAGCCCGGCCAGGCAGTGCATCAGCGTGGACTTGCCGGAGCCGGAGGGGCCCATGACCGCGGTGAAACGGCCCCGCTCGATGTCCACGTCCACCGAGTCCAGCGCGCGCACGGCCGTCTCACCCGAGCCGTACACCTTGGTCAGTGCGCGGGCGCGGGCCGCGACCCCGTCGCCGGCGGGTACCCCCGCGGCTGCTGCGGACAAGACTGCCTCCCCGATAGCACGACCCCTTTGTCCGGGTCGAGCGTAGTGTGACCCGTCGCACAGCCGGTATCACTTTTCGATTTCCGGTGCGACTTGCCGTTGCTAGCGTTCCGGCGCTAGCTTCGAGACATGGCTAAGACCCAGCTGAACGTGCGGGTGGACGAGGACACCGCCAGGGCGGCCCGCGAACGCGCTCTCGCGCGCGGCGTGAGCGTCAACCGCTACATAGAGGAACTGGTCATGCAGGACACGGGTGAGGCGGGCCGGGCCTTCGTCGAGGCCGCCGCCGACTTCATGAAGCAGTACGAGTCCGTCTTCGCGGAGGAATTCGGCGAGACGCACGCCACCGACAGCGCCGACAAGACCGAAGGCCGTCACTGATCCCTTGAGCGACCTGACCATCGACCTCGCCTGGCTCCTCATGCTCGCCGAACAGAAGACCCCCGGGGACCCGCAGGTCACCGACTGGGGTGCGCTGATCGCCGCCGTCGCCCGCCACCGGGCCGAGATATTCGACGTACCCGTCTACGACAGCCCGCACGCCCGCGCCGCGGCGCTGCTGCAACTGCTCATCCACGTACCGGCGTTGGAGCGCTCGAACGCCCTGTTCGCGTCCTCGGTCGCCTACGCCTACCTGATCGCCAGCGGCCTCAAGGTGGCCACCTCGCCCGAACAGGTCCGCGACCTGGCTCGGCTGGTGAAGACCGGCGGGGCGAGCGTGGCCGACATCGCCGAGGAACTGCGCCGCTGGAGCCTGTGACGGGAGCCGCGGGTGCCTCAGGAACCCACGGGCCGGCGCGCGACGCCCAGCACGCAGTACGAGGCCGGCAGCCGCGGCCCGTTCTCCGGCATCGTCATCCGCCGGTACGGCCCGAGTTCGAACCCGGCCGCGCGCAGCTCGGCCACCGGGTCCCGGGCCAGATGGCAGCCGCCGGCCAGCAGGGGCCACACCGTCGCGTCCAGGGCCCGCTGGGTGAACCGCATCGCCGGTCCGCCGCCCCGGCCGTGCTCGAAGAACCGCAGCTCGCCGCCCGGCCGCAGCACCCGCCGTACCTCCGCGAGCGCCCGTGACACGTCCCGGACGCTGCACAGCACCAGCGAGAGCACCGCCGCGTCGTAGGCCTCGCTCTTGACCGGCAGCGCCTCCGCCGCGCCCGGCACCACGTCCACCGGGACGTCGGCCCGTACGGCGGCCTCGGCCGCCAGCCGGCGCAGGGTGCGCTCCGGCTCGATCGCCACCACCTCCGCGACCGGATCCGGATAGTGCGCGAAGTTGAGCCCGTTGCCCGCGCCGACCTCGATCACCCGCCCGGACAGCCCGGCGAGCAGCCGCTCCCGGACCGCCGCCATGCCGAGCCCGCTCTCGGCGGACACGCTGAGCCGGGCGTAGAAACGGGCGAACAGCGGGTGGTGGACGGGATCCCGCACCGGTTTCCCGGTGCTGAGGGACATCAGCCGCATGACGACCTCCGGAGGGAAGCAGGTCTACGGTGATTGTCCCCCGGACGGGCCCCTCGCACTCCCGCTGTCCGGCCGCGCGCACGACTAGGAGATGAAGTCGTGCACCAGCTTGTACACGCCGGAGTCGTTGTTCATGTCGGTGTGCGAGATGCAGCCGACGTCCACGTTGGTCGCCCCGCTCAGCTCCGCCGAGGTGTCCGGGTCGATCGCCGCGTCGCAGTCCGACCAGTACGCCGCGTAGGAGACGCTGCCCGGCGTCTCGTCACCCGAGTTCAGGGCGGTCAGGAACGAGCTGCCGGTCGTCATCTCCTTGCAGGACGTGTACAGCCACGCGCACAGCGAGGCGACGCTCGTCCCGTGGTTCACCCCGGCGACCGACACGAAGTGGTCCACGTACGAGGTCCCGCCGAGGTTCTTCAGGTAGTAGCGGCTGTTGAGCGCGCCCATGGAGTGGACCACCAGGTCCACCTTCGAGGCGCCGGTCTTGGTGAGGACGGACTGGATGTAGGTCGACAGCGTCGAGGCGGTGGTGACGTTCGACTTCGTCCAGTCGTACGAGATCGCGTACAGCTCGGAGGACGAGTAGCCGTCCGCCTCGAAGTCCGCGATCCACTCGTCCCAACTGCTGGAGTCGCTGCTCAGACCGTGCACGAACACGATCGGGTCGTGGCTCGCCGCGTGCGCGGGAGTCGTGGCCAGGGGGAGAGACAGAAGGAGCGAACCGGCAATCGCCGACAGAGCCGTTGCGATGCGACGCTTTGCGCGATGCATGATGCCTCCTGAAACGGGTGGGGTTGTTCAGGAGTGTCGGGACAGGTCTACGCGCGCCGCATCGGTGAAGTCGCCAGTCTTTACGAGTCAACTAACTCGCCAGTAACGTCTTTGGTGTGGTGATACCGGTGAACCCCCCACCTCTCGACCGCACTTCGCCACCGCAGACGACTGACGCGGGGCCGTGCCCGGCTTCGGCGCTCCCCGAGGGAGTCCGCGCCCGGGTGCTCCGCGTCGTATACGAGGACCGGCGCGCCGCGGCCGAACTCGTGCCGCGTCTCACCGAACGGCAGGCGGCCGGCGCCGATCCGCTGCCCGTCGAACCCGCCGAACTGGCACCGCGGTTGCTGCACGCCCTGCGCCGGGAGATCCGCGCCCTGCCGGACGACACCCGGCTGCTGCTGCTCCTCGCCGCCGCCGACCAGTACCCGGTCGCCACCCACGCCTTCCTGCGCGCCGTGACCGCCGGCCGGATCGACACCCGCCCGCTGGAGGCCGCCGAGACCGCCGGGGTCGCCCACGCCACCCCCGGCGGGGTCTTCTTCCGGGACGCCTGGACCAGGATCGCCGCCTACGAGACCGCCTCGCCGGCCGACCGGCGCGCGGCCCACCAACTGCTCGGCCGGGTACTGGGCGGCCGCACCGAGACGACCCGCCGCTCCTGGCACCGGGGCGCCGCCGCGCTCGGCCCCAGCACCCGGCTCGCGGCCGAACTGCGCACCGCCGCCGACCGCGCCCGCGCCGAGGGCAGACCCGCCCTCGCCCGCGCCCTCGCCGAACGCGCCGCCGACCTGTGCGCCGACCCCGTCGAGGAGTCCCGGCTGCTCGCCGGGGCCGCCGCCGACGCCTGGCGCTCCGGCGAGTCCGACCGGGCCAGACGCCTCGCCGCCCGTACCGACAACGCCGCCCTGGGCGGTGTCCTCGCCCTCAGAGCCGGCAACGCCGCCGAGGCCTTCGACGCCCTGCTCACCGCCGCCGTACGGCAGGAACGTTCCGCCGAGTCCGCGGAACTCCTCGCCCTCGCCACCGAGGCCGCCGTCTACACCGGCGACCTCAGACGCTGCCGCGAGGCCCACGTCATGGCCCACTGGCTCGGCCTCTCCCCGCCCGGCACCCTCGCCGGACTCGCCGCCGCCGTCGAGGGCCGCTACGACGACGCCCGCACCCTGCTCAAGAGCACCGCCGGCCGCTGCGGCCCCGGCGGCGACCCCGGGCTGCTGATCCACTCCGGGATGGCCGCGCTGATGCTCGGCGACCCCAACCGGGCCGTCACCGCCACCCTCCGGGCCGCCGCCTCCGCCCGTGCCCGGGGTGTCCCGGCCACCGCCGTCCAGGCCATGGAGTTCCGCGCCTACGCCGACTTCTGGACCGGCCGCACCCGGGCCGCCGAGGCCGCCACCCGCGAGGCCCTGCACCAGGCCCACGCCACCGGGCAGGACAACGGCGCCTGCCACCTGGAGGCCGCGCTCGCCATGTTCGCCGCCGTCACCGGCGACGAGGAGAGCTGCCGGGAGCGCGCGGCCGCCGTCCGCTCGTACGCCCTGGCACACGGACTCGGCCTGCCCGCCGCCCTCGCCCAGTGGGCGCTCGCCTTCCTCGACCTGAGCAACGGCCGCTTCCCGGCGGCGGCCGCCCGGCTGCGCGCCCTCGCCGGCTTCGGACCCGGGCACGGCCACCGGGCCATCCGGCACCTGGCCACCCCGCACTACGTCGAGGCCGCCGTCCGCACCGGCGACACCCGGGTGGCGCGCGCCGCCCACGCCGACTACGACCGCTGGGCCACCGCCGTCCGCAGCCCCGACGACCTCGCGCTCAGCGCCCGCTGCCGGGCCCTGCTCGCCCCCGGCACGGAGGCGGTCCCGCACTACCGGGCCGCACTCGACCTGCACGCCCGCGGCACCCGCGACTTCGAACGCGCCCGCACCGAGCTGCTGTTCGCGGGCGCGCTGCGCCGGCTGCGGCAGCGCACCGAGGCCCGTGACCGGCTGCACAGCGCCCTGGAGGCCTTCGACTCCTTCGGCGCCCCGCACTGCGCGGCCCAGGCCCGCGCCGAACTCCGCGCCCTGGGAACGCCGTTGGCCCCGACCGAGGGCACCGGTCCGGCCGCGGTCCTCACCGCGCAGCAGCTCATGGTCGCCCGGATGGCGGCCGAGGGCGCCACGAACCGGGAGATCGCCGACCGGCTCAACCTCAGCCCGCGCACCATCGACCACCACCTGCGCGGAGTCTTCGCCCGCCTGGGCATCCGGTCCCGCATCGAACTGGTACGCCTGCTGGGCGAGTTGCCGTAGGAGGGCCGGCCGGTGGTCGGGCGCGGCGGTGTGGGGGTCGTCCGCGCGGTTCCCCGCGCCCCTTCTTCTGGGGGCGCGGGGAACCGCACGACCAGCCACGACGGTGCCGCACCCGACCGGCCGGCCCCCCTAGCGCGCCTCCCGTGCCCGGAACGCCTCCGCGTCCCAGCTGCCGTCCAGGCGGGCCGACAGCCAACCCGGCGCCTGGGCGCGGAAGTCGGCGGGGGCGAGGGCGCCGGAACCGGCGGGCAGCGCGCCCAGCAGCGGCGCACCGGCCACCTCGGGCAGGTCGGCCACATTGCAGCGGGACGCCAGGTCCGGGGAGTCCGGCCAGCTGCCGATCACCAGCCCCAGCAACTCCAGCTCACGGAACCTCAGTTCACGGGCCGTCAGCTCGGTCGTGTTGAGGGTGCCGAGCCCGGCCGACGCCACCAGCAGCACCGGCGCGTTCAGTAGCCGGGCCGCGTCCGCCAGCGTGCCGCCCGCCGCGTCGAACCGGACCAGCAGCCCGCCCGCGCCCTCGACCAGCACCAGATCGTGGTCGGTGGCCAGCTTGGCGGCGGCCTCCGCCACGTCCTGCGGATGCACCGGCGCCAGCCCGGCCCGCCGCGCCGCCGTGCCCGGCGCCAGCGGCTCCGGGAACCGGGCGACCTCGACCGCCGTCACGGCGCCCGCCAGCCGCGCGACCTCGTCGGCGTCCCCGCGCTCGTCCGGCCGTACCCCCGTCTGCGCGGCCTTCAGGACCGCCACCGAGCGGCCCGCCGCGACCGCGGAGGCGGCGACCGCGGCGGTGGCGACCGTCTTGCCGACCTCCGTGCCCGTCCCCGTGATCACCAGGATCGGCATGTTCATCCCTCCCGCGCCGCGGCGCACACCGCACGCGCGATCCGTGCCACGTCCACGTCACCCGTGACGTACGGCGGCATCGTGTAGACCAGGTCGCGGAAGGGCCGCAGCCACACGCCCTCGCGCACCGCCGCCGCCGTGGCGGCCCGCATGTCCACCTCGTGGTCGAGCTGAACGACCCCGATGGCGCCGAGGACCCGGACGTCCCGGACCCCGGGCAGGTCCAGCGCGGGCGCCAGCCCGTCCCGCAGCCCCGACTCGATCCGCTTGACCTCGGCGAGCCAGTCCTGCCCGAGCAGCAGCCCGAGCGAGGCACAGGCCACCGACGCCGCCAGCGGGTTGCCCATGAACGTCGGCCCGTGGGCCAGCACCGGCACCTCGCCCCGCGAGATCCCCTCGGCCACCCGCGGTGTGCACAGCGTCGCCGCCATCGTCAGGTAACCGCCGGTCAGCGCCTTGCCCACGCACATCACGTCCGGGGTGACGGCCGCGTGGTCCGCCGCGAACAGCGCGCCCGTACGGCCGAAGCCGGTCGCGATCTCATCGAGGACCAGCAGCACGCCGTGCGCGTCGCAGGCCTCGCGCAGCACCCGCAGATAGGCGGGGGAGTGGAACCGCATCCCGCCCGCGCCCTGCACCACCGGCTCCACGATCACCGCGGCCAGCTCGTGCGCGTGCCGCTCGACCATGGACCGCAGATGGTCCGCGTACGACTCCTCGTACCCGGCCGGGGGAGCGTCCGCGAAGACCTGGCGCGGCAGCGCCCCGGACCACAGCTCGTGCATCCCGCCCTCGGGGTCGCACACCGACATCGGCTGCCAGGTGTCGCCGTGGTAGCCGCCGCGCCAGGTCAGCAGGCGCCGTTTCGCGGGCCGGCCGAGCGAACGCCAGTACTGCAGGCACATCTTCACGGCGACCTCGACCGAGACCGAGCCGGAGTCGGCGAGGAAGACATGCTCCAGACCGTCGGGAGACATGTCGACAAGGAGCTTCGCCAGCCGGACGGCGGGCTCGTGGGTGAGCCCGCCGAACATCACATGGCTCATCCGGCCGAGCTGCTCGCGCGCGGCCTCGTTGAGCACCGGGTGGTTGTAGCCGTGGATCGCCGACCACCACGACGACATGCCGTCGACCAGCTCGCCCGAGCCGTCCGCCAGCCGCAGCCGGACCCCGCTCGCCGACTCCACGACGAGCGGTTCGGCCCGGCCGGGCATCGGACCGTACGGATGCCAGACGTGCCGCCGGTCCAGCTCCAGCAGTTCGGGGACGCCCAGGTCAGGCATTGGGCGCGAGGTCCGTTCCGGCACCGCGGCGGCGGACGGCGACCAGGTCGGTGCGCGGCTCGGCGGCGGCGGTGGCCACGGCGGCCGAGTCGCGGACAGCGGCGCCCTCGTGGGAACCGCAGCCCGCTCCGCACCCGGCCCCGGCGTGCGCTCCGCACCCGGCGTCGGCGTTCCCGGCGTCCCCGGCGTGCGACCCGCAGACGGAGCCCGGGGCGTCGGCCCGGTGCCGCGGCAGCGTCACCTCGTCCGAGCCCTCCACCACGAACCCGGCGTCCGCGATCATCTCCAGGTCGGCCTGGCCGGCCTGGCCCTCGGTGGTGAGGTAGTCGCCGAGGAAGATCGAGTTGGCCAGGTGCAGCGCGAGCGGCTGCATGGTGCGCAGATGCACCTCGCGGCCGCCCGCGATCCGGACCTCGACGTCGGGGCAGACGAACCGCACCATCGCCAGGATGCGCAGGCAGCGCTGCGGGGTGAGGTTCCACTCCTTGGCCAGCGGCGTGCCCTCGACCGGGATCAGGAAGTTCACCGGCACCGAGTCCGGGTCCAGCTCGCGCAGCGAGAAGACCACGTCGACCAGGTCCTCGTCCGACTCGCCCATGCCGGCGATCAGGCCCGAACAGGCCGACAGACCCGCCGCGTGCGCCTTGTTGACCGTGTCCACCCGATCGGCGTACGTGTGCGTGGTCGTGATGTCCCCGTACGTCCCCTCGGACGTGTTGAGGTTGTGGTTGTAGGCGTCCGCGCCCGCCTCGCGCAGCCGCTCGGCCTGGCCGTCGGAGAGCAGACCGAGACAGGCGCACACCTCGACGCCCTCGTTCTGCTCCTTGATCGCCTTGATGGTGCCGGCGACCCGGTCCACGTCCCGGTCGGTCGGGCCGCGCCCGGAGGCCACCAGGCAGACCCGCTTGGCGCCCCCGGCGAGCCCCGCGGCGGCCGCCCTGGAGGCCTCGTCGGGTTTCAGCCAGCTGTACTTGAGGATGCCGGTCGAGGAGCCCAGCCGCTGCGAGCAGTAGGAGCAGTCCTCCGGGCACAGGCCCGACTTGAGGTTGACCAGGTAGTTGAGTTTCACGCGCCGGCCGAACCACTGCCGGCGCACCTTGCCGGCCGCGGCCACCACGTCGAGCACGTCGTCGTCCGAGGTCGCCAGCACGGCGAGCGCTTCCTCGCGGGTCGGCAGCTCGCGCCGAAGCCCCTTGTCCACCAGCGTGTTCAGCAGGTCCATGAGAGCCGATCCTGTACTACGAGGCTGCCCCGGGCCAAGGAGAGTTCGCACAACCCTGGCAGATCGACATGTGGGTATCACCACACAGTGGGTGCCCGACGGTCCCGCTAGGGTCTGTTCATTGCCTACAAAATCACCGGAGGGGTCATGGCGTTCGGCTGGATCGACGAACAGGCGGAGCTGCGCCGCCGCGCCGGACTCGAACGGACCCTGCGCCCCCGTCCCGCCGATTCGCCGCTGCTGGACCTCGCGAGCAACGACTACCTGGGCCTGGCCGGCCATCCCGAGGTCGCCGAGGGCGCCGCCGGGGCGGCCCGGACCTGGGGCGGCGGAGCCACCGGCTCCCGGCTGGTGACCGGCACGACCGAGCTCCACACCGAGCTGGAGCGCGAGCTGGCCGAATTCTGCGGGTTCGAGGCGGCCCTGGTCTTCTCCTCCGGCTACGCGGCCAACCTCGCCGCCGTCACCACGCTCGGCCCGCACGGCTCGCTGATCGTCTCCGACGCCCTCAACCACGCCTCCCTGATCGACGGCTGCCGGCTGGCCCGGGGCACCACCCAGGTCGTCGGGCACGCCGACCCGGACGCGGTGCGCAAGGCGCTCGGCACCCACGAGGGGCCCGCGGTGGTCGTCTCCGACACGGTGTTCTCCGTCGACGGCGACGCGACCCCGCTCGCCGCCCTGGCCGGGGCGTGCCGGGAGCACGGCGCCGGGCTCCTCGTCGACGACGCGCACGGGCTCGGCGTCCTCGGGGACGGCGGGCGGGGGGCGCCGTTCGCGGCCGGGCTGGCCGGTGCCGACGACGTGGTGGCGACCGTGACCCTGTCCAAGTCGCTGGGCAGTCAGGGCGGGGCCGTGCTGGGTCCGGCCCGGGTGGTCGACCATCTGGTCAACGCGGCCCGCACCTTCATCTTCGACACCGGTCTGGCCCCCGCGGCGGCGGGGGCGGCGCTGGCGGCCCTGCGGCTGCTGCGGCGCGAGCCCGGGCGCGCGGCCCGGGCCCGCGAGGTGGCCGCCGAGCTGCACGCACGGCTGACCGCCGCGGGTCTGGAAGCGGTACGGCCGGACGCCGCGGTGGTCTCCGTGCGGGCACCGTCCCCGGAGCGGGCCGTGCGATGGGCGGCCGACTGCCGGACGGCAGGTCTGGCCGTGGGCTGTTTCCGTCCGCCTTCCGTGCCGGACGGAGTCTCACGGCTCAGGCTGACCGCCCGGGCCGACCTCTCCGGGGCCGAGATCGAACGCGCTGTACGGGTGATCGGCGAGACACGACCATGAGTCGGCGTGACACGGCCGGGTGCCGCTCGCGGGTGGATACGGGTGCGGTTCCGCGCTGATCAGTCGGTGAACACGGCCAGGAAACCCGTCCAGCTCTCGGGGGAGAAGAGCAGCGCGGGTCCGGCCGGGTCCTTGGAGTCACGCACGGCGAGCAGTCCGGCGGGCGCACCGGAGTGCGGCCGTGCGGTCTCCACGCAGTTGTTCGCTCCGGTGCTGTGACTGCTGCGCAGCCACCGCACGCCGAGCAGATCGGTACTGGAAGGAACGTGCCGAGGCAGTGCAGTCATGGTGCCTCCTTACGTGCCGTCACTTATCCCGGCGATGAAATCCAACGAGTCCTCGGGCGAAAGCGCGTGGATCTGAAGGGTGTCGAAGGCCTCCGCATAGGCCTGGAGGTCTTCTTTCCGCTCCAGGTAGAGGCTACTCGTCAACTGGTCGAGAACAACCACATCCAGATCAGAAGTGCTCGGAAATGAGAAGATTACGAAAGGGCCGGTGATGCCGATATGCGCACCGGCCTGGAACGGCAGCACCTGGATCCGCACCTGGGGCAGCCTCGCCGCCTCCATCAGCCGGTGCAGCTGGCGGGCCATCACCCCCGGGCCGCCGACCTCACGGCGCAGCACCGCCTCGTCCAGGACCGCGCTCAGCCGCAGCGGCGGATCGTTGCGCAGCACGTCCTGCCTGGCCAGGCGCACTTCCACCAGGGTGTCCAGCGCCTCGTCGTCGAGTCCCTCGGCGGCCACCCGGGTGACGGCCCGCGCGTACTCGGACGTCTGCAACAGCCCCGGTACCACCGAGGTCTCCAGCGTGCGCATCGCGCTCGCCTGCGACTCCAGGCTGATGAAGTCCCGGTAGGCGGGCGGCAGCACCCCGCGGTAGGCGTGCCACCAGTGGTGCCGTCCGGCCGTGTCCTCCGACCCCGCCAGCACCAGCAGCAACTCGCGCAACTGCCCCTCGGTCACGCCGTAGGCGTCCAGGAGTAACCGCACATCGGCCGGTTTCACACCGCTGGCGCCGGTCTCTATCCGGCTCACCTTCGACTGGTGCCAGCCCACCAGACGGGCGGCCTCACCGCTCGTGAGACCCGCACCGGTGCGCAGCATGCGCAGTTCGGCGCCCAGTTTTCGGCGGCGTACCGCGGGACCGTTCTGCATGGGCTACTCCTTACTCCTTCCGGGCCGCCCAAATACGGTCTGGGGTCGCAGAGTTCACCGCTTCGAGCGACAGATATATGCACATCTTGGTGGATCGCTCCCCGTGACCGGCCCGGTAATGGCAGTCTGGCGAAGAAGCACCAGTCCGGGACCGTACTCGAACCATCCGCACCGTGTCGGACTACGGTCCCGAGGAAAGGGACGACGTCGCCATGGCAGACCATCTGGAAGCATCCGTCACTCTGCCGAGCGATCCCGCCTCGGTCTCCACGGCCCGCTCCTATGTGCTGGACACCCTCGCGGAGTGGGGACTGCCACCGCAGACGGAGACCGCGGACACCATCCGCCTCATCGTCTCGGAACTCGCCACCAACGCCGTACAGCACACCTTCGGACAGTCACCCACCTTCACGGTGGACATCGCCCTCGACCGCGACGAACACCTCCACATCGGCGTCACGGACAGTCACCCCCGCTTCCCCAGGAGACTTCCCGCCGCGGTCCAGCAGGACAACGGGCGCGGCATGGTCATCATCCGCTGGCTCACCGCCGAGTGCGGCGGCAGACTCCGGGTCCGCCCGACCCGGGAGGGCGGCAAGACCGTCTCCATCGAACTGCCCTGGACGGTGCCGGCCGGCACCGTGACCGCGGCCGGCCAGCAGGAACCGTAGCCCCGAGTCCCCGCCGGCCGGCACCCGGTCGCCGGGTCAGCTCACCCGGCCGTACCAGACGCTCCTGGTCCAGATCTTCTGCAGCTTCACCACGTCCCCGGTCTTCGGGGCGTGCCAGATCTTTCCCTTCCCGGCGTAGATGCCGACGTGGTACACGCTGGAACCCGAGTGGAAGAAGACCAGGTCCCCGGCCTTGCGGTGGCCGGCCGAGATGTGACGGGTCTTGTTGTACTGCTGGGCCGCCGTACGCGGCAGGCTCTTGCCCGCCTTCTTGAACGAGTACAGCGTCAGCCCGGAGCAGTCGAACCGGTTCGGTCCGCTGGCGCCCCACCTGTAGGGTGACCCCTTCTTCGAGGCGGCGACCTGAAGCGCCTTCGTCGCCATCGTGGCGGCCGAGGCCTCGGAGGCGACACCCGGGATCACGATCGAGCCGCCGACGGCGGCGATCGTCAGCGCCGAGGCCGTACCGGCCCTGGCCATGAGCGACGGGACACGATTGAGCGCAGTCATGCGCAACCCTTCGTCAGCCGCCTGTGAAGGATGACCTGTCGGATTCGGGCTGGCGAAGTTGCCCGGCCGCTGACGCGGCTTCACCCCAAGGGCTGCTCGGCCCGGTCATGGCGCGACCGTTCCGGCGACCCGTCTTGCTCGGGTCCTCCACTCCTGCCGATGCACTTCTGTCGACGGGTCAATCCGGGCGGCGGCAGGACTCGGCGTCCGCCCGGACCGCCCCGCCGCTGTGGCGGGGGCTTGTCGTCAGACAGGGATCTTCACTCACGTGTGTCCGAAAATCCCAATGGAATCGGGGATTTGTGGGGTTACTCACCACCCACCCGTTCGGGTGGACAATGCTCTGTTCGACTCAACGCCAACTGCCCTGCGTAGCCCCGGACCTGCGCGAAAGCACTCCAGGGGCTCCCTCGGACCCGCACGTCGAGCGGGTCCGCCGGTCAGGTAAAACCACGCCGCGCTCCGCTGAACGGGGGTAACCCCGTTGGGTCGTTTCGACTCCGGCCCGGACGCGGCCTCGACGGCCGGGCCCGCGGCCTGCGCGCGTCAGCGTACGCAGTCGGGCGGGAGCGCGACGCGAGCGGTCCGGCGCTCACCGTCGAGCACCCGCAACGCCCGTGCCAGCGTGTCCCCGTGCAGCTCCGTCTCGCCCCTGCCGTGCATCAGGGCCAGCGCGTCACGCAGCTCGGAAGCGGCGCGCACCAGCGCCTGCGCGGCGCGCAGGCCACGATACGTGTCCTCGTTCTGCGCCGGGTTGATACGGCCCAGCAGATCGACCACGTCCAGATAACGGTCGATCAACTCGCCCTCGGCGCGGGTGAGCGCGGGCAGCGGCGGAAGTTCCGGTGGCAGCATCGGCGGCTCACCCCGCGTCCGGCAGGCCGAGCGAGCCCCTGCGCTCGGGCATGACCAGGTCCACCAGCCCGTACGCCAGCGCCTGCCGGGCGTCCAGGACCAGGTCCCGCTCCATGTCCTCGCGCACCTGCTCCGGGGTGCGCCCGGTGTGCCGGACGAGCATCTCCTCCATCAGGGTACGGACCCGTTCCAACTCCGCCGCCCGGATGGCCAGATCACTCGGCCGGCCCCGCACCGGTTCCGGCAGGGACGGCTGCTGGAGGAGAATGCGCGCCCCCGGCAGCGCGGACCGCTTGCCCGGGGTGCCGGCCGCGAGCAGGACCGCCGCCGACGCCCCGGCCTGGCCCAGGCAGACCGTGGCCACGTCACAGGTGACGTACCGGACCGTGTCGTAGATCGCCGTCATCGCGCTGAACGACCCGCCCGGCGAATTGACGTAGAGCGAGATGTCCTGCTCCGGGGCGGTGTGCTCCAGGTACATCAGCTGGGCCGTCACATCGTTCGCGGAGACCTCGTCCACGGGCGTGCCGAGGAACACGATCCGGTTCTCCAGCAGCTTCGAGTACGGATCCAGCGTGCGTTGCGCGGCACCGGTGCGTTCGGTGAACTCGGGCAGCACATAGCGGGCGGACGGTCGGGTCATGACGTACCCCTCCTGGCGACTGACGCGTGTCGGGCCGGTCTCTCCGTAAAAAATGTACAGGACGTACAGGAGCTGGCCGAGTGATTCCGCTGTCGCCGAACAAGGAGGACTGCCGCGGGTGCCCCGTAAGCTGGAGCCATGGCCTACGAGATTCCGGTGACGCAAGCCAGGGCTGAGCTCGCCGAACTGATCAACCGGGTGGTGTACGGCGGTGAGCGCGTCGTCGTGACCCGACACGGCAAGCCGCTGGTCGCCCTCGTCTCCGCCGCCGACCTCGAACGCCTCGAAGACCTCCCGGAAGCCGCCGAGGACCAGGTGGTCAGCTCCGTCTCCACGGTCCGCGAGTCCGCCGCCCCCGCCCGCCCCGACCGCGCCCGCTTCGGCATCGCCGCGGAACACCGCCGGGCCGCGGGGTCCTAGCCGCCGGGCTCCCGGCCGCCGGAGCCCCCGGCCATGCGCCGGTCATGGAGTGATCAAGGTCCGGTTAACGTCACCGAAACTCCGGCAAACTAGCCTGCCGAACCACGCCACCTGGGGTTTTCCTAGCCGGATTGGGTCCGTGAGCCCAATCTGTCGCGGTGGCCGCGGCAACCGGACCCCGCACGGTCCGGAGCGAGGACTGTGAGGTGGGACGTGCAACTGACCCCGCACGAGCAAGAGAGGCTGCTGATCCACGTGGCGGCCGACGTCGCCGAGAAGCGCCGGGCCCGCGGGCTCAGGCTGAACCACCCCGAGGCCGTCGCCCTGATCACGTCGCACATCCTCGAAGGGGCACGTGACGGCCGTACCGTCGCCGAACTCATGGCTTCCGGCCGCAAGCTCCTGACCAGGGACGACGTCATGGAGGGCATCCCCGAGATGATCCACGACGTCCAGGTCGAGGCGACCTTCCCGGACGGCACCAAGCTCGTCACCGTCCACGACCCGATCGTCTGAGGGGGCCGCCGATGATTCCCGGAGAGGTGCTCTTCGCCGACGGGCCCGTCGTATTCAACGCGGACCGCGAGGTCACCCGGCTGACCGTGCTCAACGCCGCCGACCGGCCCGTCCAGGTCGGCTCCCACTACCACTTCGCCGAGGCCAACCCCGGACTGGAGTTCGACCGGGACGCGGCCCGCGGCAAGCGGCTGAACGTCGCCGCCGGCACCGCCGTCCGCTTCGAGCCCGGCATCCCCGTCGACGTCGAGCTCGTCCCGCTCGCCGGTGCCCGTGTGGTGCCCGGACTGCGCGGCGAGACCGGAGGTGCCCTCGATGCCTGAGATCTCCCGCGCCGCGTACGCGGACCTGTTCGGCCCGACCACCGGCGACCGGATCCGGCTCGCCGACACCGACCTGCTGATCGAGATCGAGGAGGACCGCTCCGGCGGCCCCGGGCTCGCCGGTGACGAGGCGGTCTTCGGCGGTGGCAAGGTCATCCGCGAGTCCATGGGCCAGTCGCGCGCTACGCGCGCAGACGGCACCCCCGACACGGTCGTCACCGGTGCGGTGATCGTCGACCACTGGGGCATCGTCAAGGCCGACGTCGGCATCCGCGACGGCCGGATCACCGGCATCGGCAAGGCCGGCAACCCCGACACCATGGACGGGGTCCACCCCGACCTGGTGATCGGCCCCGAGACCGAGGTCATCGCCGGCAACGGACGGATCCTCACCGCGGGCGGCGTCGACGCGCACGTCCACTTCATCTGCCCGCAGATCGCCGACGAGGCGCTGTCCTCGGGCGTCACCACCCTGGTGGGCGGTGGCACCGGGCCCGCCGAGGGGTCCAAGGCGACCACCGTCACCCCCGGCCCCTGGCACCTCGCCCGGATGCTGGAGGCGATGGAGCAGTACCCCCTGAACATCGGCTTCCTCGGCAAGGGCAACACGGTCTCGCACGAGGCGATGCTGTCCCAGATCCGGGGCGGCGCGCTGGGCCTGAAACTGCACGAGGACTGGGGCTCCACCCCGGCCGTCATCGACGCGGCCCTGACCGTCGCCGACCGCACGGGCGTCCAGGTGGCCATCCACACCGACACGCTGAACGAGGCGGGGTTCGTGGCGGACACGCTGGCCGCCATCGGCGGGCGGGGCATCCACGCCTACCACACCGAAGGCGCCGGCGGCGGGCACGCGCCGGACATCATGACCGTCGTCTCCGAGCCGCACGTGCTGCCGAGCTCGACGAACCCGACCCGGCCCTACACGGTCAACACCGCCGAGGAACACCTCGACATGCTGATGGTGTGCCACCACCTCAACCCGGCGGTGCCGGAGGACCTGGCCTTCGCCGAGTCCCGGATCCGGCCGTCGACCATCGGCGCCGAGGACGTGCTGCACGACCTGGGCGCGATCTCGATCATCTCGTCCGACGCACAGGCCATGGGACGCGTCGGCGAGGTCATCCTGCGCACCTGGCAGACCGCGCACGTGATGAAGCGGCGGCGGGGCGCGCTCCCCGGCGACGGGCGCGCCGACAACCTCCGGGTACGCCGCTATGTCGCCAAGTACACGATCAACCCGGCGCTCGCCCAGGGGCTGGCGCGCGAGATCGGCTCGGTCGAGAGCGGCAAGCTCGCCGACCTCGTGCTCTGGGAGCCCGCGTTCTTCGGGGTCAAGCCGCATCTCGTCCTCAAGGGCGGCCAGATCGCCTACGCGCAGATGGGCGACGCCAACGCGTCGATCCCGACGCCCCAGCCGATCCTGCCGCGTCCCATGTACGGCGCGATCGGGCGGGCGCCGGCCGCCAACTCCTTCAACTTCGTCGCCCCGCTCGCCGTCGAGGACGGACTGCCCGAGCGGCTCCAGCTCGGGAAGCGGTTCGTCGCCATCGAGTCGACCCGCGGGGTGACCAAGGCGGACATGCGCGAGAACGACGCGCGTCCCCGGGTCCAGGTCGACCCCGACAGCTTCGCCGTGCACATCGACGGGGAGCTGGTCGAGGCGACACCTGCGGCCGAACTGCCCATGGCCCAGCGCTACTTCCTGTTCTGAGAGACGAGGTCTGCGGTGTCTCGGGCAGCGTTGCTGGTACTGGCCGACGGCCGCTTTCCCGCCGGAGGGCACGCGCACTCCGGCGGGGCGGAGGCGGCCGTCAGGGCCGGACGGATCACCGGGGCGGCGGGGCTGGAGGAGTTCTGCCGCGGGCGGCTGCACACGACCGGGCTGGTGGCGGGGGCACTCGCCGCGGCCGCGGTACTCGGAGCCGACGTAGGGGAGTTGGACGCGGCCGCCGATGCGCGGACGCCGTCGCCGGCGCTGCGGGCGGCCGCTCGCAGGCTCGGGCGGCAGCTGCTGCGCGCCGCGCGGGCCACCTGGCCGGGCCCCGAACTCGACGCCGTGGCACGGGACTTCCCCAAGGGGGCCCATCAGCCGGTGGTGTTGGGAGTGGTGGCCCGGAACGCGGGGCTGTCCGCGGAGGACGCGGCGTACTGCGCGGCGTACGAGTGCGTGAGCGGGCCCGCCACGGCGGTGGTGCGCCTGCTGAGCCTGGATCCGTTCGAGGCGACCGGGGTGCTGGCGCGGCTGGCCCCCGAGGTGGACCGGGTGGTCGACCGGGCGGTGGAGGCGGCGCGGAGGGCGGCCGGGGGCGGCGGTACGGACGCGCTGCCCGCGGCTTCGGCGCCGCTGCTGGAGATCGGGGCGGAGTGGCACGCGGGGTGGGCGGTGCGGTTGTTCGCGTCGTAGCCCCGCCCCCCGCTGCCCCAGCCGAGTCGGAAAGACCACGCCGTACAAGGAGCCGTACACATGCATCTCGACCATGAACACCAGCACGGTCCCGTCGCCCTCAGCGCCGACGCGCACCGGCCCGACGGCACCCGCAGGGCGCTGCGGATCGGCCTGGGCGGGCCCGTCGGGTCCGGGAAGACCGCCACCGTGGCCGCGCTGTGCCGGATGCTGCGGGAGGAGCTGTCGCTCGCCGTCGTCACCAACGACATCTACACGCGCGAGGACGCCGAGTTCCTGCTGCGGGAGGCCGTGCTGCCGCCCGAGCGGATCACCGCCGTGGAGACGGGCGCCTGCCCGCACACCGCGATCCGGGACGACATCTCGGCGAACCTCGAAGCCGTGGAGGACCTGGAGGACGAGGTGGGGCCGCTGGACCTGATCCTCGTCGAGTCCGGCGGCGACAACCTCACCGCCACCTTCTCCAAGGGGCTCGTGGACGCGCAGATCTTCGTGATCGACGTGGCCGGCGGCGACGACATCCCGCGCAAGGGCGGGCCGGGCGTGACCACCGCCGACCTGCTCGTCGTCAACAAGACCGACCTCGCGCCCTACGTGGGATCGGACCTGGCCCGGATGGCCGCCGACGCGAAGGCGCAGCGGGCCGGACTTCCCGTCGTCTTCCAGTCGTTGCGCGGCGACACCGGCGTCGCGGACGTGGCCGCGTGGGTGCGGGAGCGGCTCGCCGCGTGGACCGCGTGACCACCACCGGGGTGCGGGCCACCGCCCGGATCGTCGCCCGTCCGGACGGGCGGGGCGGTACGGCGCTGCCCGTGCTGGAGGGGGAGGGACCGCTCGCGCTGCGGCGCACCCGGAGCAGCGGGACCGAGGCCCGGGTGACGGTCGTCGGGGCGATGAGCGGACCCCTCGGCGGCGACCGGTTCGCGGTCGAGGCACAGGTGGCGGAGGGGGCGCGGCTGTCCGTCGGGTCGGCCGCCGCCACCATCGCGCTGCCGGGACAGACCAAGGGCGAGGCACGCTACGACGTGCGGCTCGATGTCGCCGACGGCGGTGAACTGCGCTGGCTGCCCGAGCAGTTGATCTCGGCCAAGGGGAGTGATCTACAGGTCGCGACCCGCGTCGACGTCGCGGCGGGCGGGCGGCTGGTGCTGCGCGAGGAGCAGGTGCTGGGGCGGGTCGGGGAGGAGCCCGGGCGGCTGACCAGCAGGCTCGCCGTGCGGATCGGCGGCCGGCTCGTGCTCGACCAGGAGCTCGCCTGCGGACCCGGGGCACCCGGTGGCTGGGACGGGCCCGCCGTACTGGCGGGACACCGTGCCGTCGGACAACTCGTCGTCGTACGGCCGGAGTTCGCGGTGGAGCCGGTGGCGGCGCGGATGCTGGGGGAGTACGCGTCGCTCGCTCCGCTCGCCGGACCCGCCGTCCTGGTCAGTGCGGTGGCGGCCGACGCGCTGCGGCTGCGGCGGGTACTGGACGAGGCGCTGCACCACCTCGGTGGCTGAAACGCTCCCCGTCCCCTCGGTGATCTGTTCGGTGCCCCCTCCGTGCTCCGCTCAGCGGGACGTGATCGTCCGGTTATCGGATTGGTAAAGACGGCCCTCACGCCCTGTCCTCAGGAGGCTCACAGCCGGGAGGATCCCCTCTGACGATTCGTAACCACGTTCGGGGAGGGGCCCACTTGAGGCACAACTTCAGATCGAGGAGCCGGCTGCTGGCGCTCGGATCGACGGGGGCGCTGGTCAGCGCGACCCTGATCACCGGTGCGCTCGCGGCACCCGCGTCCGGTGCCGAGGCCCGCAAGGGCGGCCAGGACAAGGCGCAGTGGGGCGCGTCGGTCGCCGCCGCCCGGGCCGCCGAGGCCGGCATCGACTGGGCGGACTGCCCGGCGGACTGGGGCCTGGAGAAACCGATCCAGTGCGGCTGGGTCAGCGTGCCGCTCGACTACACCAAGCCCTACGGCAAGCAGATCAAGCTCGCCGTCGACCGAATAGGCAACACGGGGACGCAGGCGGAGCGCCAGGGCGCGCTCGTCTACAACCCCGGCGGCCCGGGCGGCTCCGGCATGCGCTTCCCGCGCCGCGTCGTCACCAAGAGCGCACTGTGGGTCAACACCGCCAAGGCGTACGACTTCGTGGGCTTCGACCCGCGCGGCGTCGGCCACTCCGCGCCCATCTCCTGCATGGACCCGCAGGAGTTCGTGAAGGCGCCCAAGGCCGACCCGGTCCCGGACACCGAGGCCGACAAGACCGCCCAGCGCAAGCTCGCCCGCCAGTACGCGGACGGCTGAGCCGAGCGCACCGGCCGCGCGATGCTCCAGCAGATGACCACCCCGAACACCGCACGCGACCTGGACGTCATCCGGGCCGCGCTCGGCGAGAAGAAGCTCAACTACCTCGGGGTCTCCTACGGCACCTACCTCGGCGCCGTCTACGGGACGCTCTTCCCGGGCCATGTGCGCCGCATGGTCGTCGACAGCGTCGTCAACCCCTCGCGCGAGAACATCTGGTACCAGGCCAACCTGGAGCAGGACATCGCCTTCGAGGGCCGCTGGAAGGACTGGGAGGACTGGGTCGCCGCCAACGACGCCGTCTTCCACCTCGGGACCACGCGCGACGCCGTCCAGGCCCAGTGGCTCCGGCTGCGCGCCACCGCCAAGGCGAACCCGCTCGGCGGGGTCGTCGGGCCGGCCGAACTGATCTCCTTCTTCCAGAGCGCGCCGTACGCGGTACGGGCGTACTCCAGGAAGTACGCCTCGCGCGCCCTGGTGCTGGGGGCGGCCGTTCCGCTCATGGCCATGGACTCGTAACTTCCGCCGCTGACCTCGATGAGGTCGATGCCCTCGCGGGCGAGCGCGGCCAGTACCGTCCGGGACTCGTCCTCGCTGAAGCCGCCCCGCTGGAAGTCCGCCGAGTTGAGCTTGACGGCCACGGCGAAGCCGGGCGAGACGCGGGCGCGGATGCGCCGGACGACCTCGAGGCCGAAGCGCATCCGCCGCTCGGGATCGCCTCCCCACTCGTCGTCGCGCCGGTTCACCAGCGGTGAGAGGAACTGCGAGATGAGATATCCGTGGGCGGCCTGCACCTGTACGCCGTTGAAGCCGGCCGTCTCACACACGGCCGCCGCTGTGGCGAAGCGCTCGATGAGGTCCTCGATCTCCGCCGGCCGCAACTCGCGGGGCGTCGCGGCCCCGGGGAGCTTCGATGCGATCGCGCTGGGCGCCACCGGCGTGTGTCCGAGAGTCAGGGGACTGGCCTGGCGTCCTGGGTGATTGAGCTGCGCCCAGATCGGAACGCCGGAGTCCTGGGCCGCCTTCGCCCAGAGCGAGAGCGCGCCGAGGTCGCGCTCGTCCTCCACGACGATGTTGCCCGGTTCTCCGAGCTGACTGCGGTCGATCATGACATTGCCGGTGATCAGGAGGCCGTACCCGCCTCGGCTCCAGGTCGAGTAGAGGCGGCCGAGACGTGCGTCCGGTGCGTTCCCCTTGTTGCCCAGCGCCTCGCTGAGCGCGGACTTCATCAGGCGGTTGGGGAGTATCTGGCCGTTCGGGAGAGTGAGGGGGGTGTCCAGCGAGTTCATCGGGGCTTTCCTAGGGGGTGGCGGCGTCAGCCGGAATTGTCTGGAGGGCGCGGCTCGGGGCAGTGGCGGCGGCTCGTCACACGAAGGCCGGCGGGGGCTGGTAGCCCTCCAGCTCCTGGCCCAGAAGCTCGGCGAACCTGATCGTGGTGAGGTCGCCGCCGCTCGGCCCCATCACCTGCAGCCCGACGGGCAGGCCGTCCCGGCCCGTCCGCACGGGGAAGGTGGTCGCCGGACTGCCGGCCACGTTGGCGAGGGCGCTCCACTTGACCTGGTCCCAGTAGGGGCGGGACCGGTCGTCGACCTGGAGCAGGCGTCCGAACCTGTCGACGGGCTGGTTGTGATGCGGCGGAGCCGTGGTCGAGGTGACCGGCAGCAGCAGGACGTCGAAGTCCCGGAAGAAGTCGACCCACCGCTCGCGCAGCTCATGACGTGCCATGTCCGCCTGGAGCCAGCTGTAGTGGGACTGGAAGGTTCCGCGCAGCGCGTACATCGCCTCCCCGCGGGGGCGCTGGACGACACGCGCGAGGAGCGCGGCGTTCGAGGCCGGGGTCAGTCCGGACCGGTCGTAGGTGAACGCGCCGAAGAGCAGGCGCAGGAAGATGTCATGGCTGGTCGCCATGTCGACGCGCAGGCTCACGGGCTGGACCTCGACCTTCGCGCCGGCCGTCTTGAGCGCCCCGAGGGCGTCGTCCACCGCGGCCCTGACGTCGTGGTCGATGGGGCAGAGCGGGTCCTCGGTCCACACCGCGACCCGGAAGTCGCCCAGCTTCTCCGCCCGCGGCGGGGCGAGGGTGTAGCTGAATCCGCCGTCCCGCTCGGGCGGTCCCACGGTCGCCCGCAGGACGGGAACGAGATCGCGGGCCTCACGCACCTGGGCGCCCGCGCAGGCGAGGTCGATCTCCCCCCACCGCCCTACGCCAGGACCGCCCGGGACATGGCCGATCAGCGGGATGGACCGCCAGGTCGCCTTGTGCCCGTAGAGGCCGTTGAAGTGCGCCGGGACGCGGGTCGAGCCGCCGATCTCGGAGCCGAAGTCGAGGGCGGTCAGCCCGGCGGCGGTCGCCACGGCGCCACCGCCCGCGGAGCCTCCGGAGGTACGGGCGGTGTTCCACGGGTTCAGCGTCGGCCCGAATACCGGGTTGTCCGCCTGGACGTCCTGGTTTCCCGCGGGCATGTTGGTCTTGCCGACGATCACCGCGCCGGCGGCACGCAGCCGTCGTACCGCCTCGGCGTCCTGGTCGGGCACGTACGTCCTGAGGTCCCGCCGGCCGCACACCGTCCGCAGGCCGGCCGTCTCGTAACTGTCCTTCACCGTGATCGGCAGCCCGTGCAGCGGACCGAGCTCGGCCCCGCTCGCCCGCTTCTCGTCGGCGCTCCTGGCGTCGCGCCGCGCACGCTCGACGTCGAGGGTGACGATCGCGTTCAGCGTTCCGTTGTGGGCGTCGATCCGGCTGAGGTAGGTCTCCAGCAGTTCCTCGCTCGAGACCTTGCCCGAGGCGATCGCGTCCACCTGGTCGGCGGCCGACTGGAAGGGCAGGTCAGGCATGGGGGCCTCATTTCTGGACGCGCTCGTCCGGCGGGTTCGGGAACCACGAGCCGCCTCATGGTCGTACGAACGTAATTTAATGGTTCGTCGACGTGCGGTTCGTGGTCGCGGCCGACAAAGGCTCTGGAGGCCGGGTGGCCTGCGCGTCTGAGGGTGGGCGGGGAAGGGTCGGGCGGCCGGCGGCTCGTCGCGAGGGGCGTGCGCTACTCGTGGGCGGTCCGCATGCTCGCGACGCTGACGGGCCCGGGCGTTAACACTAGGAGGGTTACTATCATCACGCAAGTGACTCGCTGCCGTGATGGAAGTAACGTTGCGGTCTCTACGAGGAGGCCTGCTCGTTCCGCCGCTCCAGTACCGCGCGGAGCCGGTCGTTCGCGGCGGGGCCCGGCAGGAAGGCGGCGTGCTCCTCGTCGATGGGGAGGCCGGTCGAGCGGTCGATGAAGAGCGGGTCTACGTCGATGCCGGTCTGTTTGTCGACAAGGCGGACGTTCGGCTGCTCCGGCGGGAAGTGGTGCATGCCGAAGGCGTGCAGCGCGATGAGGACCGGGACGAAGGCGTTGCCGGTCTTGGTGAGCACGTACTCGTAGCGGGGAGGGCGCTCGTTGTAGAGGCGTCGCTCCAGCAGGCCGGCTTCGACCAGTGAGCCGAGTCGCCGGGTCAGGGAGTTCGGGGAGATGCCCAGGCTCTTCTGGAAGTCGTCGAACCGTGTGATGCCGTGCGTCGCGTCGCGGAGGATGAGGATGCTCCACCACTCGCCCACATGCTCCAGAGTGAGTGCGATCGGGCAGCTCATGTCCTGAAAGCTCTTCCGTTCCATGATGGAAGTCTACGGAGTACGCGTTGGTGTCCGACGCTGTGCTGCACCGGCGGGGGAGCGGGCGCGTTGCTGGGCCGGGCGAGGGACATCGTGTCCCCGCCCGGCCCAGGTGGCCGTCAGCCGATGCGGTAGGCCCGGATCACCGTCTGGCTGAAGGTGTTGCCGGAGCGGTCCTCACCGGTTGCGCGCAAGGACGCCCAGCCGCTGCCGGAGCTCGCGGCGGGGTGGGTCAGGACGACCCGGCCGCCCTTGCCGTGGACCCGCGAGGCGGCACTCGTCCACGTCGCCCCGTCGTCGTACGAGACCTCGACCTGCAACGCCTTGAGGTCACGGTGCGTCCGCGGCCCCTGCTGCTGCACGGTGAACGGCACGGTGAAGGCCGTGCCCGCCGGTGCGACGCCGTACAGGTCGGTCGGTGGCTGGAAGCGCAGCACGGTCAGCGGCAGGGGGACGCTGGAGTCCGTGGTGTCCGAGGGGAACGACCAGCTGGCCTCGACCCGTTGCGACCGCTGGCCGTGCCAGAACGTGTTGCGGGTCGCGGAGACGTCCAGCCGGTAGTCGGCCGGGCCTGCGGGAACGTCCCAGTACTCGAAGAAGTTGTCGAAGTCCGTCTCGTCCGGCCACGGACGGTCCAGCTTTCCGACCTCGCTCCCGTTGCGGTAGAGCGTCGCGACGGCCTGGCTGAACGCCCGGTCGTTCCAGTCGTGGTGGTCCGGGTTCGAGTCGCCCCACAGGGAGAACGCGGGTGTGATCCGGTTTCCGGACCGGGTCAGGAACTGCCCGTTCGCGGCCAGGGCCGGACCGGCCACCGGGTAGTTCCAGGTCTCCTTGGTCGTCGTGCCCGGCCGGTAGGTCCGGGGGTCGGCCAGCTGACGTCCGAGTCCGTAGTAGCTGCTGCCGTCCGGGGTCTTGAACTCCCCGAGCGCGCCGGTCCACTGCACGTCAGGATCCGCGCTGTAGTACTCCACCCGGCGGGCGGCGAGCGGCACGTTGCGCACCACGGTGACGAGGCTGGTCTGCCCGCCGAGGAAGCCCGAGATGGTGCGGGCCGCTCCGTCGAGCTGGCCGTCCCGCTGGGCGTACCAGGCATCCACCTTGGCCAGCCGCCGGACCGGAACCTTGTAGGAGAGCCGGTCGGGTATGCCGCGCCGCTTCTCCTCCACGAGAGAGTAGACGGGGCCGGCGATCAGCGCGCCGGGGTCCGCCGGTGCCGCGAGAGTGGTGCGGTAGTAGTAGCGGTAGGACGTGTCCCGGTCCGGGGCCGGGGTGGGGACGGCGGACAGGGCGGTCGTCGAGAAGTCCGGGGCGAAGACCCCGAAGGACGACGTCTCCTGCACGCCGGTGGAGTCGGTCGCCGTGGTCTGCCCGCCGAACTCACGGAACCAGGGAGCGACCGTGTCGTCCGGCACGCCCACCGAGGCCGGCCTGCCCCTGCGGGCGTCGAACTCGATCGCCACGTCCTTGTCGAGGGTGACCGACGGCCGCGCTTCGAGGGTGAGGTCGGTGACCTCCTTCGTGTCGGGGTCCGCAGTGCTGGTGAGGGCGGTGAGCCCGTATCTGCCCCTGGGGAGCCGGACGCGCACCTCGGGTGTGGTCGAGTTGACCGACGCGACCGCCGTCGAGCCGGTCCCGTCGAGCGCGTCGATGACGACCGTGGTCTGGTACGGCGCGAGCGGGGCGTGTCCGTTGCGGTCGAGCGCGGTGAGGGTGAAGTCGTAGCTCTCCTCCTCGAACGGCGCCGCGAGCGTGGTCTCCACGCGGGTGGCGCCGTCGGCGGTCGTCGCCTCGAACCGCCATGCGTAGGATCCTCCGCTCGCCGGTACGCCGGCGGACGGGTCGACGGTCACGTCCACGGCGGACTCGCCGTGCGCCGGCACGGTCACCTCGTCGGCGGACAGACGCAGCAGACCCTCGGGTGCCGTCGCTCCGGCGGGCGAGGTCAGTGTCGGGTGGATGCCCAGGGCCACCGGGACGTCGCCGTCGTTGCGGTAGGTGATCGTCCTGGTCTCGGCCGGGTGCGAGGTGTGCGGCCAGGCGAACGGGCCGACCCGCAGCGAGGCGGGGGAGGCGGTCACCGGCTGGCTGGTGGCCCTGGCCACGTCGACGAGGCCGCTGCCCTGTTCGTAGACGTTCTGCGCGGGCTGGGGGTCGGCCGCGCTCATGATCGCGGCCTTGAGCTGTACTCCGTTCCAGTCCGGGTGCTCCTGGGCGAGCAGGGCCACGGCGCCCGCCGCCCCCGGTGTCGCCATCGACGTGCCGGACAGCGCGGTGTAGTCGTCGTCGATCGGGCCGTCGGGGCCGACCGGGTCGTAGTCCCCGACGGGGGTGCCCTTGGCGCGGGCCGAGATCACGTTCACGCCGGGAGCGGTGACGTCCGGCTTGATCGAGCCGTCCCCGAGGCGGGGCCCGCGGCTGGAGAAGGAGGCGAGGGCGCCGGTGGAGTCGACCGCGCCGACGGTGAGGGCGGCGTCGGCCGAGCCCGGTGACGCGACGGTGCCGGCGCCGGGGCCGGCGTTCCCGGCCGCGACCACGAAGAGCGTCCTCGACTGCGCGGACAGGGTGTCCACCGCCTGGGCCAGCGGGTCGGTGCCGTCGGTCGGCACGGTGCTGCCGAGGCTCATGCTGACGATGTCGGCGCCCTCGGCCACCGCCCATTCCATGCCGTCGATGATGTCGGAGCTGAAGCCGCTGCCCTCGGCGTCGAGCACCTTGCCGATGAGCAGCGAGGCCTCGGGCGCCACACCCTCGTGGCGACCGTTCGAGGCGGCCCCGGTGCCGGCGATGATGCCGGCCACATGGGTGCCGTGGCCGTTGTCGTCGTCCGCGTCGTCCGAGCCGTCGATCAGGTTGCGTTCCGCGAGCACGCGGCCCTGGAGGTCGGGGTGGTCGTGGTCCCAGCCGGAGTCGAGGACGGCCACTTTGACGCCCGCGCCGGTGTAACCGGCCGCGCGGGCCGCCGGGACGCCCATCTGCGCGTTGCCGATGTCGTCGCGGATCCGGACCGGTGCGTCCAGCCACACCTTGGCCAGCCCGCCGTCCAGCTTCGCCGAGCGCGCCGTACCCGGATCGCGCACGATGTCCGACCAGAAGGCGGCGGCGTCGTCGTGCCGTTCCTCGACGGCGGTGGCGTCGATGCTCCGCAGGGTGTGCCGCACGGTCGCGCCGTCGGCGTCGGCGAGGACCGCGGGCGTACGGGCCCCGGTGTGCTCCACGATCAGGGGCAGGGAGTCGGTACCGGCGTCGCCGTACCCGATCCGGGTGAGGGCGGTGATGTCGAACAGCCGGGCGTCCAGGGTGCCGTCGGCCACCAGGCCCATCGCGTCCGACGGGATGACGCTGAAGTCCCCGGCATGCTGCCGTTGGTAGAAGACGACGTCCGAGCGGCCCTGGCCGGCCGTCACCTGTATGCTGCGCCGTCCGCCGCCGAGTTCGGTGACGTGGACGACATCACCGGTGATCAGGGTGATCGACGTCGGGTCGGTGGCTGTGCCGGGCTCGGTGCCCGCCGCGTCGACGGGGGCCGCGGCGAGCAGGGCTCCGGTCAGGGCGGCGGCGACGACCGAGGCGGCCAGGCGGGAACAGGGACGCCCGAGGCGTCTGCCGCGGTGGCTTGAGGTGGGGGGTGTCAAGAGGATCCTTTCCGAGAACGGCGGTTGGGGGGAACCGGTTCAGAGGGGTTCGAACCGGCCGTCGTCGTGCCTGCTGACGGCTGGCTCCTCTTCATCGGGGACATCGGGGACATCGGGGGCGCCGGGCATGTCGGGGGCGCCGAGCACGTCGGGCGGGTCGGGTTCGGTGGACTCCTCGCCCTGCGGTTGTGCGTGCGGGTCGACTCGCATGGCACCCAAGCGTGGCGGGTCCCAAGGCCCCACGGCGATCAGGCAGTTGACCGAAAAGTCAGCCGCGGGGAGCCGAGTTGTCGGACTCCACCGGCAACACCCCGGCCTCGACCGCGGCCCTGACCACGGCGGCGCGCGACGAGACTCCCAACTTGCGCATCGCGGAGCTGAGTTGTGTGGCGACGGTCTTCGGGGAGACGAACAACTCCGCGGCCACCGTCCGGTTGGTCATTCCCTGTGCGACCAGCGCCACGACCTGCTGTTCGCGCGGGGAGAGCCGAGGTCCGTAGCCGCGCGGGCCCCCGCGCCAGGCACGGGTCACCTCCATCCCGTGCTCGCGCAGCAGTTGGGCCACCCGGTTCGCGTCCGTGCGCGCGCCCAGTGTCCACAGCCGCCGCTGCACGGTGCCGAGGAGCGCGAGGGCCCGGTCGGCGTCGCCGCGGCCGAGCAGGCATCGGCCGCTTCTCTCCAGGGCCAGCAACTCGTCGTACGGACGCGGCAGGGCGGCCCAGGCCGATGCCGCCGCCGCGAAGGTCGCAGCGGCCGGTTCCAGGTCGCCGCGCGCCTCGGCGACGACCGCCCGGCCGAGCGCCAGCGCCGCCGCCGCGGCGGGCGCGTCCCGGTCGCGGATGCCCTCCGCGTACCGCCCCAGCAGCCGGGTGGCGTCGTCGAGTCGGCCGGTGCCGGCCAGGGCGTCGAGGTGCGCGGGGAGGATGTCCGCGGCCCAGAGCCACACGCCTTTGCGCTCGATCAGCTCCACGACCCGGCCGGTGACCTCCAGCGCCGCGCCGTGGTCGCCGTCGGCCAGGTACGACCGGGCGAGCACGGCCGCCGCGAGACCGGTCTCCGGCTCGCACACACCGTCCCCGGCGAGTTCGTCGGCGATGTCGCGCAGAGTGCGCCGGGCGGCCGTACCGCGGTCGCCGCGGGCGAGGGCCAGTACGGCGTGGATCTGCCGGGCCAGCCGTGCCGCGTAGGTGTTTGTGTCCCGGTCGGCGGCCAGCGCGGTGACCGTGGCGTCCAGTCCGGCCCAGTCGCCCGTGCACCAGTCCAGATAGGCGAACGGAACCCGGAGGGTGTTCCGCAGCCGCCGGTAGCCGGTCGCCTCCACGAGTTCGGTCGCCGCGGTGAGCCGGGCGCGGGCCTCGCCGTAGCGGCCCCAGACGATGGCGATCTGGCCCACGTTGAACAGGAAGCGGACGAGCAGCCGGCGCTCCGGCGCCGATGCGCCGACGGCGTCGTGGACCTCGTCCGCCGCCTGCCACCCGCTCTCCTCGCCGAGCATGAGGAGGGCCGTGGCCCGGTTCGTCGCCACCCGGAGCCGGTCGGACGGCGACTCGATCCGGGGCATCAGGGCCGTCGCCCGCGCCAGCCAGTCACGGTGCCGGGCGGCAGACCAGCCCGGCACCAGGGGCATGGCCAGGACGGACATCGCCGTCGCGGCCAGGTCGGGCCGGTCCCGCAGCAGCCCGACGCCGTCCTCGATCTCCTCGAAGGCGGCGGCTTCGTCGCCGATCTCCCGCAGCAGCCGGCCGAGCAACAGCTTGATCTCACCGCGGTCCTGACGCGGCAGATCGTCGCGCGACAGGACTCGTCGGACGGCGTCGAGCACGGCCCCCGCGAGATCGCTGACGTCACGGGCGCCGAAGACCGCGGCGCTCCCCATCTTGCGTACGAGCCGGGACCGGTCGGCGGTCGTGAGGTCCGGCACGGTGAGCAGACTCAGCAGGGTCAGGACCGCGCCGCGGTCGTGACCGGACTCCAGCGCCACGTCGGCGCTGGCCTCCCCGTACCGGCAGCAGCCCTCGACGTCGCCCGCCTCCCGGCAGTGCCGGAACAGCCGCGCGACGGGTTCGGGCCGGGCCGGGCGCAGGCAGGCCGCCGCCCTGGCGTGCAGGCGGCGCCTGTCCGACGCGGGTAGCGCCCCGTACACGGCCAGGCAGTCCAGCGCGTGCCGGTAGACATACGCTCCGGGCGTCTGCTCCCGCAGCAGCCCCGACCGCAGCGCCACCGCCAGCCCCGTCCGGCCGTCCTCGGATGCCAGCTCCGCCACCTCGGTCAGCAGCGTCTCGGAGCACGGCGCGTCCAGTACGGCCGCGGCCTCCAGAATCCTCCGTGCTTCGACATCGAGCCGCTCCACCCGCTCCGTCACCGAGTCCCGCAGGGTCGCCGGCACCTTGAGCTCGGTCAGGACCCGCCGGATCCAGGTGCCGTCGCGGCGCACGATGTCCTCGCGGTCGCGCAGCAGCAGGACGCACTCCTCGACGGCGAGCGGGACCCCGTCGGTGTGCCGGTGGAGGAACGACACGAACTCCGCCGACACCTCCGGGGTGTCGAACATGGAGGCGACCAGCTCGCGGGTGCCCGCGAGGTCCAGCGGCTCCAGCTCCAGTCGCACCAGCGTCACCTCGGCCGGTACCCGAGAGGTCAGCCGGGGCAGGAGCGAGCCGCCCGGCACCTCGTCCGGGCGGTACGAGACCACGATCGACAGGCCGGGCCTGCTGGTGGCGGTGAGCGTGAGCAGCCATTCCAGAGTCGTCGGGTCCGCCCAGTGGGCGTCCTCGACGATCAGGACGTCGACGCCCAGCCGCCCCAGCAGTTCCGTCAGGGCGCTCAGGATCCGGTGCCGGGTCTCCTTGGGGTCGCCCAGCTCCTCGGGCGGCGACGGCAGCAGGTCGGCCCAGTCGGGGAACAACGGCCGTAACGCACCGGCCAACGGGGACAGTTCCAGGTCTGAGCCCGGTCGTGGGCACAGCCGCCGGATCCCGTCGACCACCGCCCCGAGGGTGAACGGCTCGGGCAGCGGTGGGCAGGTCGCGGTCAGCGCCGTCCGCCCCGGCACCGCGGCGACCGCTTCACGGATGAACCGTGTCTTCCCGATCCCCGCCTCGCCCGCCACCACGACCAGAGCCGGCCCCTCCGCCAACGCGCCGCGCACGGCGGCGAGCTCGTCCGAGCGGCCGGCGAAGTCCGGTGCGGTGCGGGGGACTTGCGAGTGGGCTGGGCGAACCGTCGACTCCCCTCGCGGTGCGCTCCGACTGGGGCGACGTGCCAACCTGCCACCTCCGGGTACCCGACCGACGTATGCCCGCACCGCTGGTCGCCCCAGCCCAACGGCTCCGCCATTTTGGCATGCCCGTGTCGCCTGTCCAGGGCCGTTCGATTTCCGGGCGGGGATCCGCCGGTGCTGCCGTACCGCTTCGAGGACTCTCCGGCCTGCGGCAGGGGCTTGCGGTGCAGAGGGCGTCCATGCCTAAAGTTACGGACGTAATCTAAGTTGGTCCGTGGTTGTGCAAGCCGTCGTCACCCCGACACACTCCACGGCCTCCACCCTTCCGGTGCGACGGGCCGCACCGGACGGCCCGACCACGGCTCCTGGTCCACTCGACCGGCTCCGGGTGCCGGCGCGGGACGCGTGACCGGCCGCCGCCCGGTCGGCTGGCTTCATCCTCGTTGCCGCATGTTCTGGGCCTTCTACGGCGGCGATCGCTGCGGCACCCACCCTGACGACCGAGTCGCCCGTGGCGCTCCGCGCGCCCGACCCCTCCGAGCCCTGGCAGAGACACCCGCACGAGCCGTACCCGAATCTCCATGATCCCCGTATCCTCACGGGGCGTTCGGAGCGGACCCACCAGAAAGGCAGGACCCGTCCATGGGAGAACACGCGAGGACCCACGCGAGCAGCCTTGAGGACCCGGACGGCTTCTGGCTCCGGGCCGCCCGGCTGATCGACTGGGACGTCGAGCCCCCCCGCGGGCTCGACGACGCGAAGGCGCCGTTCTTCCGGTGGTTCCCCGACGGTCGGCTCAACACCTGCGCGAACGCGCTTGACCGGCACGTCGACAACGGATTCGGCGACCGGACCGCACTGATCTGGGACTCGGCGATGGTGCCGGGGAAGAAGTCGTACACCTACCGTGAGCTGCGCCACGAGGTCGCCCGCGTGGCGGGTGCCCTGCGGGACCTGGGGGTCGGCCGGGGGGACCGTGTCGTCGTCTACATGCCGATGGTGCCCGAGGCCGCGATGACGATGCTCGCCTGCGCCCGCATCGGCGCCGTGCACTCGGTGGTGTTCGGCGGGTTCGCGCCGAAGGAACTGGCGGTGCGCATCGAGGACGCGCGTCCCAAGGTGGTCGTGGCGGCCTCGTGCGGGATCGAGCCCGCACGGGTCGTGGCGTACCAGCCCGTTCTCGACGAGGCCCTGAAGCTGAGCAGCCACCGACCCGATCACACCCTGATGCTGCAGCGCGAGACCCTCCGGGCCGATCTCGGTCCCGGCTACGTCGACTGGGACGACGTCGTGCCCGGAGCCGCGCCGGCCGAGCCGGTGCCGGTGTCGGCCACCGACCCGCTGTACATCCTCTACACGTCCGGTACGACCGGGAAGCCCAAGGGCGTGGTGCGGGACACCGGCGGCCATGCCGTCGCGCTCGCCTGGTCGATGGGAGCGATCTACGACGTCCACGCCGGCGATGTCTTCTGGACCGTCTCGGACGTCGGCTGGGTGGTCGGCCACAGCTACATCGTGTACGCCCCGCTCCTGGTCGGCGCCACCACGGTCATGTACGAGGGGAAGCCGGTCGGGACGCCAGACGCCGGCGCGTTCTGGCGGATCGTCCAGGAGTACGGTGTCAAGACGATCTTCACCGCGCCCACCGCGATCCGGGCGATCAGGAAGGTCGACCCGGACGCGGCCGAGGTGGGCAAGTACGACATCTCGTCTCTGACCTCGCTGTTCCTCGCGGGTGAGCGGCTCGATCCGGAGACGCTCCACTGGGCCTCGGACAAGCTGGGCGTTCCGGTGACCGACCACTGGTGGCAGACCGAGACGGGCTGGCCGATCGTGGCGAACCCGCGCGGTCTGGAGCCGATGCCGGTCAAGCCGGGATCCGCGACCGTGCCCGTGCCGGGGTGGGACGTGCGGGTGGTGGACGGCGACGGCCAATCGGTGAAGCCCGGGCAGGAGGGCGAGATCGTCATCAGGCTTCCGCTGCCCCCGGGCGCGCTGCCGACGCTGTGGGAGGACGACGAGAGGTACCTGGACTCCTATCTCAGCCGCTACCCCGGCTTCTACCACACCGGGGACTCCGGGTACTTCGACGACGACGGCTACCTGTTCGTCATGGGCCGCACCGACGACGTGATCAACGTGGCCGGCCACCGCCTGTCGACCGGTGCGATCGAGGCTGCTCTGGCCGGGCATCCCGCGGTCGCGGAGTGCGCCGTGATCGGTGTCCCCGACCAGCTCAAGGGGAGTGTTCCCTTCGGCCTGGTCGTCCTCAAGTCCGGTGTCGCGCCCGACGAAGACCAGTTGAGGGCCGAGCTGATCGCGGCCGTCCGGCGCGACGTCGGCCCGGTGGCGGCCTTCCGGGACGTGGCCGTCGTACCCGCTCTGCCGAAGACGCGGTCCGGCAAGATCCTGCGCCGGACGATGAAGGGGATCGCGGACGGCCGGGACGAGTCCGTGCCGCCGACCATCGAGGACGCCTCGGTGCTCGACTCGCTCACCCCGATCCTCCGAAACCGCCGCTCGGCGCCGTGACCGCGGCGCTCAGCGGCCGCAAGCACGCCATCATCGATGCCGACGGCGCCGCCTTCTCCGTCGTCCCGACGGTCGGGGGCGGACTTCGGCCCATGTGACACACCGTCTGCCCCGCGCGGGTGTTAGGGCCGACTCCGTGCGGAGAACGCACGGGGAACGACCCGCGTGCGGGGAAGGCAGGTGATGATCTTCGCTTCGCGCCCTGGTGACAGCAGGACCTGATCAACGCCTCGGGCCCGGCGATAGCATCGGGACCGGGGCGTACACCCCCGCTCGGGTCTGGAGGACGAGGATGAGCACGCTGCGGCGCGACGCCCGGCGCAACCGGGAACTGTTGATGGAAGCGGCGCATGAGGTCTTCACCGCGCAGGGCTTGCAGGCGCCGCTGGATATGATCGCCCGCCGGGCCGGTGTGGGCAACGCGACGCTCTACCGTCACTTTCCCAGCCGGGCCGACCTCATCGACGCCGTCTTCCACCAGGAGATGACCGGCACGATCGCCGCCGGCACGGAGGCCAGGGCGGCGGCGGACGCATGGGCGGGCTTGACCGGGTACATGACGGCGGTCTTCACCACCATGGCCGCCGCCCGCGGCGCGAAAGACCATGAGGCCGCCTGCCTGAACGACGCCGACCTGTTGCAGGCCGTGCATGCCCACAACCGCGAGACCCTGGATCTCCTGCTGCGCCGCGGCCAGGAGGAGGGCACGGTCCGCTCCGATGCGACCGTCGAGGACGTGCTGTTCGCGCTGGCCGTCCTGGGGCGCGCCGTTCCGGCTCTCGCCACCACGACCACCCCCGAGGCCTGGCGCCGCCCTCTGTGCCTGTTCCTCGCCGGACTGCGCACCGTGCCGACGGCACAGCCCCTGCCGCTCCAGCCGCTCACCGCCGCCGAAGTGGACGAGGTGCTCCAGGACATGGGCCTGCACCGCACGCGCAGGCCGATCGGGCCGCCGGCGTAGCGGAGGGCGTTGGTCACCAGTTCGCTGACGACGAGTTCGGTGGTGAAGGCGAGTTCGTCCAGTCTCCAGATGTTCAGTTGCCGGGTGGTCAGTTTTCGGGCTTCGGCGACGATGGCCGGGTCGGCGGGGAGTTCCCAGTGTGCGGTGGAGTCGGCTGGGATCGCGTGGGTCCGGGCGAGGAGGAGGGCGATGCCGTCATCGGGCCGGGTGCCGTCGGAGCTGGCGAGGAGGGTGCGCCCGATGGTGTCCAGTTCCTGACCGGAGCGGTACAGGGTGGCGAGGTCGCTCGCCAGGCCCTGGACGCCGCTGTCGAGGTCGCCTCCGTCGCAGGCGTGACGTGTGCTCGTTGCCCACCACGAAGGCCACCCGGGGTGAAGGCAGGGAAAGGGCGTCGAACCAGTCGCCGCTGATCTCGGCTCCCTCGGCGGTGGGCCGGTAGAGCCCGATGGTCTCCGCGGCCGGCGTCCGGGAGGAGGCGTCTTCGCAGGGCTTCGACGGTACGGTGCGCGTGTACCGGCGGGCGTTTTCCACACTCAGGGCGGCCCGTGACGCGGACCCGGCGTCGGCCTGAGCCCGCTGGGCGGAGTGCCTGCTTGTCCAGGTGTCCGATGTCGAGGCGCTCGATGTTCCCGACACGGTGTCAGTGAGCTTCTTCAGCCGCCCTTCCATCGGGTGCGGAGCCTCTGATATCGACGATCGGTGAGCAGGGTGTCTGTCACCGCGCCGGCCCGACCCGCGTCCCTGGACGTCACCTGATCGGTGGCCGTTCTGAAGAAGCTCTCGGCCTGCCCCTTCTCGAACCGTCCGGGTAGGTGCCGGTGGGCGCCCACCGGCGCCGGGTGAGTCGATACGGGCGCGCCGGCGAGCCGGTGCCGGGTCAGGGATTCACCGAGAGTCAACGTGCCGATGTGGTCCTCACGGTCGCGGGCCGCTGTCGCGGGCAGGATGCCCGCCAAGCGACATTCGGTTCTCCGGGAGCCCCTGGCTCAAGCCGCCCGATACCGGCAGGCAGGTGCTCTTGCATGCAAGGCGCACGAGTGGTCGGCACGCCCAAGCAGGTGAGCGACGCTCTCCTCGCCGCACCGGCGACGTGGATCGAGCAGGGCAAGTACGTCTCCCGGCACCAGCGACAGCTCTACGACTCAGCTGAACGTGACGCCGTCGAAGCCGCCGGCCTCGCGCCACCGCCGCAGCACCTCCTCCCACGCGATCGGGCCCGGTCCGTAGCCGCCGCTCCGCTTCGGGATGTCGCGCGGCCGGCCCTCGTTGTTGTACTGACCTGGCGTGCACGTCTCGAGGAAGGCGCTGTCGTCGACGGCGTTCCGCTCGATCTCCGCTGCCCATGCCTGCTCCGCCTCCGACGTCGCCTCGACCACGGAGGCACCCCTGGACAGCGCTTCCCTGACGATGGCCGTCGCGTGGTCGATGTCCTGGCTGATGCGGTTGGCGTGGTTGAGGTAAAAGCCTCCCTGTACTCCGCCGATGTTGAACAGGTTCGGGAAATCATGGGTCTGGATGCTGTGCAGGGTGTACGGCCCGTCGAGCCACTTCTCGCTCAGGAGGAGGCCGTCGCGTCCGACGATGTCGAACCCGGCCTTCGTGTGGTAGTCACGAGCGATCTCGTAGCCGGTCGAGAAGATGATGCAGTCGACCTCGTACTCCTGCCCGCCGCAGACGATGCCCTTCGGTGTGATGGCGTCGAGGCCCTTGCCGTCGGTGTCGAGGAGGGCGACGTTGGGCCGGTTGAACGCCTCGTAGTAGGTGTTGCTGAACGTCGGCCGTTTGCAGAAGAACCAGAAGTACGGCTTGAGCGCCTCTGCCAGCGTGGGGTCCTCGACGACGTCCTCGATATGGCGCCGACGGGCGTCCTGGGTCTCCAGGTCGACCAACTGGGCGCGCCGGCCGGCTGTCTGCGGATCGGACGCCTGTGACACGGCAGCGGCGACAGCGCCGAAGTAGCGGCTGAACCCGTCGTCGACCAGGTCTTGTTCGGGCCGCAGGCCGGACGTCGTGATGCCGGCGAAGTTCCGGCGGCGTTCGGCCTGCCAGCCTGGCTTCAGCGTGCGGAACCATTCCGGATCCGTCGGCGGGTTGTCACGCGGACCCACCGAGCAGGGAGTGCGCTGGACCACATAGAGCTGCTCGCAGTGCTGCGCGAGAACGGGCATCGCCTGGATGGCCGTCGCCCCGGTCCCGATCAGGGCGACGCGCTTGTCGGCCAGTGCCGTGAGGCCGCCGTTGACGTCGCCCTCGGTGTAGTCGAAGTCCCAGCGGTTCGTGACGAACCGGTGGCCCTCGAACGACTCGATGCCGTCGATGAGGGGCAGGTGCGCGCGCTGCTGGGGACCTGGGCCGTTGAAGAGCAGGCGGGTGCGCATGCGGTCTCCGCGGTTGGTCTCCACGATCCACCGCGACGACTCCTCGCTCCACTCGACGCGGGTCACCGCGGTATGGAAACAGGCGTCTTCATAGAGGTCGTACTGCCGAGCGATCCTCCTGCAGTGCTCGAAGATCTCGGACTGGAGGACGTACTTCTCGCTGGGTATGTAGCCGGTTTCCTCCAGCAGCGGCAGGTAACAGTAGGAATCGATGTCGCAGCGTGCGCCGGGGTAGCGGTTCCAGTACCACGTGCCGCCCACGTCGCCGGCCTTGTCGATGATGCGGATCCTGGCGAGACCGAGTTCGCGCAATCGGGCACCGGCCTCCAGCCCCGCGAAGCCGCCGCCGATCATGATGGCGTCGACCTCGTCCTGGAGTGGTTCACGCTCCTTCTGCTCCATGAACGGATCGTTGATCCGCTCGGGCGCCGACGGCTCGGCCAGCCGGTATCGCCGGCGGGCTTCCGGGTCGTGGCGCTTGTCGCGCTCCTGCTCGTACCTGAGCCTCAGCCGCTCGATCTCCGCGTCGGTCAGGCCCGTCTCCCCCCGCGGGGCTCCACCCGCTCCCGCACCGGTCCTCACTGGACCACCTTCTGGCTGCCGGAACGGCCCGCACGGCCGCCCATCGCGTCGAAGAACGCCTGACAGCCCTCGGCGAAGACAGGGTGGGTGAACGAGACCCGACGCAGCGTGCGTTCACCGGTGACGTGCTCGGCGGCCCGGCTGTGCTGCATGACGATCTGGTCCCACACCACGAGGTCGTGCAACCGCCACACATGGCGGTAGACGAACTCCGGCCGCTGCACCCAGCCGGTCAGCTCGTCCAGCAGCGCGGTGCTCTCCTCGGTGGGCAGGCCGACGATGCGTTCGCTCTGCATGTCGCTGACGAAGAGCATCGGCTTGCCGGTCAGGGGGTGTACGTACTCGACAGCGTGGTCCGCGCGCGGATCGGTGGCATTCTCCAGCTGGTGACGCACGGGGAGATCGGCCCCCCTCGCGCCGAGGATGCCGGAGTGGCGGACCTGACGGTCGCGGATACGCTCACGCAGCGCCTCGGGGAGACGCTCCAGAGCCGATCCGGTGTGCGCGAAGATCGTCGCGGTCGGGCCGTCGGGAAGCACGCTCGCGTAGAGGCTGGCGCCGGTGAGGAGGTCATGGGAGTTGGAGAAGTCCGCGTGGAAACAGAGTTGGCCGTCGTAACCGCCGTTCTGGTTGGTGATGTTGAACCAACGCCGGCCGGTTGCCGCCTGGTCGATGACGACCCCCAGGGTCTCGCCGACCGCGAGTTGCTCCTCGACCGTGATCTCACGGCCGCGAAGGACCAGCAGGGCGTAGGTGGCGTAGGCCTCGCGCAGCACGTCCTGGTCCGAGGAGTCCATGGCCGTCAGGTCAGGGGGAAGCTGGGTGACGACCGCACCGGGTGTGGCCTCGTTCGCTGTGACTATCAAGTGGATCTCCTCGTCGTGGATCTCGTTCACCATTGACTTCGCCGCGGGTGGCAGTGGCGGCGCCGCCCGCAGGCGCTTGTTGGAGTGGGACCGGCCGGGAAGGCGGGGAACAGGCGGCGGACGTCGCGATCGGTACGGCGCGGTCCGCGGCGCCCGGATGTGCGGCCGAGCGGTGTGGCATGACCACCGGCGTGAGGAGTCGGGCATCGCTCAGCGTCGGCGCGATCCCGATCGGGGGCGCCGCGGCGGCAGTTCCGGCGAAACCTTCAGCACATCGTCGATGCGGGGGCGGGGCGGGGCGTGGTCGCGAGGGTGTCCAGGTCTGTCTTCGCCCACCGACTGGGGACGCCTTCGCTTCGGCTCGTACGCGACCCCATGGACTGATTTATCTAGTACACTACAATGATTGATGGTTCATGTCGCTGTCAACAGGGACGCCGGAAAGAGGAGTTGCCGTTGGCGCCGGGGAGGCGTCAACCGTGAATTCCGCCGCCCTGCCGACACTGTCCGTACTGCGCTATGGCACCCGTATTCGGTGATGACCAATCTGCGGGGTCTGTTCTCGCGGCAGGGCCGGGACCGGTAGATCTTCCGGCCTGCCGCGAGCGCAACTGACGGATCCGGAACGGGAATTCATAGGACCGAGCCTGCCGGACGACGAGTACGGCCCGTGACCGAAGGGCTGACGGTGCCCCGACCGCGTGCCCGGCTTGTCCATCGCCGGTTCCGACGGCGCGGACCTGTGGTGGTCCGGAAAACACACGCACCACGGCGGGAACGTGGGGATCATCGCCGCCCTGGACGGCCGGCCGGGCCGGGTCTGCCCGGTCCGCCCGGGCCGCGGGCACGACACCTCCTGCGCTCGCTCCCACGGCCTGGTCGATGCCCTGAACCGGATCGCTGCCACGCTGGGCATCCCCACCCTGGCCGACCTCGGCCACGAGAACGTGGGCGACGGCCTCCGCCACCCGGTCAAGAAGCCCAAGGGCAACGAACTCGCCGAGCCCGACAAGGCGTTCAACGCCGTGATCCGTGGCGTCCACGCGGTCGCCGAGCGCGACGATGCCCTGCTGAAAGTCACCGTCAAGACCCTGCGCGGGGCCAGTCCCACCCCAGCGGCCATCACTCGCATTGCCCGAGCCACCCTCTTCCTCCTGCCGCTGGAAGACGAACGTGCAGCCTGAAGATCGCGAAGCGTCACGACAGGTCACCGGGAAGGAATCGCCGGCCCGGTCGGCCCGTGGTGTCGCTCGCCGGACCGGAGCAGAGGGCTCGGCGGCCGCCGCTCCGGTCCGGACAGTGGAGTCGAGGGCTCTCCTGGTCATCTGTGGTCAGCCGAGCAGGTGAAGGCCTCCATTGACGGCGATGGTCTGGCCGTTGATCCATTCACCGTCGACCGACATGAGATGGGCGACCATCGCCGCGATGTCGTCCGGCCTGCCGTTGCGGATACTTCGCGACATCTGGAGGAGTTGCTCCTGGGCTTCGTCGCTCACGGCGATCTGATTGGCCTTGGTGAGCACAAAACCCGGCGCGACAGCGTTCGAACGGATTCCTTCGCTGCCCCATCGGCCGGAAATGTGTCGAACCAGTGCGTTGATTGCCGCCTTGCTCGCCGAATACGCCACGAGAGAGTCGTCCCCCGTGAACGCCTTCGCCGAGGAAGTGAACACAAGTGCTCCGCCACCGGACTTGAGCAGCTCCGGAATGGCCGCCCTCGCGACGAGCAGATATCCGCGTAGATTCACGGCCATCGTGCGGTCCCACACAGCCAGGTCGATGTCCACGGCGTTGGTGTCGCGACCCACCGTGGCCTCCGACAGATCAGCCGCGTTGGCATGTACTCCGTCAAGCCGTCCGTACGCTTCGACAGCAGTCTTGACCAAGGTGTTGACCGACGCCTCGTCCGAGATGTCGAAGGTCACCTCGATCGCTTCCGCCCCGGTGCGCCGAATCCTGTCCGCCGTCTCCTTCGCGCCCGTGGCGTTGAGGTCACCGACCACGACCCTCGCCCCCTCGGCGGCGAGCCGGGCCGCGGTAGCGGCACCGATACCGGCTCCCGCGCCGGCCACGACGACGACCAGGTCCTGGAGACGTGTCATGTCGCCCACCCTCATCACCACGCAACCGGGATGCCGGGGAGGGGGGTGCCCATGTGGTACGGGAACGAAGCCTCCTCGATCGGTACGGCGAGCCTGAGCCCCGGCAGCCTGCGGAACAGCGTGGGCAGCGCGATCTCCAGCTCGGCTCGGGCGAGTGTCTGTCCGAGACACTGGTGAACTCCGTATCCGAACGCGAGATGACCGCTGGTGTCCCGGTCGATGTCGAGGGTGTCGGCGGTGCCGAAGGCCGACAGATCACGGTTGCCGGAGAACGCGTTCGCCACGATGGCCTCCCCGGCCCGGATGACCTGTCCGGCGATGGTCACGTCCTCAAGGGCCACGCGGAAGATCGCGGTCTCCGCGAGCGTGGTGTAGCGCAGCAGTTCGTCGACCGCGTTGGCGATCACGGCCGCATCCTCGGTGTCACGGATGCGGGCCTTGGCCTCAGGGTGCTCCATCAGCACCATGGCGCTGAGTGTGATCATCTTGGCCGTGGTCTCGTGCCCGGCGACGAGGAGCGTGACGCCCATCATCGCGAGGTCCTCGCGGGTCAGCTCGCCGGCGGCCAGCTGGTTCTGGACCAGCCGGCTGATGATGTCATCGGCCGGTTCGCGTTCCTTCCGGTGCGACAGGTCGGCCAGATAGCCGAGCAGTTCCCCCATCGCCTGGTCCTTCTCCTGATCCGTGGAGGTCTGGGCGAGTGCGGCATCGCTGTTGTGCTGGAAGAACTCATGGTCCTCGTAGGGCACACCGAGCAGCAGGGAGATCACCAGTGACGGGATCGGCAACGCGAAGTCGTGCGACAGGTCCGCGGGCTGTCCTTTGTCGATCATCTCGCCGAGGAACTGGTTCGCGACGTCCTGGATCAACGGCCGCTTCGCGTTGACCTGTTTGACCATGAAGTCCTTGGTCAGCATGCGCCGCAGCCGAGCGTGCTCGGGGTCGTCCATGCGGGGCATCGTGGGCGGTTCGTCCGCGGGGATCGGGCGGAGGGAAGGGAGACTGGGGTTCCGGTGGTCCGCGCTGAAGCGTGGGTCGCTCAGCGCGACACGGATGTCCTCGTACCGGTTGATCGCCCAGGCGGTGGAGCCTTCGAAGAGCCTGACGCGCTGCAGTCCCTCCGCCTGGCGCCAGTCGGCGTACTCTGCGGGTGCCGCGAAGGGGCAGCCGCGATCGCGGGCGACGGGAAAGTCGGGAAGGTCACTCGTTTTTGCTGTGATCGACATGAAATCTCCCATGTTGTCGTGTGCATGGTGTTCGATCAGGCTGTGAGGGCTCCGGACACGGCTTCGTCCCACGCGGTGCCGGCCGCGACGAGTCCTCGCCAGGCGCGCAGGGCCTTGGGCGGAACGCCGATGCCCAGGACACCGACCAGTCGATCCGCCTTTCGGTACGCGACGAGCAGGCAGGGCCTCGAAGGGTCTTCGTCGATGACCGCCGCTTCGTGATGCGCCCGCAGGCTGCCATAGGCCTGGATCCTCATCCCGTACTGGTCGGACCAGAAATACGGCACGGGGGCGAACGGCTGCCGCGCTTCGGGACGCAGCAGGTTGTGAGCCACGGCCAGGGCCTGCTCGGTCGCGTTGGTACGGTGCTCGATCCGCATGTCGACGCCGAACTGCCGGTTGTACCAGCGGGCCACATCGCCCACGCCGTAGACGCCGGTGGCGGCGGCGCAGTATTCGTCGCACACCAGCCCGTTCGCCACGTCGAGCCCGCTGCCAGCCAGCCACTCGGTGTTGGGCAGCGATCCCATGGCCACGACCAGGTCGTCCGCCGGCACCGAGGTCCCGTCTGCCAGCACCACACCGGAGACCCTGTCGCCGGCGCCGAGGACTTCGACGACCGTCGCCCCGGTCTTCAGCCGAACGCCATGCTCGGTGTGCTGTCGCGCGAGGAAGTGTCCGACTTCCTCGCCAACGGCCTCCGCCAGAAGCTGGGCACCGGCTTCCACCAGCGTCACCTCCACTCCGAACCGCCGCGCCACGGCGGCGACCTCGGATCCGAGGAAGCCTCCGCCGACGATCACCAGCCGGCGGCCGGGCCGAAGACACGCCTTCAGTGCGAGTGCGTCCTCGACCGTGCGCAGTGTGTGCACCCCGGCCAGGCGTTCACCCGCGGGAAGCGTGCGGGGGCGGACACCTGTGGCGATCGCCAGGCCGTCGTACGGCACCTGTTCGCCGTCGGCCAGCTCGACGACCCGACCTGAAAGATCCAGACCGCTCGCGGCAACACCCAGCCGAACGTCGAGCCCGAGCTCCGCGAGGTCGCTCTCCCGCCTCAGGGGCAACCGCTCCGGTCCCCACTCCCCGGTCAGGATCTGCTTCGACAGCGGAGGCCGGTCGTAGGGCGCATGAGGTTCCGCGCCGATGAGAGTGACGGGACCGTCATGGCCCATTCTGCGTAACGCCTCGGCCGTGGCCAGCCCGCCCGCCGAGGCGCCGACGACAACGAAACGTCTCACGATTCCACCGACCGAATGGCTGCCGCCGGACACACCGTGATCGCTCTCGTCACGGATTCGGTCAGCGTCTCCGGCGGCGTCTCGTCGAGCAGGACCACCGCGCCGTCCTCGTCGCGCTGATCGAAGACCTCGGGAGCCACCACCACGCACTGCCCGGACGCCACGCATTTCGGGACATCGGCTTCCACCCGCATCTGCTGTCCTCCGTCACTGAGGCACACCCGAACGTTAACGTACAGGTGACCGTAAACGTACAGATGTCTGTTACCGTACGCTAGAGGTGTGCGTATCAGTGAGAGCGGAAACGGACCGGTGACGGATCGGCGTGTGCGTCGCACCCGGGAATCCCTGCAGCGCGCTCTGATGGACCTCGTCGAGGAACAGGACCTGGCGCGTCTCGCCGTCGCCGATGTCACAGAGCGGGCGGGCGTCAGGCGCTCCACCTTCTACGACCACTACCAGGACGTTCACGAACTGGCGGAGGCCGCGTGCGCGACGATGGTCGATGACCTGATCGCCACGGTCCCCGTGGTCCCCCACGCGCCGAACGGCCTGGAACAGCGGTCCACCGCGGCGCTGTGCACCTTTTTCGAGAGCTTCGCCGAGCACGCCAACCTGTATCGCAGTCTTCTGGGCCCGCGAGGAAGCGCCCGCATCATCGACTACGTCCGCTGTCGCATCGCCGCGCGTATACGAAGCATTCCCCGTCCTGAGCATGGGCAGGAGGGCACCTCTCCCGGCAACGCTCCCCACGATGTGCCCGCCGACTTCACCGCGGGCGCCCTGCTCGGCGTCGCCACCGAGTGGCTCCAGCACGGCTGCCCCCGGACGCCTCAAGAGATGGCCGCTCTGGCATGGCCGTTGCTCGCGGCTCTCTACCGCGTGGACGCCGGCGCGCCGGGTCCATCAGGAAGCAGGCCTTGTCTCACATCCGGTGGTGACGGAGAGGTGTGACGTGGCGAACCCGCGCGGTCTGGAGCCGATGCCGACCAGGCCGGGATCGGGATCCGCCACAGTGCCCGTGCCGGGGTGGGGCGTGCGGGTGGACACGGTGTTGGCGCTGGCCGTCCCGGGGCGCGCGGTTCCGGCTCTCGCCGCCATGACCACCCGAGGCTCGGCGCCGCCCTCTGCGCCTGTTCCGCGCCGCACTGCGCACCGCGCCGACGGCCCAGCCCCTCCCGGTCCGGTCGCCTGCCGCCGCCGACCTGGACGAGGCACTCCAGGGCATGGGCCTGCACCGCACCGGGGTGAAGGCGGCCGAGGCGACGTGCCGGTTCCCCGGTCCGCGCGGCGCACCACTTGTGAACGACCTCATGGAAGACGGCGCCGCATACGGTGCCGCCCGTCCTCCCGTCGCGGCGCGGCTCGGGACGCCGCCCCCGGGCTCCTGGTGCGATGGACGGGCCGGGCCGACAGGGGTGTGCGGAGCGTGCGGAGGCTGAGTCATGTGCTCGGTCGGCACGGTCATTGACCCTGGCGCGACGCCAGCGTTAATGTAAGTAGTGCACTAGTAAACACGCTCATGGTGATGCGGTGGATTCCCTGCGCCGCGGGCCCGGGCGTGGAAGAAGGGAACGGGATGATCGGGACGGATATCCCTGGCCGTGGTGGTGCGACCCTCAAGCGCTTCGTGATCGTCGATCCGCGCGGAGCGGCGGCGGAGGAGGGCGAAGGGGCCGTGTCGGCGGGCCCGCGGAGCCTCAAGGGCAGGAAGGTAGCCCTTGTCACCCATGGGCGCTGGCGGTCGTGGACCTACTTCCGGGACAGCCTGGAGGAGCATCTGTCGCTCCCGGGCCACGGGGCGACGCACCAGCGCTGGCAGGACGACCGGCCGCATCTGCCCGAGCGGTACGACGAGATCGCGAGCGGTACCGACGCCGCGGTCCTCGGGCTGGGCAACTGCGGGTCCTGCACGGCGGCCGTCGCCACCGCGGCTGCCGAACTCGCGTCCCGGGGACTGCCGGTGACGGTGGTCGTGACGGCCGGTTTCCGCACCTTGGCCGAGAAGACCCTGGAGTTCAGGAACCAGGGTCATGTGCCCGTCGTCGCCTTGCCCGCGGCGTACGAGGTCATGAGCGAAGAGGACATGGTCCGCATCGCGGGGGAGCGGGTCGCCGACGTCACGGCGGCGCTCACCGGTCGCGGGGCGTCCTAGCGTCGTACGCGTCGGAGAAGTCGTGCCGCGAGGGCGACTTCGGCCGATGGCATGACTTGTGAACGGAGCGCAGGTGCGGCTGCGGCCCCGCGGTGGGAGCGGGGCGGCGCACCGGCGTCGAGCTGCCCGTGTATGTGGCCACCGACCGGTACGGGCGGGGTCCGGAAAGGTTGTGCGCGTGACATCGGCCAAGCTCCACCTCGATATAGACGGTTCGCTCGAAAGCTTCTACGACTACGCGGAGCGGGAGAACCTGGGGGACGGTCTGCCGCTCGTCCCCCCGACGCCCGAGCGGGTCGAGGCGATGCTCGGCACCGTCGACCGGGCGGCCGACGACGTGGTCGCGGTCCTGATGCCGCGTGGAGCGGCGGCGACCGTCGAGGCCATCGCGGCCAACGCGGTCATGGCGGGCTGCCGCCCGGACTACTTCCCGGCGGTGCTCGCGGCGGTGGAGGCGGCGTCGGATCCGCTCTTCCGGCTGGGTGACATGGCGGTGAACAGCAATCCCATCACCCCCCTTCTGGTGGTGAACGGGCCGGCCCGCGACGCTCTGGGCGTCAACTACCAGTTCCAGTGCTTCGGCCCCGGTGGCCGCGCGAACGCGACCATCGGCCGGGCGCTGCGGCTGGTGATGATCAATCTCGGGGGGGCCGTCCCGGGGCTGGTGAGCAAATCGGTGCACGGATCGCCCATGCGGTACTCGATGTGCATCGGTGAATGGGAGGAAAGAAATCCCTGGGGCCCGCTGCACGTGCAACGCGGATTCCGGGCCGACGAGAATTGCGTGACGGCGCTCAGTGCCAACTCCTTCCTGGAGATCGGCGACATCTGGAGTCGGAGCGGCGAGTCCTTCCTTCTCTCCATCGCCCGCAGTATGAGGACCACCGCGGGATCGTGGATCATCGTGGGCTGCTCGCCGATGACGATCGTGCTCAACGGGAACTGGGCCGAAGTCATCCATGGCGACGGATTTTCCGATCTCGCGGACGTCCGGGAGTTCCTGTGGAGGGAGAGCCAGGTACCGCTGGGTGATTTCTCGGAAGAGATCCAGAAGGCCCTGAGCGAGAAGAAGGCGTATTCGCCGGACGGTCCGACCGACCAGAGTCTCATTCTTCCCGGCGACATGGTCGCCATGACGAACAGCCCCGACAACTTCGAGATCGTCGTGGCCGGCGGCGAGTCGGGTCTGCACGGAGTCGTGTGCCATGGCTGGGCGTTCGAACGCCCCGTCACCCGGTCGTTCGAACTCGCGCAGTCCGGCTGAGAGTACGGCCCACATCGGCCGGGCCGCCGAGGCTCGGCCTTTTCCGCGTGCTCGAAAACGCCCGGTGCGCATACGGTCGTGCGGGCGACCGGGATATGACCGCGGGTCGATGTCCGGCGCACACCGTGTCACCGGCGGAAAAGTAGGCCACTATTTTGGTGACAGCCTCTAGACCGGCGAATCACCGCTCGTTTAGCCTTCGGCCACGGGATTGCCGAAGGCGGCGTGGAGGAACCTTATGCCATCACAGCGAAGTGTGGCCGGGCCCGGTGGTGGATGCATTCCATCCCGGTGCCGTCGGAAAGAAGCCGCGAGCACCGCACTCCGATTCGTGCCGAGGGCCTTGTGAGCCTGCGCGGGAAAGCCCATATCGCGGGTGCCTACGAGCACCCCGAACGGAAGATCACCGGCAAGTCCGTGCCGCAGCTGCATCTTGAGGTGGCGCTCGGTGCTCTGCGGGACGCCGGACTGACGGTGAACGACGTGGACGCCTACTTCTGCGCCGCCGACGCTCCGGGATTCGGTCCGGTGTCGATGGCCGAGTACATGGGCCTGAGGAATCTGAGATATCTGGACTCCACCGAGTTCGGCGGCTCCTCGTATCTCAGTCACGTCGGCCACGCGACGGCGGCCATCGCCGCCGGCAAGGCCGACGTCGCCCTCATCACGCTCGCCGGGCTGCCGCGCTCGCTCGGCGGGGTCAGCCGGCCCCGTTCGAACGGTCCCGAGGCCGGATTCGAGGATGTCTACGGACTCACCACGACATCCCTGTACGCGCTGGCGGCGCGGCGGCACATGTACGAGTACGGGACGACGAGCGCACAGCTGGCGGAGGTCAAGGTGGCGTCCTCGTACCACGCGTCGTTCAACCCGCACGCGCTGCTGCCGCGGCAGGTCACGGTCGAGGAGGTCCTGGAGTCGCCGATGATCAGCGACCCGCTGCACCGGCTCGACTGCTGTGTCGTCACCGACGGGGGCGGTGCCCTCGTCGTGGTGTCGCCCGAGGTCGCCAGGGACCTCGGCCGGCTGACGGTCAAGGTGCTCGGGCACGGTGAGTCGCCCAAGTACGCGATGAACGGAAGAAACGATCTGACCTGCACAGGCGCTAGATGGTCGGGTCCGCGCGCGTTCGAGGAGGCCCGGGTGACCGTCGCGGACATCGACTACGCGTCGATCTACGACTCCTTCACGATCACCGTGCTGGAGACCATCGAGGACCTCGGCTTCTGCGCGAAGGGCGAGGGGGGCCGGTTCGTGTCCGAGGGCGGCCTGCGGGCGCCCGGGGGAAGGCTCCCGCTGAACACCGACGGCGGCGGCCTGTCCAACAACCATCCGGGTTTCCGCGGCGGCGTGACGAAGGTCGTCGAAGCCGTCCGCCAACTGCGCGGTGAAGCGCACACCGAGGTGCAGGTGCCCGACTGCGAGTTCGCGCTGGCCCACGGCACCGGGGGCACCCTGGGCACGAGGATGGGCAGTGCGACCCTGATCCTGGGCCGGGAGGATGCGTGAGCACGGCACTCCCCGCACCGGAACCGCAGATCAACCCCGAGACACAGCCCTTCTGGGACGCCGCCGGGGCGGGCACCTTGATCCTCAAACGCTGCGCCGACTGCTCCGGGGTGATCTGGTACCCGCGGGCGATCTGTCCGGTGTGCTGGAGCGACAAGACCGAATGGACCGAGGCGTCCGGGCGCGGGACCGTCTACACCTACACGGTCAACCGCCGCGGCCAGGGCGACTACGCCGACGCAGCTCCCTACGTACTTGCCTACGTCGAACTCGACGAGGGCCCGCGGATCCTGACCAACATCCTCACGGACGACTTCTCGAAGATCGGGATCGGCAGCCGGGTCGAGGTCGTCTTCTGCCCGACCGAGGGCGGCGTCACCGCGCTGCCGCGCTTCCGCCTCACGTAGGTCCCCGCGGGCGGCCCCGCGGGTGACACGGCCCGGGCCCGAACCCGGGGCCGGCCCGGGTACCGTCCGGCGCGACCACCCGAAGCGGTCCCCAGTCAGCGCACATCGAATGGAACGAGACATCCGTGACCAACCACCGCAACGTCATCATCATCGGATCGGGCCCGGCGGGCTACACAGCCGCCCTCTACGCCGCCCGGGCGGACCTCAGGCCCCTGGTGTTCGAGGGCATGGAACTGGGCGGCGCGCTGATGAACACCACCGAGGTCGAGAACTATCCGGGCTTCTCCGACCCGGTCATGGGGCCGGAACTCATGATGCAGTTCCGTGCCCAGGCCGAGCGCTTCGGCGCGGAGCTGGCGAGCGACGACGTGGTCGAGGTCGACCTCACCGGCCCGGTCAAGACCGTGCGCACCCGGACCACCGAGCACACCGCCGACGCGGTCGTCCTCGCGATGGGCTCGGCCTATCGGCATCTCGGCGTCGACCGTGAGACCGAACTCTCGGGACGCGGCGTCTCCTGGTGCGCCACCTGCGACGGCGCCTACTTCCGGGACATGGACGTCGCCGTCGTGGGCGGGGGCGACACCGCCATGGAGGAGGCCGACTTCCTCAGCCGGTACGCGTCGTCGGTCACGGTGATCCACCGGCGCGACGCGCTCCGGGCGAGCCAGATCATGGCCGACCGGGTCAAGGCCAACGACAAGGTCCGCTGGGTCTGGAACTCCGAAGTCGTCGACATCCTCGGCGGCGACGCCGTGGACGGGATCCGGCTGCGCGACACCCGCACGGGTACCGAACGGGATCTCGCCACCGCCGGCCTCTTCGTCGCCATCGGCCACGAACCGCGCAGCGAACTGGTCCGCGGCCAGGTCGACCTGGACGACCACGGCTATGTGCTCACCGGCGAGGGCACCCGCACCAACCTGGCCGGAGTCTTCGCGGCAGGCGACCTGGTCGACCACACCTACCGCCAGGCCATCACCGCCGCCGGTTCCGGATGCGCCGCGGCCCTGGACGCCCAGCACTACCTGGCGGGGCGCTCCGCACCGACCGGGCAGGTCGTGGCGAGCGCGTGACGCGCGCCCCGCACCGGACAGCACGGCCGAAACCGAAAGAGGAACCCACCTTGTCCGCATCTCCCACGTCCCCCGCGTCGCGCACCCTGCCGACGGAGGACTACCACGCGATCGAGCAGCTGTACGCGCGATACGCCTTCGCCATCGATCTGAGGGACATCGACGCATGGGTCGCCTGCTTCACGGCGGACGGCGAACTCGGACGCGCCCAGGGAAAGGTCGTCAAGGGCCATGACGCGCTGCGCGCCCAGGGCGACGCCATGGCGCACAGCCCGGCCGCCCCGGGATACCACTGGAATACGAATCTCGTGATGACGCCGACGGATACCGGTGTGCTGGGGGAGTGCTATTTCATGCTGCTCAAGGCACCCGAAGGAACCGGTGAGATCACCATCGTCGGCCATTTCAAGGACGAGCTGGTCAAGCTGGACGGCGTGTGGCTTTTTCGGCGACGGCTGATGCACTCCCTCTACGAATGACCCGTGAGGGTGGCAGGGCTGTGTGCACATTATGCAGCCACCGGTTCCGGTGGAATGCTCGGGAAACTTTCCCCAAGACATCAACTGCTTCAGCGTGAAGGAATGACACATGGGTACTGATGGACGGCTGAAAGGCAAGGTCGCGATCGTCGTCGGAGCGGGCTCCAGCGACGCGGGCACCGGAATCGGGCAGGCCATCGCGTTGCTCTTCGCCCGCGAGGGCGCGCGCGTGGTGTGTGTCGACCTGGAGGCGGAGCGCGCCGCCGCCACCCAGAAGATGATCTCCGACGTGGGAGGCGAGGCGGTCGCGGTCGATGGTGACATCTCCGACGAGGCCACCTGCGAGCGGGCGGTCGTCGCGGCGGTGGACGTGTTCGGGACGGTCACGACACTGGTCAACAACGCCGCCTACACCCCGCTCGTCGGTGTGGCGGAGACGACGCCGGAGCTGTTCTCCCGGGTGATGGCCGTGAACACGCTGGGTCCGTTCATGATGTGCCGGGCGGCGATCCCGGTGATGACCGAAGTGGGCGGCGGATCGATCGTCAATATCGGCTCGGTCTCCTCGATCCGCTCCGGAGACGGCAGGCAGGCCGCCTACGCGTCGTCGAAGGCGGCGCTCCTGGGCCTGATGGTCGACATCACGAACGCCCACGGCCGCGACGGCATCCGGATCAACACGGTCTCGCCGGGGATGATCGACACCCCGCTGCGCCGCCAGACCATGCGGGACATGGGGTACGACCCCGACACCTACCCGTTCGGCCCCCAGTGCCCCCTCGGGCACGCCGGCGAACCGTCGGACATCGCGCGCGCGGCACTGTTCCTCTCCAGCGACGACGCCCGGTTCATCACCGGGGTCCACCTGCCCGTCGACGGTGGCCTCACCACACGGCAGCGCACGAGCTGAGCCACGTCCACGGTGTCGCCCCGACACCCTCGTCACGACGCATCCCCGTACCCCGCGCGACCGGCGCCTCCGAAAGAGGATCACCATGAACGACCGCCCGAACCTGCCCACGACCGACGACGTCCTGCGTTTCCACCACGAGCTGTCCAACTGGGGACGATGGGGCGACGACGACCAGCTCGGCACCCTGAACCTCATCACCCCGGAAGCGCGCCTGCGGGGCACGGCGGCGGTGAAGCACGGGGTCAGCGTGTCGTGCGCGTGGGACGTCCCGACGGCGACCGCGTCGGCAGCGCGCGACACGGCGGTGCAGAACTTCCCGCCCGCGGAACTCCAGTGGGGAGGCATCGCGGAGCACGTGCGCTACGACTGTCACGACTCGGCGTTCACCCACCTCGACGCGGTCTCCCACATCTTCTGGAAGGGCAAGCTCTACAACGACCGCGACGTGACCGACGTCGTCAGCGCCGACGGAGGCATCTCCTTCGGCAGCATCGACGTCGCCGCGGCCGGCCTGGTGACCCGGGGGGTGCTGCTCGACATCCCGGCGGCGCGCGGCGTCGACTGGCTGGAGTTCGGGGAGCCCGTCCTCCCGGAGGACATCGAAGCCGCGGAGAAGCGCCAGGGGGTGACCGTCCAGTCCGGCGACGCCGTGCTGCTGCGGACCGGCTACGACCGGATGCGGCACGAGACCGACCAGCGGCTCTCGCCGACCAGCGGCCAGCAGGGCTGGCACGCGGCCTGCCTGCCCTGGCTGCGCGAGCGTGACGTCGCCTACGTCGGCTGCGACACCGGCCAGGACGTCATCCCGTCCGGCTACGACTCGATCATGCTGCCGATCCACACGGTGGCCCAGTCGGCCATGGGCCTGTGGCTCATCGACCACTGCGACCTCTACGCCTGCGCGCAGACCGCCGAACGCCTGCAGCAGTGGGACTTCCTCATCTCGGTCGCCCCGATCCGGTTCGAGAAGACCTCCGGAAGCGCGGTCAACCCGATCGCCACCTTCTGAGACGAGTCGTCATGGAGAAAATGATCTGGCTCTTCCACCGTGTGACCCGACGAAGCCCGGAGGACTTCGCGGATCACTACGTGAATCACCACGCGGTGCTGGGCCGAGAACTGTGCCGAATGATGGACGGCTATTCGGTGAACATCGTCACGGGCACCGACGGCCCCAATGCCGTCACGGAGCATTGGGTGGAGAATGTCGTGGACTTCCTCGACATCACGAAGAACTACGACTCGCCGGAGGATCGTCGTAAGGTCTTCGAGGACGACAGGACCCTGATCGACCACACCAAGACGCACGTATTCGTATGCCGCGAGGAATCGGTCGTCGGCGGGGATTTCCCCGACGCCCCGCTGGGCACCAAGTCGCCCGAGCGGAAGACCGTCCTCTTCTATCGGAGCGTCGCCGCCGCCGAAAGGCATACGGTGGACGCGCGGAAGGTGGTCGACAACCACGTGTACGGCGAACTGGTGATGGCCGAGCGAGGCCGTGTCAGCCTCCCCTCCGACATCGCCGTCATCCGGATGGCCTGGGGCGTCGCGCCGCACGACGTGCCCGACGGTGTGGACGTCCTCAGCGTGGACGAGTACCGGCAGATCACTCCGACGGCCGAGCCGCCCACGAGTTGACCTGCTCTGAGAAGATCGCGGGACGCGCGTGCGGCCACCCGGCCGTACGGGCCCGTACCCGAGGAGGGCCGATGCTGAGCGTCCGCGACGTGGCCGACGGCGCCGTGGCCCTGTCCGGTGATCCGGCGCAGGCGCCGCTCGCCGTCGTCGACCTGGACACCCCGGCCGAGCCGGGCGACATCGCCGGGGCCCTCAGGGCGCTGGCCGGGCCGACCGTCGTCACCGTGGGGTACGCCGAGCGGCCGGTGAGCCGCGCGGCGGCCCCGGTGATGGAGGCCCTCACCTGTACGGTGGCGCCCGGCGGGCCCGGACGGGCCTGGGTGGCCGTGGACGACGGACTCCCACGGCTGACCCGGGCCACGGCCAGGGCGCCCCGGGCGGCACTCACGCTGGCCGACCTGCTGACCGCGAACGCCCGGGCCGACGTCCTCGACGGGCTCCGGACGGAGTCGCTCGCCTACTCCGTCCTCCTGGCCGGACCCGAGTTCGCCGCATGGCGGGCGGCCACGCCATCACGCGCCCCACGAGCCGCGTCCGAGCCGGTCCTGGTGCACCGTGACGCGGCGCTCCTGGAGGTCACGCTGAACCGGCCCGAACGGCACAACGCGTTCGGCCGCGCGGTCCGCGACGGTCTGATCGAGGCCCTCACCGTCGCCCTGCTCGACGACAGCGTCAAGGAGGTCCTGCTGCGCGGCGCCGGACGCTCGTTCTGCTCGGGCGGCGACCTCGACGAGTTCGGCACCGCCGCCGACCCCGTGTCCGCGCACCTGACCCGCCTCGGACGCAGTGCCGGCCACCTGGTCCACCGGCTGCGCGACCGGGTCGTCCCCGAGCTGCACGGCGCGTGCATCGGCGCCGGAATCGAGGTGCCCGCCTTCGCCGCCCGCGTCACGGCACACGACGACGCCTTCTTCCAACTGCCCGAGCTGACCATGGGGCTCGTCCCCGGAGCCGGCGGCACCGTCTCGCTCACCCGCCGAATCGGCCGCCACCGCACCGCCTATCTCGCACTCAGCGGCGACCGCATCGACGTACCGACCGCTCTGGCCTGGGGTCTGGTGGACAGCCGTGTCTGACCCCGTCCTCGACTGGGCCCGGTCGGGCGCCTTCGCCCTGACCGGGCGGCCCGACGGCCCGCCGCGGCTGCCCCCCGGCCGGGCCGCCACCGTCGTCCGTGAGCACCTGGCCCACCTCGGTCTGACCCTTCCGGGGATCCTCGGAGAGCGGGCCGCCTACGCGGGACTCACCCGACAGGGCCCCTGGTCGTGCGGTGGCGCCTTCCGCGTGCTGCCGACCGGGGACGGACACCTCGGACTGTCGCTGGTCCGCCCCGCGGACCTCGAACTGCTCCCGGCGCTCGTCGAGGGCGATGTCGACGAGCCGTGGCAGGCCGTCGGCGCGTGGGCGGCCGGTCGTCCCACCCGTGCGGCGGCGGAACGCCTGGCCCTGCTCTCCCTGCCCGGCGGCGCCGTTCCGGAACCGGGACGCAACCGTCGGCCCGGCGTCGTGACCACGGCCCTCGGCAGCCGCACCCCCACGGCCGAGCCGCTGGTCCTGGACCTGAGCAGCCTGTGGGCCGGGCCGCTCTGCGCCCACCTGCTCGGCCTGGGCGGCGCCCGTGTCGTCAAGGTCGAGTCCCGCCAGCGGCCCGACGGGGCCCGACGCGGCCCGGCCGCGTTCTTCGAGCTGCTCCACGGCGGTCACGAGCGGATCGTGCTCGACCTGGCCACCGAGACCGGACGGCTCCGCGACCTCATCCGGGAGGCAGACCTGGTCGTCGAGTCCTCCCGGCCCAGGGCCCTGCGCCACCTCGGCATTTTCGCCGAGGAAGCCGTCGAGGCGGGCACGTCCTGGCTCTCGATCACCGCACGGGGACGACACGACGACGCGGTCGGCTTCGGCGACGACGTGGCGGCCTGCGCCGGCCTGGTCGTTCCGGACGCCGGTGCCCTGCTGCCCGTGGGGGACGCGATCGCCGACCCGCTCGCCGGGGTGACGGCGGCGGTCGCGGCGGCCGACGCCCTGCGGTCGACGCAGGCCCGGCTGATCGACGTGTCCATGCTGCACACCGCCGCGGCGACAGTCGACCACGGCACCGTCCCCCACCGGGTCGTCCACCACCGAGGCGAGTGGTGGGTCGAGTACGACGGAGGCCGCGTGCCGATCGAAGGGCCGCGCCCCCGATGAGCCTGCTGATCCGGGACGTCGCGGTCGACGGCAGGCGGGTCGACGTGCGCGTGGCCGACGGCCGGGTCACCGAGGTCGGACCCCGGCTGCGCGCCACCGCGACCGACGAGGAGAGCGTGGACGGAGCCGGCGGTGCCCTGCTGCCGGGGCTTCACGACCACCACATCCACGTCCTGGCGCTCGCCGCGGCGTGGGAGTCGGTGGACGTCGGCCCCGAGGCCGTGGACGGCCCCGCCGCCCTGGCCGAGGCCCTGCGCACGGCCACGCCCCGGTCCGGCTGGATCCGCGCGACGGGCTATCACGACGCGGTGGCGGGCCCGCTCGACCGGCAGGTGCTCGACCGATGGATCGCCGACGTACCCGTACGGGTCCAGCACCGCAGCGGGGCCCTGTGGATGCTGAACTCCCGTGCCCTGGAGCGCGTGGCACACGTCCTGGACACGAGCGCCGACGTCGAGCGCGACCACGACGGCGTCCCGACCGGGCGGCTGTGGCGCTACGATTCCCGGCTGCGCCCCGCGCTGCCGGACCACCCCCCGGACCTGGCCCCCGTCGGACAGCGCCTGGCCGACCACGGCATCACCGGAATCACCGACGCCACACCCGACCTAACCCCCGGTGCCCTGGCCCTGCTCGCCACCGCGCGGGCGACGGGCGCACTTCCCCAGCATCTCACCGTCCTCGGCGCCCCCGAAGGCGTCGGCCTGCCCGCCGGGATCACCTCCGGACCGCGCAAACTCCTGCTGCGCGACCACGACCTGCCGGCCTTCGACGAACTGGCCGCCACGGTCGCCGCCGTCCACGACACGAGGCGGGCCGTCGCCGTCCACTGTGTGACGCTGGAGTCGCTCGTCCTGACGCTGACGGTCCTGGAGGAGGTCGGGGTGCGTCCCGGCGACCGCGTCGAGCACGCGTCGGTCGCGCCGCCGGCGCTGGCGGAGTGGATGGCGCGCCTGGGCGTACGGGTGGTGACCCAGCCCGACTTCCTTCGCACCCGGGGCCGTGTCTACGCGCGCGAGGTCGAGGCCGAGGACCTCCCGCACCTCTATCCGTACGCCTCCCTGCGCGACGCCGGGGTCCCCGTCTGCGCCTCCAGCGACGCGCCGTACGGGGAGGTCGGCCCGTGGCAGGTGATCGCCTCGGCCGCGAACCGTTCCCTGGGTCCCGGGGAACGCGTCCCCGCGCGGGTCGCGCTGGCCGGGTACCTCAGCCCCGCCGATGCCCCGGGAGGTCCTGCCCGCCGGGTGCGGGCCGGGGCGCCCGCCGATCTGGTCCTGCTGAAGACGGACCTCGCCAGGACACTGCGCACCCCGGAAACGTGTCGCCCCGTCGCCACCTGGGTCCGAGGCGTGCGGGTGTCACCCCGGACCGCCCGCTAGAAACCTCTGGAAGCCTCAAGAGGCCTCTCGTCCGACGCCCTGGGCGCACAGCGAGCCGTCGGCAACGACGTCGGCGAGGCTCGGTGCGTCCTCAATTCCTTCCCGGGAGCACCACGAGGCCGCCCGGGCCGACGTCTTCCGCTCCGTCGGAGTCGAGTTGGTGGTGCCGATCTCCGCTTTGAGCAGTCCGAAGAAGCTCTCGGCTGGAGCATTATCATAATATGTGCCGGTTCTTCCCCTGCTCTGTCGCAGGTTCAACCGCCTTGTCTCGCATCGGAATTCACTGCTCGTGTACTCGCTTCCGTGATCGCTGTCCCTGATGCAGCCGGGCTGAAGGCCGCCGCGCCCGGCGGCCATGCGCGGGGCGTCGGTGACCAGTCCGGCGCGGTGCTGGTCGCCAGGCATCACCAGCCCCCGATCGTCGGCAGGTGAGTGATGTCCCCGACCGGTTTCGTGCCGGGCTTCCTGGCGGTCAAGTCGCGGCCGAGCAGTCCGGGGGCCGGGGCGGCCTTGGCGTCGTGCTTCGTCTGGCGGCGACGGCGGGTGGTCCCGCGGATGTCGCGCATACGACCGGCCAACCCGCCCTCAGCGCAATGCCGTTCGGCGCCGGCCGCGCGGCGAGCCACGAGTAACAGCTGGAGCGGTTGATGCCCGGCACGCGGCACAGCCACGCGACGCCATAGCCATCGTGGCCCTCTCCGCACCGATGAAGAGATACAGAAGACCTCGGCCTTCACCAAGACCTCGTTCGCCTTCTTGGCTTCGGCCGACTCGCGGCGAACGCGACGCAACTCCTCGCGCTCATCAGTCGTGAGCGCGCCCTTCGGCCCCTCGCCCCGGTCGGTCCTGTCCTGCCTGACCCAGCCCCTCGGGGCTCACTCCCGGCTCCCGGGCAACCTCGGTGACGTTCCGATGCGGCGAGGACCGGACGAGCACGATCGCGTGCCGCTTGAACTCGGTTCAGCGGGCGGACTTCACCACCGCGCTTCCCCATGCTCCGAACGCCACGGAGGATTGATCGCAGGCACCCTCACAGGGGGACGTGGCCCGGTCAGGGCGCGTCCGCACCATGGAAACCGACGAGGCGCAGGGCGAACTCGCTGTACTGGTCCGCGACTTCTTCGGCAGACAGCTCGCCGTCCTCCCGGAACCAGCGGGCGATGCTCACGCACATCTCCAGGATCCCGAACGATGCCAGAGAGGGTTTCTCGACATGGAACACGCCGCCGCCCACACCATCGACGATGAGGGTTCGGATGGCACCCTCGTGGCGCCGGCGCAGGTGGAGGACCCGCTCATATGCCCCGTCCTCAAGGCTGGAGATGTCCCGGCTGACGACAAGCGCCTCACGACGATGGAGGGCGTGGCGCAGTGCGTACGCCCTGACGACACTGCGCAGTGTGTCCACCGGACCGGTGCTGTCCGCCGCCGCCGCCTCGTAGTCGGCCCACACCTGTTCCGTTGTCTCCGAGACGATCGCATCGAGCAGGTCCTGCTTGGAATTCATGTGATTGTAGAGGCTCGGCGTGCGCACTCCGAGCTCGGCTGCGATCTCACTCAGCGCCGTGCCGTGGTATCCGCGCCGGGCAAAGAGGGTGAGCGCCGCGTCGCGCACGGCTGCCGGAGTCACCGCGCCCCGCGTCTCACGGGACTCGGCCGATCGGGATCGCGTCATCGCCATGCGTTACAGCCTACGGCCCACGGTGCGCGGTGGGGTCGCAGCCCTCATGATCTTGACAACCTGCGCCGCGCACTCGTCCGAGCGGCCGCCTGCCGCTCGTGAGGGGCGCGCCGAAATCGTCGGCGCTGCCACCCGGACCGAGTGGGCCGTTCCAGACTCTTGTGTCCCGCTTGGGGCCTACCTATATTCACATCACTAATTATCGTTAGTTAGCGTCTGGGGGTGCTGTGCTCAACGTCGACTTGATCCGTCCCGTCCCGGAGCTCCTCACCAGCCATGCCGTGCGCTACGGGCCGAAAGTGGCGTTCTGGGACGACCGGATCTCGATCAGTTACGCGGACCTCGCCGAGCGGACACGTCGGTTTGCCGGGCACCTCGTGGCCGGGGGGTTGGCGCCGGGCGACCGGGTTCTGGTCTTCATGGACAACCGGGTGGAGGTCGCCGAGTGCTACCTCGCGCTGACCCGGGCGAGCCTGGTGGGTGTCTGTGTGAACCCGCTCGCGGCCACTGCCGAGCTCGCTCACATGGTCACCGACAGTGGGGCAAGGACGGTGATCACAGACCCGGAACACCTGAGGCAGGTCCGTGACCTCCTGGAGGCCGGTCCGGATCCCGAGTCCGTTCGGATCGTGTTGGCCGGGGAGAGCGCTGGGAGCGAGGGGCTGCTCGCGTACGACACCCTGGTGTCCCAAGAGCCCGACGCTGAGCCGCGTGACGACCTCGGCCTGGACGACGTCGCATGGATGCTCTACACCTCGGGTACGACCGGGCGCCCCAAGGGTGTGCTGCTCACCCAGCGCTCCTGCCTCTGGGTGGTCGCCGCCTGCTGGGCAGCCGTCGTCGAACTGTCCTGCGACGACGAGTTGCTGTGCGCTCTGCCGCTCTTCCATTCCTATGCTCTTGATCTGTGCGTGCTCGCGGTCTTCGCCGTCGGAGCGAGCGAACGGATTCTTCCGAGGTTCTCCACGAGCGGGGTGCTGGATCAGCTGTGCTCCGGCCGCTACACGGTCCTCCCCGGTGTGCCGACGATGTTCCAGTACCTTCTCCGCGGCGCGAAGCAGCGCCCGGAGGCCGAGTACAAAGGTCGACTCCGGACGTGCGTGACCGCAGGAGCCATCATGTCCGGCCCCCTCAACGCCGAGTTCGAGGAAGTCTTCGGCGTGCGTCTCCTGGACGGATACGGCATCACGGAGACCTCCACCATGGTCACCATGAACTCCTTGTCCGGAAGCCGCGAGCTCGGTTCCTGCGGGCTGCCGCTGCCGGGCATCTCGGTGCGCCTGGTCGATCCGTCGACCGGCGAGGACGTCGGGACCGGGCAGGAGGGTGAGCTATGGGTCAGCGGCCCCAACGTCATGGCCGGCTATCACCGGCTGCCCGAGGCGACTCAGGACGTCCTGCGGTGTGGTTGGTACCGCACCGGTGACCTGGCCCGTCGGGATGGCAACGGGTTCCTGACGATCAGCGGACGGGTCAAGGAACTGATCATTCGTGGCGGCGAGAACATCTACCCGGCCGAGATCGAGGAAGTGCTGTTGGCGGCCGAAGGTGTCACGGATGCCGCCGTCGTCGCGCGAGACCATGACGACCTGGGTGAAGAGCCGATAGCGTTCGTCGTGCTCGACAGACCCGGCGAACTCGACCGGGAGGCCCTTCTGGAGCACTGCCGAAGTCGGCTCTCGCGCTTCAAGGTGCCGGCCGACATCGTCGAGACCGATGCCGTTCCCCGCACGGGATCAGGGAAAATCCTGCGGTTCCGCCTGCGCGAACGATCCGGTTGAAAGCGGTGACGCACAGGCCGGCAGGGTGACGGATCGCGCGTGAGGAGACGTGAGTTGATTCGGCGACCCGGGCTTTGCGGGAAAGCTGCGGCACGCCGCCGCCCAGCAGGACGAACCGAGCGTGGATCTCGTCACGACGTCGGTGCACACGGTCCACTGGCCTTCTCGTCGTCCCGTACCGCGTCGACCGCCCCGCCGCGCAATCTCTCGCGCTCGACAGGGTCGACCAGCTTAGTAGTGTACTACAATGCGTGTCACGTCGACGTGCCGAGCGGCCCGCAGGATGGCGCGGTCCGGCGTGTGGTGCGTGGTGCGGTGGGGCTCGGTGGTACCAGCCGGCGGGCCGGGGTGCGACCGCGAGGATGGTCGACGCTCCGGCGACTTCGACAACGCGCAGTGAAGGAGTCCGCGTTTTGAATACGGCAACCGAAGGGTCGGGGCTGACCCTGGAGGACTACGTCCAGATCCAACAGCTGTACACCAGGTACGCGTTCGCGATCGATCTGCGAGACATCGATACCTGGCTCGAATGCTTCACCGAGGACGGTGAGCTCGGGCCGGCGGATGACAACCCGGAACTGGCCCGGCGCTCTTCGGTGAGGAAGGGCCGTGAGGCCTTGCGCGCGATGGTGCAGGGAAACTCCGTGAGCGCCAAGGGGTATCACTGGTGCGGAAACGCCGAGATCAACTCGACGGCGACAGGGGTGACCGGGCGGTGCTACTTCATGCTTGTCAAGACTCCGGGTGAGCGTGCCGAGATCACCGTCACCGGCTACTACCGGGACGAGCTCGTCAACGTGGACGGCCGGTGGCTGTTCCGCAGCCGCCGGGTTCATTCCGTCTAGTCCCCATACCGGTGCCGGTGACCCGAGGAGCGGGATCCCGGTGCGGGGGACAATGCCGGGTGGATTCGTCGAGGCTTTGTGCCGGCGCGGGGTTCAGGCCGGGCTCATTTCGGGCTGTCGCGGGTATGGGTGGTGGTCGCGCCGTCCCGCCGCGAGAATCGGGCACAGGGCGGCGGGCTGTCCCATTGACCGACTGGAACAGGCGTCCTACGCTCTTGCGGGAATCGCACTAATGATGGTTGGTTGGTAAACATGTGCGGCCAAAAGGCAAGGAATACGCGGCCGAAGGCGAAGAAGAGGTGAACGGGATGACCGTGACGGAGACTCTGATCGCTGGTACGGAACCCCTTGAGTACCTGACCATCATCGATCCACGCGGCACGACCGGGGCTCAGGAAGGCAGCGTCGGGGTCGCTGTCCCGGACAGCCTGAAAGGCAAGAAGGTCGCGATCGTGACGCACGGTCATTGGCGATCGTGGACCTACTTCCGCGACAGCCTTGAGGATTACCTTTCACTGCCGGACCACGGCATAGCCCACCAGCGGTGGGAGGACGAGAGGCCGTATCTGACCGAGCGCTACGACGACATCGCGCGCAACGCCGACGTCGCAGTCGTAGGCCTCGGCAACTGCGGGTCCTGTACGGCCTCCGTTGCGACCGCCGCGGCCGAACTCGCCTCCCGGGGGATGCCGGTGACGGTTGTCGCGACCGCCGGGTTCCGGACGTTGGCGGAGAGGACCCTGCAGTTCCGCGGCCAGGGGCAGGTGCCCGTGGTGGCACTGCCGGCGGCCTACGAGGTCATGAGCGAGGACGAGATCGTGCGTATCGCGGCCGAGCGCGTGGGCGATGTGGAAACCGCGCTGACGGGACGGTCCGGCTCGTAGGCCTCCTGCGGACCCTGGCCACCGGCGGGCGCCGCCGGTGGCCAGGGTCCGCAGGAGGCCGCGGATCGTCGCCCGGCGGCTTGTCCATCGCCCAGTCGCACCGTGAGACCGGCGGTGGCTGGTCGAGAGCCGCCCACCGGCCGACGAGCGGACGGTGGCCGAGAGAGGTGGAAGGCATGGCATCTGCTCAACTCAAGTTGCGGATCGACGGTTCTCCAGAAAGCTTCTACGAATACGCGGAGCGGGAGAACCTCGGGGACGGCCTGCCGCTCATCCCGCCGACACCCGACCGGGTGGCGGCGATGCTCGGCACCGTGGACCGGTCGGCCGACGAGGTGGTGGCCACTCTCATGCCGCGCGGAGGAACGGCGACGGTCGAGGCCGTCGCCGCGAACGCCGTGATGGCGGGTTGCCGCCCGGACTACTTCCCGGTTGTGCTCGCGGCCGTGGAAGCCGCCTCGGATCCGGTGTTCAGGCTCGCCGACATGGCGGTGAACAGCAATCCCATTACGCCGTTCCTCGTCGTGAACGGACCGGCGCGGGATCGCCTGGGCATCAATTACGGGTTTCAGTGCTTCGGTCCCGGAGGCAGGGCGAACGCGACCATCGGGCGGGCGCTCCGACTCGTGATGATCAATATCGCGGGCTCCATCCCGCGTACGGTCAGCAAGTCGGTCCACGGTTCGCCGGCGCGGTACTCGATGTGCATCGGTGAGTGGGATGAGCGGAACCCGTGGGGCCCGATACATGTGCAGCACGGTTTCAGTGCCGATGAGAATTGCGTGACGGCGTTGAGCGCAAACTCGATCCTGGAGATCGGTGACATCTGGAGTCAGAGCGGTGAGGGATTCCTGACGTCCATCGCGCACAGCATGCGGACCACGGCCGGCTCGTGGATCATCGTGGGCTGCTCACCGATGACGATCGTACTCAACGGCAACTGGGCCGATGTCATCTATCGTGATGGATTCACGGATCTCGCGGACGTCAAGGAATTCCTCTGGCGAGAGAGCCAGGTGCCCCTGCGGGAGTTCTCGAAGGATATCCAGAAGGCTCTGAACGAGCGCACAGCGTATTCCCCGCTGGGTGCTACGGACGAAAGTCTCATCCTTCCGGGCGGCATGGTCGCCATGACCAACAGCCCCGACAGGTTCAACATCGTGGTCGCGGGCGGCGAGTCGGGACTTCACGGCATCGTCTGTCACGGCTGGGCGTTCGAGCGTCCCGTCACGCGGTCGTTCAAGCCCGCGACGGACGTCTGACAAGACCGCTGCCGGAAGCGTCGCGGCCACCCGCTCCGCGTCGGCACATGAGGCGTCGGCCGGCGTTCGCCGGGCGCACCCGGTCCGCGGTGCGCCCGCCACCTCCCGCGAGCACGTGCTCCACCGTGGCGCCGCACGCGTCCTCGCGCCGTGAACCGGGTCGCGCCTGCTCAGGCGGCGAAGGACCGGATCAGTCCGCGACGCCGACCCGGGCGATGGTCTCCAGGATCACAGACGCCCGCTCGGACCGGCACACCACGAGGTCCGGCAGGTAGACATCGGGCTGGTTGTAGCGGAGGGGGGAGCCGTCGATCCGGCTGGTGTGCAGTCCCGAGGCACGCGCGACGGCGACGGGCGCCGCCGAGTCCCACTCGTACTGACCACCGCCGTGGATGTAGGCGTCCGTCACGTCACGGACCACCGAGACCACCTTGACACCCGCCGACCCCATGGGCACCAGCTCCGCATCCAGCTCCTCGGCGAGGCGGAGGACGAAGGCGGGGGGCCGGGTCCGGCTCACGGCGATCCTGAGCCGCGTCCCCCGTGCCGCGGACAGCCGCGGCGGCTCAGCCGTGTCGAAGGTGACACCCAGGGCGGGCTGGGCGACCGCTCCCGCGACCAGGTCGCCGTCCTCCCACAGGGCCACATGAACCGCCCAGTCGTCGCGCGGACGCTCGGAGAACTCCCGCGTACCGTCCAGCGGGTCGACGATCCAGACCCGCCGAGCGCGCAGCCTCGCCCTGTCGTCCCTTCCCTCCTCACTCAGCACGACGTCATCCGGTCGGTACCGGGCGAGAAGCCGGACCGCCAGCTCGTGGGCCGCCAGGTCACCACGGTCCTTCAGTTCTCGCCCCTCCAGGGCGGTGTCCCGGACCTCCAGCAGCCGCTCACCGACCGCGGTCGCGACCCGGGTCGCGACCGCGTGGTCGTCGCCGACGGCGGAAGGGCTGCCTATGGCAGCGGTGACGTCGTTCATGGGGTACTCCCTCTCATGTGAAGGCAAGGAGGCCACGCGCGAGGAGGTCTCCGAGGACGAGGTCGCGTGCCCGCTCCAGGGTCATGCCGGTCGTGTCCACCCGTATGTCGGCGTCCTCGGGTACCTCGTAAGGCGAGGAGATCCCGGTGAAGTCCGGGATCAGGCCGGCCCGCGCCTTGGCGTACAGCCCTTTGCGGTCGCGGCGCTCGCACTCTTCGAGCGGCGTGGCCACGTGGATCAGGACGAGGGTCCCGCCGGCCTCCGCCACCTCCGCCCGGACCTCTCTGCGCACAGCGTCGAAGGGCGCGATCGGGCTGCAGACGGCGATGCCGCCGTGCCGACCGACCTCCGCCGCGACCCAGCCGATCCTCCTGACGTTCGCGTCCCGGTCCGCGCGGGAGAACGTGAGCCCGGCCGATAGATGCCGGCGCACGACGTCGCCGTCCAGGCTGGTCACGGCGCGCCCGGTGGACTCCAGGATCGACTCCTGTACGGCCGTGGCGAGGGTGGACTTGCCGCTCCCCGACAGACCGGTGAAGAAAAGGACCAGACCCGCCGGGCCCGGGCGCCCGGGTTCGACCGGGGATCCCGTGCCGACCGGAGCCAGCCACTTCACCCCGTCGGCCGCGTAGTTGCCGACGACGTGGCGGACGACCTCGGCATCGCACTCGGCATCGCTCCTGCGGGGGACCGGGACGGTGACGACCTGCGCGCCCGACAACCTGGCCGCCGCCGCGAGCGCGGAGCGGATCAGCCGGGGCTGGTCGGCCGGCCGGCGACCGGCCCCGGTGATGACCAGGAGGGTGACGGGTAAGCCCATAGCGGCGGTCGTGATCTCCGCCAGGTCGCCTGCGGTGACCTGGCGCTGAACCACCACCGTCAAGGCGGCGTCGCCCCTTTCGGCGCGGACCTCCTCGGGGGCGAGCTGGAGCCGACGGAAGGCACCCGACCCGAGCAGCACCGTCGTTCTGACCTCACCGGCGACCCCGACCAGGCCCGCCCCGGTGTCGTAGGTGCTCTCGATGTCCACGGTGGCCAGCGGGGCGCCTTCGAGGTCGACCACGTCGAGCACGCCCGCCCGCACCGCCGCGGCCGCCACCGACGGATCGACGTGAAGTGCGGTCATGGCACCGGGGCCCACGTAGCGGCGCTTCGGCGTCAACGCCCCCCAGACCAGCAGACGCAGGTCCTCCGTCTCCGACACCGACGCGACATGCCGGGCGACCACGTCAGCCGACCGAGTTGACGATGCCGGCGCCGACGGTGACGCCGGTCGCCTCGTCGATCAGGATGAACGAGCCGGTGGTGCGGTTCGTGGCGTAGGGGTCCGCCAGCAGCGGCACCGTGGTGCGCAGCCGGACGCGGCCGATCTCGTTGAGGCCGAGCTCGTGGGTGTCCTGGTCACGGTGGAGGGTGTTGACGTCGAGGCGGTACTGGATGTCCCTGACCAGGGCCCGCGCGGTGCGGTTGGTGTGCTTGACGGCCAGCTTCCGCCCGGGGGTGAGCGGGGTGCCGGTCATCCAGCAGACCATCGCGTCGACGTCCTGCGTGGGGGTCGGAGCGTTCTTCACCCGGGCGATCATGTCGCCGCGCGAGACGTCGACGTCGTCCTCGAGCCGGATGGTGACCGACATGGGCGGGAAGGCCTGGTCGATCTCCTGGTCGAAGCGGTCGATGCCGGTGATCTTCGAGGTCATGCCGCTGGGCAGTACGATGACCTCGTCGCCCTTCTTCAGCACGCCGCCGGCCACCTGACCCGCGTACCCGCGGTAGTCGTGGTGGTCGTCGGACTTGGGCCGGATGACGTACTGCACCGGGAAGCGGGTGTCGATCAGGTTGCGGTCGGAGGCCACGTGGACATGCTCCAGGTGGTGCATGAGCGTGGGACCGGAGTACCACGGCGTGTTCTCCGAGCGGGTCACGACGTTGTCGCCCTGCAGCGCCGAGATCGGGATGACCTCCAGGTCCGGTACGTTCAGCTTGGTGGCGAACCGGGTGAACTCGCGCTGGATCCCGTCGTGCACGTTCTGGTCGTAGCCGACGAGGTCCATCTTGTTGATGCAGAGCACCAGGTGCGGCACCCGCAGCAGCGACAACAGCACGGCGTGGCGGCGCGACTGCTCCGTCAGGCCGTGCCGCGCGTCGACGAGCACCAGGCCGAGGTCGGCGGTGGAGGCGCCGGTCACCATGTTCCGCGTGTACTGCACGTGGCCCGGGGTGTCGGCGATGATGAACTTGCGGTTCGGGGTGGCGAAGTAGCGGTAGGCGACGTCGATGGTGATGCCCTGCTCGCGCTCGGAGCGCAGGCCGTCGGTGAGCAGGCTCAGGTCGACGTACTCGTAGCCTTTCTGCTTCGAGGTCTGCTCGACCGCCTCCAGCTGGTCGGCGAAGATGGCCTTGCTGTCGTACAGCAGCCGTCCGATGAGGGTCGACTTGCCGTCGTCGACCGAGCCCGCCGTGGCGAAGCGCAGCAGGTCCATGCCCGGTCTGTCGGTGCCGGTCGCCATCAGAAGTAGCCCTCCTTCTTCCGGTCCTCCATCGCCGCCGCGCTGAAGCGGTCGTCTCCACGGGTGGCGCCGCGCTCGGTGACGCGGGCTGTCGCGACCTCGTCGATGATCTCGGGGACGGTGCTCGCGGTGCTCTCGACGCATCCGGTCAGGGTGATGTCCCCGACGGTGCGGAAGCGGACGGTGCGCTCCTCGGCGGTCTCGCCGGGGCGCAGCGGGTTGTGCGCGGTCTCGCTCAGCAGCATCCCGTCGCGCTCGAAGACCCGGCGCCGATGGGAGAAGTAGATGCTCGGGATCTCGATGCCCTCGCGGCCGATGTAGTCCCAGACGTCCAGCTCGGTCCAGTTGGAGATCGGGAAGATCCGCATGTGCTCGCCCGCGTGCAGGCGGCCGTTGTACAGGCTCCACAGCTCGGGACGCTGGTTCTTCGGGTCCCACTGGCCGAACTCGTCGCGGTGGGAGTACACGCGCTCCTTGGCGCGTGCCTTCTCCTCGTCGCGGCGGCCGCCGCCGAAGGCGGCGGTGTAGCCGCCCTCCTCCAGGGCGTTGAGCAGAGTGCCGATCTGGAGACGGTTGCGACTGGTCCTGCCGTCGTCGACGACGATGCCCTTCGCGATCGCCTCGTCGACGCTCGCGACGTGCAGCCGCACGCCGAGCCGGCCGACCCAGTTGTCGCGCGTCGCGAGTACCTCGGGGAAGTCCAGGCCGGTGTCGACCTGGAGGACCGGAAACGGGATCTTCGCCGGGTAGAACGCCTTCTCCGCCAGGCGCAGCATCACGATGCTGTCCTTGCCCCCGGAGAACATCAGCACGGGTTGCTCGAACTCGGCGGCGACCTCACGGAAGATGTGGATCGACTCCGCCTCCAGCTGGTCCAACTGGCTCAGCCGGTAGTCGGTGTGGGTCTGGGTCATGAGACGAGAGCCGTCCTCTCGGCAGAGCGGGCCGGGCTGGGCAGGCACGAGCGTTCCAGGAGGCCGTAGGCGGTCTGACCGTCCCACTCGTAGCGGACCATCGCCTGCTGGAAGTCCGTCCGGTTGGTGCGCCGCACGCCGTTCACCGTCCATCCGGGAAACAGCGACCCACCGGCCGGTGAGAACGACTCACCGTGCACGGTGCCACTGATGTGGACCTCGCGGCCGTCGGTGTCGAGGACGAGGCTCACATCGCCGTCCGCGTCCGGCTCCGGGCTGAGCCACCGGACCTCGCGCACCACCGCGTCCGTCCGCTTGCCGTCCCGGAGCACGAAGCCCCCCGAGAACTTCGGAGGGCCGCCGGGCACCGAACGGTAGACGAGCAGTTCGAACGCCGACCCGTCAGGGAACAGCGCGCCCTGCCAGACGTGGCCGTCGAACGTGCCCCCGGCACGGATGCCCGTCCGCAGGACCCGAAGCCCCGTACCGCTGAGCGAGTGTTCCGTTCCGTCGATGACGATGTCGCCCGTGCTGCGGAAGAACTGCGTCAGACGGCCGCCCCCGGCGGCGCCGACCCGCGATGAGGCCTGGAACCACGGAGGGGCCGCCATCGTCGCCGTGATCTCGAACACGACATCGGCATCGCCCTCCGGCGGTGATCCACGACGTTGCGACGTGCTGTCGGTCAGCCGCATCGGTCCGTTCCACGCGGCCGTCCACCGCCGCAGCGGCTCGCGCTGCTCGAACCGGAGCGGCCCGGCGAGGATCCGGCGAGCGCCGTCCGGGAGATCGGCGACGGCGAAGTCGTCGACGGGTCCGGCTCCGTTCAGCACGAACCTGCCCGGAACGACGACGTTGGCCTGCAGTCCCGCGTGCTCCCACTGGCCGGCGACCGCCTCGACGGCGAACCGCGGCAGGCCGACCGCCCCCGTCTCGCCGAAGACCCACATGTTCGCGCCGAACCGGAAGGCGGGATCGATCTCCGACCTGTGCGGTATGCGATCGACGTCATCGGGGCACGCGTCCCACAGGTCTTGCACCAGCTCCATGTCTTCTCCTGACGCCTTCTGCCGTCTCATCGCCCGCTCAGAGGAAGCTGCCGAAACGGTCCATGTAGGCCTCGAACCTCCGCAGCACTGTTTCGCGGTCCAGCCCGAAGTCCTCCAGGGAGAACTTCACCCGGCTGAACTCCTGGCTCGGTGCGTTCAGCCACGCGCGCATCTGCTTCTCCGCTGCCTCCGACCACTTCATCCCGGCGGCGTCATAGATCGTGTGTACGACCTGCAGGGGAGCGTCGATCAGGTCGCGTTGGGACACGTCGATCATCTGTGCCTCGATATCGGGATCGAGCCGTGCGGCGAGCGCGTGTTCCATCGCCGTCGCCCAGTCGTCGAGCAGTTCCTTCCCGATGAGGCCGGCGGCTTCGCGATCCGAGACGTCCACGCCACGGTAGGTGGCGTACAGGCCGCAGAGCGAAGGCAGGACCTTCGCGGGGTCTCGATGCGTCTGGACGAACCGGGCCGTCGGGTAGCGGGCGGCGAGGGCATCCAGCATGTAGAGGTGGTGGGGCGACTTGAGCACCCAGCGCGGGCCCGGGCCGTCGCCGGCCAGGTGCCGCAGGACCAGTTCGTGGCTCCAGTACGGGTTGGGCGCGGTGGTCGTCCGGCGCCATGTCGTCCAGCGCGGGAGCCGTTCGACGAAGCCCCAGCGGAACTCTAGCGCCATGAACGTCGTGCATTCCGCCGGGAGGTTCTTGCCGTACGTGTGCAGACCCAGTGCGACGACCTGTCGGTTGTGCACGGTGGGGTCGGGGATCCAGACGCCCGGAGCCGCTGCCTCCTGAGACGGCTGTGCGGGCTCCTGGCAGAGGTGCTTGATCTCCCACTGCGTGGGCGACCGCGTGCCGGGGTCCTGTGCCAGCAGGTCCACCAGTGCGGTGGTGCCGGTCCTCGGCAGGCCGGTGACCACGAGCGGTGACACGATGTCCGCCGCGGGCTCGGCCCGCCGCTTCGCCCCCTCGACGATCCGGAGCCGGACGACGAGCCGCTCCCGGCAGGTCCGTATCAGGCGCGCACGGTCGCCGACGGTCAGCTCGGACTCGTCGATCGCCCTGAGCAGGATGCGCAGGCCCGCGCGGAAGGAGTCGTCACCGAAGTCATCCAGGCCGGCCTCCTGCACGGCCTCGTCCAGCAGAAGGGCGAGGCCCACGGCGCCGTCCTGCGACTCGGCCGTGTCGATGGCCCTGCTTGTCGTCATCTCAACTGCTCCCTCTCCGTTGACGGTGTGCAGGTGCGATCACCCGATCGTTCCGATCCGGCCGCCCTCGACGAACAGCACGCTGCCCGTCGTGTAGCTGGACGCGTCCGAGGCCAGGAACAGCGCGGCGCCGACGACCTCGCTCGCGCGACCCACGCGGGGCAGGGCGTTCTTCGCCACGTGCGGGGCGAATCTCGCCATGGACTCGCCCTCGGGGGCGATCGACCCGGGACAGATCGCGTTGACCCGCACCTCCGGCGCGCAGATCTTGGCGAGGTGCCGGGTCATCATGTGGAGTCCGGCCTTCGTCGCGCCGTAGGCGACGGAGCCGGCGATGGGCAGGAACGCCGCGCAGGAGAGCAGATTCACGATGCTGCCGTGTCCGCGCGCCCGCATCCCCGGCACCAGCATCTTCGCAAGGTGGAACGGCGCCCGCAGGTTGACCGCGACAGCGGTCTCCCAGACGGCGTCGTCCAGCTCCCATGGCGACGACGGCGATGTCGAGGACGCGGGCAACCCGCCCCCCGTGGCGTTGTTGAACAGGATGTCCACACCGCCGAACGCCGACCGGGCCTCGGCGACCAGGGCCTCACGCTGCTCGGGGACGGCGACGTCGGTGGGAACCGCGACGGCCTGACCGCCGGAGACCTTGATCTCCGACGCCACCCGCCCGATCCGCTCGGCGCTTCGGGCGGCAAGGACCACGTTCGCGCCGGCGGCCGACAACGCCCGTGCGACATGTTCGCCGATCCCCGGCCCGACACCGGTGACGAGCGCCGTACGCCCGTCGAGCCGGAAGGACTCGAACGGATCCGGCCTTCGCGGCTGCGACTCTTGACGCAACGGTTCTGATGGAGGAAGGGACGACGGCACTGAGCGCTCCTTCGGACTGTTCAGCGTAGGCGGACTTCGCAACGGACGATCTGAGGAGATCCCGGCGAACCTGTCGTGCACACGGCCCTAACCGCTTCCAGTAAAGTAGTATATTACTTTACGGGGGTGGTGTGGCACTGTCAATCACGGTGCCGCCCCGGGGCTTTGGGACATCCCGGAACCTCGGACGGCCGGGCGGGCGGCCGATGCACCGGATCCCGGCGGGACACCGGCCTCGGCCCCCACCGAGCGGTCGTCGCAGAACGATGTGCGGTGGCAGTCCGCATGCGCCATGCGGCCTGGGGGCCGCGGGAGAAGGGGCCCGTGCGGCAGCCACTCCGCCGACGGAAACCGGATCCACGTCCTGCCTCTGCCGACGCTTCACCGGGGCCGCCGCGTCCGTCTCCTGCGGTAGGTCAGGGCGAGGCGAGCGTCTGCACAGGCCTGATCGGGCCGCGCCCCCCGGGCGCGCATCGTGCGCGGAATCCTCGGCCGGCCCGGCGCCGGACCTGTCCGAGGTCAACTGGACGCAGTGGCCGTCGTCCGACGGTGGATCGGGCCCGGCGTCACGGACAACGGGCGTGCGGACGCTCCGTTGCGGCAGGCGATGATCTGAGCGGCGATGGAGATCGCTGTCTCCTCCGGGGTGCGTCCGCCGAGATCGAGGCCGACAGGGGAATGGAGGCGGGCCAGCTGTTCCTCGGTCACGCCGCGTTCGCGCAGCTCGTCCAGGCGCCGCTGGTGCGTGCGGCGCGACCCCATGGCTCCGATGTAGGCGGCCGGTCCGCGCAGCGCCTTCGCCAGGAGTGGGACGTCGAACTTCGGGTCGTGGGTCAGGACACACAGTACGGTTCGTTCGTCCGGCGGGTCGGCCAGGAGGTGACGGTGCGGCCAGTCGACGACTATCTCGTCGGCGTCGGGGAACCGCGCTCGCGTGGCGAAGACCGGACGGGCGTCGCAGACCGTGACGTGGTAACCGAGGTACTTGCCGATACGCACGACGGCGGCCGCGAAGTCGATGGCGCCGAAGACGACCATCCGGGGCGGTGGGGCGAAGCACCGGATGAACACCGTCGCGTCCCGTCGCATGCGCTCGCCGCCGGGCCCGAAGGACACCGTGCGGCTCTCACCGGCCTCCAGCAGTCCCTGGCCGACCTCGGTGACCGCGGCGTCGAGCCCGTCGGAACCGAGGCTGCCTTCGGCGCCCCCGGTGGTGATGAGCCGGTGCCGACCAAGCGGGCCCGGTCCGTCCAGGTACGTGGCAACGGCGATGGGCTCCTGGTGGGCCACCGCCTCGGCCACCGCGGGGAACCGGGGGAAGGACCCGGCATCCACCGGTTCGACGTACAGGTCGATGACGCCGCCGCACGTCAGTCCGACGGCGAACGCGTCGTCGTCGGACACCCCGAAGCGCTGGAGCACCGGGACACCCGAGGAGGTCACCGCTTGGGCCAGGTCGTAGGCCGCGCCTTCGACGCAGCCGCCGGAGACGCTGCCGACCACTCCGCGGGTGGCGGACACCGCCATGGCGGCGCCGGGCGGCCGGGGTGCGCTGGAGAAGGTGTTCACGACGGTGACGAGCGCGAATCGCTCTCCGGAGGCGAACCACCGGGACAGTTCGGGAAGCAGATCGTGCATGGCCACCTCGTCACGGTGCGGATGCGGTCGTGGGAGCGTCGGCCGGCCCGTTGAACTCCCGCAGCTTGCACGCGGCCGCCTGCACGGCGTCGACGATGCCCATGTAGCCGGTGCAGCGGCAGATGTTGCCGGACAGTTCCGTACGGATCTGCTCGCGGTCCGGATCGCTCTGGCGGTGGAGCAGGTCGAGGGCCGACATCAGCATGCCGGGGGTGCAGAAGCCGCACTGCAACCCGTGGTGGTCGGCGAAGGCCTCCTGCAGCGGGTGCAGGGTGCCGTCGTCACCGCGCATGCCTTCGACGGTCGTGACAGAGCTGCCCGCGGCCTGGACAGCCAGCATCAGGCAGGCCCGTACGGGTTCTCCGTCCGCCAGCACGGTGCAGGCACCGCACACCCCGTGCTCGCAACCGAGATGCGTCCCGGTGAGACCGAGGTCCTCGCGCAGCGCATCGGCGAGGGTGCGGCGTGGCTCGACGTCGATGGCCTGGCGATTGCCGTTGACGGTGAAGGTGACGCGCATCGGGTCGTTCCTCTCTGGCGGCCGATCATCAGGTCGTTCCGCTCTGCCGGCCGGTCATCGCCTGGAGCAGCGCGCGGCGGGTGAATTCCGCGGTCATCGCTCGTCGGTACTCGGCCGAGGCATGCAGGTCGCCGGACGGGGCGACACCGGCGGCAACGGCCGCTGCGGCTTTCCCGACGGCGTCGGCCGCGCCGTCGTTCAGCAGTTCCTCGGCTTCGGCACTCCGGTACGGGACGCTGCTCACTCCGCCGACGCAGATGCTCCAGCGCCCCTGGATCTCCGCGGCTGCCACGGTGACCAGGCCGAAGTCGCCGTGGCGGCGGGAGAGTTCGGCAAATCCCCAGCGGCTGGGGATCGGCATGTCCACCGCGGTGATCATCTCGTCCTCCGCGAGCGAGTTCTGCAGTGCGCCGGTGAAGAACGCACGGGCGGCCTCCTGCCGGACGGTGCCGGGGCCGGCGACATGAACGGTCGCGTCGACAGCGGTGGCCACGACCGGCAGTTCGGCCGACGGGTCGGCGTGGGCGATGCTGCCCCCGCTGGTGCCGCGTGATCTGATCGCGGTGTGTCCGATCCAGCGGGCCGCCTCGGCGAGCAGCCCGTGATGGGGCTGCTCCATGAGCCGGGAGTGGCGCACCAGGGCACCCAGCCGGACGGTCTGCCCGTCGAGCCGGGTGATCCCCGACAGGCCGGGGACGCGGTTGATGTCGACGAGGACGGCCGGACGGGACATGCGCAGGGCGAGCACGGGCAGCAGACTCTGCCCGCCGGCGATGATCTTGCCGTCGCCGGCTGCGCCGGCAAGGACCCGGGTGGCCTCGGCGACGCTGGTCGCGGCGACATAGTCGAACGGAGCGGGTTTCACCGTGGTGCCCGCCGCCTCAACGGCCGCGGAACTGCGGCGCGCGGCGTTCCTGCCGGGCCAGTCTGGCCTCGGCGACGTCCTCGCTTCCCCAGCAGGCGGTGAACTCGTCCTCCAGCTGTTCCACCGGGTCCGTCTCCTCGAACAGTGAGTTGAGTGCGTGCTTGGCGTAGCGCAACGACAGCGGTGCCATGGCGGCGATCTCGGCGGCCCACGCCAGGGCGTCGTCCCGCGACCCCACACGGTCGGCCAACCCGAGTTCCCGGGCTCGACCGGCGTCGATCCGTTCACAGCCCAGCAGCATGGCCCGGGCCGGGCCTCCGCCGGCCAGCAGCGCCAGCCGGCGCACCGTCCACGGGTCGACCGCCAGGCCGTTCTTCGCGGTGGGCACGGCGAAGAACGCCGACGGCGCCGCGACCCGCAGATCCGCGGCGATCGCCAGTTGGGTTCCGGCGCCGACGGCGGGGCCGTTGAGGGCGGCGATCACCGGAACGGGCAGCGCGCAGACGCCGTGCAGCATCCGGTACAGCACGGTGCGGAACTCGTCGTCGTAGGTACCGTCCAGGTCGGCGCCCGCGCAGAAAGTGGTGCCCTCGCCGGTGATGACCAGTACCCGGGCGTCCTTGTCGACGAGTTCGTCCGCTCCGTCGGCCAGGGCCCGGCAGTGTTCCAGGTCGAGCGCGTTGCGGCGGTCCTCCCGACGCAGGGTGATCAGACCGACGGCGTCGTCGGCCAGCTCGGCAGTGATCATCGCAGGGCCTCCCATACACGGCCTGGGGTGATGGGCAGTCGGGTGACGGTGATGCCGAGGGCGTCGCTGATGGCGCCCGCCACGCACGCGTTGGGGCCGAGCGTGCCGCCCTCGCCCACGCCGCGTACCCCGATCGGGTTGTCCGCGGGGTGGCTGACATGTCCGATCGTCAGCTCGGGGACCTCGGCGGAGGTGGGCATCAGATAGTCCATCAGAGTGCCGGTGGACAGGTTGCCCGCCTCGTCGTAGACGAGATGTTCGTACAGCGTGCCGCCCAGGCCCTGGGCCATGGCGCCGGCGATCTGACCGTCCACGATCATCGGGTTGATCACCCGTCCGGCGTCCTCGACGCAGACCCACCGCAGGATCCGCAACTCGCCGGTGGCACGGTCGATCTCCAGCGTCACGGCCTGCGCCCCCGCGGCGAACGCACCGCGGATCGGATCGTAGAACCGGGTGGCCTCCAGACCCGGTTCCACGCCCTCGGGCAACCGGTTGGATTCCAGGTAGGCGATCCGGGCGATCTCCGCCAGCGGCGCGAGCGGCTTGTCCTCGCCGGCCCGTCGGACTTCGCCCCGGACCAGCCGCAGTTCCTCCGCCGGTACGTCGAACAGCCTGGCGGCGAGGTCCAGGGCCTTGTCACGTACCGCGACCCCCGAGCGGTGTGCCGCTCCGCCGCCGATCACGGCCTGCCGGGAGGAGAAGGCACCGAAGCCCCACAGCGACTCGTTGGTGTCGCCGATCCGCACGTCGACGTCGTCGTAGCGGACACCGACCGCGTCGGCGACCACCTGGGCGAGTGTGGTCTCCAGTCCCTGGCCCTGTGCCGTCACCCCGGACAGGACGGTGACCCGGCCGTCCGGGTTCACTCGGACGGTGCACGCGTCATGCCCGGTGCGGAACGGCATACGAGGACCGGCCGCGGCGGCGCGCCCCAGCCCGGTGAGTTCGTTGTAGCAGGCCAGTCCCAGCCCGATCGGGTTCCCGCCGGTCTGCCGGCGGTGTCTCTGCTCCTTGAGGAACGCCTCGTAGCCGATCGCCTCGATCGCCTTCTCCAGGCATTCGCCGTACCAGCCGGAGTCGTCCACCAGCCGGGACGGCATGCGGTAGGGGATGTCGGAAGGCTGGATGAGGTTGCGCCTGCGGATCTCCAAGGCGGAGACGCCGAGTTCACGGGCAGCCCCGTCGAGGAGGCTCTCCATGGCGAACACGCTGGCCGGCCGGGCCACCCCCCGGTACGGCCCGGACGGCGAGGTGTTCGTGCACACGCCTCGCACGGTGCACAGGTAGTGCCGCAGCCGGTACGGACCGGACAGCAGTCCGCCGGCCATCAGGGGCTCGATGCCGGCCGTCCACGGGTAGACCGAATAGGCGCCCACGTTGCAGGTGACGTCCGCCTGGAGGGCCAGCAGGCGGCCGTCGGACGAGAAACCGGCCTTGACGAGATAGCGGTGGTCCCGTGCGTGGGTCGCGGCCAGCAGGTGTTCCGTGCGGTCCTCGACCCACTTCACCGGACAGCCCCGCATCTGCCGGGCCATCAGGCACAGGGCGACGTCCTCGGGATACAGCACGGCCTTGGTTCCGAAACCGCCGCCCACGTCGGGGGCGATGACCCGCACGTTGCCCTCGGGCAGGCCGAGAAGTTCGGCGAGCATGTTGCGGACCAGGTGCGGGATCTGGGTGCCCGACCAGAAGGTGAGCCGGTCGTCGGCGGCGTCCCACAAGGCGACCCCGGCGCGGCACTCCATGGGGTTGCCGGCGTGCCGGTTGGTGATCAGTTCACGTTCCACCACCAGGTGGGCGGCCGCCATGTGCCGCGGCACGTCGCCGGTGTCGAACGTGCGGAGCAGCAGGACGTTGTCCGGTGCCGCTTCGTGGACCGGGGCCTCGGGCGGGATCCAGGCCGTCACACTGGCCGGCAGGGGCTCGTAGTCCACGGCGATCCGCTCGATGCCGTCCTCGGCACGGTAGCGGTCCTCGGCGACGACCGCGGCGATCGCCTCTCCGGCGAACCGCGCCCTCTCCCAGGCGAGAACGGGCTGGTCGGTCTCCACGTAGCCAGGCAGAGCGGAACGGGCGCGCAGCACGACCGCCTGGAACTCCGGCATGTCACCGGTGAACACGCCGTGCACGCCGGACAGCCCGCGGGCTTCGGACGCGTCGACGCGGTCGATCCGGGCGTGCCCGTACGGGCTGCGCAGGAAGGCCACATGGCGCATCCGGGGCAGTTGCAGGTCGGAGACGTAGCGGCCGTGCCCGGTGAGCAGACGCAGGTCTTCCTTGCGCCGGACACGCCGTCCCGTCACCGGAGCGTCCGTCGCGTCGGTGACGGGAACGGGGGAGTCGTGGGTCTCGTTTCGCATGTCGTCCCCGTCAGGGCATCGCGTAGCCGCCGTTGACCGACACGACCTGGCCGGTGGTCCACGACGACAGCGGAGAGGCGAGCAGCAGTACGGTCGGAGTCACGTCGTCCGGGGTGCCGAGCCGGCGAAGCGGATAGGCGGAGAGGATCTTCTTCATCCTGGCGTCGTCGGCGTTCCCGGTGTGCGCGTCGAGGCTGTCGGTCCGGACCAGGGCGATGGAGACCGCGTTGGCACGGATGTTGTGGCGTGCGAGTTCCTTGGCGAGCGACTTGGTGAGGCCGACCGTGGTGGCGCGGGTGGTGGCCGTGACCAGCAGGCGGGACTCACCGACCCGGCCGGAGTCACCCATGAGGCTGACGATCGATCCGCCGCCGTTGTCCGCCATCTGCCGGGCCACGGCCTGGGTGACGCGCAGGGTGCCCGCGACGGTCACCTCGATCTGCGGCTCCCAGTCGTCCTCGGTGGTCTCCAGGAACGGCTTGCTCTGGGTCATCGCGGCGTTGTTGACCAGGATGTCGATCGGCGCCAGCCGGTCGCGCACCTCGTCGACGGCCTGTCGGACGGCGGTGCCGTCGCGCAGGTCGGCGCCGACCGCGATGGCGCTGCCGCCGAGCGTGGCGACCTCCTTGGCGGCGGCTTCGGCCCCGGCGGCGGAGGAGTTGTGGTGGAAGGCCACGGCGGCGCCTTCGGCGGCGAAGGCCCGGCCGATGGCCCGGCCCAGGCCCTGGCCGGCTCCGGTGACCAGTACGGTCTTCCCGGCGAGCTTCAAGTCCATTGCTGACTCCTAGAGTTGGATGAACCGGCGCTCGCCCGCCGTCGTGACGAGCCGTCCGAAACGCAGGTCCGGGAAGTGCGCGCCGACGACGGCGTCGGGCCGGTCGACGACCTCGTCGCCGAGGGCGTGGCGGGCGGCCCTGGCAGCACGGGGATCGACGTCGAAGACGGCCTCCCAGTCGGGTTCGGTGAGCTCCACGACCGAGTGGACGACATCCCCGAGCAACAGCGCCCGCTGCCCCTCGCCGGAGACGACGAAGACGGTCGTGCCGGGGGTGTGCCCGGGAGTGTGCCTGGTGTCCAGGCCGGGCGCCAGGGTGCCGTCCTCGGTGAACAGGGACCACCGGTCGCCCAGCGGGGAAAGTTTGCGCACCGCGCCGGCCTCCGCCTGCTCCCCGTCCAGGAAGTGGTGCCAGTCGGCGGCGTGCACACGGTATGTCGCGTTCGGGAAGAACACCTCGCCCTTCTGGGTCGCCCAGCCGACGTGGTCGAAGTGCAGGTGGGTGAAGACCACGTCGGTGACGTCCTCGGGGGTGACCCCGGCCCGGCGCAGGCTCTCCGGGAACCGTCCGCCCTGGTACCGGCCGTTGTCGATGGTGCCCACTCCCGCGTCGACGACGATCGTTCGTTCGCCGGCACGCAGCAGGAACCCGCCCACGGTGAGGGCCAGGTTGCCCGCACCGTCGAGGAGGTGCTCGTGGCAGGCCCACGGGTCGGCGGTGCCCGGCCTGGTCAGCGACGTCCGCGCCGGCTCCCGCCCGTGCCCGTCCAGGAGCGGCACGATGTCCCATGCGCCGACCCTCATGACCCGCTCACCGCTCCCGCGGGCGTGATGAGGGTACGGATTCCGCGGCCGGCGGCCATCTCCCGGAGCGCGGGCTCGATGTCCACCAGCGTGCCGCCGCCGGTGACCATGGCGGAGAGGTCCAGCCGGCCCTGGCGCACGTGGTCGAAGTAACGAGCCAGGTCGGTGTGGGCGTCGAGTGAACCGGCGACGCAGCCGACGAGGGTGCGCGCGAAGTGGAACAGCTCCAGCGCGCTGAAGGTGACGGTGTCGTCCTTGCCGCCGATGCCGACGACGCAGGCGGTACCGCCGCGCCGGGTCATGCTCCAGGCGTCGCGGATGGTGCGGGCGGAGCCGACGCAGTCGAAGGCGTAGTCCACGCCCTGTTTGCCGGTCAGGTCCTTGACGGTCCTCTTGGTGTTCTCGTCGGCGGGAACGAAGTGGTCCGCGCCCAGCTTGGTCGCCAGTTCGGCCTTGTCGGAGTTGCGGTCCACCGCGATGACGGTGGCGGCACCGGCCAGCCGGGCGCCCTGGACGGCTGCCAGGCCGACCCCGCCGAGGCCGACGACCAGCACGGAGGAGCCCCTGGCGACGGCTGCCGTCTTGGTGACGGCCCCCACGCCGGTGGTGACCGCGCAGCCGAGCAGCGCCGCGTCGCGGGTGCTGATGTCGTCGGGAACCCTCACCGCGGCCGCGGCGGGCAGCACGGTCTGCTCGGCGAAGGAGCCGACCGTCAGGCCGGGGTAGACCGGCTCACCGTGCTCGTCGAGGGCGTACGGCTCCTGCCCGCGCGCCGAACCCTTGGCACAGAGGTGGGGTTCGCCGCGTGTGCAGGGGGCACATGTGCCGCACGGGGTGATCCACAGCAGGATGACCCGGTCGCCCACGGCCGGCTCCGTCACCTCGCTGCCCCGCTCCAGCACGGTGCCGCAGGCCTCGTGTCCGAGCACCGCCGGCATCGGCTGGGCCAGCACGCCCCGGGCGAGGGAGAGGTCGGAGTGGCACACACCGGTGGCGTCGATCCGTACCCTGATGTCGGACGGCCCGACGTCGCGCAGGCGGATGCGCTCCACCCGCATCGGCTCGCCGGGCGCGCGCAGCACGGCCGCCTGGACCTCGACCCGGTAGCCCTGGGTTTCTCCGCTCACAGCTGGACCGCCTTGATCTCCAGAACGTCTTCGAGGCCGTAGTCGCCTATCTCGCGTCCGATCCCGGACTGCTTGTAACCGCCGAACGGGGCCCTGGGGTTGAACGGGGCGCCGTTGACATCGACCTGACCGGTGCGCAGGCGGGCCGCGAACTCCACCGCGTGGTCGGTGTCGTCCGTCCACAGAGCCCCGCCGAGCCCGTAGACCGAGTCGTTGGCCAGCTCGATCGCACGGTCGTCGGAGTCGGCGGCGATGATGGACAGCACCGGCCCGAAGATCTCGTCCTGGGCGAGCCGCGAGGCCGGATCGACACTGCTGAACACGGCCGGTGAGACGTAGTGTCCCTGCTCCGGCACGGGGAGATCCCGGGTGATCCTGCGCGCGTCCGTGCCCCCGGTGCCCGGCTCCAGGAAGCTCAGCACCTCCTTGCGCTGCCCGGCGGAGATCAGCGGGCCGAGCCGTTCACCCGGCAGGTATTTCGCGGCGGCCTGCGCGGCCAGTTCCTCCACCGCGGCCAGCCGGTCGGCCGGGACGATGAGACGGGACAGCGCGGTGCAGGTCTGACCGCCGTTGAGGAAGCAGTTGGCCACCGTGACCTTGACCGCCTTGGCCAATGACGCCTCGGAGACGTCGGACAGTACGACGCTCGCCGACTTGCCGCCGAGTTCCAGCGTGACGCCCTTGACGGTCCCGGCCGCCGCGACGGCGACCTGCCTGCCGACCTCGGTCGAGCCGGTGAAGGACACGTGGTCGACCGCGGGGCTGCGGATGAGCCGGTCCCCCACGTCGTGTCCTGCCCCCGTGACCAGGTTGAACACACCGGCCGGGAAGCCCGCGGCCTCGATGGCGCGGGTGAGTTCGAAGGCGCTCAACGGGGTCAGCGCGGCAGGCTTGAGCACCACGGTGCAGCCCGCGGCGAGCGCCGGTACGACCTTGACGACGACCTGGTGCAGCGGCAGGTTCCACGGGGTGATCGCGGCGACCACGCCGGTGGGCTCACGCAGGATGACGGAGTTGCCCAGTCGGCGGCGGAACTCGAACTCCTGCGTCGCCTCGACGGTCTTGGCGATGACGCCCAGCGGTACGTCCACGTGCAGGGTGCGGGCGACCCTGAGCGGGGAACCCTGCTCAAGGTTGACCAGGTGGGCGAAGCGGTCCGCCCGCTCGGTGATGACCGCGTGCAATCGGCCCAGGAGGGCCACCCGGTCCGCGACGGGGGTGGCCGCCCAGGCCGGGAACGCTCTGGCGGCGGCCGCGGTGGCGGCGTCCACCTCGGGTGCGCCGGCCTGGGTGACCACACCGGCCGTCGTCTCGGTGGCAGGGTTCTCGACCTCTCGCTCACCGGCGCTTCCGGGCACCCATGTGCCGTCGATGTACAGGTTGTTCTCGCGGATCACATCGGTCACGGCAGTTCCAACCCCTCGTTCGTCGGACGATGTACCGCGGTCGGAAGCGTGAGGTTGATGACCACCGGGACCGCGCCGCCGGCAGCCGCCCCCCATCCGGGCTGCTCCCGCGGCCACGTGGGCCGGCTGTTCCGGCGCAGCAGGAACACCCCCGCAGCGGCCGCCAGAACCACGACCACGACCGGGATCGCGCGCTTGGCGATGACGCCTTTCATGTTGTCCATCACGTCGAGCGGTGCCACGTCCGCCAGTGCCGACGCGGGGGCGCCCGGGACGGCCGCGACCGGTGCACCGGAAGCGAGCTCGCTCTCCAGACGGTTGACGAACTCCTTCATCAGCTTGTTGCTGACGTCGCTGAGGACTCCACGCCCGAACTGGGCGACCCGTCCGGAGAGCGCGAGGTCGGTGAGCACGTCCACCCGAGTGCCGTCACCCTGCGCACAGAGATCGGCGGTGATGGTCGCCGCCGCGTTGCCCTGGCCGCCGGTGTCCCTGCCCTCGGCCCGGATGACGGCGCGGTGCGCGGCACCGTCGCAGGTGAGGAACCGCGCGGTGCCCCGGTACGTCGCGGACACCGGGCCGACCTTGATCTTCACGGCACCCCGGTAGTCCTCGCCGTCCTTGCCGAGCAGCGCGGCGCCGGGCAGACAGGGGGCTATCCGTTCCAGATCGGTGAGGACCCTCCAGGTCTCCTCCAGTGGGACTCCCACAGTGAAGGTGTTGGTGAGCTCCACTCATCCCTCCAGGCTAATTAGCGTTAGTTAGCAGCCTACAGGCGTGCGCGACCCGCCGTCCAACATCGGGATCGGGAAATCTCGGTGCACGCTCGGGTCTTCCTCGGTCCGGAGGGCCTCACCCGCGGGAATGCGGCCGTCGACGCGGAGGATCCGCGCCAGTTCGCAACCCTCCGCGAACATGCCGTTGACGGACGCGGCGAAACCGGAAGGCCTGGTCCGGACCGCCAGCCCCTGCGTGTGGTCCTGACCGGGCCTCAGGTCGGTGCGTGTCGAAGCGGGATGGTCTCGTGCGACTGGATTTCCACGCCGGGGTGTCCGAGGTTGCCCGGCCGCAGGTCGTCGGCTTCCCCGGGGCGGCCGGCGGGTTGCCCGGCCGGTTCGGCGAAGTCCCGCACCTACAGGGCCGCGGCGATGGCACCTGGTGAAGCGCCCTGGAGCACGACCCTTTTTCGCCCGACGAGTTATGTGGTACACCAGTTTAATCGGCCCTGTGGCAGCGTCGGCAGGAAGGAGTGTCATGCCGTTTTCGGACCGCAGCCCGGCTCCCACCACACGCGACGAGGCACCGTCCACCGACCTGCTCGGTCGGGCCCTCGGGGTTCCCGCCGGCTCTGTGGAGGTCGCGGAACATGAGGTGACCTTCGCGGCAAAGGTGCGGACGCCACTCACCGTTGACGACGTTCTCGGCGTCGGCGTCTCCGGCATCTTCGTGACGGCGATGCCGGATCACGACCCGCCGACGCCGTTCGCGGCACGCGTCTCCGCGACCGAGGCGCGCTCCCACGAGGAGGCCGTCGCGAACGCGGGCGTCGGTAATCCGCCCGTTCGCCCCCTCGGGATCGACGGCGAGACCGGCCACGGTCGGCTCCCGAGGGGCGACGTCAAGGAGGCCGAGGCCAGGTTCCTCCACGTACTGAGCCCCTGCACGCGTGAGCAGACGCGCGCCGGCCTCGGCCAGTTCGCGAAGCCGCGTGCTTCGCACCGGGGCGGTACCGGGCTCGACCGCCGTCCGTGGGCCTGCGGTCACGCGGCCGAGACGGCGGCTCATCCATGGAGGACGGTCAACGAACTCCCGTCGCTCCTGGGTGACGGCCGTGCGGAAGGTCTCGCCGTCGGCGTGACCGACGTCGACCTGGTCCACAAGTCTCCGCGATTACCAGCCGCACGCGCGGCACGCCGGCCGGCGGGCGCGGTCCACGGCGGCCCCCGTTCGGGAACCTCCATGAGCAGGACGATCGCACCGCTCTGATCGACTGACAGACCGTCCGGCGGACGCACTGAGCTCTTTCAGCGTTGCCGCTCCAGAGTGAGAACGGCTGCCGCGATTGACGTCATTCGATTCGGGCTGCAACGCGCCTTGCGGAAGATCCGCCATCGTTTGAGTCGTGCCGGGCCGCGCTCGACCGCTGCGCGGGCCTGGGAAAGCGCTCGGTTGACGGTCCGCTGCGTAGGGGACAGCTCGCCTCCCGGCGGGCGTCGCCGGGGCGTGGTCACCCACGGTCCCGCGCCGATGTAGGCACAGTCGGCCAGGATCGGGACTCCTTGGCGTTCGCAGATCCGGATGATCCGGTGGGTGCGGGCGGCGGTCAGGTCGTGCGTACGGCCCGGCAGTGCGGGCGAGATCCACAGCAGTGCGCCGGCCGGGTCGGTAACCAGCTGCAGGTTCACTCCGTGCAGGCGGTGCTTGGCGGAGTAGTCGGCCCGGCTGTCGCCGACCCGGTCGCACTCCGCCAGGGTTCCGTCGAGCAGGACGTACTCCGGGTCGGTCTCACGCAAGACCTTCAGCAGTCCCGGGGCGCGCTCGGCGAGCAGGCCGATGACCGCGGTGGTGTAGGCGTGTGCGGTACCGACAGAGATCCCGAAAGCCGCGGCGATCTGGGGCAGAGGTTCGTTCTTGCGCAGGTACACCAGGGCGACCAGGGCACGCTGGTGCGGAGGGAGCTTGCAGCGGCGGTCACCCTCACGGGTGACGATGAGCATGGTGACCCACTCGACCAGCGCATGCGGGAGGTCGAGTACGGCAGGATGGCGAATCAACGAGGCACCTGCGCTGACGAGTTGAGACTTCGAACATCTCCCTCAACGGCGCAGGTGCCTCGTGCGTTGCGACCTCGACGCCGTCACCCCATCGGTGGCCCCTCTGAAACAGCTCCCTACGTTGTTCTGCGGGATGTGGTGAGCCCTTCGTATGGTTCACCCACCCAGGGGTGCCGGGTGTGGTTCAAAACGCTCTGCCGCTTGTG